>JANNPW010000109.1:0-75180 GCA_031400405.1 Mariniblastus sp.
CCCTCAATCGTTGGCGTGCCTTCGCTTCTTCCGTAGCCTCGATAGTCGAAAATGAACACGGAAACATTT
Organism: Mariniblastus sp.; assembly: GCA_031400405.1. Classification (GTDB taxonomy): domain Bacteria; phylum Planctomycetota; class Planctomycetia; order Pirellulales; family Pirellulaceae; genus Mariniblastus. Next base: position 70 of record JANNPW010000109.1, read on the forward strand.
GCTTTGCTTTGTAGATAATGAAGCCAAGTAGCTCGCGACGCAACGTGTCCAGCGTTTCCATGGGCGAACAGAAGTACTGCGCGTGGTTTGTCACAGGGACAATACCAACCGTGCAATTTCGTCTCGTCTTCAGCGGAAAAATAGACGTCTTCGAATCGCAGGTCCTTGGGTGTCCAATCGCCGACGGGGTGCTTCGATGGAAAGAATAACAAAAGTTCGTCGATTGATTGAGCCTTGGCTTCGCTAGCCGGGTTGGTCCTTTCCAGTTGTAGTGCGACGGCGGGTCGCTCCAAGAACGCTGAAAGCGACGCCGCAAAGAGGCATGCCGTGAAACGAATCATCATCTGGCGTTCACTGCAGCTTTCCAAATATAGATGTTCAATAAAATGCGGTCTGGCCAAATGGCGGAAGTGCATGGGAATCGAACGAGCATGGAAAACGCGGGAGAAACGGGGGGTTCCGACCAAAGCGGCGCAGAATGCGGCGCACTGAACGCGCACAGAGCCGATTTTGCCCCCGATTTGGCGGCGGTGGTTGAAGCGTGGCCCAAGCTGCCGGAAGCCATTCGGGCTTGTATCCTGGCAATGATCCGGGCGGCCGAGTAGGGCCAGCGAGCGCTCCCAATATTCCCAGAAAGGTTCTTCCGAGCCGGCTTCGCTTGGCGACTCCTGGGCGAATGGCCGCAATAGGGAACACAATTTGTTTATCGCATCATGCAGGGGGGCTTCGATCATGCGAACGCAGGCAAACGACGCCTTCGCTAACCAATTGCTAGACTGCTTGGCCACCGATGGGGCCCGAGTCTTGGGTTCTCTGTTGTCATGGGTGAGCTCGCGTAGGCAGCGACAAGGTCAACCACTGATCTGACTGCCTGCCGAAAACGCTTCTATGACTTTTGGTCAACCACTCCACTCACCGGAAATTGATCAGGCTGGTGTCAGACGAATCGATAGGATGGCGCTAACACTCCTGCGCGATCAAGATGGGGACGACCGTCGCACCGCTGGACTTCTCCTCGACGATCCGCAGTCCCCGTAGGCCGCGCTCGGCTGGCTGGAGACTTCGATTCGAGCCTACTCCAAATACTGCGAGATCGCAGCCAAAGCGACTCAGGCGGCCACCGATGAGACCGCTGTTGTCCGTCGAGAGAAGCAGTCAATTCAGCAGATCCGCGACCTATTGGCCGAAATGGTCGACGAATCGTCGTAATGTTAAGATGGGGTATTTTTGTCGGAATTCCGTACAAACCTTACCTATTTTACCATCTGATGCCCCCATGTAGGGTATACCCCAATTAGCCCCTGCTTAGTGCCACCAATTATGCGCATAGGGGTATTCGTAGCGTGTGGTGTGTGCTGTCCTATTTGAGCTATAGGGTTGGTGTTGAGCTATGTGTGGGCTGTGGTGGCGTGTGCAGCGTAGGGAGTAGGGCGTAGGGCGTGGTGTTGTGGCACTTGTGGTACGTGGTACAGCGTAGGGCTACGTGGTGCAAGCGTAGGGTGTGACGCTGTGTTGACGCTGTTGTGACGGCCAAGCGTGACGTGGAGTGCCACGGTGCGATGTGTGGCGACCGACCAAGGCGACCGGAAACGGAACCGACTCCCCACCCCGCTGACGCCGTCGGAGTCACGTTATGCAATTGTACTGAGACCCCATTTTCAATTGCGCTGTCGGGGCCATGTCGTGTCAGAGACTTATGGCGGTTTGTCCGGAGAGTCGTTCTATCTTGATTTCTAAAAATCGTTAATCCGTGAATGGTCGATTGACCTAGCTAACGTCCTGAGTCTTGGTCGTTTATTTTTGCCCAGTTAGCGGTACGTTGATGTCAGCATCAGTAGATTGAGTAAGTAGGCAGGGGCATCATCTATGCTTTCTTGTTGCTCCTCCTCTTTGCTTCCTTCCCCTTCGTGCGTCTCCTGTTATGTTTGTCCGTCCGCTCTACGACGCTTTTTTTTTGACCTGCGTTTTCGTGACCCAACATCTGTTTTGCTGTCAGGAGTAGTCGCAAGGTGGAACGAGGTTGGTCTCGCTGGAGGCGGTTTCTTGGACTCGCAACGGTGCCAACTTTCGATAATCTGAATGTCGTAGGTTCGAGTCTTGTTCGGGGAGGTTTGGCTTTGGTGGCTTGTACTTTTTTATATCGTGTCGCCGCCCAACGCCGTGAACGAAATTTTCCGAGGTTTTTTCGCTGATTGATCTGGATTCAGGTCAACAAAAAAGCCAGATTCCTTTTTGAACTTAACTAATCACACGTCAGTCGGAAAGGAATCTGGCAGTGAAAAAAAAAGCTACCAACCGCAGAGTCCCGAAACGGATCGCAAAGTCGGGCAATACCAAGCAACTGAGCGCTGCTTTTACCTGGTTCGTTGGCGATAGTTTGAAGAATATCAAGACCCATGGCAATGCCAAGTGGGCTCCCCTTTCGCTCGCAGTCCTGGCTCTGTTGTGGTTGATTGAGTAAGCGAATCAATCTCGGGCCGCTGTATGCTTCCCGATAGACAGGCCTGGAAACCGAGCTGCCGCATTCGCGGTATCCGGTGGACGCCGATAGTGCATCCCCCTATTTTCCCATCGGCGAAGAACGTCGGACCAAAAAAAATTCTACTGGACGGAAGTATGATGAATTGCTTCAAGCACCGGTGGGTGTTGGTGAATCGCCAGTGCGCCTAATTCCATCAATTGATTGCCGTATTTGATTCGAGTGGCTTCGTCTCCGGCGATAACGACAAACGATTGCCCTTCGGCCAACATTCGCTGGTAATCCACTTGATTGGGTAACTCGATTCCGCGATTGGCTTCGTCGATTCCCGCGACACCGCCGATAAAAATTCCGGCAAGTGCACCGGCGATGGGAGCCAGTATGTTTAGACCCGGCACGGCCAATAACAACAGTCCCGAGCCGGCCCCGATCGCTCCTCCTTGCAATATACCGTTGATGACCGGCTGAGTTGTGATTGAGGTGGTGTCATCATAAACGATGTCTGGCATTTCCCCGCTGACCGTTGAGTCGCGACGGGAAACTCGCTGCAGGTTTAATCCAGCACCTTCGAGCGCAGCAGCAACCCGACTAGCCTCCTGATGGGTGCCGAAAACTCCTACGACAGCCGCCAAGGCCTGGTGACCTTCCGCGATGATTGTTTTTTGCATGTTTTGCCTTTGTCATTAAGTAATCGGACGCTAGAAAAATTGTTCGTTAGTCGAAACATTGAACCATCTATCGAGATGGTCTTACGCAATCGAGGCAATCGGAGTCAGAGGTAGACGCCGCAAATATTGTGCCCGACGAATTATTACGGATTTCTGTGGATCATTGTTCTGTGATTGACCTAAGCGGTTCCTGATCAACCATCTCGCGCAACGCGATTCCGTCTCGCGACGAAGTAGCTGGAATTCTATCTTGCCATGATTTTTGGTAGGTAATTTTGTTTCAATCGTTGTTTACGGAATTGCTAACGATGCCTGGCACAAAACTTGCGGCTTGGTTTCATCAGGCGCAGTCAATTGTTTTGACTGACGGCAGAGATGAGTCAATGTTTTAATCAGGAGAGTGAAATGAAGTTAAGAGAAATAGTGTTGGGTTCCGTTTGTGGATTGGTATTGGCCAACGTGACACTAGCACAGTTGCCCAGCGGAGGAAGAGCCGCGAATCAGACGGGACAAGCACGAGTAAGTCCTCCGGCCCAGGGATCGTTACAAGACGTTGAATCCGTGCAGAATTCAACACCGTCGATGCAACAGGCGATCGAGGCCTGTTTATCGCTAGACAATCAAGCCGACGTAATTTTGGCAACATTGGCGACTGAAAAAGGGAAACACGAAGACGTGATCGCGTTTGCAAAAAAAATACACTCAGGACACGTAGACTGTCTCGCCGAACTCAACAAAATTGCACCCTGGTTGGCAAATCAGCAACCACTGACTGCTGCGGGCACAATTGCTTCGAGCGTTCGAACGAAGGCGGCTCAAAACAAGCCGGCTCAAACGACTACTTCAAACCCCCAAATCAACGGACAGCCTGACGGCGATTCGACAATGCTTGAAATGCAAGCCGAACTTGCTCAACAGTGTTTGATCGATACTCAGGCCATGATGACCAAAGACAGTGGGAAGAATTTTGATGAGTGCTATGTGGGAATGCAATTGGCAAAACATGCAGCGATGCATAGCAAGTTAACCGTCTTTCAGCGGCACACCAGTGGTGAGCTAAATCAGTTCATAACCTCAGGACTTGCCAAAAACAAAAGCATGATGGCGGATGCAGATGCCTTGATGAAACGACTTGCCGCTGCTGCCTCGAGCGATAAAAACAGCGAATAAGTTGCTGGAAACCGGGATTAGCTGAAGCAGAATTGCCGTACGAATCGTGGAGTTGCCTTTTCAAAAGAACTCCTTCGATCGATTGGATTTGCAGAAGTTAGATTTCCACAATTCAATTTGATGGTTGCTGTTAAAAGCCGTGATTTCTAGCAGAAATTGCGGTTTTTTGCTTGCGGAAGGTTTGGATACTACCCGGATTCCGTTAAAGCATAGTTTTCTTCCTAAAACATCCTTATTTCGGAATTTCCAAGGGGCATGTTATTTGCAGTAGAATTTTTTTTGCGCAAACCGACTCATTGCTGATGTAGATTTCAAAACTCGATAGCTGATGAAAAATCAAAATCAATTCGATGAAGTTAGTGCCCTGGCAAATCTTGCTGGCGATCGAAAACTGCTGATCGAACTCGCCCAAATTTTATATGAAGACCTTCCGTCCTTGTTGCGGCGGTTGAAAATCGCCGTGGATCAGCCAGACCGCGTTTTGACGCGCTCGCTCATCCATAAATCAAAAAACCTCGCGGCGACATTTTTTGCCGAAGAAATCGTCGTACTTGCCAATCAAATTGAACTTGATTGCGCGCAGGGTGACGACGGTTCATTGAAAAAAAACGTTCGGCAACTGGCGAAAATGCTGAATAACCTGCGTTCTGAAGTCTGCGAGAGAGGCTGGTTGGACGGTAAAAAGGACTCCACCTGACCTTTTGAAAATTAGTACTGATTCGCCATCTGCCACGTTGATTGGTTGGCAATCAAGTTGGCACTCAGTAAATACACGATGCAACCATAATCGTGTCGATCTCGAAACGAAACGTCGGTTCGCGATAATAGCCGACAGCTTGGCATTGATTTTGCTTTATCTCTGTCTGTGAATGAGATGTGAATCGCCTGTGATTGAGACGTGAATCGAGATTTAAGAAGACGTTTGACATTTCATTTAACAAAACGTCGGGACTGCGTTGTCTGCTTTCATGGATGGAACGCGAAACTCATTAAATTTCATCGACATCGGAGGTTGATGGAATGGAAAGCAAATCAAAGGTGTTTTCATGCCACAGCTATCCAAACTTCAACGTCGCCGTCAAATAAAACGCGGTGTCATTGATGTCACAATCATCAAGGGTGAAGAAACATTGGTCGTCGATCAGAGGTCTCAATACTCGATGGCCACGTTCGTACAAGAGAAACTGAATCGACTGCAAAATTCAGCCATTCAAGGCTTTTCCCAACAAGCGTCGGCGAAGAATTAACGTGGAATTGCTTTTATCATGGATCGGATTCGATGGATATTGAAACAGCGAAGTTGTCGCTCGAACGGGAGACAGCAATCGAGTCCAACGATTCTACTTACGGAAATTTGCAGCTTGATGCGCACGCCTGTGAATTAGGCACGCGCTTGCAAGTGGTCAAGAACGCGCTTAAGAAGCGTTCCATGGCATTGATTTGCTTTGAACGGCAGGTCAAAAAAATCAAAGAGGCTCATAAAGTCGCCGTTCGTTGGTCGACGGCCCAGCAGTGGTATTCGCCGTTCATTGAATGGTTGCTGGATAACTACTACGTCGTCAGTGAGCAAATCCACGACATACGTGAGCATCTGCCCCCGCAGTTTTTTAGACAATTGCCCAAACTTGCGACGGGTAAAGCCCGCGTGCACGCACTGGCCGATGAACTTCTGTTGCATTGCGATTGCGCGCTGGACGAAGCCTTGATTTTACGTTTCTTGACCCATTTTCATACGAAAACCGAGTTAACGATCGGCGAGACATGGGCTTTCGCAATCATGCTCCGACTGGTTTTGATTGAACGACTGAGTTTGTTATGTGAACAATTCATTCTCGAAGATGTTGCTCGTCAGACCGTTGATCAAATTCTGGTTTCGTTGGATCGCACAGGTCAATTGCCTGATTCCGATTTATCTTCGCTGGATAATCCGGCTGCGTTGATTGCGCTGGATACGGCCCTTCGCGATCGAGAGGCCGGCGTTCCCTCGGCGATCGCCGCGCTGGAGTTGTATCTGGAATCGCGTCAACTTTGCTTGACTGAAATCAAGCGAATGGAACAGCATCGTTCGGCAGCCAGTCAAGTCTCTATCGGAAACATCATTACCAGCATGCGACTCCTTTCTTCGCTGGATTGGTCCACGCTATTTGAAAAGATTAATTCAACCGAACAGATTTTGCGGCGTGACCCCTTGGACACGTATGCCCAAATGGATTTCGCCAGTCGCAATCGCTATCGAAATGCCATCGAAGAACTTGCCCGCGGAGCTGACGAATCAGAGAGACAGATCGCGATGCGGGCACTGACGTTTTGCGAGCGAGGATTCAGCGATTCTGTGGAGTCAATTGATTTCCGACGGCATATTGGTTATTGGCTAGTGGACGCTGGACGCGCTGAACTGGAACAAGCGATTCGTTTCACTCCGCGTTGGCGGACTCGAATTTCAACTTGGCTTCGTCGGCATCCCGCCCAGAGCTATTTTTTTCCCCTGTTTTTTGTCGAAATATTGCTTCTGACCTCCCTGGGCTGGATTTTTTTTGCGACGACGACCAGTGTTGGAGTCGCGCTGGTGTTGGTCGCAATGGCGGTCATTCCGGCGAGTGAAATCGCGGTGTCACTTGTCAATACACTGTTGACGCGGTGCCTACCCGTCGATTTACTGCCCAAACTCGAATTGATTGAGGGCGTGCCGGAGTCTCTACCGACCTTTTTGGTTGTGCCAGCGATGTTAAGTAGTCACGACGACGTCGCGTCTCTGGTTGCAAAATTGGAAAATCATTACCTGGCGAATATGGAAAGCGAAGTCTGTTTTGCACTGCTGACGGATTGGTTGGATTCAAATGTGCAAGGTTGCTCTGCAGATCAGTTGCTGCTGAATTCTGCGATCGAGCAAATCCGCCGGCTAAATGTTCGGTATCATAAGATGCATTATCGAGAGCCTTTCTTTCTGTTTCATCGCCAACGTCTGTGGAATGAAGCGGAACAAAAATGGATGGGCTGGGAACGTAAGCGTGGGAAACTCATGGAGTTTGGCAAATTGCTGACGCGAAACGTTGAGGGGACATTTGTCACACAGGTGGGGGACCTGGATCGACTGGATGCATTTCGTGACCCCCACAAAACTCCTTTGATCATCACCCTGGATGCCGATTCGATATTGCCACGTGGGGCGGCCCGAAAATTAATTGGAACGCTGGCCCACCCTTTGAATCGGTCGCTTCGTTTTTCCAGCAAGGGAAAGATTTTACAACGCGGTTATTCCATACTTCAACCTCGAATCAGTATTCATTTGGGGGGTGCTCCACCGACTCGATATCACAAAATTCATGCGAATCATCCCGGCGTTGATCCGTATACCAGTGCTACTTCGGATTTGTATCAAGACCTGTTTCGTGAAGGAAGTTTTACCGGCAAGGGGATCTTTGATTTGCGCATGTTTGAATCCAGTCTGGAGATGGTATTTCCTGAAAATAGAATTTTGTCCCATGACTTAATCGAAGGCTGTCATTGCCGAGTTGCACTCGCAAGCGACATTGAGATTTTTGACGGATTCCCGTCGCGATACGACGCGGATGTCAACAGAAACCATCGCTGGGTTCGCGGGGACTGGCAAATTGCTGCTTGGCTCTTTAATCGGGTACCGTCAACCACAGGGATTCGTCCTAACCGGCTTTCGGTGCTTTCGCGTTGGAAGATTCTGGATAATTTGCGTCGCAGTTTGGTGGCTCCGACCCTCTTGGCATTTCTGTTAATGAGCTGGTACCTGATTCCTGGTTGGAGCTTTGGGGCTTCCGTAAGCGCCGCATTGGTTTTGTGTTTTCCCTTGTTCCTGCAAACCATTACGGGCCTGCTGGTTTTGTCCCCCCACAAACAAATTGAAGCGCAGCTACGCAGTTATCTTTCCGATTTATTCAGTCAAGGTGAACGCATCCTCTATTCTGCAATTTTTTTGCCTCATAAAGCTTGGCTGATGACCGACGCGGTTTTCAGGACTCTGTATCGTCTGGCAGTTTCGAAAACAAATTTGCTGGAATGGGAAGCATCGGCGGCGTCCGATAAGCGATTGAGTCATAATCATCAAGCAACCAACCGTCAACTTCTGATCTGTACGGCCGTCGGCATCGGTGTGTTTTTCGGCTTCCCGCTAACGGTTCGTTGGGCAGCAATACCGTGGATAAGTCTTTGGCTGGTTGCGCCGATCGTTGGAAAACTTATCTCGCGACCCGTACCGACGAAGCAAACTCCGCGAGACGAACCTGATGCCCGTTACCTTTCCATGGTTGCCTCCGCAACGTGGGCCTATTTTGAAAGATATGTCAATCGCGAAGGCAATTGGTTGCCACCTGACAATGTTCAAGAGTATCCGAGAGTCAAAACCGCGTTTCGAATTTCGCCAACCAACGAGGGGATGTTTTTGGTTTCAGGCTTGGCAGCGCGGCGATTGGGGTTTGCCGGTGTCCAGTCGTTGGTCGACAGTTGGGAAAGAAATTTAGAGTCGTGGTTCGCTTTAGAACAACTCCACGGTCATCACTTAAATTGGTATGACACGCGGGAACGAACGACTTTGTCTCCGCGTTACATCTCCACGGTTGACAGTGGCAATCTGATGGCCTGTTATTTGACGTTCAGTCGGGGTATTGATGATTTGATCCAGCAACCGCTCGTCTCAACGCGGCAAGTCGAGGGCGTACAATCGTCGCTGGATTGGCTGGAAACTGTCATTGCCGCCACAATTCGAGGATTCGACAAACCGCCAGCCAATAACTCCAAAGCGAGAGTCAAGCTGGATGAACTTACCAACCTGATTTCTGGACAGCGCGTCAGCGTGCCGCGAACCGTGAATACGTTTCGCGGAATCCTGGATTTTCAATTGGCCCTGCAGGATTCCGCCATTCAGTTCAGGCAATGGCTGGACGATCCACTATCATTCGGCAACCCAGAGTCGGCGCTGCGGATCGCCGAATCCGTCGGCATTGTGCAGCTTCGGTTCGAACAAATCGCCAACGATATCCAGACTTGTTTGCCATGGCTCGCGACTATTACGGACGAAGGCGCAAGGTCTGATTGCCCAAAGGATGATGCCTGGTTTGCCGAACTCAACACGATTGTTACTCCGGGAATCAGCCTCCGCGAGCTGGCGGTTTTGAATACCACGGTAGGGCGAATGACTGCGACAGAGAACCTGAATAAGTCAAAATTCCTGCGTCACGTTGAGCAAAGCAGTTCGAAGATTCAATTGCTGTTGAACCGGATGAGAGTCTTGCAAGAAACATGTGAGGCAGCCGCTCATCAAATGGATTTTGCTTTCCTGTATCGTTCGCGGCGAAAACTGTTTTCAATTGGGTACAACGTTGAGACCAGCTTGCTCGATCGAGGGCACTATGATCTTCTGTGCAGCGAATGCCGATTGGCGAGTTACCTTGCCATCGCCAAAGGTGATGTTGCGACCGAACACTGGTTTCATTTGGGCAGGCAAGCAACTGAAATCCATCAGCAGTTTACGTTGCTTTCCTGGGGCGGGACGATGTTCGAATTTTTGTTGCCCTCGATTTTTCAGCGAACCTATGTCGGATCAATGATCGAGGTCAGTTGCAAAACGGCGATCGCTCGTCAGATCGAATATGGTCAACAACAAAACGTTCCGTGGGGTATCAGTGAATCGGCGTACAGCGCGATTTCTGCCAATTCAGACTATCAGTACAAATCATTTGGTGTGCCAGGTTTGGGACTAAAACGAGGTTTGTCGAAATCCTTGGTGGTTTCTCCCTATTCAACGGCTTTAGCATTACCCTGGGATCAAATCCGAGCCACGGCCAATCTGAGAAGGTTAGCCGCCGACGCTTTTGGCAACTGGGGATTTTATGATGCGATTGATTTCACGCGCAGTCGGTTACGAAAACCGGAAACATCAAAAGTTGTTCGAAGCTATATGGCGCATCATCAGGCCATGACCTTGCTGAGCATTGTCAATTGTTTAGAAAACAATATCGTTCAAGACTGGTTTCATGCGAACCCAATAATCCGGGCCAACGAATTGATGCTCCAGGAACGAGTACCCAACGTCGTGGAAACCCGGCCTCCGCATGTTGATGAGGTCGGCGAAATTCATTTCGCCAAATCGGATATCCATTTTGTCAGCCGACGCATTCAGGGACACTTGTCCACCGCGCCAAGAACTTTGATGTTATCGAATGGAAAATTCAATTCGATGATGACACATTGTGGTGGAGGTTATTGCAAACTGGGCGAGATTCAAGCAACCCGTTGGCGGTCCGACGCGACCAGCGATTCATGGGGCACATTTCTCTATTTGCGAGATCTCAAAACCGGGAAATTCTGGTCGACCGCGTATCAACCCACCTGTATTCAACCCGACGAGTACGAGACACTGCTTTCGATTGACAAGGGAGAAATTCGCCGCCGTCAAGGAAATTTGGAGTCCATCGTCGAACTGGTGGTATCGCCCGAACACAACGCGGAAGTACGTCAACTGCGTCTGATCAATCATGGCACCGAAACTATTTCCATCGAAGTCACTAGTTACGCAGAGATTTCGTTGGCCAGCCCCAGTGCCGACTTGGCCCATCCCGCTTTCCAGAAGTTGTTCGTAGAAACAGAATTCAATCGAGATAATTTGTCGATCATTGCGCGCCGCCGGCCCAGAGATACCACCCAAAACGCTCTGTATGCCGTGCACTCGTTGGCGGTTCCGGAGGGAGTCGAAGCGACACTTGATTTCGAAACCAGTCGAGCAGCGTTTCTCGGACGTTGTCGAACCACGATGTCACCGGCCGCGATGTACCAACCGGCATTGACGCAAACGGTGGGGGCGGTGTTGGATCCGATTTTCTCGCTGCGTTGTGTCGTGGTGATTCCGCCAGCAGAATCGATCACCCTTGCCTTCACCACAGCGATGGCCGACAACCACCAGCAAGCGATTGCCTTAGCCGATCTATATCATGATTTGCGCGGCGTGCAGCGTGCGTTTGAACTTGCCTGGGCTTTTGCGCAAGTCGAGTTAAGACACTTGGACCTGTCACCTAAACAGATTCATCTGTTTCAGCAATTGGGTGGATTTTTGTTGTACCCTGATTCGCAACTGCGTGGTGACGCCTCACAAATCGCAGCCAATCGCCTGGGTCAGAATGCCTTGTGGCGATTTGGAATTTCCGGCGACGTGCCAATCTTGCTGGCGCGAATTGGCGAAACGATAGAAATTGACTTCGTCAGGGAGCTGGTGTCAGCACACTTTTTTCTCAAATCGCGCGGCTTGCAGTCTGACTTGGTCGTGTGCAATGACTATCCGGGCACGTACTTTGATGCTTTGCAGGAACAAATTCAGGCGGTGATCAATGAGAAAAACCCTCTCAATGGCAATCGGCAAAGTGTGTTTCTATTGCGCAGTGCACAGTTGACAAACGAAGACCATCGGTTGATGGATGCAGCCTGCACTGTCTTACTGCATGGTAAAGCCGGATCGCTTTCGCAGCAACTGGCAGCTGCGGGTGTCAGGAATCGCTTGGCCAATCTTTCACACAATTTTTTGGAGACCAACCAACTTCGCCCGGCTCGCGAGGCCGAACCTACCAGGAGTGTATTCAATCGGTTGGATTCAACTCGAATACAAGACGACGATTCATCAGGAGACTTTGCAAATGGGTATGGAAAATTTATTGATGACGGAAATTCATACGAAATATCAACCAGTCTTAAAAAACCAACTCCAGCCCCTTGGTCGAACATAATCGCCAGCCCGGGATTCGGTTGTTTGGTTACGGAATCAGGAGGTGGATTTACCTGGCTAACCAACAGTCGGGAAAACAAACTAACTACCTGGTCGAACGATCCGGTAACCGATGCCCCCAGTGAAGTCACCTATTTACGGGACGAAGAATCCGGTCATTGTTGGTCGGCCACCAATTTACTTGGCAACGATTTAGAGCATTCCGTCGTTCATGGACAAGGATTTTCCAGGTTCATCATCGTTCACAATAATATCGAATCGGAGACGACGATTTCGATCGATCCAACGCAACCTATCAAGTTCATTCGGATACGCCTGACGAATATGGGAACGCGAACTCGTCAATTGTCCTTGACGTATTACGCTGAAACCGTCTTGGGTGTCAGTCGAGAGTTGACACTGTTGCATCAGGTCTCGTCATTTCACGAAAGTCAAAGTGCAATTTGTATGAACAATGGATTTCATCCTGATTTTAGTTCTCAAGTCGCGTTTCTTTCCATGCTTCCGTCAACTCAAGCAAGTTGGACCGGGGATCGGCGAGGCTTTTTGGGCAGAAATGGCTCGTGGTCTGATCCCCAGGGATTAAATCATCCGCTGGATGGAAGAGTCGGTGCTGGATTGGATCCTTGTTTGGCTTTGCAGCAAAGATTGTCAATTCCACCTGGAGAGTTCCGCGAGGTTGTATTCTTGTTCGGTGCAGCGTCCAATCAAGAAAAGGCGATGGAATTGATTGAGCAGTTTTCTGACGTTGCCAACGTCGATGCTGCAATCAAATCGACAATTAACGAATGGGATTTTCGCTGCAATCGCTTGATCGTGAGCACTCCTAATGCGGCGCTGGATGTGATGGTTAATCGTTGGTTACCGTATCAAGTTTTGAGTTGTCGTGTATGGGGTCGTTCAGCGTTTTACCAATCCGGAGGCGCATATGGTTTTCGCGATCAATTGCAGGATGTAATGGCATTGGTATATACGCATCCGGCGATCGCTCGTGCCCAGATTCTATTGGCCGCGTCGCGACAGTATCTCGAAGGGGATGTGCAGCATTGGTGGCATCCTCCCAACGGAAAAGGAACTCGAACACGATTTTCCGATGATTTTCTGTTCCTGCCTGCGGTGCTAATTCAGTACTTGAATTCGACCGGAGACTGGACCATTTTGGACGAAATCGTTTCCTATTTGGAATCTCCGCTGTTAACGCCGGCCGAACAAGAACGTTATGAACAACCCAACGTGTCGACACGAACGGATTCTCTTTTGGAGCATTGCAAAAAAGCCATCCGAAATGGAATGCGCTACGGTCAACATGGTTTGCCGTTGATGGGCTGTGGCGACTGGAACGATGGAATGAATAAAGTCGGCGAAGAGGGAAAAGGTGAAAGCGTCTGGGTGGGTTGGTTTCAAATGAAATTGTTTACTGACTTCGCAACGATGTTGGACACGAGGTCAAACGACGGCTCGCAGCGCGAATTCGTCGCGCTGCTGCGTGAACGCGTGACTGAACTGCGTCTGGCGATGGAGACCCAAGCCTGGGATGGCAACTGGTATCGGCGGGCGTTTTTCGACGACGGAACCCCGCTGGGTTCTCAAGCCAATTCGGAATGCCAAATCGATTCGCTGGCCCAATCGTGGTCAGTAATCGCCACCGGAAAAAATGAACGATCCGAGTTGGCTTTTCAATCGGCGGTAACACGATTGACCGACGAAGAACACCGCCTGATGTTATTGTTTACACCGCCTTTTGATCGTCAGGAATTGAATCCGGGTTACATTCAGGGCTACGTGCCGGGTGTACGCGAAAACGGCGGGCAATATACGCATGCGGCGTGCTGGATGATTCAAGCCGCTACGATCCTCGGGCATGGAGAAAGTGCAATGCAAATGTTTGATCTACTGAATCCGATTTTGCACGCGGACTCACCACAGAAAGCCAGTATCTATAAACTCGAACCATACGCAGTTGCCGCTGACGTTTATTCCAACCCGCAACATCGGGGACGTGGGGGTTGGAGTTGGTACACGGGTTCGGCGGCCTGGATGTACCGCGTGGCGATCGAAGACCTGCTGGGAATCAAGATTATCAACAACATATTGTTTGTTCACCCACAACTTCCGCACGACTGGACGGAATTCTCATTCACGATTCGGCGCGGTCAAACCAGTTGGCAGATCCTGGTTCAGCTGGTGGAAACGCTGGAGTACGATCAGCAACCTGGCATCGATTTAACCGAAGACGATCAAACCCATGAGGTCTCGATGCAGGTTGTACGATCGGCAGTCTATTTGGGTGCCAACTGATCGCGCAGGTCACGAATCCGGTCGTGGCCGGATTTGATAGTTGCATATTGTCTTGTCAGAACATCGTTCATTGCACTTCCCGCAGTTGCTCGCAAGACATTTTCATAAGCCTTTTTAATGGCATCTTCGCCGCGCTCGGCTTCCACGAGCATCAGGTACGAATTGTTTCCATTGATTAGTGCGCGTAGGTCGATCCACGTCCGGTGCATGGTTCCAAGTAGCGATCCGGTTTGCACCGGTTCCTCACTATTTTTCGCAACAAAGGTTTGAAGTTCCGTTTCATGATTTGCTCGCTCTTTCCCGATTTCGAGAAAAATTACCGCAATTGTCTTGTCTTTTGTTTCGTTGGCCACTTCGTTAAAGCCCTTAACCGAATCAATGTTGATTCGAATCAGCTCCTGAAGTCCGACAATTGTTTCCTTGTTCAGATTTGATTTCGTTTCCAGTGCCATCGTAAATTTGCTTTCTTTGTTGGTTGGTGACGAAAAATCACTGGAAGAATTTCCAATCGAATTCTATCGTCTGCGTTCGTTGCGAATTTATTAAGGGACAATTCAAAATTGAGGCCCTCGCAATATCGACACACAACATCAAGATTGCAAACGTTGTACCAATATTTCTGTTGGGAAAAAAAGAACCACTTCCCACTGCCCCGATGGCACAAGATGCTGGACGCTGACCACCCGACGGCGTTCCAATTCCCATGCTGGCATGGAACTTGCGACGATAACAAATAGCCATCAGGGATATCTGTAATCTGTAATTCGCAGCAGACAGACTATTCTGCTAAACAAACTCGCAACTTAAACCACGAAAGAACGGAACTCAAGCATGTCGAAAATAACAACTAAACCTGATGGCAAAATTAAATATGCGTTGTTGGGATGGCTGATTGGCTTGCCGATTCCAATTGTCCTGATTTTGTTGTTCGTACGCGGTTGTGATTTTTAGCCGATGGATGAATTCTTGACAAACGGCGGCGATCAGAAATTCATTGGCGCCTTCCCAGTGTGATATTTTTGAGGATGTCGGACCTGTCAAGTTTGGGCCACTCGACTACACAGGTTGCGGTGTCACGCTGGCCAAAATCTGTTTCACCTGTTCGATGCGCGCGGGCTTTACGAGATGGTGATTGAATCCAGCTTGCAACGACGACTGGCGGTCAGAATCCCGTCCATATCCGGTCAACGCGATCAGTACAATGTCTTTGTGCGATGGATGTTGCCTTATTCGTTTTGCGACTTCGTACCCTGACATACCGGGCAACCCGATGTCAAGTAATATTACATCGGGGTGAAAATCGACTGTCGTTTGAACCGCCTTTACGCCGTCGTTGGCCGTGCATACATCGTGGCCGAGTGCTCGCAGTAGAATTGAGAAACTAAACGTGGTGTCAACGTTGTCGTCGACGACGAGAATTCGCAATCGCTTCAAAACGACTTCGGGTTGCTTACTCTCGGACGAGTCCCTCGGCTCTACTGTTGATAGGACAGGAAGTCGAATGACAAACTCGCTTCCTTGTCCCACGACGCTCGATACTTCAACCGTTCCACCATGCAGTTCGGTCAAACGCTTGACTAAGGCGAGGCCGATGCCGAGGCCGCCCTGCGAACGATCCAAGGATCGTGCTGCTTGCGTGAATAGATCGAAAATTCGCGGAAGTAATTCAGACGGAATTCCTACACCTGTATCGCGGACTCGTATGACGCATTGGTCGCCTTCCTGATTCACAGTCAACCAGACATGGCCAATTTCGTTGGTATATTTCGCCGCGTTGGTAAGCAAGTTGACGATTACCTGCTCCAGCCGGGACGCGTCCGCCTGTAACCAAATTGTCTGCGACGGAAGTGACACGGTGAATTCGTGTCGGCGTTCGTCGATGACGGGACGACTGGTCTCAATTGCTGCTGCGACGATGCTGGCGATTGTAATGTGCTCCGGGCGAAACTGGACATTGCCAGTCGTAATGCGGGAGACATCGAGTAGATCATCAACAAGGTGTCGCAGTTTTCCGGTTTGGCGTTCGATGATTTCACGCGCATGTTGCTGAGCCGTGTTTTCACTGTCATGTTCAAGCGCAAGCAGTTGCACGGCGTTGGCGATCGGCGCAAGAGGGCTGCGCAACTCGTGGCTCAGCATCGCGAGGAATTCGTCTTTTCGGCGATGAAGATCGGACAATTCCGATGCTTGCGATTGCAGTTGCTGCTCCAATCGTCGGCGTTCGCTGATATCGCGGATGTTGCACTGGATAACGGAATGGTCACCTTCATCATATTTGTTCGCTACCATCTCTACCGGGTGTTGGCGACCTTGTCTGTCTTCCAGCGGCAAGCTCTCATAACGAATGAAGCCTTGTGCATCCAGTTGTTGCATGGCGGATACGCTGGCTTGTTTGTCACGCAGAAAGCCGATTTCCCACAATTCCCTTCCCAGGAAGCGTTCCACTGAATAGCCGAGCAGGTGCGTCAAAAACGGGTTCACCTGCGTGATCTTTCGAGTTGCGGCGTCCAAAATCAGTATGCCATCGTGAGCCGCTTCGAATAGTCTGCGGAACCGGATCTCAGAGACCTCCAGGTTGCGCTGCTCCTTTCGACGCTCAGTGATGTCAACGTGGCTGAGAATGACGCCAGGCGGACCTTGGCTAACACGCTGCGCATGCATGACGTACCAAGACGCTTGGTCATGAAGATTACAGGCGTATTCCAGCACGAATTTTTCGCAACGACCAGCCAACACTGAATCGAGCCCCGCGATCGTTTGAACTGCGACAAGGTCACCCTCGGCGGCCGCTTGACGGCAAACGTTTAAATAGTTCACACCAACCGACGTATTGCGATGCTTGCCGCCGTTTTGGATTGCATATCGCTCCCACGGCTCATTGACCGCGGTAACAACCCCGTTTTCATCGAGTACAACCACGCATTCAGGAAGCGAATTGAGAACCCCACGCACGAACTCACCGGCGACTCGGACTTTGTCTAACGCGTTTTTCTCAATGGTGACGTCAAACGCGACCAACATCGCTTGCCGCGGTTTGCGTGATGTTCCTTCGCCATTGAAGAAGACTTGCTTGCGAACTCGCAACCAGTGAACTTCACCACTGGGCCATACCACACGATGATCCATCGCAAACCAGCCCTCACCGTTGGGCGATAGCGACTGGGCAATTCGAACGGCCAGTTCCTCACGATCATCAGGATGGAACATGGCGTGGACTGCCGCGCGCGGGACAGCAACGGCAACTTCACCAAGTCCAAACAAACGCGCGGCGTCGGCTGAAAGATGGTTTAGCCCAGTGCTGTAGTCAACCTCCGCGAGTGACAGCCCTGCGACGTCCACACCCAAGCCAAGTCTCGCCTCGCTGGCTTGCAGTTTGCTTTCGAAAGCCTTGCGATCAGTGATGTCACGGATTGCACTGGAAACCAGCAGCCCATTTTCCGTCTCCAAAGGACCGAGGCTGACCTCGATTGGGAATTCAGTTCCATCCTTTCGCCGACCGAGAAGGTTCTGCTCGACACCCATGACACGCGATCTTGGACTTGTTGAAAAATCGGCTCGGTGGCCGGTGTGAGCTAACCGAAATCGACTTGGCATCAGCATTTCTACCGGTTGACCAAGCATTTCGTCGCGACCGTATCCGAACAATTGCTCGGCTTGTATGTTCACCAGGGCAATTTCGCCTTGCTGATCAACGATGACCATCGCGTCGGGAGCGGACTCCAGCAATGAGCGGAACGTGGCAGTGCTTTTTCGCACGGCATGTTCTCTCCGCTTGTTGTCGATCAGCATGGCAAATCGATAGATCGCATTCTCGACCGCGTGAGTTAGGCTTCCTTCATTAAGCCAAGCCTTGCCGAGAAAATCTTGAGCCCCTCCCATAATCAGGCGTGGTCCAGCCTTGCGATCGGAACCAGTGATCACCACCACGGGACAAGGCGGCAGATCGTCTTCACCGCACAAGGCCGTCAAGACTTCTTGCGCGTCCATGTCGGGAAGTTGATATTCAAGCAACACACAATCGAATGACTCGCTCGCGGCGGCTTGGATCTTTGTCAAGCCCTCCGCCCCCAGCGCCGCTTCCGAAAACTCGTATCGTTGATCGGAACCGCACAGCAGCATGCGCCGGATGTCGGCACGACCGTCGGCGTCGTTTGCGATGATGAGTATTCGGCGAATGGACGGATTCATGAGTGTGTAAGTCTTTCTGGGTCAGGCAGCACAGCGCAGCAGCGCCAGTAAGAAAAAATGTCCGGCAGTATCTTCAAATGCTCAGAGGTGAGCAGCGGCATTTGAAATTCAATCGCAGCATGGTGACTTGCCGTTTCACTGCGCAATCGCTGAAGGATCATTGGAGCGTCTCCGAAACTGAGGCCAGAATCTGCTGTAACTGGACTAAGCGAGCTGGTTTGATGAGATGATGATTGAAGCCAGCCTCAATCGACGCTTGTCGATCGGACTCCTGGCCATAGCCGGTCAGAGCGACCATCGCAACGTTTTTTAGTGATGGCTGCCGTCGTATCTGTTTTGCGACTTCGTAGCCGTTGAGGCCTGGCAAGCCGATATCCAACAACACGACATCCGGCTGATACTCGATAGCCACTCGCACACCTTCAGGACCGTCGTTTGCGGTTTGAACGTCGTGACCAAGCTCTGTCAACAAAACCGAGAAACTAAGCACGGTGTCAAGATTGTCATCCACCATCAATATCCGCAGCGGTCGGGTCGAGGCCGAGCTAGCTTCGGTTGTAACCCCTGCGGTCGATGCCAGCGCTGTTGTTTCCAGCGGAAGACGTACGACAAACTCGCTGCCTTGGCGCAGCGTACTTTGGACTTCGACTTTGCCTCCATGGAGCTCGGTCAATCGTCGTACCAAAGCCAATCCAATGCCCAATCCGCCTTGAGATCGGTCCAGTGAACGTTCTGCCTGCGTGAAGAGCTCAAAGATGCAAGGTAGTAACTCGGGTGTGATGCCGACACCGGTATCACGAATGCGAATGACACATTCGTTTGGTTCGGTTTGCACCGTGAGCCAGACTTGGCCGCCTTCGTCGGTGTATTTGGCGGCATTGGTCAGCAAGTTCACGACAACCTGTTCAAGCCGGGCTGCGTCGGCGTGTAGCCAAATCGGCTGATCTGGCACCGATAGGGTGATGCAATGTTGACGGGCATCTAACAAGGGGCGAACCGTCTCGACGGCACCATTGATGATCTCACTAATCTCCACCGTCGTCCGGCGCAGTTGCACCATGCCGGTTGTGATGCGAGATACTTCGAGAAGATCGTCAACGAGATGTTGTAGTTGCCCGGCCTGGCGTTCAATGATTTCGCGAGCTTGCTTTTGCATTTCGCTTTCGTTTCCCTTTTGCAGTCCCAGCATTTGGACGGCATTCGCAATCGGAGCCAGCGGGCTTCGAAGTTCGTGACTCAACATCGCCAGAAATTCGTCCTTGCGTCGATGAAGGTCCGATAGCTCCACCGCTTGCAAACTAGTTTGCTGCTCCAGGCGGCTGCGTTCGGTCACGTCACGTGCGGCCGCAAACACGCCTTGCAGCTTTCGATCGCGATCATAGAACGTCGTGGCATTGTAGGATACGACGGTTTCTTGGCCATCTCTCGCCCGCGCGGTGAGTTCGTAATCGGTAACCTTGCCTTCCGCCAACACCAATTTGATGCCAGCCTCTGCACGATCGGGATTAGTAAAATAATCTTTGAATGGGGCTCCGATAAGCTCATCACGAGTGCACCCGGTCAGCTCCTCCATCTGTTTGTTTACGTCACTGATAATCCCGCGCGGATCAGTCGTTATCAACGCATCAATGTTGGATTCAATCAACGACCGCGTATAGAATTGTTGGTCGCGAACGCGTTGGTCCAGTAGCATGCGTTCCGCTTCGACTTGCTTGCGCGCGGTGACATCACGCGCGGCGGCAAAGACTCCCTGAAGCTTGCGATCACGATCGTAGAATGTGCTTGCATTGTAAGACACGACGGTTTCCTGGCCGTCTTTGGCGCAAGCCGTAAGTTCATAATCGGTTACTTTTCCCTCGGCCAACACTAGTTTGATGCCCGCTTCCGCGCGATCTGGATTGGTAAAGTAGTCTTTAAAGGGAGCTCCAATCAATTCGTCGCGAGTTGATCCGGTCAGCTCCTCCATCTGTTTGTTGACGTCGGTGATAATGCCGCGAGGGTCAGTTGTCATCAACGCGTCGATGTTGGATTCGATCAACGATCGCGTATAGAACTGTTGATCCCTAATGCGTTGATCAAGCAACATCCGTTCCGCTTCGACTTGTTTGCGGGCGGTGTTGTCGGTACCGATCAGTAGATATCCAATGATGCCGTCTTGCGCATCGCGTAGCGCCGTGACCGACACGATGGCTGGAAAGCGACTTCCGTCTTTTCGAATGTAGGTCAGCTCGTAGATATCTTCAATTCCACGCGATGCCTTGAAGACCAGGGCTTCAAAGCCGGGCGTGATTTCGGTCAAGAGCTCGGCGCTTAGCGCCTTGGCTCGCGAGATGACTTCCTGCGGATCGGAGATGTCCGCAGGCGTGATCTTGTTCAGGACTTCCGAGGCTTCGTAACCTAGCATTCGCTCCGCACCGACGTTGAAGATCTGGATGACTCCCTTTTCATCCGTTGCAATGCTTGAGAAATTGGCGCTATTGAAGATCGCATTTTGCAAAGCGTTCGCATCCACGAGCGCTTCCTCAGCTCGCTTTCTTGCGGTGACGTCTTCCATCGCGAGGACAAGCAGTTCGCCATGTTGGCCGGCCTGCAACTTTCTTGCATTGAGCAGAATGACCCGGCGACCAATGTCAGGAAAGGTGTGTTCCAATTCAAAGTCGTCAAAGAACGAACTTTTTGGAACGATGTCTTCCAGCAGAATTCGCAGGTCAGGAATGTCCCATTGTCCATTGCCAAGTTCGTAGATCAGCCGTCCCTCAGTCTCAGCGGGCGAAACTTGAAATGTCTGATAGAAAGCCCGATTTGCCGATCGTACTCGCAGCGTTGCATCAAGAATCAGGAGTGGTTCGCGGACGGTATCGACAATGTTTTGGGCATAGTTCTGGATGTCTTCCACATGTGGAAATGTTTTATTCATGGACAAACTTTTGATGGTTAAAATTCTGCTAACGGCTGGCGGAATACCATTGGCGGTCGACCGTGACCACCGAATGACTTTGGTTACGGATCGTCGAATAGTTTGTCAGAATCGATTCATCGTGAGCAAACGCTGTGCCGTCGATCTGGCAGAATGCCGACCGTTCGCCGACCGTGAACTGCGGAAACATCAGTTATTCACGTGAATTACGCACTAACGGCGGCGGACGTACACGTCCAAAGTCTTAGGATTATTTTTGATCATGGCCTGTAAAACGCAATGAGATGGTCTGCCATCGACCAATGTGGTGGATTTGCTGCCCAAATATCGCAACCGCGATCAGGTCTGCCCCCCTGCACGCCAAGATCAAAAGAATGATGACGATCGACCCGCCGCTGCCGCTCGATCAGTAGCCTAGATACTGCGTTGGGGCCGCTAGGCGGGATTGCACCAAACAGTATCAGCGCCATAGGTAATATGGTTCCAAGCACGATCTAGTTCGAATTCGGAAGTAGGCAAGTAGGTGTCGCCTTGGCATTGCCAGCGCTTGGATTGCCATAGGTGGACAGGTTTACGACAACCGGCGGCGCCGAGAAATTCATTACCGCCGTGGTCAAATCAAGTATTGGTATTCGCTGTGGCACCGTTGCGGCAAAACTCTCTGTTAGATCGCCAACACTTCCCGATTGATCGCCTGTGCCAAAACGGTCAAATGTTTATCCGCCGCTTCTTCGTCACTGAGGTTTTGCTTCAATAAATCCAGGGCGCGCGTGTACCCCAAGAGTTTTGCCCAAGTGCAAAGGGTTCCATAAGTCGCTATTTCATAGTGCTCAACCTTTTGGGCGGCAGCAATTAAAATCGCATCTTTCACTGCTGGTTCGCCATTCATTTTAAGTATCTCGTCAGCCTCTTTCAGCAACCCTTTCATCGCTTCGCAAGTTTTGGCTTTGGCGACCTTGCCGGTTTCCTCAAAGGCATCGGTAGTTCTTTGGATATGGTCAGCAGTTTGCGCAAGATGATTGTTGAAAGCAGATTTGAGTTTTTCGCAGGTCGCGCTTTTTGCCATTTTGGGAAGCGCCTTAAGCAGTTGCTTCTCGGCACTCAAAACGTCGCGTAGTTCATCATGAAACAGAGTTGCCAGGTTATCGAGTGACATCGTTTTCTCCAGGGGGTCAGGGTTAATCACGCAGTATTATTAAGACAACTCTTAAGAATTCCACCTGATACGGATCGCGATGATCTTTACGACGCAAAAGTCATGCCATCCTGAATTCTCGGAACCAAAATAAGCCGGGGACTTCGAACTCGCGCTGTTTCGCTTTCGATTCAACAATTGACGCACAAGTGGTTCCATCGAACGAACGGTGAAAGATCGTATGGAACATTGGTCCAGCGCACGGCTAGGCCGCTGGACTCAAACCACTAGCGCTTCAAATCGCATTGATATTAAATTTTGTGACCAACAACAACGAAACAAGCGACGTCGAGAAATTCTGGTTAGGAAATGACCTTCACGTCGAGGCTCTTCAATGGTGTCTCGGCAGGTCCGGCCAGAACTTTTCCCGAAGTGTCGAACCGGGAACCATGGCATGGACAATCCCAACTCGTCTCGGCCTCGTTCCAATGTACGATGCAACCAAGGTGAGGACAAACGGCAGATAGCTGGATAACCTCACCATCAGCAGCACGATAGGCGGCAATTTTTTTTCCGTCGAGTTTCAGAATTTTGCCCTCGTTACACTTCAAGTCTTGCAAAGAAGTTCCTTCGCTGGCCTTTAAGCGGTCTTTGATCATGAAGTAGGGATATTCCATGTTTTCAGTAATGTAATTAAACACTCCACCGCGAATTTGCGTACGCTGAGGATCGAATAATTCACTCCAGGGATTCTTCTTATTCTGCAATAAATCACAATACATCATGGCAGCCAGCGTTCCGAACGTAATCCCGTTTCCCGAAAAGCCAGTTGCGACGAACTGATGTTTTGTTGTCGGGCCAATCAACGGAAGTCCGTCGTGACTTTCCGTAACCTGCCCCGACCATCGTCGGTCGACGGCTGCACTCGGAAGAAAGCGATGTAACATGTTTTCCAGTTCATCAAAAAGATGATCTGTATTTGATTCTTGTCCGGTTTTGTGGTCCAATCCGCCAAAAATCAAGTAATGTTCCAGTTGGCGTCGATCGATGCGAAGATAGAAATAGGGCGCGCCGGTGTCCCAAAACAAGGCATCGCCAGCGACATTTGCCGGTACCTTCGCACCGATCGCGTAACTGGTGTAAGACGTAATTTTGGTCTGAAGTAATACAGCATTAACCGGGTTATTCAAGCCAACCAAGGGGACGTCCGTTGCGATGAACACCGAATCACAGGAGATGGTATGCATGCTGGCGGTTACTTTCACAGGCCTGCCATCGGAACTTTCTTCAAATTTTACGGCTTCTGTATTCTCAAAGACGTGGCTTCCAGCACTCGGTATTTTCGCGACCAATTGCGCAAGGTACATCAAAGGATGGAATTTTGCTTGATTCGGGAAACGGATTCCGGACCGCTTGAAGATCGGAACGCTCGCAACAAATTCGGCGTCGATTCCAAGTTCATTCGCGATTTTCAGATCTTTTTTCAACTCGGCGGTTTCATTCGTATCACCGTTCAAACTGGCATGGAGAAAGCTTGGCGTTCGAGCAAATTCACAGGCAATGTTTTCCTGCTGGATGACCTCGGAAATTTTCTCAATTGCAGCCAAGCCGGCATCCCAAATCGCCAAAGTCGCCTCCGGGCCGAAGTTATCGACAAGTTGATGCAATCGCAAGTCCGTCACGCAAGTGAGATGAGCGGTCGAATTTCCCGTGTTCGCTTGCACACACCGATCTCGTTCAATCAAGGCGACTGTCTTGCCCGCTTTTTTTAACAACCAAGCTGCGGTAATTCCTGTAATTCCTCCACCCACGACGAGTACGTCGACTTCGATTGATTCACGCAAGGGGGCGAATTGGGGAACGATCACATCTTTCCAGCTAGATTGAGTAGCCATTGGTTCTCCCTCAAAATTCAATCATTAACTTGTAACTTCGTTTCCAAAATTTGAAATCAAATTTGCATTACGAAAACAATACCCACCGTCGAACTTACGACCATCAGACTGCTCTACATCTTGCGCACAAAATAAAAAGCAACCAGTGGATGCTGGTTGCTGGATGTTTACCGATCGGCTAGTTAGCCGCATAAAGTTTCGACCAAGTTCAATTGAAAATCGTTTGGTCGAATTTTTCGATCGCTTGTTCGACCAGAGGCTGCCTGGTTTTCCATTGCATCACTTCGGCATTGTCGACTTGATCGATCGCGTCCGAAAGATTTTCTCGTTTGCCGTTCAGAATTTCGATATCCGTTTTATTGGTCTGCAACGCATCACCCGTTAAACCAACTTGTTGTGACTCCAAAGCTGCGATTCGCTGGTCGACGATAGCCAGTTTGGCTTTCGCATTTGTTGTATAGACATCGCGATCCTGGGTCATTTTTAATTCTGCCGCGAGGCGTGCCGCCTCCTCACGGGCTTCGTTGGTATCGCCTTTTTGTTCAATCAGTTTTTCTTGAGCGTCCAGTTTTGAATCGGCCAATTTATTTTCGGCTTTGGCAACATCCAATTGCTTGCCGTCATCATAGGGAACACGCAAGGCCCGTTGACGAGCGGCCGTGAGTTCTGCTTCGCTTTGGTTCACCTCGGCTTGCCCCTCACGGCGAACTTCGGCGGTTTTCTGTTGTTCCTGTCGAACGTTATCCTTCGCCGCCGTTACATCCGCTTCGTCGACTTGGCAACCGGTGAAAATAGCCGCACTACAACAAGCCGCTGACAGAGCGATCGTTCCAATTTTTTTAAACCCGCAAGACATGTGTTTTCCTTTTAAATAAGACTGGTTTCGGAAGAATCACGGCGCCCTTCGAGGACTACCATTCAATCCGGATACATTTGGGCCGTCGACCACGCAATTGAAAATTCGTGGTCGCCGTACTGCCCGACGTTTCTTCGATGTCGCAAAAACGATGCCAGAGTAAATTCTTTATCAGGCATTCAGGATCATGATGTCAATCGACTGAGAGCGCTGCGCAATTGGCCCCTTGTCGCAATGGGAGTTGTAAGCCAAGTGGTGGTCCAGGATTGATCGTTGTCATCCTGGCGATCCTAGTGATCTCGGTTTTGAAGGGCCGGATTTAACTGGACCGCGAAAAATCAGTGGGAAGGAGGTTTACCAAGGCTTTACTTTCCAGCCGACATAACAGCCGACAGCGAAGATTGCGACTGACACGACAGCGGGGTTCTTGCGGCTATAATTCCCGACGGCTTGGATAATGCTGTCGGCCACTTCTTGAAGATCTCCTCGATCTCCTCCATGGACGGGCCTGGTCCCAGCAGGTGACATCGCATTCGGGTTGGTATGAGAAAGGGGTGTATTTAGTTTCATTTTGTTGTTCCTTGTAAAAAATTGAGAGCAGCAGTTTATCAACTATGAGATTCACCGCGGATTGTATTTTTTAACCAGTCCAGATTTTTGACGAGTTGTGCTGCGCTATTGTTAAAAGTGGTCAGTGCAACTTGTAGCTTCATCACCGAAACAATTGTGATCAATGCAGCCATGCCAACCACGACGGCTCCGACGATCAGTTGTGCCCAACCGATGGCCAAATGCAACTGATCTGCCAATAAGTTTGCCAGGCTATGCAGGATCATCTGGGTGGCTGTCAGGGCCAGGATAGCTCCGATGATCAACCCCAGAATCGATGGTAGTGATTTGCGGATCAAGTCGTTGCCATCCGCTTTAACCAGCCGGACTTGCAACTCGGTTAACTCGACAAAGTCACTGGCAAGTTCCGTTGCCTTGGAGACAATTCCGGAAACGGGACTTGAAACGCGAGATTGATCATTCGTCTGCGGTGCAATCATTTGTTCCTCGAAATTAGCCACCCCAGCATCCCTCCAACCACCAGGCCAGCCATAATCGCAGCACCGGGGCGTTGAAGCACAAACCTCCTGACGACTGTCAGGGTGGTCGGTTTTTCAATCTGTCCACTCGACGGATCGTAATCCCGTGTACCGCCGCTATTGCTGCAGCCATTCCAGGGCATTGATTGACTAAATCGATTTAATCGGCTGTTCATCACCTTGACTCCTAGTGCTTGCCAATGTTTGCAATACTGTTGCTAACTGTTTCTGAACTGCATTCGCCAGCAACGGCATTGCGAGGGTAGTTACTGTACCGAGAATATTTTCGAATGCGGAGCGACGTTTGATCGCAGGAGCAGGGTCTTGATGCGACATCGAGTTCGTGTTCAGGGGCTCCCGCGTCGCCCTCGACCGATTCAGCAATTTCGAGACACCCAGGGTTCCAATGAGCACCGAAGCGGTGATCGCCGTGAGAGGTGCCGCGCGGACGTGTTCGCGCCAATCGGTCAGCCGTTGAGCCTCGTGGCTCAAATCCGCCAGTCGTTCGACGCGTTTTACACGTACCCGCTCCATGCTTTCAATAATCAAGCGCCGTTCGTCGCTCATGTTGAACCTATCGTTTGGCGCTCAAGGAAAGTCCAATCAGAACGCCAGCAAGTAGCGAGGCGCCTGCCACCAGAGCCAACGACTCCAAGGGCCGACGTTCCACGACATCACGAGTCTGCTCGTAACCGCGCTCAACGGAGTCGGCGGCGTACCGATAGCCATCCGAAACATATCGTCCGGCTTGTCCTGCCGTGGCAGCGACACTTTCAACCGCGTTCGAAAACGTTTTGCTCGACGCACTACAGCACTCTTCGAGAAACTGCTCGACTTGCTCGCGAGTCTGGCCGGCCTTTTTTTGCATCAGTCCCACAAATTGATCGAGGTTTCCTTCCACTCTCAGCAGATCATCACCAGTGATCTGCCCGAACTTATCTTTTACTGCTCCCACAATGGAATTCCAATTGCCGCGAAACATTTCTTGAGTTGCCATGATTTAGTGCTCCATTAATTGAGGTAAGTAGCTGGAAAGTGAGCGATGTCGCTCGGGAAATAAATAATTCTGAGCGCGTCAGACCGTAATCTGAACGGTGGTTCAACCCCTGTCCGTTAGGTAACGGGACGACCACGTAACGTGTTCATCATCAGGCTGACGACGAACATCACCAGGAACAGGAAAAAAAGAATCTTTGCAATTCCGGCGGCACTCGAAGCGATCCCACCGAAACCAAACACAGCGGCAACCAGTGCCAATACCAAAAAACTCAAAGCCCAAGACAACATGATCGTACTCCTAATAACGGTGCTAACACCAGGTTTTCGTCGAATCACCAACTGGGTATTCGATCAAAACACTGTTATGCAACCCACGTGCCATGCTTTAAAAAGGCCGCGATTTCTGGATTGTTTGGCGCTCTCTGCGGGGCGCATGTTCGATCATCGCCCAGGTCGGCTGATGGTCGGTCACCAGGTTGAATCCTTCAATCTCAGGCTCCGTCGGTGATTAATCCCCGCTCCGCCAACTCGGTTACAATCCGACGGATCGTTTCATTGATGGCGTCCATCGATGAAAGGATGTATTCCCATCGTTGAGTCTGGCAGGCAACTTCGATTTGCCCAAACAATTCGATCGCTTCCTGATCGAAAAACGCTGCCACCAAACCCTTTAAACTGTGGATGGCAAGTCGTGCCTCGTGCGCGTCGCGCTGAGCCGTTTTTTCGATAAATTTTGCCAGTAATTCGGGTGAGTCTTCCTGAAATATCTTGGAAATCAATTTAAGGAGTGCCAAGTCTTCGCCAAGGGTATACAATGCTGCTTTCGTGTCGATCGCCATTTGATTGCCTTGACAGCCGTTGAGAATCAGCGAACCAATTAGGGACGCGTTCGTTACAATGGTACCGACGTACACCCCAATCGACTACGGCATCAGACGCTCACACGCTGGCGATTGACCGACTTAATAGCAATTCGAATCCGGCTCAGTGCTGAAAATGTCCAAAATACTTGTTATCGACGACGACCGAATGATCCGGCAAATCGTCTCCAGTGGATTGTCCCAAGATCCGTCCCTGGAAATTCTCAAAGCGGCCGACGGCGATGAAGGACTCGAAATAGTTAGGCGAATGAGTCCCGCCGTTATATTGCTCGATGTATTTCTGCCAGAACACCATGGCTTGGAATTGTTCCGCAAAATTCGGGCGATTGATAACAAAGTACCGATCATTTTCATAACGGCGGATACCTCCAGCGAAACCGCGATCCAGGCCATGAGCGCGGGGGCGTTCGATTATGTCGCCAAGCCGTTAAATGTCGAACAGCTTCGACAGCTCACGGCCTGTGCGATTCGCGCTCGCCAATCGATGGACGAGCCAGTCGCATTTAGCATCGGCGGGGGCGAGGCCGATGTGGAACGATTTGTAGGATGTTCGACCGCCATTATCGAGGTTTACAAAGCAATTGGTCGTGTCGCAGCCCAGGCGGTGACGGTGCTGATACGAGGCGAGAGCGGATGCGGCAAAGAATTGGTCGCTCGGGCACTTTTTCAGAACAGTGAGCGCCGAGACAAGCCGTACGTTGCTGTGAACTGCGCCGCAATTCCTGATTCGTTGCTTGAGAGCGAGTTGTTTGGACATGAAAAGGGGGCTTTCACAGGAGCTGAGAAACGACGGATCGGTCGTTTTGAGCAATGCGATGGAGGCACGCTTTTTCTGGATGAAATTGGCGACATGTCCCCTTTAATCCAAGGCAAGGTCTTGCGCATTCTCCAGGAACAGAGGTTCGAGCGAATTGGTGGAAATACCGAGGTTGCGACGGATGTTCGCATCATTGTCGCCACGAATCGGCCGCTCGAAAAAATGGTTGAGGATAAAACATTTCGGGAAGATCTTCTGTACAGACTGAATGGATTTACGATCGAACTTCCACCTTTGCGCGAACGCATTGAGGATATCCCACTGTTGCTGGAATATTTTTTGCGGCGGGCGAAACACGACATGAAACGGCCCGACCTCGAAGGACTATCCCCAGACGCATTTCAAGTTTTACAGGAATACGATTGGCCGGGAAACATACGGCAATTGCAATCGGTGGTTCGACAATCGGTGTTAAATTCAACCGGTACCGTGATCGATACGGGTAACTTGCCACTCGTGATTCGCGAAAGTCGTCGTGGCCAGCCAGCTAAACAGGCTGCCTCAGCTGTCAAGAACACAGACCACCCGGGCGTGGATTCCAGCAGCGAAAACCCACGGAAATCCGATCCCATAGCGGAATTGCGATGGCCATCGGAACTGAACCCTGCCACGAAGGCGGGCAAAAATTCGTCGGTTCAAGCGGCGCTAAACGATTTCATTGATGCCCGTGTGGATGAGTCGACTTCCAACCTCTACGCGGAAACGATTACTCATTTTGAACGATTTCTGTTTGCTCGAGTGCTGGAAATCACCCATGGAAATCAGTCCCGAGCCGCAGAAATTCTGGGAATCACGCGTGGTAAAGTTCGCGATCGAATTGCCAGCTTCGGCATACAGTTTGATAAATCCGTTTCGATGACATCATCGGGGGATCCGGCGGCAGTTAAAACCTCACCATCCCAACCCGCTCCATAAGCGAGTGACTTAGGAACGGGATGGATCGTGCTCATCGCAAGTTTAGCCCCAACCAAATTGAATTCAGCGCCAATATCGTGCAGCTGTACCGGGAAAACACAGAGTCACCGAGGACCCAGAGTTCCGGGGATATTTCTCAGTGCTCTCCGTGCCTCGGTGTTTCAATTCTGGAGAATAATTAGTTTATGGACATGAATGAATTGAGTCATGCAATTATTGGTGCAGCGATTGAAGTGCATCGACGACTGGGGCCTGGGCTGCTGGAATCGGCGTATCGCGTTTGTTTGGCTTACGAACTTCGGAAGCGGGGATTCACCGTTGACGAGGAACGGCCAATTCCTGTGATCTATGATGACGTCAAACTTGATTGCGGTTTTCGAGCGGATTTAATTGTCAATGGATTGACCGTTGTGGAATTGAAGGCCAAGTCGGCGATTCACCCCGTCGACGAGGCACAAGTTCTGTCCCACCTTCGCCTGTTGAATTTGCGACTTGGATTACTCATCAACTTCCATGAAGTGAAACTCGTAGACGGAGTTCGACGGATTATTAATGGTTACTGACGCGATGCGGAACGAAACACGGAGTCACCGAGGACACAGAGTTCCGGGGATATTTCTCTGTGCTCTCCGCGCCTCTGTGTTTCAATTCTCTGATCGCGAGTCAAAAGAATGGATAGCGGGGAATGGTTGGGATATATTCATCCGCCGCTCGCTTAAGCGACCGCGTAAAGCACAGTAGTTTCTTCGGGTGGCGATTTATCGCCCTGGCACTGTAGTTCGCAGCCAAAAATCTGACGATAAAGTTGTCGCTGCATTTCCACGGCACAATTGCGACGGAATTCTCGCTCCTGGGCGCTCCACTGATTTTGAATGTTGAAAGTGAAGTCGTTTCGGTCGCCGCAAAGATCCATCGCGTCAAGAGAAATTGAACGGATTCGTTTTAATGATTTGAATGTCGACATGACTCGGTTTCCAGATTTGTAGTTAGAAAAACAACTCGACTTCCTTTTTATATTGGCAATTCTCGTGCCAAATGGAAATCCAGGTCGCTTTCTGATATAATCATACTTTGGTCGACAAAAAATTACACGACAAAAAAAGCGTTCTAACCGAGTCCACCGGCCGGCGCGCGAATTCCCTGATTTGCTTCAATCGTTCCCTTGCGGGCCTCAAGCTTGTATTAACCAAACATCAAAACTTCGAACAACGTTTTGACCGGTTGATTGGCGTTCAAAGGGACTGATTTTCGTTCACCGTCCATCCGAAACCGTACCCTACCGATGAGCGAACCGCATGAAACGACGCGAGAAAGAAAATGCCTGGGACGAACGCGAAGACATCTCCGCCTGGTCGTTTGTCTTCTTGCCATTGGTTGCTCTACTATTGCTTGGTTTCCTCGCCTACGCCAGCATTTCGGAAGTACGAGCGGCGCAGAAAAGTCAGTCGGATGCAAGAAACGTTGAGCACGCAATCGACAATTTGTTGGTGGACTTGTTGAGTTTGGAAACGGGTGTACGGGGCTATTTGTTGACCGACCAGCCCCAATTTTTGGAGCCATATCACTCCGCTAAGGCCAATCTGAATGACAAGTTGACATCGTTGGGTGATACCCTGGGGATTGCGAAAATCGAGTTTGATGTCGATGGGTTCCAGGCTTCGGTCAACGAGCGGCGTCAGGTTCTGGATCAGCGCCTGGACATGTTTATCAACGGAGACAAAACGCTGGCCTTAAGTGACGAGCAGTCGATATTGGGTAAGGAAAAAATGGATGAGGTGCGAAACAAGTTGCGTTCTCTCGAATCCAAAGTTGCCGCGAATTTACGTGAAGCGGCAGACCAATCCTGGGATGCCTACACGCAGGCTGTTGGTTCGGCTGGTTTGGCATTCATCCTCTCGTTGTTCGCCGTTGGATGGTCGTTCATTCGTGTCGATTCGGAATTGAAAAAACGTCGCGATAGCGATCTGATTTCGCGACAACGGCTGACTCAAATGCAGTCACTTGCCGATGTCGTCGCCAAGATCGTCGCGGCTCGAGATACCGAGTCAATTATCGGAATTGCGCTACACGAGTTTCGCCAGTTGGTCGGGGTCCGCGAAGTGTTATGCCGACTGGATCGCCCGGAAGGACTGCACATCGAACGTAGTGCCAGTGCCACGTCGGACCCGGATCCGACAACCGATTATCTGGATTCGATGTTTCAATTGGCGACCGAGGTTTGTCAACCATTATCGGGTGGTTACGCTAATCTTGTTGCGGCGTCCAGCGGCGCACCACCAGCGGAATTAACGCAGCTTTCGGAGAATTTACTCTCGGTGCTGCTGCTGACTCAATCGAAGGAACGGATCGGTCACATACTGCTGATCGGCAAGACTTTTGGAGACTTCAATCCACCCGATGTTCTCATCGCGACGCAGCTGGCTCATACCATCACTGTCGCGATCGAAAATTCGAGACTTACCGAGCTGACCAGGCGCGAGGCAGATCGCAAGGATGAGTTTTTGGCCATGTTGGGGCATGAGCTTCGCAACCCACTTGCCTCGGTTGTTACCGGCTGTGAAGCAATGATTACCACGACCGACCCCACCGAGCGGCAGCAATTGTTGCAATCTTTGCAGCGTCAATCGCTGTTGATGAAACACATCGTCGACGATTTGCTGGACGTTTCAAGGATTGGCAAGAACAAGATTGTTTTGTTGCGCGAGCTATTGAATTTCTTCGCCCTCATGGAAGAAGTGGTCGAGGATCAGCGTCGGCTTTATCCGAATCGAAAATTTATTATCCATCGTCCAACCGTCGAGGGGCAGCCAATCATCAATGGTGATCGCACCCGCATCGTTCAAAGCGTCACGAATTTGCTAAATAATGCCTGCAAATTTGCGACGGAACAGTCGCCGATCGAGATCAAGTTGGATCAGGACCCAAGCAGCGTGTCCGTCCATGTTTGCGATCACGGCGTCGGATTGACCTCGAAGGAACTTCGCCAAGTTTTTGAATTATTTCATCAATCGGAAGTGACGATTTCTCGAAGTCAAGGCGGATTGGGAATTGGCCTTGCGCTCGCGAAAGGGCTTATCGAATTACACGGCGGAACGATTCAAGCTTCCAGTGCCGGCATTGACAAAGGCGCGACGTTTAGCATTCGACTGCCGATTGTTACTAGCGGCGCAACATTCGAACAAAAGGATTTGACAACCAACGCCGACGAAATTCCAACGCGGCGACTGCGGATTCTGGCAATCGATGATCGAATCGACGCCATCCTGCCTTTACGTGTGTTGCTCACACGAGAGGGACATGACTTTGTTTCCGCGCTAGACGGACAAGCGGGTCTAACGGAGGCTCAACGATTTCAACCTGAATTGATTTTTTGCGACATTGGGTTGCCGGGCAAACTGAATGGTTATGACGTGGCGATCGCGATTCGAAACGATCCCGACCTCGCCAGTTGCTATTTAGTCGCGCTTAGCGGGTATAGCCAACCGAACGATATCGCCCGGGCGAAAGCGGCTGGTTTTAATAAGCACATTGCCAAACCATTGCCCGCACATCAGCTTTACGCCATCGTGGCCTCGGTTAGCCGTGATCTCCAATCGCGATCGGAAATCGCTGACCAGCTTTAAGGCGAGGGGCGGCAAGAAATTTACCAAAACTGATCTTGGATTGAAGTCTGGTTTTGTTGCAAACTGCTGATCTTGAGTTGGCCCAAGGTTCTTCTACCTCGCGATCAGCAACGGGAAGCAGAGAGCAAAGAAGGGAAACACGGAGGCACGGAGAGCATAGAGAAATATCCGCTGAACTCTGTGTTCTCGGTGACTCTGTGTTTTAAATTTCGAGGATCTCGCGACGGTTTTAGCAATCCGATCCTCCAACTCACTGACTTCGCTGTTGTCGTGTGCCGCGACGCTCCGTCGTCGCTGACCCACCCAACAAACTATTCTTTGCAGCTTTTGTCATCCGTACAACATTGGCCAGTCATTCGATGCCAGGCATCTTGCATCACTTGCTTGGCCTTATCCCAGCTTAATTTGCCATTCCGGTTTTGGGATTCCCAGCGTTTTCTCAAATCGGAAACGCTGTCTTCGAATCGACCGTTTTCAGAATAGTGTTCCACTGCCATTCGATAGGCTGGCTCGTAGTCGGCATATTCCAGTTCTGAATCATAGTAATCGCGAGTGGCGTAGTTTTTTTCCCAATACGCCAGCTCGACGGTTGGATCGATGGATTCGGCAACTGCTTTGCCGCCGTAGCCACCTGCAATTGCACCGACGGTCGCACCAATGGCTGCACCTATCGGACCGGTGACTGCACCGGCCAGCGCGCCTGTAGCGGCACCACCAAGTGCAGCGCCCACGCCCGTACCCACGGGATGTGCTCCTGCGGCTCCACTGATCGGATCTTCATTTCGTAGTGCGGCTTGAGATTCATTTTTTTTTGTCATATCAAAATTCTCCATTGGCTTTGCGCAACAGACGCGTGAATCGCACAACGATCACTTCTTAACGTCTGTTTGTATTTCCATTTAATCGCAAGTTGCGTGCCATGGTCCTTGATAACACAGAAGTAGACCATTTGTCTTAGGAGTCAAGTTCCATCCGCGGCAGTTCTTTCCAACGCGGCAGTTTGCTTAGGCAAGGGCGGTTCAGCGGTCACGTTGATCGGTTGACGACCAGTACGGTTTTTGACATTTTCACAACGTGATTTCAAGTCGTGAACGGCTACAAAATATCTAATTGCTGGCCATCTGTTTTTCGTTTAACGATCTTCGAGCGAGACGATCCAGGTCAAAATCGGTGATCGTTGGAGGAAATCGTTTACGAAAAAGTTCTTCGTTGAGAATGCTCACAATTGCGACCATGGGGGCTGCGATCAACACGCCCAAAACACCAAATGCAGCGACACATAATAGCATGGAAAAGATCACTGCGACGGCATGTACTTGCATTCCTCGAGCCATAATCACCGGAAGAATGACATTGTTTTCCAGGATTTGAATGATCACATAGGCCAACAAGACCCACAACGGGGTCATGCCACCGTTGCCAAAGGCGAGTAGCAAGGCAGGTACCGTGCTTAGGGTCGGTCCGATAAACGGAACCGATTCAAGGATTCCAGCGATGAGCCCCAAAACGAGTGCATCCATGAAACCCAAGATCGGCCACATGAATAAAAATACCAATAATCCAATGGTCAACATGCCGGCGGCGGTCGATCCCCCCCAAGCCGGGGCAAACCGACAAATGCGTTGCATGATAATAAGTGCTTTGCCATGATGCTGAACCGGTACTAACGCAAAAAATGTGCCGATGATCGGTCGCGGATTCATCAAGGTGAAAATTACACTGAAAAATACCGTCACCAAAACCACGAAAACTTGCGCGCCGTTAAACGCTACGGCGGTAAGGCCGCCCAGCACTCCTCGTATCATTTCGCCCAAGCCCGATCGTATTGAATTAGACGGTGGTGGTAGCTCCGATGGCGTCGGATCCGGTGCTTGGGATGGCGTGGCGCTCGCATTCAAGTCGGTGTTTGCCAATTCCCTGGAGACCTGCGATTGAAGTTTTTCTTCAGATTTTTCAGCGTGTTTCTCCATCTTAATGAGCGGCTTTTGAAGTCGTTCCCAATATTCGGGTAACACTTCTGAGAATTTCGTGACCGAGGTCTTAAGCGGTTGAAAGAAAGCCCAGCCCGTTAAGCCCAGCAGGGTGACCAGTGCGGCAAAGACTAAACCTGTGGCCAACTTCCTGCCGCCCGTTAGTCCACGCAACCGATTAATGATCGGATTGAGGGCCAGTGAAATCAGCATTGTCAGCAAAAACGACAACAGAATCGGCGCTAAGATCTTGAATGTGTGAATCACGATCAACAGGGCTGCCGCGAACACCAGCAGCGGTAGGATGGACCAACGATGGGCTGGGAAGACCGACGCTGAATTGTCAGATTCAGGAGCTTTCAAATCCGGAAATGAACCTGGTTTCCCAGCAATCGTATCCCCTAAACACGAAACTTTCATACCCTCCTCCCGCTTCATTGAATATTTAAAACCTGATGACCTGACCTCGCAACCGTGAGTCGACTAACGAGGCTTTTTATACCGTAATCCCAATTGAACCGTTTCCAGGCGACTTCCGCAGCAGAATGAGCCTCGTCTCAATCCAATGTGAATTGACCACGGTTCGCCTACCATTCTCGCTTATTTATGAGTCTCTGCTTAAAAGCGAACTGAATCGTCGGCTCACGTGAGCCAGCGTCTGAATCAACACGATGCAAAGATTGCGCCACTCGTCAAATGATTGGGCATTCAATCTCCTCCATTCACCTTTTTCCAATTCTACTCTGGTCGCTCAAGACCCAAAGCGGTTGCTAATACTACAGGGACAGCGTGTCGCATTCCTATTTGATAAATCTCCAGATTCTGTTTGGTCAATTTATTTCTTTTTCGAATGCCAGGATCATCCTGCAGGTAACCAATGGATTTCCCTTTACCGTAGTTGCGTAAATGATGGACGTAAATTCACGTCAGGCAAGGGAGTGTTATGGCACATGCTTTGCTTCCAGACTTTCTTTCGTGGACCTCAATGCAACATGTGTTGCAATCAACGAATCACCATGCTGTCGGCTTAAAGCGTTCGTGCCGAGCCATTGATTTTAGCTCGCGACGTTTTTTACGCCGCGAGCCAATTCTGGATTGGCCGACCTATCAAACTCTCCGCTCATGGTCGATGTTCAGTTGTTAAGGTCCGTTTCAGATTTCCCGTATAGGAGTGTTTTCAATGACAAAATGTTTTAAAAGTTCCGCCGCTCTGCTACTCGCGGTTTGTTGTGCCAACGTTGGAGTTGGACAGCAAACGGAGACTCGACCTGCTCAAAACCGGGCAGAAACCGCTCGATATGCGGAGTCCACGCAACTGGATCAACCGATGGTCGAATTCTTTGCGTCCAAGCTTGTTTTGTGCAACAACGCCCAAATTCAGATGAGTGAGTTGGCAACGACCAAGTCCGCAAACAGCGATGTCAAGATGTTTGCCGAAATGCTTGCCAGCGATCATGCCGCATTGAATGAGCAGCTTAAGCCGTTTATCGCAAGTTACGGCGAACAGCCAGCAGCGGCTGCAACCGATCGAGTGTCAGTGAAAAAGCCCATCGTGACTGGCAAGGCAGAAACTCAACCTGGTCAAGTGGATGCAAATTCCAAAGCCCAGCCGGAAACAAGTTCGCCTACCGGTGACCATGCGGTATTGCACCGACTATTCGAAATTTGCCAAGCTGTCCAAGTGAATCAAATGGCCGCCGGCACCGATATGTTGTCGCAAAAAAACGGCAGCGAATTCGACAAGGCCTACATGGGATCGCAGGTCATGGGACACGTGGCATTGATTGCCGAATTGAAGACTCTGGAGAGCTGCTCGCCGAAGGAATTTCAAAACATCATTCGTACAGCGACAACTTCGGTTGAAAGCCACCTGCAGAAGGCGGCAGGCATTTGCAAAGTATTAGACAAACAAAAAGAAGAAACGAAGACCAGCAATCGCTAGAATTCTGTGGCTTCCGCAATGTTTGGGAAAAATGGGTTGTCCGAGTTCACAAGACCGGGTAGCCCGTTTTTTTGGCCAAGGCGCTGTTATTAGAACACGTTTTGAACTGACACTTGCTTTTATATTTGAGCCGGAGTGATTGTTGGACTCCGCACCACCCCAACACCCATTCGATTGGTTCCGCGCAGTTTCATTTCACCGGACGCCGACCGCCCAGCGACGATATTGTGAATAGCCTTGAGTTCAAGCCAAGAATTCTCGATCGCCAAGAGGTGATTGACCGTGTGACGTATAAAGTGCTTCAGTACATCGCAACGTTTGAAGATGGTATCGGGGATGTCTAACGACCCTACTTAGCAGGGCTAGATCGACAACGTTAAAGTCATCACAATTCGTTCCACGCGTGGCATGGAAATTGCATTAGAAGTCTCACCGACCAATTCAGCCAGCTATTTGAGGGAGACGCGCTTGCTCGACTTTACGTTACGTCAGCTCCAACCCGAGCTGATGGACAACCCCGCGCTCGAACCCGTTGAACATGAACAAGCCCTCAATGGCTTGGCGCGGATCCATCGCTTGAACAACACACCGGCCCGGATCTGGCAAACCATTAGGGTTGCGCTGTCGACCCACCACGCGAAAACGTATTCCATGTTGGATCTTGGTTGTGGCGATGGGTTCCTATTGCGCCAATTGCATTCGTTGGCGCGAAACGACGGTATAGCGCTACAGCTGATTGGCTGTGATTTTAGCCACAACGCAATTGAAATCGCTCGTCGCGCAGCCGAATGTTCCGGAGTTCCAATCGAACTTCATCACGTCGATGTGACCGAAGTAAACAAATTGCCGGTGTCAGCCGACGTCGTTTTCTGCTCGCTCTTTCTGCATCATTTCAGCGAACCGCAAGCCATCGCTGTATTGAAAACCATCAACGCAGCGGCCAGGAAATTGGTATTGGTTCACGATTTACGTCGTACGCATTTGGGCTATGCCTTGTGCTGGGTGGGTGTGCATGCTTTTTCGAGAAGCAAAGTCGTCCATACGGACGGTCTGCTGTCGGTGCGGGCCGCGTTCTCCATCGAAGAGATCCAGCAACTCCTGACGCTGGCGGGTATCGACCAAGCCAAAATCTCCAAACACTGGCCGCAGCGATTTACGATCACCTGGTCCCCGGCGGAACAAACCCAGTGATGAACATCAACCTGGTTGTCGAAGTTTGGGATGTGACGGTTGTCGGCGGTGGACCAGCCGGCTCGGCCGCGGCAATCAGTGCCGCCAAAATGGGTCTGCAGGTTTTGCAAGTTGATGCGAAGGCGTTTCCGCGCCGTAAGGTCTGTGGCGGATGTTTGAATCAAGTTTCAATCCGACTGCTACAACAACTGGTCGACAACGACTCGGCGATTTGGAATCAGGCAGCGCCATTGAATCAATTTCGATTGATGGATCGTCAGCGGCAATTTGATTTTCCAACGCCTGCCGGATTGGTGATTGACCGTTCGCGGCTGGATGCGGAACTGGTTGAAACGGGACAACGACATGGCGTGACGTTCCTGGCTCCCGTCACCGCCGCGTTGGGGGATGCGGATTCGAGTTTTCGATCGGTTGAATTGCGAGTTGGTTCGGTAACAAAAACTATTCGTTCACGCGTTGTCATACTCGCCACGGGACTTGGTAGTCTGCGGGGAGTGCCGGAACAGTTACAACAAACCACTCATCCGACATCACGCGTCGGCGTCGAGGGACTGGTGCGGACGTCGACATCGAATATCGATCAAGGCCTGATCCAGATGGCCGTAGGAAGACATGGATATGTGGGCATGACCAAACTTTCTGACCAACAAATGCACCTTGCCGCGGCAGTTGATCGAGCGGTGCTGCGTGAAATCGGGCCGCTGATGAGTGTGCAACGAATTCTGGACGAAGCCGGTGCGGATCAACTTTTGAACTGTCCAATTGAGTGGCGTGGCACACCGGCGTTAACCGCAAGGGCAAAACGATTGGGCGCTTCGCGAGCTTTTCTGGTCGGCGATGCGGCGAACTACGTCGAACCGTTTACCGGCGAAGGGATTCTGTGGGCGCTGAAGTCAGGAATAGGCGTCGCTGCGTTGCTGCCGAGCGCCATAGAAAACTGGGACGATTCGCTGATCGAAAAATGGGAAGCGTGGCATCGCGCGAACATTCAATCTCAGCAAAAACTGTGTCAGCAAATTTCTTTCGGGTTAAAGCATCCGTCACTGCGCTGGCTGGCCCATCAATTGCTCCGACTGCAACCGAAAATTGCCCACCATGTCATTCATCGTTTGAACACGTGAAACCAGAATTGACTTTTTAACTCAGACACTTTCTCTAAAAAACTCCACCAGAAATTAAAGCATGAACACCTCAATCCTTGGCCTTGGAACCGCGACACCAGATAACTGCATGTCACAAGTCGAAGCACTGGAGATGTTCCATAACATCCTCTGTGAAACGGAACGACAGCAGCGGCTGGCCCGGGCACTGTTCCGCAAATCGCAAATCGAGAATCGACATCTCGTCGTTCCCTACAAGACCGCGTACACCTGGTGTCAGCCGGCTTCGGTCGCGATGGCGGCGGGTGAAAATTTCAGCATCACGTTGCCGCCGACCGAAATTCCTGAATTCATGCCCGGGGAAAGTGCCGGCCCGACGACGGGTGAACGAATGAAAATGTACGCCCAGTTCGCCGGTGACCTGGCGTTTCAATCTGCGAAAACGGCGCTCGGCAATTCCGGAATTTCCGGTAACGAAATCACCCACTTGGTGGTCGTAACCTGCACTGGATTTAACTCACCCGGCGTGGATATCGAATTGATTAACCGCTTGGGGTTGCCCAACACCACTCAGCGAGTCAACGTCGGATTTATGGGATGTCACGCGGCGATCAACGGCTTGCGCACCGCGCTGGCCATCACCCAAGCTAACCCGAACGCGCGCGTGCTGTTATGTTGCGTCGAAATTTGTAGTTTGCATTATCGATTCCAGTGGGATGACGAAGGAATCATCGGAAATGCGTTGTTCGCCGATGGATCGGCGTCGATGGTGCTTGGGCAATGGGCTGGGTCAATTTCAAACGCAGGGTGCGAGTGGAAATTGCTCGACTCCGGTTCGATCGTCATTCCCGATTCGGAACAAGAGATGAGCTGGAAAGTCGGCGATCACGGATTTGAGATGAAGTTAACCAGCGAAGTTGGCGATGCGATTGAGAATTCTTTGCGCGAGTGGTTGGTCAATTGGCTGCGGGCTCACGATTTAGAGATGAGCGACATCGACCATTGGGGTGTCCATCCTGGTGGCCCGCGAATTTTGAGCGCCGTTGAAAAAAGTTTGGGCCTCGACAAAGAGCAGTTGCAGACATCGCATTCGGTTTTACGTCAATATGGCAATATGTCGTCGCCAACGGTGTTGTTTATTCTGAATGAGTTCATGGTTCAACTCGCCGAATCGTCGCGGCGAAAACCGGGCTATTGTTTGCTATTAGCTTTCGGCCCAGGATTGGTCGCTGAGATCGCGCTGATTCAGACGACCTAGGATCGTCGGATCGAGTTCCAGTTGGTTCGTCGTCAAAAGTCAGGCTGGAAGTCCAGCCCACACATTCCTTATGACAATTTCAGTCTTCGACAAAGGTGATCCGTGGTCAGGAGTGCCAAATGTAGTAGTCAGTCGTTGTCGCGTTACGCTTTCCTGGATTGGCGATTTGGTACCGCGTGTCTCCAACGTTTACCGGATGGGACACGTCTTAGAATACCCATTCACAACGCACGTTTTGGCTAACTGGCAGTCCGCCCCTGTGTGCGTTTTCTTGCCTCAACATTAGCGGGCTGCAGATGACCCGTTGGGTTTATGTTCGTGACGACTGGTCGAACGCCTACTTTTTTTCTTCGATCTTGATGTCGATATCACCGGACTCTGTTGACCGCTCAATTTCCATCGAGCGCCCACGAGTCTCGATGTCCAGAATTTTCTCTTTCTTTTCGCATCCGACCAAGAAACAGTTGGCGAAAAACAGACCAAGACAAACATATATCTTGTTCAAAATTGTAATATTCATGTTTTATTTTTTTTCTTCGCAATGGGAAGCGCCAGAGTGTGCCGGGGCTCGCGGATGGCTTCGTAAGCATCGGTTCCGATTAGAAATCACAGCCGCGAACGAACAGCAAGATGATTACGATCGGAATGGGCAAGCCAATCAACCAGCCGATGATTCCGTATTTGATTTTTCCCGCACGTCGATTCAACTTTGACATCTTGGATTTCCTTGTTTCGTAATGACTTGATTTTCGAACCAACAAAACTGGTTGATCGCGACGAAGTCCATAACGCAAATAGCATGCCATTTAAGTTAACCGACTCAGAAGTTAACGGAAGCCGTCTGATATCGCGGCCGAACTGATGGGCTCTACCCAGCCAAATTTTGCGGAAGAGAAGATTTTAGATTGACTGCCGGGTCATTTGTCGAAACAGCAGTTTTGGTGATTCGATCGAGCATCCAACATGCCAACGCCCAAACCAATCCGGCAGCCCATCCGGCCAACACGTCGGTTGGATAGTGAACGCCGAGATAAATTCGGCTGAGACCTACCAGAATGGTAACGGAACTCGCCAAAGCATAAATATAAAACCGCAACCAGAATTTTTGAAGAACGGGTGCAATCAATACCGCCAGCGTCAGATACACGACGGCTGACATCATCGAATGGCCGCTGGGAAAGCTGCTGGTGTAGACTTGAGTGAGGTGTGGGACGATGTCAGGTCTTGGGCGATCAAAAGCACTCTTTAAAAAAACACTAAGGCCCATTCCGCTAGTGGTGGAAATCAGCAAGACCAACATGCGTCTGTAATTACGATTCACTGTCAGAAATCCAGCCGCGGCCAGAATTGTAATCCCAATCATCGTCACGCTGCCGA
Source organism: Mariniblastus sp. (assembly GCA_031400405.1). Classification (GTDB taxonomy): domain Bacteria; phylum Planctomycetota; class Planctomycetia; order Pirellulales; family Pirellulaceae; genus Mariniblastus. The sequence goes on from JANNPW010000109.1 coordinate 42,578, forward strand.
TCGCCGTGACGTCGCGACCGACTTCCGCCAGCCAGGGCGGGCCGATCGGCTGCGTCAGATCATGCGGGTTTCTCATTGCCAGGACCGCCCAGCGGTCAAATGAACCAGTGCTGCCTTCAAACACCTCGGCGGAAAGCCAGGTAAAACCCCAAGCACCAACCGCGATCAGAAGTAGCGCGATCAAAACGATCGGTTCGCGGCCGGGGAGGTAAGAAATTACATTTTTCATTAAACCAGACCAAACTCTGTTCCGACAATCATGTTGATCGCGCCGGGTACGACTTCAAAATCCACAGGCTCTTGATCAATGACTTCGCCGTCAAGCGTGAATCGCATATCCGGATTGGAGATCAATGATAGCTTTTTGACCTGTCGAAACATGACTTTGTCGGAATCAAGAAAACTGGTCAGCAACGTTTTGGAAATGATCTCGACCATGTCCATCACTGTACCTTCGCGGATGATGATGACGTCCAGCAATCCGTCAGTTGGCGAAGCTTTCGGCGCAACCGGAATCCGTCCCGCATTCGTTTTGCCGTTGGCCACCAACACGCCCCACGTATCGCACTCGATGATTTCGCCGTCGCAATCGGCGCGAATTGCGAACGTTTGCATGTCGGCCAATACGCCAAGCGCGCCGCGCAGATAACAAAACGCTCCCCAAGTCGCTTTGATCTCATCGGTCAACGATTCGCTGACGCGGACACAGTTCCCGCCCGCCGCCATATTGGCATAGAAAAGTTCGAAATCGTGTGACGAAATTCGCACCACATCGATGGGCAAGACCCGACCCAAGTCTGCGGTCGTTTCGTGCGTCAAACTAGTGCTACCGGCCCGACTGTTTGGCTCGGGGGCGTCAGCCCGACGATTTGCACTCCAGGTTAATGTCTGTGACGCAATCAAATCAACGGCGGCTTCCACGTCATCCGGAATAGCGAGTGTGCCCGCAAAATCATTGGCGGTTCCCAAAGGAATAATCGCCAAGCGCGGACGTTGAGTTGGGTCAATAGTCATGATTGCGTTAACAACCGCGTTGAGAGTCCCATCTCCGCCGCCGGCGATTACTGTTTCGCAGCCTTCGCGAACCGCGCGAGGAATTTCTTGTTTCAAGTCAACATCACGAGACAGTTCAAGCCACTCCGTCGGGCCAATCGCTTGAACTCGTTGGCGGACCGCGTCAACCATTTTGGCTTTGCCCGATCCACTGTTCCAGATAAATATTTGTTTTGGCATGGTGAGCCCTATATCTCTGACGCTGAATTTTGGATCGACAATAATCGCAAGAATGTTGGCGATTGAGCGGTTGCATCAATACAGCGAATGCAATTGCTATGCCAGTGAGGCCGAGGAATTTGGACGAATCAGTGTCGATTCGGGGATTCAGTCTGACGGACGAAACAAGGCGGAAGTTGCGGCATGGCACTTGCATAACTCTTGAGCAATTGATTTCGTTTCATGTTGTTTCTTTTGAGGTTCCCCAATGTCACATATCAAGACCCGTCACGGCGTCAAACTGTATACCAAAGTCTGGGGCGAGGGCCGACCGATCGTATTGATCCACGGCTGGCCATTGTCGGCCGATAGCTGGGACGACGTCGCAATGCCGCTGGCGGAAGCTGGTTTCAAGACAATCGCGTATGATCGTCGTGGCTTTGGACGCTCGGATCAACCTTGGGAGGGCTACGACTACGACACATTGTCCGACGATTTGGCCGACGTAATCCAGGAGCTCGCGTTGACCGATGCGACGATCATCGGATTTTCGATGGGTGGCGGTGAAGTGGCACGGTACATGTCGCGACACGACGGCAAGAATTTACGATCTGCTGTTTTGGTTTCGTCCGTTGTGCCCTACATGTTGAAAACGGAAAGCAACCCAAATGGAGTCGATCAAGCCACGTTCAAACAAATGGCACAAGGCATGATTGACGATCGAGCCCACTTCTTCGGAGGATTTTTTGAGGATTTCTTCCGCGTCACCCTGCTCAGTGGTTCCGTCAGCGATGAACGATTGCAATCAACACGCAGCGTTGCGATGCAAGCCAGCCTCAAAGCAACCTTGGCTTGCGCCGATTCATTTGCAACGACGGACTTTCGTCCCGATCTGCCTCATTTCAAGATTCCAACGTTGATCATCCATGGAACATCCGACAAAACGGTGCCGATCGACGCAACCAGTCGGGCTGCCGCTGCCGCAATTCCAAACTCGCGTTTGATCGAATACGACGGCGCTCCGCACGGTCTGTTTGCCACTCACCGCGAGCAATTGGTGCGCGATTTAATGGATTTTTGCCAGCAGTAAACACTTCAATCGGATGACAGTTCGTCGTTGTTTGAACAACAATCAGGTTGACCGAATGCGGAAACGTTTTCTCCCGTCAGTGTTCATTAGGCGAAGTATTTGCAGGAATTTTGCAGTGTTTTTGCCAAGTTCGCCTACCAAACGTTGGAATAATGCTCGATTGGCATGATGGTTGCATAATTGGAATTATCAACCTTACCCGTTTAACCAAACTTCCTAATGAAGGAGCATTACGATGTCCACAACGATCACAAAAATGCCCACATTCTCCAAGTACTTGCCATCCCTTTTCCAACGTGACGACATCAATTTGGAACTTGAAAAAATCTTGTCACGAGTCGCTGAAATTCGAAGTCATTGGAGCGAAGAAGAACGCGCGACCCGCCGAAAAGTGGGCCAGGCTCGACGTCAGCAGTTGATAGCCTTGCTTCAAAACGAAGCCGCCTGATTTCCGTCAGCGATTGCCCAATGACTGTTCCATGATTGTTCCAATCAGCAACGTCGCCGCGCTGAAGGCCTGAACTACGGCTAAATTCTTCGGGCGATTTATGCAGACTGATAAGCGTCTCGAAACCCGCGGATCTGATCGTGCCCGCGCTTCACATCTTCGTAATACTCGAGCAGAGAATTATTCACCGGATTTCCGGCGATCTTTGGCAGGAAGTCCTTGAATTTCCTTAGAATCACGTCTTCCGCCCGTTCAGCTTCGATTAGCACAACGGTTGACTCGCCCGCCTTCAGGCCCGCGCGGAACGACGTCCAAATTGTGCGAAGCGAACCTAAAAATGTTCCTTCGTCTTTGGGTCTCTCGTTTGACAACGTGACAAACCCGCCGATCGCATCACACACTTCTTGGCGGTCGCTTGCAACGACACGCAGCGTATTGGCCACCAATTCATCGTCCTGGATTGAGTCGGCGGCTTCATGCAAATAGCTAATAACTGTCGTGTAATCCACGAATCAAGTTTTGCAGACCGTTGATGGTATCTTCGTTCAAATGCTAAACATCGCTTTCGATTTCGTTTTTCACCTAATTTCTCCCCAAACAATTCGTTACGGTAATGTGCAACTACATCGCAAAAACTGTGCCATGGCATACGCACTCGTCGGATTGCCGAGCGCAGACTGTACCATCGGACTCGAGCGGAGAAAAAGTTTCCATCCTTCAAGTTTTCAGAATGGTGACGCCGTATGTGCGAACCAAAAATGCTGGTTGCTTTGCGTTCCAGCTGATTGAATAGCGACCAAACGATACTGTCTTGCCAGGTGATTTTGAAAACGGAGCGGGCAATGCTTCAATTGGTCGATTAGAAAATGCGTCAGCAACAATTCCCAATTGAAATGAAGAATATGGCACGTCGTATGCAATCACATTCAACTAATTGAAAAGAAGTCAGCATGTATTGACTTCGACAAATAGGCAACTCATTGGAACGCGAACGTGATACGACTCACCATCACGCTACTGATCATCTCGCTGGTTTTCGCCGTCTTCGGATTCGGTGGCGTCGCTGCCAGCTTCGCCGGTTTCGCACAAAGGTTGTTTTATGTTTTCATTGTGCTGTTCGCGATTAGCTCCATCGCCAGCGTGCAGTGCGTCAACACCCGACCCGTCTAAACACGGTTAACGCGTTGGTAGCATTTTTGAAACGGAACTCAGCGAGGCTTGTGATCATCTCTAAACCCTTGAGTCAATTGTATGAAAAACTGGATCGTCCTGACCCTCGCGATGGTCTTAATCGCCGCGATGCTTTTTATTGGGTCGCTATTTGCCACCGGAGAAATTTTGGAATTCAATTCCTCCGGCACCAATAAATTTACGATTGATGTACCGATGACCAAAGTTCGAAAAATTTTGGTGCGGACGGACGCGGGTAAGAAACTGATCGCGATGTCAGACGCGGAGTTCGTGAATCAAGACTGGTCAGAATTGGATTTAGAAGCGGATCAGCCATTGCGAAAGCGTGACTGGGATATCAGTTCGAGCGGAGTGCTGACCGTCCAAACGACCGATCCTTTGGTGGGCAATCACGAGCTTAATCTTAAACAGGACTTACAAATCCAACCCGAGCTTCTGGAAATCAAGAGCCATTTGACCGAGCCCAGTGGGCCGATTCGTAACTATCAATCGTCATTGACGATTGTTCCGGACGAAGCAGCCAACACGCAGATTGATGCGACCTTGAGTCTGACTTATCGACAGCAAGTGAATTGGTTGACGAAGTCCTACGCCGAAAAGCGAATACATTCTGCCGCGGATCGTTCACTTGCGCGTCAAGAAGAAGGACTGCGCAAGGCGGTTGCCGAATACGCGGATCAACTATTTATTCTCCCGAACTTGAAGAAATCTAAGTGAGAAGCAGTGTTCGTGATGATTTAAACCGTCCGGTTCCAAGGCAAACCATCGAATGGAAAGCATCTCAAAACTAATAAAGTCGTATTTCGCCAAGGGAATTTTCCATGAACCAAACTGTAACTTCAACCAATGATATTTTCTTTGCCCTATCATCCTATGCGATGATTGATCCACCGGTCATTCCGCTCCCCGACGACCAAGGTCCTGACATGCCTGACGCGCCGACCCCACCGCCGCAGATCGCTGACCCTGAGCCACCTACGATCAACGATCCAGTGCCTCCTGAGACTGATTGGTTGGCGTAAACCATCGGACTGTAGTTATCTCGCGAGCGTTTCGCTTTCTTGAACTCACTCTGCCGCGATCATGGTCCCACATGACTAACCGGCCCTGAGACTCAACGCGGCAATAGCCGTGTGCGTTTCGCTTTTGGCAACCGAAAAAACGTTGTCAAAATACAAGTGTTGTAAATCAACGCCTATTCTTTCGTTTCGAAGTGTTTGATTCAAGGTTGGTCGTCAGACTGCCAGGTTGGTCGTCAAACGTTCCATAGCTCTTGTGATTTTGTCGTCCTTGAAAGTTGCAAATTGCCAAACACATTTACGGCACATGATTTGCAAAACCTTGCTTGTCGTATCGAAGACCTGGCTGTGAGATTGCGATTTCCGCTGTCTCAGTCGAGGCTACCGATACAAGGAAAAGGAAATTTGCCATGAAAAACAGAATGTCCGGAATCACTGCTGCGGTAGCTTTGGTGCTTGCCTTCATTGCGACTAATGCGTTCGCTCAGCAGACTAAAACTCAAGAGAAAAAGATCGATCACACGGAACACAATGCGATGATGCAGGAGTGTGCCAAAGCCTGCTCGGATTGCCAGCTTGCCTGTAATCTCTGTGCGACCCACTGTGTGCACCTTTTAGCCGATGGCAAAAAGGAATATTTGGCGTGCTTGATGACCTGTCAGGACTGTGCGACCTGTTGTGTCGGTTGCGCTCAAGTTTGTGCGCGGGGCGGTCCACTCGCCGCTTTGATGACCGAATGCTGTGCAAAGTGTTGCGACGAGTGCGCCAAAGCGTGCGAAGCGTTCCCCAACGACTCGGAGCTCGAGAAGTGTGCTGAAGCATGCCGCAAGTGTGAGAAGTCCTGCAAAACGATGGTCAAACACTAATTCCTGTTTGATTGTTGATCGGAAGCGTTAATCGATTACTGAGACTGCGGCCCGCCCACTCAAGCGGACCGCAGTGTTAGGCCTCGGTAAATTCAGCAAAGTCTGCTAATCCTGAGTGATAAAGTGTCAACCAGAGTCGTTGTGAAATCCGGACAGATGACAGCGAATTAGAATGTAAATCAGTATGACAATTGATCCTGTTTGCGGTATGACAGTCGATGAAGCGACCGCCCGAAGTGGAAAACGCGACGGCAAGAGATTCTACTTTTGCAGCGAACATTGCCGCCAAAAATTTCTCGGCAACGAATCAAAAGGGAATTCGCTATCTGCCCACGATCACACCGGCGACGATCTCCAACCAGATTCTCAGCGACCGGTATCAGTAAAATATACCTGTCCGATGCACGCGCAGGTCGAACAAACTGGGCCTGGACTATGCCCAATCTGCGGCATGGCTCTGGAGCCCAAAAGTGTTCAGCGCGAGGATGAGGAAGACGACTCCGAGCTGCGCAACATGACCTTGCGGTTTGGGGTATCCGCCGCTTTAACCGTGCCGGTCCTAGCGCTGTCGATGCTCCCGATGCTGAGCGTTCCGGTAGACCATTGGCTGGGAAGCACTGTGTTCCTGTGGCTCCAACTCCTGCTCAGTACGCCGGTGGTGCTGTGGGGTGGCTGGCCGTTCTTCGAACGGGGATGGCGTTCGGTCGTTACTCGCAATCTAAACATGTTTACGTTGATTGCGATCGGCACGGGAGCGGCGTATTTGTATAGCCTCGTGGCCGTATTGTTCCCGTCGGTCATCCCGAAGGCCTTTCGGCATCAAGGGACGGTGGATATCTACTTCGAGGCGGCGGCGGTGATTGTCACCCTGGTGCTGCTCGGACAAGTGCTGGAACTTAAGGCCAGACGCCGCACAGGAGCCGCTATCCGGGAGTTACTTTCCCTGGCCCCGCCGACCGCCCGGATCGTGCGTGACGGCCAGGAGCGGGAAGTGCCGCTGGACGAAGTTCATCAAGGCGATATTTTGAGGGTGCGGCCTGGCGAAAAAATTCCAGTCGATGGCCGACTCACGGAAGGCCAGAGTACGGTCGATGAATCGATGATTACCGGCGAACCGATGCCCAGCGAAAAACAACTGGACGACTCGGTGATCGGCGGTACGGTCAACCAGACCGGCTCGTTTTTGATGCTGGCCGAGAAGGTCGGAGGGGACACCGTGCTTTCACAGATCGTGAACATGGTGGCCGACGCCCAACGAAGTCGTGCGCCGATTCAAAAAGTTGCCGATACCGTGGCGGGGTACTTTGTGCCTGCGGTCTTGGTGATCGCCGTTATCACGTTTCTCGTCTGGGCCATTGCTCAGCCACAGCAGCCAGCCCTCGCTTATGCCTTTGTCAACGCCGTGGCGGTCCTGATCATCGCTTGCCCTTGCGCTTTGGGCCTCGCCACTCCCATGTCCATCATGGTCGGCATCGGACGGGGCGCGAAAGAAGGCGTCCTCATCAAGAATGCCGAAGTCCTCGAAATGCTGGAGAAGGTCGATACGGTCGTGGTCGATAAGACCGGCACGCTAACGGAAGGTCGACCGAAGCTGACCGAGTGTATATCAGTTCCTGCCATCGCGGAGGAAGACTTGCTTCGCGTTGCAGCTAGTGTTGAACAGAATAGCGAGCATCCATTGGCCTATGCCATCGTGCTGGGGGCGAAGGACCGAAACTTATCCCTCCCGACCGTCGCAGAGTTCAATTCCGTGACCGGCGGTGGCGTGCACGGGACTGTTGAAGGCAAGAAGGTTCTGATTGGCAAGCGGTCACTCCTCGCCGATAAGGCAGTTCAGAACCTCGCCGCTTTGGACGAACAGGCCGATGCGTTGCAGCAGCGGGGCCGGACGGTGATGTTTGTCGCCATCGATCAACAGTTCGTCGGTCTGGTTGCCGTTTCCGATGCGATCAAGTCATCCTCCTCGGAGGCGGTACGAACACTGCACGAACTAGGCATGCGGATTATCATGCTCACCGGCGATAATGAGAAAACTGCCCGGACCGTGGCCGAGGAATTGGGGATTGACGAGTTCCATGCCGGGGTGCGACCCGAAGACAAGCACGAAAGAATTAGGGCCTTGAAAAGCGAAGGTCGCATTGTGGCGATGGCTGGCGACGGTATTAACGACGCTCCCGCCTTGGCCGAAGCCGATGTGGGTATTGCAATGGGGACCGGCACCGACGTGGCGATTGAATCGTCAGGGGTAACACTGATTAAGGGCGATTTGCGTGGGATTGTGAAGGCCATCCGACTCAGTCGCCACACGATGCGGAACATTCGTCAAAATCTCTTTTTTGCCCTGATCTACAACGCCCTCGGTATTCCAATTGCGGCAGGCGTGCTGTATCCGATCTCACATCATCTTCTCCTGAACCCGATGATAGCCGCTGCCGCGATGAGCTTCAGCTCAGTTTCGATAATTGTCAATGCTTTGCGTCTGCGGGCGAGCAAGCTGACCTGATCACCGTTGGCGGAAGTCCAATGGCACTCACTTTGTTAGCGGAACGGCGCAAGCCGTCCGGTGAATGCCCCGCAAATGCCGCGAAACCGGAGGGCTCGCGCCCTGCCGCTACAAAAACACATCGAAAGTGAGTGCCATTGGGCGGAAGTCGTTGGCTAGACCCTCTTCGTTAGACTCTTTCATTCTCAGTTCCAAACCGGTTTTTCCCGGCACTCCCTAGCACTTTTTTTTTCGTTGGCCCTAATGGCAACTCGATTCCCCCATCGTCATCGGCACCCAATCAGTTTGTAAACTTCCTGGATGGTCGTTGTCAGACCTACGTGAGCTGCCGAAATTCAAAGCGTCGACCGATCGGAACGGCTTCGAACTAAAATGTTCCGTTGGTATATGAATTGCTGATTGAGTAAAAGCCAGTCGGCAACTGCTTGCGGCAACAAAGTTCAATTCTGACGAACGCGATTTGTTGGTTGCCAAGTTGGTGGTCACAGAATACTAATTGAGAATCGGGTCACGGCCACAGAAATTCATGAATGCAACAGACGTGACTTCCAATTCTGCTGTGGATTCGTCCGCGGACCAAACCCTTGAATTCAATAGCACACTTTCCTATTCCTATTGGTTGGGAACATTTGTTATTCGAGGTTCGGTCGCGCCCCGAGTCGTATTGGACGTCATCGGATTTGGGATTTTGACGGCCGCGATTGTTTTTCTGGTTCACAATGTTAAGACTCGATTCAACTTTGATCTAAATTTTCCAGTCAGTCCTTTTGAAGCCGCTGGGGCCGTATTGGGGTTGTTGTTGGTGTTGCGCGTAAACGCCGGTTATAGTCGTTGGTGGGAAGCCAGGATTTTGTGGGGCGGAATTGTTAACCAAACCAGAAATTTGGCTGTTTCAGGATTGGCGTATGGTCCCCGGAATAATCGTTGGCGATCGCGATTCGTTCGTTGGATCGCTGTCTATCCGCACGTTTGCCGCCGAAGTCTGCGCGACCAGCGCAGTTTTCCGGAACTGCACCGACTGCTTTCTGATGAGAGCCGTGTTTGGATTGAAAAAGCTGAACATATGCCGAATGCCGTTTCGAGTGAAATAGCGGCAATACTTCATGAAGCTCGTAGCTTGGGCATGGACGGGTTCGCATTTCAGATTGCCGAAGAGCAACGAGCCCGGTTAATCGACAACCTTGGTGGATGTGAACGAATTTTGCGAACGCCTTTGGCCCGATCAAGTGCAATCCAGGTGCGACAATTCATTTTCATGTTTTTGATCACCCTCCCACTGGGGCTGATGCAAGATTTTCAACCCGAATCCGCAGTCTTGCTTGCGGCACATCAAAGTACAAGTCAACTATGGATGGTACCAATCTACGTCATGCTGTTGGCCTACCCGCTGTTGTCGCTGGATCGAATTGGCATGGAATTGCAAAACCCATTTAGTACCGAACGCATCGATTTTTTGCCACTGGACAGCATTTGCGTGATGATCGAACGCAATGTATTGGAATTACTGCATGATATCGAAGACCAAGACGCAGCTGCGCCCCAGCTCGATGCCGTGATTCTACCACCGGATGCAAAACCACCAACCGAGCACCAGGACTCCCAGGTTGATATATCCTAAAATACAATGGCATTGGGGTCTTGGTGTGTTTCGCAAGTCGAGTTCCTGTGAATGCACGTTGCAAACTTCTGGTCAGCTAGAATGCCGACGCAACACACCACCGCAGTTCGACTTGCTGCACACACCCAACTACTACGGCATGCACTTCACTTGGCTGAATTATTACGTTTTTTAATGTTTGAGCGAGTGCCCGTTGGATCGGGCACAGGAACTGCCTTGAACTCATGGCGCGGGCACGACATTGGTGTTAACGTTGCCAGCGTCGCGAAAACGTAGAAGTTGGTACGTAGTCCGGTAAAAGGTATTTATGGATTCAATAGTACAAAAGCCAGCAAACAATAAAGGATTTGACGTTAGCGCTGAGCGCCCGTCGCCGGCGATCGACTGGCCTAAGGTGACGCTGATTGAGGCATTCCGGCTTCAACAGTCCGATGAACAACAAGGACTGAGTCAGTCTGAAGCCGCCGCGAGACTGGCGAAAATTGGACCCAATTTGCTAATCCAGGCCCAACATCGCTCCATTTTCGAGATCCTGTTGGCACAGTTCCGCAGCCTCATTGTCGCCCTGTTGGTGGCGGCCACGCTAATTGCTTTTGCCATGGGTGACAACCTGGAAGCGATGGCCATCCTGGTTGTCATTTTCATCAACGCGACCATCGGATTTCTGACGGAATGGAAGGCCGCGCAAGCTTTGTCCGCACTGCAAGAACAGTCGGTTCCGCACGCGCATGTCATTCGCGAGGGTCGCGAAAGCGAAATTCCTGCTGCCGAACTGGTGCCCGGTGACCTGATTATTTTGGCCGCCGGTGCGCGGGTGCCGGCCGATGGCCGGATCGTTGAGAGTGTCCGAATTCGGATTGAAGAAGCAGCGCTGACGGGTGAGTCGAACTCGGTTTCAAAAGTATGCGAGCCACTCGAGGAGGACAATCCAGCACTCGGCGATCGAACCAACATGGCCTTCCTGGGGACCACGATTACGGACGGACGTGGACGGTTACTCGTGACGGCCACGGGAATGACAACCGAGGTTGGTAAAATTGGTGTGTTGATCGATGAAGCCACCACTCGCGCAACGCCACTGGAAAAAAAACTGACGGGACTCGGTCGGATGCTCACTTTCATTACGCTAGTGTTGTGCAGTATTATCGTGGTGGCAGGCTGGCTGCGAGGAGTGACCGACTTCTGGCCCATGTTCGAAATTGGGCTTTCGTTGGCGATTGCTGCTGTCCCCGAAGGTCTGCCGGCGGTGGCCACGATGACCTTGGCACTCGGTATGCGACGCATGGCCCGCCAGCGAGCGCTAGTGCGTCGGCTGCCGGCTGTCGAGACGTTGGGATCGACCACAATTATCTGTACTGACAAGACTGGGACCTTGACCAAAAATGAAATGACGGCGTGCGTTTTTTGGTTGGATCAGCGCCGGATCGACGTAACGGGTACCGGCTATTCACCGATAGGCATTTTTCAACACGACGGTGCCTCTGTTGATCCACAGGCTGATGAACACTTGGCTTCGGCGTTGCGCATCGGATTGTTATGCAACGATGCAAAAGTTGAACGCCAAAACGGCAGCGAAATTGTACTGGGAGACCCAACCGAAGCGGCGTTGATCGTGGCGGCAGAAAAGGCCCTCATGAACCGCGAAACTTTGGCAGCAGAGTATCCTCGCATCAATGAGATTCCCTTTGACAGCGCTACCAAGCGCATGGTCACCGTGCATCGTACGCCGCAGGATGAAACAGTGGCCTTTGTCAAAGGTGCTCCTTCGACCATGATCGAGACCAGTAGCGCTCACCGGGGTGCCAACGGAATTACGCCATTGACGCCGGATGATCGGGAGCGTTGGAAAAAGACGAACGAGCAATTGGCGGGCGCTGCGCTACGTGTACTTGGCTTGGCCTATCGTGTCCTGCCCAGTAGTTATGATGAATCGGATTTTTCTCGCGATTTGGTTTTTGTAGGCTTGGTCGGTATGAGTGATCCACTTCGTGAAGAAGCCCAAGCCGCAATTGCCACCTGCCGCGAAGCAGGAATTCGAACCGTCATGATTACCGGCGACCAGAAAATAACAGCCGCCGAAATTGCCCGCCAGGTGGGAATTGACGTGGATCATTCCGGTCAAGCATTACGCACAGTTCATGGTCGCGAATTGGCAAATTTGGACCCCGCCGGTTGGCAACGAACCGTCGCCGATACAGCTGTGTTTGCGCGAGTCTCGCCAGCACACAAACTGCAAATTGTTGCAGCATTGCAACAACAAGGTCACGTTGTCGCCATGACCGGAGACGGTGTCAATGACGCGCCCGCCTTGAAACAGGCCGATATCGGAATTGCCATGGGTATCAAAGGTACCGAAGTCGCCAAAGAAAACGCTGACATGGTAATTACGGATGACAACTTTGCTACAATCGTCAGTGCTGTCGAACAAGGGCGAATCATTTATGGAAATATCCTGCGCTTCATTCACTATCTGCTGTCTTGCAATTTTTCCGAAATCTTGACCGTATTTTTTGCCTTGATGATCGGCTGGCCGCTGCCTTTAGTGGCCTTACAGATCTTGTGGCTCAACCTGATCACGGACATTTTTCCTGCCTTTGCCCTCGCGTTGGAGCCCTCAGCACCGGACGTTATGCAACGCGCCCCACGCGATCCGCAAAAGTCACTGCTGCCATGGCCGTTTGTCGTCCTGATTATTTGGCAAGGATTATTACTGGCCGCAGTCACATTGCTCGCATTTGGTTTGGGTTTGTCATGGCATGGAACCGAAGGTGAGGGGTTGCAACGGGCAACCACCATGGCGTTCATGACGCTGGCCCTCGCTCAAATTTTTCATGCCTTTAATGCTCGCTCTCAAATGAAATCTGTGTTGACCAGTCGGCTGTTCGCGAACCGTTGGCTGTGGGGAGCCGTGGGAGTGTGTCTCCTGCTACAAATCGCCGCTGTTTCCACACCACTTTTGCAAAAGGTGCTGCGCACGGTGCCACCCACCATTTCGGAATGGGGAGTAATCGCGACTTGTTCACTAGCGCCATTGGTGGTCATCGAATTCGTGAAACTAATCCAGCGTTGGGCAGTTAACCGACAATCCCGCTTCGAACAAGCAATGCCGAAACAGGCCAGTACATGAGCGACCCTTCCACGCAAAAATTCCCGAACGCGGCAATCGATCGCCAACCTGGAAATGAATCTGAACTTGTATTGGCGATCAATGCCGGTTCGTCCAGCCTAAAGTTTGCGCTGTTCAGTGGTTTGGCGAATCCCGTTCGACAGTGGTCCGGTTCGATTGCTCGAATCGGCACAGCCGAATCAAAATTCACGCTCCAGCGGATTGGCGATCCGCAACGTCACACTTCCGTGCTGACCGTTCCCGATCACGCCCATTGTTTCGAATTCCTGTTGGGCCAACTCAGTGGACACGGCCCAATGGAGGAATTTTTCGCGACAGTGCATCGAGTTGTGCATGGCGGACCCAATTACTCTCGACCGCAACGGATCACCGCCGAATTGATGGATGAGTTGCAACGTTTCCGCCCTTGGGCTTCGGAGCATCTGCCAGCCGAAATCGATTTAATCAATCTCTTTCGTCAACGTTTCCCGACGATGCGGCAGATTGCCTGTTTTGACACCGCTTTCCACCACAGCCTTCCTCCTTTGGCACAGCTGCTCCCCATTCCGCGGCGCTACGCCAAGCAGGGAATTCGCCGGTATGGTTTTCATGGTTTGTCGTATGAATTTTTGTTGCAAGAACTGGATCGCCAAGCGGGTTCGGCCGCAGCGAGAGGGCGATTGATTCTGGCTCATTTAGGAAACGGTGCCAGTCTGGCAGCGGTTCAAGAGGGTCGCTGCGTCGATACCAGTATGGGCTTTACTCCTGCCGCCGGTTTGATGATGGGCACGCGCTCCGGTGATCTCGATCCCGGACTGGTCGCGCATTTAGGACGGTCCGAGGGACTTACGACCGAGCAGTTTGATCAACTCATTAATCAACAATCGGGAATGTTGGGAATCTCTGAGAGCAGTTCCGATATGCAGGAATTGCTGGCCTTGGAAGAGACTGATTCGCGCGCTGCCGACGCGATCGCGATGTTCTGTTACCAAACGAAGAAGTGGATTGGCTCGTATGCGGCCGTTTTGGACGGACTCGATACACTCGTGTTCTCCGGGGGAATTGGCGAAAACTGTGACAGCATCCGATCGCGGATATGTCGTGGCCTGACTTTTCTCGGAATAAAAATTGATGATTCATTAAATTCCAAACAGGCCGCTGTTATTTCTCTCCCCGATAGCCGCGTGACAGTTCGGGTCATCAAAACCGATGAAGAACTGCTCATGGCACAATCGGTTTATCAATTTTTGGAGCAATCATGACTTCGAAGTTACAACCACTCAGCGCCGAACTAGCGACCAAGCTCGACGCGTACTGGCGGGCCGCAAACTATTTGTCGGTTGGTCAGATCTATTTGTCCGACAATCCATTGTTGCGGCGTCCACTGGAATTAGCTCACATCAAGCCGCGATTACTGGGACACTGGGGAACAGTACCTGGATTGAATCTGATTTATGTCCACTTGAACCGGGTCATCAAGGAACACGAGCTAAACGTCATTTATGTCACCGGGCCAGGACATGGCGGGCCAGGAATGGTAGCCAACGCCTACCTTGAAGGAACCTACAGCGAAGTCTATCCCCATATCTCGCCAGACGAAGCCGGGATGCAGCGACTGTTTAAGCAGTTTTCTTTTCCAGGCGGAATTCCCAGCCATGTCGCTCCAGAGACCCCAGGTTCCATTCATGAGGGGGGTGAGTTGGGATATGCATTATCGCATGCGTTCGGAGCAGCCTTCGACAATCCAAATCTGTTAGTGGCTTGCGTCGTGGGTGACGGTGAAGCTGAAACGGGGCCGCTGGCGACCAGTTGGCACTCTAACAAATTTCTCAATCCGGTTTGCGATGGCGCGGTGCTGCCGATTCTGCACTTGAATGGTTACAAGATCGCGGGTCCCACGATGTTGGCTCGCATCCCTCGCGACGAACTCGAATCACTCTTTCGGGGTTATGGCTACACACCCTATTTTGTGGAAGGGAGCGATCCTGCCGAGATGCATCAACGGATGGCGGCCACACTCGATATCGCCATCGCCGAGATCAAGCAAATACAAACGGATGCTCGTCTCAAGGGCTTCAGCAGACGCCCCTGTTGGCCCATGATTATTTTGCGTTCACCCAAAGGCTGGACCGGTCCCCAAGTAGTCGATGGTAAGCCAGCCGAGGGGACTTTCCGCGCGCATCAAGTGCCGATGGGCGACATGAGCCATCCGGGACATGTGCAAATCTTGAGCGATTGGTTGCACAGCTATCGACCGCAAGAACTTTTTGACGAACTCGGAAAATTTCGTTGCGAATTTGCGGAGCTCGCGCCGCAGGGCGAACGTCGGATGAGTGCCAATCCCCATGCCAATGGCGGACTACTGCTGCGCGACTTGGATTTGCCGGACTTTCGCGACTATGCCGTGGCAGTGCCTCAGCCAGGCCGCGAGTTTGGCGAATCGACCCGTGAACAGGGGAAATTAATCCGCGATGTGATCCGACTCAATCCGCACGACTTCCGCGTCTTTAGTCCTGACGAAACTAATTCCAATCGCTGGAATTCGGTCTTTGAAGTCACCAATCGCTGCTCGACAGCAGAGATCTGGCCCAGCGACGAAAACGTCGCTCCCGATGGTCGCGTGATGGAAGTGTTAAGTGAACATCAATGTCAGGGCTGGTTGGAAGGATACTTGTTGACGGGTCGACACGGTTTCTTCTCCTGCTACGAAGCATTCATTCATATCGTCGATTCGATGTTCAATCAACATGCGAAATGGCTGGACGTTTGTGAAAGCATCCCTTGGCGACGTCCAATCGCCTCGTTGAACTATTTGTTATCGTCGCATGTGTGGCGTCAAGATCATAATGGGTTCAGCCATCAAGACCCAGGTTTCATCGACATTGTGGTTAATAAAAAGGCGTCCATTGTGCGGGTTTATTTGCCGCCCGATGCGAACACTTTGCTGTCGGTCACCGATCATTGTTTACGCAGCCGTAATTATGTAAACGTCGTGATTGCCGGCAAGCAACCAGCGTTGCAATGGCTTGACATGGACGCCGCCGTCGAGCATTGCGCTGCCGGCATTGGTGTCTGGACTTGGGCCAGCAACAATCACAGCGCTGAACCTGATGTCGTGCTGGCCTGTTGTGGTGATGTTCCGACCCTCGAAACGTTGGCGGCCGTAAATTTATTGCGGGAGCACTTGCCGGATCTAAAGGTCCGGGTCGTCAACGTGGTGGATCTAATGAAATTACAACCGGCCAGTGAACACCCGCATGGTTTGAGTGATCAAGCGTTTAATGAGCTGTTCAGCAAAGACAAACCGATCATTTTTGCCTTTCACGGTTATCCGATGTTGATTCATCGACTAACGTATCGTCGCACCAATCACAAAAATCTACATGTCCGCGGCTTCAAGGAAGAGGGCACCACGACCACACCCTTTGATATGGTCGTACTCAATGACCTGGATCGGTTTCACCTGGTTGCCGATGTCATCTACCGTCTGCCACAGTGGGGCGCTCGAGCCGCCGACTTGTTGCAATTGACGCGCGACAAATTGATCGAACATAAACAATACATCGCGGAGCATGGCGAAGACATGCCAGAGATTCGCGATTGGAAATGGCGAAAGTGAAACTATTATGAAGCGCAACATTAACTCCCTGGAAAACGCATCTCAACCTGACTTGCAATCGTCAGCAACTCAGCGGACTGTTGAGCCCGATCCAAATGCCGCGTTGAAGCTGTTCTTCATCCGACACGGCGAGACGACGTGGTCGCGTTCGGGCCAATTCACCGGCCGGACCGATATTCCGTTGACTGCATACGGGTGCGAAACGGCCCGACAGTTGGGAGCCTGTTTGCGCGACGTTTCGTTTTCTCATGTTTTGACCAGCCCCCTCCAGCGGGCCAGGCAGACTTGCGAATTGACAGGATTAAATCTACCCGTCGAAGTCGAACCCGATTTGATCGAGTGGGACAACGGCGATGACGAAGGTCGGACGACCGCCGAAATCCTGGTCGAACGCGCCGACTGGAATCTGTTTCGCGATGGTTCGCCAAACGGAGAATCGCCAGCCCAAATCTCGGTTCGCGTTGATCGTTTAATCGCGCGTCTCAAATCCCTGACTGGAAATGTGGCACTCTTCTCGCACAGCCATGTTGGCCGAGTGTTGGTCGCCCGTTGGATTGGATTGTCTGTTGCTCAGGCGCAACCTTTTTTGTTAAGCACCTCGTCGGTCAGCATTCTTGGCTATCAGAATGATCGCCGCGATTTGCCCGCGATTGAGTTGTGGAACTCGGTTCCCTATGAAACGTTTAGTTCTTTTCTGGACCAATCTTCATCCGGTAAAGCACAGTCGTTTAAGCAGCAAGCTCTCGAACGCTGGGAAAATGAAGGGGGAGAAACCCGAACTCGATTCAACCTGCCGCACGCCCAAGCAAATGCGAACCCAAACTACTTGACGTGATTTGAGTTCGCTAAAACAGCAAATTAGGATCTTGTTCCGCTGTGGTAACAAAGAACAGGAACTTCCGTGGGGGTTTCAATTCCACTTCTTCTTCTTCTTCATTCGTACGGCAATGCCCGAACTTCGATCCTGTGCCTCAAACATTTTTCTCAATCCTTTGACGGCTCACCAGCGTTTTTTTCGATTTTATCTTGCACGTCTTTCTTGTCGCGGCCTTCGTCGCGTTGATCGTAGGGTTTCTTCTTTTTAGAAGCTGTCCGCAAATCGTCTCGAGCCCGTGCTGTCGATGATCCCGCATCGTGCGTATTCTGTTGGCTGCGCTTATCAGACATTGATCAGTCTCCTTTAAAAAACCGTAAATCGCAAAGGAAGATTTACTCCTGTTCGTCAAACTATTTGCCAGCTTTTTTGATGGCTTGTTTCACTTTATCGGCAACCTTTTGTACGGTTTGTTTGATATTTCCGACGACTTGGTCTTTTTGACCTTCGGCGCGAAGTTTGTCGTTGTCGGTCAACGCACCAGCGGCCTCTTTGATCCGACCTTTGACTACATCAGTTTTTCCACTCATGTTAGCAGCTCTACTTTCTGGGGTTCGATTTTGTATTTGTTTCAACAATACTCGCTTGATCAAAACTCACGCGATGCGTCTTGGAAGGCCAATTCCAATTCGTCCCAAGCCGACTGGGCTCCTTTTTGCATATCTTTCCAGGCCTCTGCGGTCGATGTTTTCAGCTCGCTCAATTTCGAGCGGGTGGCGTCCCGTCTAATTTCCAGGTCGGCCATTTTCTGATCCCAACTCGTTTTGGCATCGTCTTTCAGATCTCGTCCTTTTTCACGGAGCGCGTCTATCTCGACCTCCAATTTCTTCAGCCCAGCATCAAGATTGTTCTGAAAGTCGGCTTTTGCTTGTTGAGAAAACTCGACCGCTGAATTGACGGCCTTGCTGGCGTCGCGGCGTACATCTTGCGATGTAACTTTTCCAGGGATACTGTCGGTCGGCTGTGTTTCGCATCCGCCTGACATAAGTACTCCAGCCAGTAAAAAAATCCCAGTCTTTCGTGACATAATATTGTTCCTTTAGTTTGAAGTGGTGGACTTGAACCGATGTGCAATTTTCTGTGCATCGAGCGCGGTTATGCAATCCGCGCTAAATGCGGCCCAAAATCACCAGGATTAACAGGATGACGACCACCAATCCAAGACCGCCGCTGGGTCCATAGCCCCAGTTTTTGCTGTGGGACCAAGATGGCAAAGCTCCGAGCAACATCAAAATCAAAATCACAAGCAGAATCGTACCGAGCATGTTAGCTCTCCTTTTTTCTGGATGGCGCACTAAGTTTGAGGTGGGCAGTCGCCGAGACCCGGAACAGTTTTTTCGATCCTCTAAAATCAAGCAAATTAGAACGGCGCTAGTAAACCAACAGTGCAATCGGTGTGCCATTCTTGAGCGATTGGAGATGTCGGTTAAAACAATCGAATTTGCTCGCAAGAATCGAGCGGTGGTTTCAATTGGTCCGAGTCGGCAAAATGACGCTGCATTCTGAACGATCAGGATGGTCGCAGTCCGACCCAATCAGTTGCAAGCCGGTCACAATCGCTCTCCGGTCGCGCTAAATCGCACTCCCGAATATACAACAAGTATCGCAATTCCCTGGCAACCAAAGTATTTTTGGGAACGAGCCACAACCTTGACCAAACCCAGCTCCGATTTCTTAAGACGAAGAACTTAAGTTTCCTTTGGCGTGACGGTCGCCAGAAGCTGCTTCAGTTGGGCACGCCACGTTCAACAAAACGACATTGTGTCGGTCAAAAAAAGCGTCAAGGGGGTGTAAAGTTCGAATGGCACTACCGGTGTTTTTGCGGTCCAATCTTCGTCGCTGAAAGGGATACATCGCGTCCCACTCTGGCGCACTGCTTCTGATTCTATTGGAAAGCTACACGGGAAGTTGGCGGGCTGCGATTGGCTTTGGTTGGGCTAAATAATGTGGGCGCGGACTTGGAGCGATGATTTGTTAGGCTGAATCGTCGAGGTTTTGCGGTTTTTCCAGTCAACGATCGAATGTCGCGCAGCGGCGAACAGGGCCGCTGATGGTGACGATTGATTTTGAGTGTGGTTGACCTTTCGCCATTCGATGATCCGCTGCGTTTGATTATGGTGGATTACGTTTCTGACGATGAAACCTTTCGAGGAGTTTGTCCTCTTGGATCACAATTCTTCATTTTTGGGTTCGCGTTCAAAATCCAGTCCGTCTGTTTCGCCGATTAGCGTTCCCTTGCAACAAACCCCACACTGATCGCACTCGAAACACTTACTCGCAATCGGTGTGGTAGGGCTTGATGGTTCGCGGTTTGTATTCTTTGCTCCAATCGGCTTGGAACTCCTGCTGTAGTCTGTCGATTCGCGCTCTTGTTTCGCGCGGCACTGAGTATTCGATAAAGAGTTGTGCCTGCCTCCTGACGTCATACTGCGAGACTCCCTAAGAAACCAGGTCGGCATCCGTCGAATCCAGCAGGTCTTTCATCAACTCTCTGGCCGCAGCCAGTTCAATTTTCAGGATTTCAATCCGACAGCGTTCTTCTTCAAATCGACGGTTCAGCAGATACGAGATTTTTCGCCTGTCCGCAGAGTCTTTAGCAAGCACTTCATGGGGAATCAAATACTTGACCTTCGTCTGTCGAGTCGGTTGAGCTTCAACCAGATCATCAACCTGAATGCCGCCAGTCTCCGTCACGGTGGCTACGAAGGAATTTATTCCAGCGCTCAAGCTCATTCCAGCGCTCAAGATCCTTTGCACAGTGGCATCATCGAAGTTGCCTGCTGGGCGCATTGTCGTCGCTACTGGCACAAGGCGAAGGAACAAGACGCGGCGCCAGCCCATCATGCGCTGGCGTACATTAGTCGGCTGTACGAAGTCGAACGGGCGACGCGTCAATGCGCTGCGCCGACTCGACAGTCTCAGCGCGCCGAACATGCTGCGCCGTTACTGAAGGAGCTGGGCCACTTGGTTGGAACAGGAACAGTTCTTACCCAAGAGCTTGATCGGCAAGGCGGCGACTTACACCCGCAATCAGTGGTCTGCTCTGAATCGTTACGTGGAAGATGGCGACTTGTCGATCGATAACAACTTCGCCGAACGGGCGATGCGTCCGATCGCCATTGGCAGAAAAAATTGGCTGTTCGTCGGAAGTGAACGGGCTGGGCAGCGGGCGGCCGTGTTGGCATCGCTAGTCGCCAGTTGCAAAAACAACTTGGTCGAACCATGGGCCTACTTGAAAGACGTATTCACTCGCCTGGCCGATGGCCCCACCGGCGAAAAGCTAACCGAACTGCTGCCTAATGTTTGGCTCCAGCAAAACCCAACTCACCGCTGGGAAATCGCACAAAAACGAAAAAACGAGCGAGAAGCAAAGGCGTAGTTCTTCGTGCGCTTACCCCTTGTCGATGCCCTCGAACTGCAAGGCACGTTGCGACCGTCATAGTGGGTGGCGAGATTCCGGGGAGGCCGATCGACTCGAGTGATCTATTTCCTAGCATTGAGTTTCATCCACCGCAACTGAAATTGTCAGCGGAAGAGTATCACTGATAAAGTCTGCGGGGGGTATCAGAGTCTGCGGGGGGACGTATGAAAGCAATGGTAGCGATCAGAATTTGGCTCCTCGCACGCGCCCGCCCGCCCGCGCGAGGGACATTATACTCAATTTCAACGTCTGCGTGGCGATTCGGCGCGGCGCGTGGTAACCTGGGGGACGTTTGCGCGGGAGAGCATCGCACTTAAAATGGCAAGCCTAGGTGCTCTTTGAAATCGCTTCTAGCGGGCCAATCCGGCCCCGGAACGGTCGCCTGTCGTACGTTCGACGGTTCGGTCCGAGACTTAATACCAGCCCGGCTAGGGTAGCTCCCGAAAAGCCGGAAACAACCTTGGACGGTTGCCGGGCTGCCTTTTTCACCGAGGTGGTCACTTTCCAAGGTGATGACATGGGACACGATGCCGAGGAATGGCGTAGGCCGCGAAGCGAATTCGTCGAAGCGGCGGCGAAGTACGACGAATACGAAACATTTATTGAACGGGATGAAGGAAGCGAAGACTGGTACTGTAACAACGGCCGATATTTTACGGTCGGCCTCATAAGATGGCCGTACGAGCCGTACCGTAAGTGCTGGATTCTTGCTCCAGATAGCGGAACGGATGCAGAACCGTTCTCTGCCATGAAGACGCTCTTCAACAAGGCGTGGCTTTGGCTACCACGAGGCATCTCAGAGGCGGTTTTAGAAACCGCTGAAATGCATTTATCGCCACCAGCCGATTTAGGGTTATATTGGGCGAAATCACATTATCAGCATTGGTGCTGGCTTCTCTGGTTCCATTGGCTGGGCCAAATGAAGGCGGAAAACTCTACGGAAGCGGCAAGGCCGTCCCAAAAGATAGTTCTGGCGCCGTTTCATTGTTCTGCGGACCTGATCGCTCAATGGGGCCTCGATGGAAGCGACGGCAAGATTCCCGAGTCGCTGTCTCCGTCCAAGCAAAGCGGAGACGCAACCAACAAAACGATAGTCCCCACGAAAACCAAGCGGAGTACGGAAAGGGGCGAAGGAAGAACGAAGTTGATTGCGGCCTTGACCAAACATCACAAATACGCTGATGGTAGCTCCCTGAATCAAACACCGGTTGGCAATAATGAACTGGGCAGACTTGCCAAAGTGTCCGTATCGACGGCTTCTGCATTCTTCAACGAGCAATTTGGTGGGCACAAAAAATACCAGGCAATCTGTAAAGACGCGACGCGGCTTATCGCGGCTTTGAAGCTGTTGAATCGGGAATTCTCGCCCCATCATCTATTCGGGGACAATCCGCCCGAAGAAGCCGTGAACCCGGAATACAAAGGGGATCGTCGCAGAAAGCCGCGAAAGAGCGAATCAGAGCGTGATTAAGATTAGCTGTTCGATCGTTCGACATCGATTGCCGAACACCTGGGAAGATTTCTTGCCTGCGCGAATCCCGGCTTTCGCTGGCGTCTTCGTGCGAATCCCGGCTTTCGCTGGCGTCTTCGTGCGAATCGTACGCTGTTCGGCATCTTCTCACCGAACGCTGCGCCAACGGGTAGGCGAACCGCGTGGTTCGCAACACCTGACCTGTTGGAGCAATCGACGATGGACACTCCTCGAACTGTTGAATCCCTGGCGATTAGGCCGCGCGAAGCGGCAAAGGCCCTTAGTATTTCTGCTCGAACTCTCTGGGGACTGACTGCACCGCGCGGCCCAATCCCCTGCCTTCGAATTGGCCATGGCAAGCGGCAAACGGTGCTATATCCCGTTGCCGAGTTGCAAGCCTGGCTGAATCAAAGCCGAGAAAGGGGGTCGCGATGACGCCCGTTGAACGGCTGTTGGCCAAGCTGCCCGACGCCAAGCAAGCCGGTAACGGCTGGTCGGCACGCTGCCCGGCGCACGAAGACCGGCGGGCGAGCCTTTCGATTGGCGAAGGTGAAGACGGCCGCGCCCTGGTCAATTGCCACGCCGGCTGCAAACTCGATGCAATCTGCGCGGCGGTCGGCCTGCGCGTGGTGGACCTGATGCCCACGGCCGACAAGTTGGTCGCGCTCAGCAATTCCAAGAGCAATGGCAAGGCCCGCATCGTCGCCCAATACGATTACTGCGACGAGTCGGGCAATTTGCAGTTCCAAGTTGTGCGCATGGAGCCCAAGGACTTTCGCCAGCGTCGACCTAACGGCAAAGGGGGTTGGAATTGGAGTGTCAAAGGGACGCGAATTGTACCTTACCGATTACCGGAACTGCTGGCTCAGCCATCGAGACCGGTCGTAGTTGTGGAAGGCGAGAAGGATTGCAACAACCTGGCAAAAATCGACTTGTTGGCAACTTGCAATGCCGGCGGCGCTGGAAAATGGACTTATGATCATTCCGAATTCCTTCGCGGCAGAGGCGTGATCATACTCCCTGACAATGACGAGGCTGGACGCAAACATGCTCAACAGGTCGCTCAACTGCTTGATGGAATTGCAGAATGGGTGTGCAGCGTCGAGTTACCCGGTCTGCCGAACAAAGGCGATGTGAGCGATTGGATTGCTTCGGGCGGAACCAAAGGAGAACTTAAGCAACTAATTAAGGTAGCGCCCAAAGTTACTCCGACATTGGATGAGCTGGCAGAGTCGTGGCTCGAGATAATATCGTTTGATGTCCTGAAATTGCCCGACTTCCCGACGCACGCTTTGCCGACCGAGCTGAAGGACTGGGTGGAAGCAGAATCTCATGCGACACAGACGCCACCGGACTTGGCAGCGTTGCTCGCCATGTCCGTTTGCTCGGCATGTATTGCAAGACGCGTTGTCGTGGAGCCGCGGCCAGGCTGGCGCGAGCCAGTCAATTTGTACACCGCTATCTTACTTGATCCGGGAAATCGAAAATCAGCAGTGTTTTCCGATGCGATGAAGCCCTTGCGCGAGGTCGAAGCGGAGTTGGTTGATGCGGAGCGACCAGAAGTTGCTCGCGCTCAATCGGCACGGCGACAGGATGAAGCTCGATTAAGAAACCTGGAAAAGAAAGCAGCAGAAAAAGGTGACGCTGAAGCCCGGCACGAAGCAGGCAAGTTAGCGGCGAAACTGGCTGAGGAGGCCGAGCCCGCGTTGCCTCGCCTGTTAGTCGATGATGCAACTTCCGAAAAGTTGGGAATGATGTTGGAAGCACAGGGAGGCCGCATTGCGAGTATGTCTCCTGAAGGAGGTGTATTTGATCTGATGGCCGGGCTGTATTCGAAGAGCGGAATTCCGCAATTTGGTGTTTACCTGATGGCACATTCAGGAGACGACTTGATTACCGATAGAGTGACTCGTCCGAGTATTCGTGTGGAGCGACCCGCTCTTACGTGTGCCTACGCGATGCAACCTGCAGTTATTGAAGGTCTCGCTGAAAACACTGCGTTCCGCGGGCGAGGATTGTTGGCTCGGTTTCTGTATGCGGCTCCACGGAGCTGGATTGGGGAAAGGGAAATCGCTCCCAAACCCGTTTCTGATGAAATCAAGAGTAACTATTACCAAGCAGTTCGAGAACTCGCAAAAGTAACTGGCGAATTTACTTTGGAATTATCCCCTCAGGCTGAAGAAATACTTTATCGCTGGGAAACTGCAATTGAGGAGATGCTCGGCGATGGCGGGGAGATGGAAATCATGCGTGACTGGGGCGCAAAACTGGCCGGTGCGTCACTTCGGCTTGCTGCAGTCATTCATTGTTTGGAACATGGAACTCGGGGAAAAATTTCTGAATCAACAATGGCCGCTGCCATCGAGATTGCAAACTATATGATTCCGCATGCCGAGGCCGTGCTGGACATGATGTTGGCGAACGAAGAGAACGCGGATGATGACGCACAATACGTACTGCGCTGGATTGAAAGACATAAACGGACCGAATTTTCGAAGACGGAAGCGCAACACCACGGAAAGCGTCGATTTCCGGAAGCAAATGATATCGATCCAGCATTGTCCGAGTTGGTCGCGAGGGGATACATTCGCCCGAAGACGAATCTTAAAATGGGACCTGGCCGCCCTAAGTCGCCAGCTTACGAAGTCAATCCGGATTTTTATTCTGATTCGAAGACTAAAAAAGGTTCACGCGATCCTGCTATTTCATTCCCCCCGATGAAAGGTCACGATTCCAGGAATATTGGGAGCGCTTTGGAACTGTCAATGGATTGTATCGATACTGCGCAGGCCTTGATTGACAATCGCATCCAACCCAACTCGACGATTAAAGTATGTCGGTGTGGGTCAAGGACTTCGCAAGATGTACCAATTCATGGCGGTCAATCTTCGCGCCGAGACTGCAGCAAATGCGGGCGAACGATAGACTTTCCAATTTGGTACGGGGAGAATACTGGACAAATTGACCAGCAAACTATAGGATAGCGAAATGAAAAATGAACGACATAAAAAACTGACAGATCAACTGAAGCAAGCGATAGACGATTGCGGACTCACGCGATACGAAATCGCCAAGCGAACCGGCATCGATGAAAGTGCATTGGCGAAGTTTTACAACGGACACCGAGGGCTTTCGATGGACGCCCTTAATGCCTTGGGCGAGTGTTTACAACTTACAATCAAGCTGGGACTCAAGTCTACAAGGAAAGACAGATAATCATGGCCAGTATTGTACGCGACAAAAACGGATGCCGTAGAATCCTATTTGTGGCTTCTGACGGCAAGCGCCCCGCAATCAGGCTGGGTAAAGTGTCCCAGCGCACGGCGGAAGGAGTTAAGTATCGAGTAGAGCAAATACTTGAAGCAAAAAATTTTAACCGATCGATGGAAGCGGACTTGATCGACTGGATAAAAAACTTGGAACCAACTCTAGCCAAACGACTTGCTCGTGTCGGTTTAATTCCCAACCCCGAACCGAAACCAGCGGCAGAGATGGAAAACTTCGTGGAATCCTATATTGCGCGTCGAACCGATGTTTCACCGCATACTCGTCGAATCTGGCGGCAAACTTTGCGACTTTTGGTCGCTCATTTTGGAGCCGAGAAGTCAATGATGGAAATCACTCGAGGTGACGCAGCCGATTGGAGATTGACTTTAGTTGCTAAGAAGTTGGCCGATGCCTCGGTCCGAAAGCACTGTGGTTTCGCAAAACACTTTTTTGCGCGGGCAATGGACCATGAAGTAGTTGATGTCAATCCTTTCGCAAAACTGGTTTCAGCACCCGTTGGGAACGCCTCACGGCAGTATTTTGTAACTCGCGAAGAGACAGAAAAGATCCTCGAATCAGCTCCCGATGCCGAGTGGCGTTTAATTATCGCGCTTAGTCGATATGGCGGATTGCGATGCCCCTCAGAGCACTTGGCTTTGACCTGGAACGATGTGGATTGGGAACATAATCGGCTTAGAATTCGATCTCCAAAAACGGCAAAACACGCCGGGCACGAGTTTCGAGTCGTTCCCATTTTTCACGAATTGCGGCCATATTTGGAAGCAGTATTTCACGCGGCTGAGCCGGGAACGAACGCAGTAGTCACTCGCTATCGCGATGGCAGCAATCTTCGTACTCAATTCAAACGAATCATCCTTCGTGCCGGGCTGACGCCTTGGCCCAGGGTGACTCACAACCTGCGAGCTAGTCGCGCAACCGAACTAGCAGCAGAGCATCCCGCACATGTGGCAGCTGCATGGCTGGGCCACAGTGCATTAGTTGCGCAAAAACATTACTGGACAGTTACCGATGCTGATTTCAAACGTGCCATTGAATCGACAAATGTAAGCGGCGCAGAAAGCGGCGCACTCAATGCACGAAAGGCGCAAAAAGCAGCGCAGTCGAGACGCGTCACAAATCGCGGGGAATCGTTACACCCAGGCATTCTATCCGACGAAATCAATGCTTTTGCGAATACCAACGGTTTGTTACCAAATGCTGCGAATCAAATGGCGGAAGTGCATGGGAATCGAACCCACCGATCACATGATTTCCATGCGACCCGATAGTTTTGAAGACTATGACCCACACCAGTGGAGTAGGCACTTCCATTCCATTAAAACCGTATTCAAATTAGCTTTTGCAGTCTTCCTTCAATCTCTCATACCCCTGCCATACCCTGTTGTTGGAGGGTATGATATGAAAAATGGCTGGAATCGTGGGGATTCCAGCCGAACCACAACGTTCTACTTGAAGGGAACAACGTCATGGCAACAGCCAATTCTACCACAAAAATCGTCCCATGGTTGCACCAATCATCAGGATTATGGTGCGTCACTCGCAAAGGTCGACGGTACTATCTTGGAGCCACCGAGGCGGAAGCGAATCAACGGGCGACCCGGTATCAGAAATCAATCGCACAGGGGTTGCGCATCCCCGAGCTAGGTCAAGACCCAGACGGCGATCACGACACGGCACCGACCGTAAAAAACGTTCTATTGGCATTCCTTGCCGCTCAGAAACGGCGTGTCGATTCTAAGGACTTAACATCGCGATCATTGAGCCAGTACGCTCGTACGTGTCGAGACTTTGGCGGATTTGTCGGTGATGACGTTTGGATAGCAGAATTGACACCCGACCACTTTGCGAGGTTTCGGAGCAATGTTGCCGGTCGGCGGAATTTAATCAGCACGGGAAACGAAGTCACCCGAGTCAAAACGATTTTCAAATGGGCCTATGAAAACGACATCATCGAAAAGCCGGTTCGATTTGGCACGGACTTCAAACGACCAAAGAAACGTGATGTTCGAATTCACAAGACCCGGCGGGGAGCGAAGACATTCACCACCACCGAAATCAAAATGCTGTTGTGTGAATTCGGGGTTCATGAACGCGCGATGTGTTTTCTCGGAATCAATTGTGGTTTCGGCAACACCGATTGCAGCGAATTAAAATTGGTAGGTGAAGTCAATTTTGAAGCGGGGGAACTTTGCGCCATACGCCACAAGACCGGGGAGATGCGGGTCGCGACCCTTTGGCCGGAAACATTGGAAGCACTGAAATTATCCCAGTGGTGCCGACATGAGCCGAAAACGGAAGCGGCACAGGATAGATTCTTTGTTACGTTTGACGGCGATGTTTGCGTTCGGGAAGACACGAGCAAAGCAATCAGCAACATGGTGACTCAAAGAACCACAGCGGTGTTACAACGCCTAAAACTACACGAGCCGGGAAAATCATTTTACTGGCTGAGGCATACGTTTCGAACTATCGCTGACGAAACAGGTGACGAAACAGCGATCAAGTGGGTGATGGGACATTGTGATGACCGTATCGACAAGACCTACATTCACAATGCACCCAGGGAGCGGATCAAGCGGGTGACCGATCACGTTAGAACGTGGTTGTTCGGATCGGTGGTGAGTCAATGAACGCCATCCGTCAATTTGCAGAAACGATTTGGCGGCAATATTATTTCCTGCGGGATTGTCGTGAATTGGATGATTACTATGTGGATCAAGATCAACGACATTGGAAGCAACGAGGCCAACGACGCGGCTGGACGCGGCAAGACATTTTACGTCAGAAGCAATTTTATGAAGCCCGGGAAAAGCAAACCGACCCGCCAAGTCTTTTTGAATATTCAGGGAATCCGGCAACTACACGAATCCAAACCGCATTCAAATTGTGGCGATTCGAATTTCAGGCCGACATAAAACGGCGGTCAGCAATGCAGTTTTGCCAGCAACATCAAGAGTTCAGCGTTGACGAGCCATCCATCATCCACAGGATGTCAAGAATTCATTCCGAGATATTGGGATACATTCGCTCGGAATATGATGCCGGTGCCAGTGCGATCGATGAGGAATGGGTTACGTGTTATCGTGAATTGGAGCGTGTGATTAAGGCGATTGAACTTTCCGAAATAGATCCCGAGATCGAAGCCGGTGAGTATTTCAACCAACATCCTGAAATCAAGGTTTCGGACATCTTAAATAAGTTCGGAATTACCGTGTCGGAAAAAACATGGCGAGAGCGCATGGTCGCAAAAAACTTTCGTTTGAACCATCGGACACGAGGCAAAAAGGCCCAAAACTAAAACGGGGATGTTTCGCCCGATTAAGAATTCCGAAAAAACTTTTCAGCGTGTTTCGTGGTTTCGTGTCGGTATTTGCCGATTCAAAACAACACAACCAAAAAAAGTAATTACGGGGAACACCCCCGAAAATCGACAAACGAAAAACACGATCCTAAAACTCTTGCATTGCGTTTCATTACGACGATTGCAGGAGTTTTTTTATGGCGATCAAGCAGTTTTCAAAACAAATGACCGTGGGTGAACTGGCTGAACAGTGGTCAGTCACCGTGGCGAAAATTCGATGTTGGATCAATCGAGGCGACTTGATTGCACGCAACATTTCAGCGGACGGGAAACGCGCTACTTGGCGTGTCGATGCCGGTGATGCCGAGTCGTTCTGGAATTCTCTTTCCAATCGCAACATGCGAGGGCATCGCAAGACCAAGCCGGTTATCGCATCCGGTTCGTACGACGACTTTATCTAACCCAAAAGTAAATGCCGCTCGATCCGGGTGCAAGTTGGATCGAAACGGCGTAATCAAAGGACACGAGAACATGATACAACGACTAGCTGAAAATATCCAGACAACAGTTTTGCGTTCCATTAAGACGATCAAGCCATCGCCGGAAAATGACGCGATCTATGGGAAAATGAAACGCGATAACGATTGGATTGATTTATGCAATGACATTGCGAAAAACGGCATCCTAGAGGCTCTCGTAGTTACTCGGGATCACTTCATCATCTCGGGACATCGACGCTACGCAGCGGCCAAGATGGTAAAGCTCAAAACGGTGCCTGTCATTGTGCTGGATGTTTTCAGGGCCGAAATGCCAACGCACGAATACAAGCAATTGATCCGCCGATACAACCATCAGCGTCACAAAAATGCTGCCCAACGGATGAAGGAAGCGTTGCTTGATGTTGATCCTGATATCGCCCACAAGCAATTGATCGAGGCACGGGAAGAACGGGATCGAAATGCACCGGTAGCGTTGACGATCACAGGCAAAAAAAAACGATCGGCCATCACGTACCAAAAAATGGAAATGTTAAATGCGATCGTCAAGATCGTAAACGACTTGAAAGCATTTTGGCCGCTAACCGTTCGTCAAGTTCACTACCAGCTTCTAAATAATGCGCCGCTTCGTAATGTTCGAAGACCGAAATCGATTTACGGAAATGACCAAAATTCATATGACGATCTTTGTGAACTGGTTACCCGTGCGCGACTGGCTCTGGACATTCCGTTCAGAGCAATTGGCGATGAAACGCGCCCAGTGACAAATACGCACTATCAGCGAGACGCGGCAAGTTTTGTCGATTCGTCACTCTATCATCTGTTTCGGAACTATCGACGCGATCTATTGCAGTCACAATTAGATCACGTTGAACTGATTGCGGAAAAAATGACGTTGCAAAACATCATCCAACCCGTTGCCGATCAATATTGCATTCCAACAACGATTGGCCGTGGATATTGCAGTTTGGAGCCGCGGCGTGGAATCGTGGAGCGATTTAAGCAGTCCGGAAAAGATCGGTTAATACTGCTCATAATGGGAGATCACGATCCCGATGGTGACGAGATTTGCCATTCGTTCGCGCGTAGCATCCGCGATGATTTTGGCGTGGACGTCATCGCTCACAAAATTCTGTTGACAGCCGATCAGGTGAAAGAATGGAAACTCCCACCCAATCAACTGGAGGCAAAAAAGTCATCATCTAACT
The DNA here is from genome assembly GCA_031400405.1 of Mariniblastus sp. GTDB lineage: Bacteria > Planctomycetota > Planctomycetia > Pirellulales > Pirellulaceae > Mariniblastus. The sequence continues at coordinate 73,310 of JANNPW010000109.1, forward strand.
ACAAAAAGTTCATCGTAAAATTTGGATCGGACAAGGTCTATGAACTGGAGGCGGTCGATCCGATCGACATGCAGAAAGCGATTTCAGATGCGATCGAGAGCGTAATTGACATCCACCGTTTTAACGCGGAACTAGACGCCGAAAAACAGGACGCAGCCATCTTGTCGGCACGGAAATCCACGATCGTCGACGAAATGGATTAGCGTAAAACGTCGGAAAAATAGGGATGAAAAAAACTTCCGGGCAAGCCTGAAAGTTGGGACTCCAAAAACAAAAAAAGCTGGTGGGTTACGAGCCCTATACCAGCAAACGAAAGCACCGAAATGATACTCGCAATTCCAGCAAATGCAAATCCTCTAAGCGATAAAATGGCGATCCTGATATCAGAACTTCAATCCGCGACCGCGACCACGACCGAGCGGCAAGCAGGTCATTGGATTGGATATCACAGCGACGAACTACGCTCCCTGTTGGGCGGGCGATACCGCGACACGATCGAGCAAACCATCGACGCTGGATTCATCGAGACCAACGAAAAATACTCCAATGGTCGATTCACGAAATCCTACCGGCTGTCCAAACAATACCGGACACCAAAGACGCGACGTTATCAGATCCGGCGATCGACATCACGAATTCGATTGGCCGACGATGACACAACGGGCCTACGATTAGCTGATTGCTTCCGTGACGTGTCATTGCCGGCAAGGGTATCAGCGACAGGCTGGAGTCAGTACGGCGTTCAGGCGATACGTGGGCGATCGTGGTACGCTGTCAGGTGTCCTTATCGGCGATTGCATACGACGTTTACTGGATTGCCCAAACGGATCAGGTCGTCATTGTTGATTTGTGGGAAACAGGTCGTGGAGTTGGACGTTGCGAACTGCCAGCCCCTGATTCTGGGAATGCTGGCAGGCAGGGCATCCAACCAGACAACACCCAACCCAACCCAACCCAACACCCAACTAGGTACATATACCATATGTCGCACAAATTCAGATTTGAAATTGTTTCTGGAGTTGTGTTCGGCGGGTCATATTTACGAACATTTGCTTGAGCAATGCAGGCACCTAAGTCTCCACAATTGGATACCGCTCCAGCATCGGCACCGAAACGGGGTGGATCGTCCATTGAAACGATCCGACATCAAGAACCAGCTCGTCATCATGATGTTCGCAAAGAATGCGACAACGAAACGCATGAAGTTATTCGAGGTCTTTGCGAACGAGTTTCCGACGATTGCGGATTACATCATCGAGGCCAAGCGAATCGAGTACCAGGCACTGGCACGAGATTGCCAACGATTTGAAAGCGGCATCATGATTGACACGGTCGCAGCGTCATTGGTGGCATCGATACCGATCATCACGATTCACGACAGCATTATCTGCAATGAAGATAACGCCGATCAGGTGACCGATGCGATCAGGTCACGGTTCGCGGCATTGGGTTGCGGGGTGACGATTAAGCAGAACTGATTTTGAAACTTTAACACTTTTGGAGAGTTGAAATGAAGATTGACAAAGCAGAACTATTCTTGAACGCCATCATTGAAGCACGGGCATCTGGCAACGTAGCGTTGGAGCGGTTCCTGATTCAGCGGGCTAAACAGTCCATGCAACGTGGTGAGACAATTCGGAAATATCAGACAGCCATCACGTATCGCGGCAAGCAGATTATTAGGCCAGTGTTTTGAACGCCAAGTGACAGGCTTATGCCACCCACCCTTTCAAGGTACTGGAATTCGCCTTTTTTTAACCAGCGGTTGAAAATGAGCCGATAATCTGCCCGCATTTTTGCCACTTTCGCGTCTCCAGCGCGGAGCTGGTGTTCGTGGTCGATGAATATGGCGAAGTGCAAGGCGTGATTAC
>JANNPW010000145.1:0-9284 GCA_031400405.1 Mariniblastus sp.
GCCGGGCACGACGAAGTGGACATGCGGATGATAGGTTCGCAAGTCGCGGCCCCAGGTATGCAGCGCGCCGAAGAAACCAATCTGCTGGCTGCCGAGGTTTTTGGGATTCTTCAGCAGCGTGCGGATGGTTTGACTGCCGGCGGCAAAGATCGCTTCGTTGCCGGCCCGTTGGTTGGCGCGCAGCAGCGGACGGAGTTCCTCTGGAACCGTAAACGTGACGACAAAATGTTGCACCGGCAGTAGTTTTTCGGTTTGGCGGGCCAACCAGATGGCCGTTTTGTGTTTCTGGCAGTTGGGACAGTGACGATTGCCACAGGAGCGCCCGACCCAGTGCTTGCGCTCACAGGACCGACAGTCGTAGCGCAAATTTCCCAACTCGCCCGTGCGACAACGACAGATGTAGCTGAGCACTTTGCGATGCCCCAACGGCACGCGTCGACCAAACGTCTGTAGATACTGCGGTGCATGCTGCCGGATCGCAGCGGCGACCGACGACATCTAGTTCGGACCCGGACCCTGTTTCGGACCCGGACAGTTGCCTCGGACAAAGATCCGGTTGATGGTGTCGCGCGAGTCGGCTTCGGCGGTCTCGGTCAAATGCAGATAGACCATCGTGGTCTGGAGGCTGGTATGACCAAGATATTTTTGAATGGCGCGCAAGCTGACACCCGCTTCGAGCAGATGCGTGGCGTAAGAATGTCGCAGCGTGTGAGTGCTGACTTTCTTGCCAAAGTCGATCTGGTTGGTGATCAACTTGATGGCTGATTGCACGGCGGTGGGGCTCATCGTGGTGGTCGCCTGGCTGACGACACCTGGTTGCAAGCGGTGGTTGCGACCATCGGCAGGAAAGAGAAACCGTTTGTGCCGATGCGTTTTCCAATAGGCGCGGAGCTGCTCCAACGTGGAATCGGGAAGAGGCAAGTAACGGTCTTTGGCTCCTTTGCCCCGGTGGACATGGACCATCATCCGTTGGCCGTCGATGTCGCCGACTTGCAAGTTGAGTCCTTCTCCGAGCCGCAGTCCGAGCGAGTAGACGGTCCAGAAATAAGTTGTCATCCGCAGCGTGGTGCAGGCGCCGAAGATCTGGTGGACTTGCTAGATCGTGAGTACCTCGGACGGCGACTTGACGTTCTGCAGTTTGGTCTCGGCGAGTGTTTTCCAGTCGCGTCGACAGGTGCGTGTGAAGAAGAACTTGATGCCGGAAAAGGCGACGCGCAGTGTGCCATAGGCGTGTTGTTTATGAATCTTCAAATGCAGCAGCCACTGCCGGAGTTGATCTTCGCTGATTTTGTCGGGTGCACATTGACAAAAGTCCGCCAATTGGCGGACGGCTCGCAAGGATCCATCGTGTGCCCGCTGGGCCACACCCGCCAAGTGCAAGTCATCGCTCAGGCGTTGATAAAGTGGGCCGTGAAAAAAAGTCGAGTTAGCCAGCGGAAGTCTCCCGGTTTGGTCTGAAAAACAAAGAGCACAGGATGGCACAAAAAAATCTCGACGCCCAAAAAAAAACTGCTTTAATCAAGCACTGTACCTACGCCGCCATAGCGGCTTACTTGAACAAGCGGATGCACCACTGCGGCGAAGCGGTGCGGTTTTTCAATGGATCATCTTTTGTCCCCGCATGATGATCCTGACCACTATGTTGATTAGGAGGATAAACTTGACAACTGAAAAGATTTCTTTCTTGACAACGAACAGCGCTACGAGAAGGCATCTGTTGATCATAACTTCAGTCGGTCTTGGCCTTATTGGCGTTACGCTAATATCGCTTTTCGGCGTCCTATTGTCTAAATTCGCAATTCGGAAAGACAGCTCGAGCAACTGACGTCAACCTAACTTGGCGATCAACCGAATTCGCGGTGGTTCGTCAACGGTCGGCCTGAAGCTTGGCTGGGGAACACATCCCGTAGCCTGGGTTAGGTTAGTTGGTATCATTTGGAATTGTAGTTTTAGGCCGCACATTTTAGTCGACTGCCGTTGTTCTGAGCTCGGTCCGGCTCCCACGGCGGCAGCCCCTATTTATGGGTGCGGTTGACAATAAGTCGCCGGTCGGCCGGAATTTTGAATCATTGTTTTTTGGCGGCGACTGAGTGATTGCCGCCGTTGGGCCATAGGAGGCGCGCGGTGGAGCAGTCGGTCGATTACATCCGGGCGTGTTACGACACGGTTGCGCGGGAGTACGCGGACCAATTCGTTGACGAACTCGCGCACAAACCGCTCGACCGGGAGTTACTGGACCGATTCGCCAGCGAAATCGGTGATCGCGGGGAGGTGTGCGACCTTGGGTGTGGTCCGGGACAAACAACCGCTTACTTGCACAACTGCGGCGTCCGCGTGATCGGCTTCGACCTTTCGGTGGAACTATTGCGACAGGCTGGTCTGCGGCACCCCGGAGTGACATTCGAACCGGGGGACATGTTGGCCCTGCCGCGAGCGAACGGCACGGTCGCCGGAGTGGTGGCGTTCTACGCCATCGTTCACTTTTCGCCGGGCCAGCTCCGACGCGCGCTGGTTGAGATACACCGGATTCTAGAGCCTGGAGGCCAGCTCCTCTTGGCCTTCCACAGCGGCGAGGGTTCGGTCCATGTCGAGGAGTTCCTCGGCCACCCTATAGCGCTGGACTTTTTCTATTTTCGCCCAGCGCTCATCGCCGACGAGCTCACCGGGGCCGGGTTTGCAGAGGTCGAGGTCATCGAACGCGACCCCTACCCGAACGTGGAGTACCCGAGTCGGAGGGCATATGTATTTTCCCGAAAACCTCAGGACAACGGTGCGTCGAGCGCAGCCGAATAACGCGGTCAACCCGAGCTGCCGATCACGCAGGTTTTTGAAATCATAGTTTTCTGGTGGCGGCCCCGTTACCGCTGCTGTTCGGCAATTGTTTAAGTTCCAACATCGAATCGTGTTTCAATATTTTGCGGACAGATTGAATGCTGCGATTTTGATCCTACAATGAATGCCATCAGGCTGCCGGGCGAACTGTCGGAAACGGCAAACCGGTTCGCAGGGGCGGCTGCCCAATGCCGAACCAGCAGATGCACCACAATGGCGACTTGAATTAACTGTCTTAAGCTGCTTTTTGGCCATCGTGGCTCTCCTAAGGTTTGGCATCCAAGCCTATGATCTTAGAGGTTCGCGCGCCGGGCAACCGTGGGCCACCTCAAAGAACTGACGCCCCCATCCGGGGCTTTCGAGTTTCTTTGGGGCGCCATTGGCAGATCGCCAGAATAGAAGACCCAACATGAGAACTATCAACCAGGTCGGCCTCCTCGCTCTGTTTTTGTTGTCGATGATCGATCACGCCGTTGCCTCGGAGCGACCGAACGTGTTGTTCATTGCGATCGATGATCTGCGAACCGACCTCGGCTCGTACGGTGCCGCACATGCCCGGACTCCACAGCTCGATGAATTCGCCAAGACATCGCGCGTGTTTACTCGCCATTACGTCCAGGTGCCGACTTGTGGCGCGTCTCGATGCGCGCTGTGGCGCGGTCGCTATCCAACAGTGCCGGCTCATTTGGGCAACAACGCCATCAAGCAAACGCAGCAGGAATGGGGGACACAAAGTTTGCCCGCTGTGTTTCGCGCCGCGGGTTACCAGACGCTGGCGGTCGGTAAGCTCACGCATTGCCCAGGAGGTCTGGCGGGGAAAAACTGGGCCGTTGGACCCGAAGAGTTGCCAGGTGCCTGGGATCGAGCGTGGATTCCCAATGGTCCGTGGAAGTCGCCCGCAGCAATCATGCACGGGTATGCTGGCGGCGTCGCCAGGACTCCAGGGAAATCACCACCGTGGGAAGCGCATGACGGTCCAGATGATTTGTATCCCGATGCGTGGGTTGCCGATGATGCCGTAAAGACATTGCGTGATCTCTCCGCGAGCAATCGTTCGTGGTTCCTGGCGGTTGGATTCTTCAAGCCGCATTTGCCTTTCGCGGCACCGCAGCAATGGCACGACTTGCATGCGCCAGGTGTGCCCGATTTAGCACCGGATGTAGCGGCGAAACCGACCTGGCCTTCGGGCTGGCATCCTAGCGGTGAGTTTCGCGGCAACTATGGTCATGAATCCGATCGGGACCCAGAAACTAACGAAGAGTACGCGCGTCAGATTCGTCGGGCCTACGCAGCGAGCGTAAGTTATATGGACGCGCAAGTCGGCCGTTTGCTCGACGAATTGCGACAACTTGAGCTGGAAAACGATACCATTGTTGTCGTGTGGAGCGATCACGGTTTTTTGCTTGGAGAACATGCGATCTGGGGGAAGCACTGTCTCTACGAACAAGCATTGAGATCTCCTCTGATGATTCGATATCCTGACTTGCCTCAACCTGGCCGATCCAGCGACGCCGTTGTCGAGTCGGTCGATGTTTTTCCGACGCTGACTGAACTGTGCGAACTCGCGGCACCAGCCGACCTGGACGGTCGCAGTCTGCGAGCGCAGTTGGATGACCCCGCGTTACCTGGTTCAAAATCAGCACATGGTTTCTGGAGCGGTGGACAGCGTACGGTGCGAACCGATCGCTGGCGACTAATTGCACATCCGCCAAACGATTTGGGAGATCCGATCGTTGAATTGTTTGACTATCAGATTGACCCGGACGAAACTCGCAATCTGGCCGAAACGCACCCTGACGTCGTTGCGGAACTGTTGGCGAAGTTGAAACTGCTGCCTGAGTTTGAATCAAAGTCAAATTGAGATTCGTAGTGGGATTCGCCAGAATTCAGACCTATCCGGAACTCTGGCGAGTTCCGCTACAAAGCACCTTGTTTGATCACAAAAAGCCAATTAGAAAATGTCTTGGCGTGGCCATTTTGGTTTCTTGGTGCGGCCTTCTCGGTTTCATTCCAATTGGAAATCACAATACTTGAGTGCCGGTAGGCACGGCAGTCACTAGCCCACGTCGTGAGCGGTGGGTTCGGTTCCCCAGAATTTTCCTCAAGCCCCGAATAGGGGCGATAGATTTTGCGATTCTACTGTCGCCCCTATCCGGGGCTATCGAGATTTTACTGTCTCTCTTCCCAAGGTTTACACCGTGGGCTAAGAACTGTCGCCCCTATGCGAGGCTTTCGAGATTTTATTGTCTCTCGTCTCACGTTTTACACCGTGGGCTAAGAACTGACGCCATTACTGTGGCTGAACTTCCAACTATCGCTACTACTGTGGCTGAGCTTTCTGGCGACAATAAAATCGTCGCAACTCCAAAACCAGGCGAAACTATTTCGAGTGTCATTTAAACAAAACAGGCGAGCAAAACTCCTCGCGTTCTTTTCGCAAGCGAAGGTTTATTTTTAAACTTCTTCCACTGAAACTCGCGTTTGAACCTTGTCCTTGTTCAGCAAGGCCGGCCAATAGCTGATGATCTCAGTGGCTTTGGGGCGACCTCCGGCAAAGCCAGTAACTCCGGGCGGTCCACTGGTCACTAAGGGAACAATCTCCATTCCCAACCGATCCAGTTTCGCAGCGTCGGGACTGCGAGCACCAATTCGCAAAATCACTTCCGCCGGTTCAATCGGAGCCGGTGCGATTCCCGCGTGGCAAACGTTCGTGCCGACAATCTCGACGAATTTCTCCTCGTCGGTGAATTCAACGCCATCCAGCGCCGCGCGGGCAAACACAATCTCCGCGCACAATTTCGCTTTCTTGACCGCATCGGGGCCAGCCACCGTCAACTGACTGATGATTTTGTACCCCTCGTGAAACGAAAGCGATACTTTATAGGTGTCCGTGGCGGGTTGTCCCACGATACCGGAAACTTGCACCCGGTCTTTGCCGACTTGCTTCAATTGGATCGATGTGAAATCAGCGATGCAGTCGGGCGTAATGTAGCGGGCTGGGTCGGACATCTCGTAAACTAGCTGCGACGTCACCGTCTCAACCGTAGCCAGCCCGCCGGTATTTTCATGCTTTGTAACAATGAACGTCCCATCGGGTTTTGCTTCAACAATGGGATAGCCGATGCGCGCCATATCCGGAACTTCATCCCAATGAATGTAATTGCCTCCGGTACACTGTGCACCGCATTCCACAATGTGACCGGCGATCGTACCGGCAGCCATCAGGTTCATGTCTTCCATCGACCACCCGAATTCGTAGATCAACGGCGCCAACACGATGGAGGGATCGGTCGCTCGACCTGTAATCACAATATCCGCACCCATCTGCAGAGCCTCCACAATCGGCGCGGCACCAATATAGACATTGGCAGTCTTCACCAGATGCAAAAAAGGCTCGAGTGATTGGCCGTTGTCCATATTTCGAAACAACTCGCCCCCCGCAATCAAAGTTTTCAAATCGGGTAGAATATCATCGCCTTCGACGATTCCGATCTTCATCCCAGTCAGTCCCAATTCACGAATCACCTTGGCCAATGCGGCGCGGCATGCCACCGGATTCACGCCACCTGCATTGGCAACAATCTTGATCCCTTTTTCGTGGCACTTGGGTAATACGCGACGGCACATCTCGATGAAGTCGGTCGCATATCCCTGACTTGGGTCGCGACTCTTTAGTTTCTGCATGATGCTCATCGTGACTTCCGCCAGATAGTCCAGCGTCAAGTAATCAAGCGGGCCTTCGTTGACCAATCGAATCGGACCGAGGATACTGTCACCCCAAAAGCCTTGCCCGTTGGCAATCAATACCTTGTCGCGTTTTTTTGAGGGAGTGGTCATGAGCAAAAATTTCCGGTCGGAGAGAGTTGGAGTCAGTTTGGATGGTACTTATAGAAGGAATGCGGGCTGGCAGGTCGTTCAGCCATTCTTCGGCGGATGAATTCTAACTCAAGTTTGCGACGCCGACGAGTCGTTCACATGATTCGCCGGCACCGCGACGCTCGCCTTGCTTCCGGTTCAGTTCCCAATAGAATAGGCCTCAAGTCGCGATTGCCCGCGGTAATCGAAATGTGGGATAAACTGCCAGCCTGACTTTGCTGAATCAATAAGCTGGCCGCCGATTTAATTTATTTTGAACCTTGGCCACGCTCGAAAATCAGTTATTTGATGAGGATTCCCATGAACGCGCTAGTCCACACAGAACTCCATCAAGGCGTCGGTCGAATCACGCTCCAGCGAGCGGACAAACGAAATGCGCTGACTCGCGAATTGTTGGAACATTTGGACGAAGAAGTCTCTCGGTTACAAGCCGATGTCGATTTGCGAGTCCTGGTCATGGCGGCTGAGGGCAACGTGTTTTGCGCCGGAATGGATCTCGGCGAGATGCAGTCTCGCGCTTCGTCGGCCGATGGACAACGGGAATGGCAGCGCGATTCCGAAATCTACAGCCAATTGCTGGGAAATCTGTTTACCGCCAGTGTCCCCACGGTCGTGCAACTTCAGGGACCGGTACTGGCCGGCGGAGTGGGATTGGTGTTGGCGTGTGATCTGATTGTGGCCAGCACCAATGCGTTTTTCAGTTTGCCCGAACCGATGCGCGGAATCGCCGCCGCGATGGTAACGCCCTTGTTGGTGCACCGAGTCGGCGCCGGAGTGGCTGGCCAGATGTTGTTGAGTGGCGAAAAATTGACAGCCCAACGAGCTCACCAAGTCGGGCTGTGCCACGATGTCGTTCCACCCGAACGACTTGGTCAGCGCGTCGACGAACTAGTCAACTCGATTTTGACCGGCTCGCAGTCTGCTTTGTCAATTTCCAAACGACACCTGCAACATTGCAGTGCCGTCGATGTCGTCGCTCAGGTCGAACGGTCCATCACGGTTTCGGCGGAGGCCCGGGAGACCGCGGATGCCCGCGAAGGCTTGGCAGCATTCTTGGAAAAACGCAAACCGGTGTGGCAACCCTGATTCGAACAGACCGCGACTTCAATGATTCCGACGACTTGATTGCGACGATCAAGCCTATTAAATTGGGTCGTCAACTAACCGTTCCCATACCTTTTTTCCCGTCAACATCCCATGCGCACCATCGATTTAACCAACAAAACGGCGCTCGTTACTGGCTCGAGTCAAGGCATCGGATTGGTGACAGCCCGAGTACTGCATGCTGCCGGTGCCAATGTAGTGATCAACTATTTCAATGACAGCCACGGCCATAATGTTGGTTTGGCCGCAGCGGCCGTCGGAGAATTTGGCAAACGGGCAATTGCCTGCGCGGCGGATGTTCGCAACCCGGGCGAGTTGACGGCGATGATGGAACAGACTGTCGCGACGTTTGGGACTCTGGATATCCTGGTCAACAATGCGGGAATTCTGCGCGACCGCAGCGTTAAGAAAATGAGCCCCTCGGAATGGTCAGACGTTATCGATACAAATCTGACGGGTGTTTTCAACACTTGTCAGACCGCCCTGCCCCATTTGGCCAACAATGGAACCATCATCAATGTCGCTTCGTTGGCGGCAGTGATGGGGTTTTTTGGACAGGCCAATTATTCGGCAGCCAAGGCCGGAGTCGTGGCGTTAACGAAAGTCCTCAGCAAAGAACTGGCGCGCCAGAACATCCGCGTCAATGCGATCGCTCCCGGTGTCGTGGAAACCGAAATGGGACAGTCGATCCCCGCTGAAAATCGGGCCGCAATGTTGACCAACATCCCGCTGGGGCGGTTCGCACAGCCACACGAAATTAGCAATGTCGTGTTGTTCCTGGCGAGCGATTTGGCCACTTATGTTACGGGGCAGACCATTCATGTGAACGGTGGCTGGTGGGCCTAAGCCGCCGCTGCGGGTGAATTACTCAAAATTGCTCCCAACTTTATCGCGAGTGACGGCATCCATTGCCGTTGACATTGTTCGGAATCGCCATTTTTTCTAAGCTATTCAACAAGCTCATGGATGGTGATGGCTGCGCAAACGCCTGATTGGGCGAATTCAATCGATTGTTGTTCTCAAATGGAGTTGAGTTTCATGCGACCAAACATTATTCACTTGGTCTTGCTCATCGCGATTTCGACGGCCATTTTTTTTAACAACCTCGGCTCGGCGCGTCTTTGGGATCGCGACGAGCCGCGCAACGCCGGCTGCGCGGCCGAGATGTTAGCGCGCGGCGATTGGGTCGTACCAATCTTCAACGACGAACTTCGTCACCAAAAACCGATCCTGTTGTATTGGTTAATGATGTCCGCGTATCAATTCTTCGGTGAGTCAGAATTTGCCGCCCGATTTTGGTCGGCAGCCTTGGGCGTGGGAACGGTATTGGCAACTTACGGCATTGCGGTTCGATTGGGTCAGGCGTTGGTCGGGCTCCTGGCCGGAATTATTCTGTCCAGCAATTTAATGTTCGCGGTCGCGGCGCGCGCCGCGCCGCCAGATTAATTAAAAAAAATATGTGGAAACGCCCC
>JANNPW010000165.1:0-13579 GCA_031400405.1 Mariniblastus sp.
AAGTAACTCTAACGCGTGGCTGGCTCATGAATACCACTCAACGAAATTGTCAGGTGCGCAACTAAACCTGACTCACTGGCGCAAATCTCGTGCCAACTCCAGCGATCCAATAAAGATTCTCCAAAGTCAGTGGCATTGGGCGCGAGCCCTACGGTTTCGCGGCATTTGCGGGGCATTTACCGGACGGCTCGGGCCGTTCCGCTAACAAAGTGAGTGGCATTTGGCTAGCGCCCTGCGGTTGATTTCGTCAACCCAATATTTATGGTGTGACCGTGCACTAGCGGAATCCGGCAATTCTTTGCGTATTTCTCTTTTTTCCCGCGGCAGCTCTCGCGCATTGGGCGATTGCCGAAAGGAACAGCCTTGAACTAAATTAGAGGTCCATTGGCTTAACGAATTTTCCCTGCACCCGTTGATTACGTGGTTGGCGTCCGGTCCGAGCTCTTCGTTCGCTGTTGCCAGTCCGACCTAATCCTGGTGCGCGTGTACGATAATTCGACGTTCAAATGGTGGTTGAAATCAATTTTCACTGGCGACGCCGTGAAGACAACCTTTAAGCCGTTTGGGACATTGGCAATTCGGCAAACCACTTTGGTCACTTAAACAAAGGACTCCACAATGCACAATCGTACATGGCTGACAACAGCACTTACAGCCATTGCCGCGCTCTCGGTGACGCTGGCTGTTGCAGATCGTTCGACGCAAGCCGACGAATTGCGTGCGTTAGACGGCGAGTGGACCTTCGTCGAGGACCTCACCGAAGGCCGCGCTCTCGAGCGGTTGACCCCACCCATGTCTTCAAAGTTCTTGCTGGGTGTCGAAGACGGCGCGGTCATATTGAACGGGCATGGCTCCGGGCACCGCAACGTACGGATCGCGCTCGATGGCTCGATCACAGAAATCGCTGAGCCACAAACAATCGCACGCTACCGCGGCTCATGGCAGGACGGCACGTTTGAATACGAAGTCTCCTTTGAGCGATTGTCGGGCAATGCATCCGGTGGAATTAAGATGATCCGGAGAAAATTCCGCATGACCAAAGATGGACTGCTCGTCACCGTGGCGGTCGATCCACCGATGGGGAGTGAATCGGTCGGGCTCTACCGCCATACCGAGGACATCGCGATGCCCACGCCGGCAAAGGCCACGATCGGCGACCTGACCTGGCTGGCTAACGCTTGGGTTGGAACGAAGAGCACGGGATCGTCGATCGAGGAACGCTGGAGTCCGCCGCTTGGCGGCGCGATGCTCGGCATGTCGCGCACGGTCAACACGAGCGGTAAAATGGTCGCCTTCGAGTATCTGCGGATCGTTGAGCGCGACAGCGGGCTGGTTTACATCGCGCAGCCCGGCGGCCAGTTGGCGACCGAGTTCGTGCTCTCTGAATTGAGTTCAAAACTCGCCGTTTTTGAGAATCCGCGCCATGACTACCCAAGACGCATCGCGTACGAGCTTTCGGACGAGGGTGTCCTGACCACCACTGTCGGCCAAGCCAAGGGCGGGACCCCGATCCGCATCGAGTTCAAGCGCGAAGGCAACTAATTGTGCCTGATTGGCGTGCCGCTTCGCCGAAAATGTGCCGTTGGACACCTCGCCGCGGCAGCGATGCCGCGATGTGAACAAATGCTGTCGCTGTTATTGTTTATCGAGGCTCTGGAGCATTTCTTTGGCAGCGCGAATCCCAGACAGGTAGGCTCCGTGGGCGGTGCCGAAGTAATCGGTTTCAGTGGCTTCACCAGCGAAAAAGAGCCGGTTCTCGACCGAACTTGCCAACTGGCGACGCAATTTAGGATGGACGCCGACTGGGTTGAACGAGTAAGAGCCCATCGCAAATGGGTCAGACGCCCAGCGCGTGATTTGAAAGTCCGTTGGTTCTGGAATCTGCTTCCCAAACATGATTCGCAGATTCTCCATGGCACTGGACACAATCTGTTGGTCGGTCAAGGCTTCGATCTGACGACCGCGATCCGCTGCGTTAAAGCCAACTAGAACCGGCAATTCGGACGTCCGCACAAAACTGACCCATTCCACCCATTCGCCATGTTGCTCCGGGATGTATTCCAGCCAATCGACATCGACTGGCCAAAACACTTTTGAGAACCGAAGATAACATTTGTTCAGCACGCCCATTCCCAGTTTCGAAATTGTGTTGGTCATCGCCTTCGGCAGCGGTGGATCAAACTCGACATGTCCCGCCTGCAGTACGCCCAGAGGCAGCGTAACTAGAACCCGGTCGGCGGTAAATTCGTCGCCGTCGGTGTTGATTCGGAGAGAGGTTTGCGACCAGCTGATTCGCTTGACGATCTGGCCTGTCTTAACCGTCAAATCTTTCGCTAGCCAATTTACAATTTGATGATAACCTTGCAGGAACAGTCCGTCTTCGCCATCGAATTCCTTAGTGTTGTCGTACCAATGTGAAGACATGTTGGCGGCGCTGCCGGCAAACTCCTGCTCGATCAGGCTGCTGATGATAAAGTCCAGCTGGCGACGGGTTTCCGGTGTCGCGTTAAGTTCGGTTTGCAGTTCATCCATGACCTCGCGAATGCTGACGTCATCATCATCGTCCTGAACGGCATTCAAGGCATGCTCAATTTCCGATCGCAATTGATCAAGCAGCTCTTCCTTTTTCTCGGAGAGTTCTTCGCCATTGGTATCGTAGATGGTGTTGCGCTCATAATTGGTCTCGACGAGCTTGGCACCCGTTTCTTGGGCGAGCTGCGTGAGTGGGTTCCCTTTCAGGCCATGAATCCAGCTGGCCCCCAGGTCAAGTGGCATGTCGGGCCATTTCAAGCTGGTCCAAACTCGCCCGCCAATTCGGTCTCGCGCTTCAAGTAGCAGGACTTCTTGGTCGGCGGCCTGCAAATGACGGGCCGCGGCCAATCCAGCCAAGCCTGCTCCGATAACGATGATTCGTTTGCGGTCAGTTTTCGCAGGTTCGGATCGGTCGAACTTGAATGGCAGTTTTTCGTTGAGCATCGCGGCGACAGCAATCTTCAAAATTTCTCGGCGATCCATAGTCTCGATTCCGTTTTTCACTTTCGTTTGATCCGACAGCGCCATGATTGAGTTGGAAACACGTTTCCGCGGAGACAAGCCCGACGAAATCGCGTTTCCAATTCAAGAACCGCGCTGACCAAAACGGCTAAGACTCGCGCAAAATTTTCTCCATCTTCTTGCCTTTGGCCAGCTCGTCAACCAACTTGTCCAAATAGCGGACGTTTTTTGTCAAGGGATTTTCGATTTCCTCGATGCGATATCCACAGATGACTCCGGTAATTAGACCCGCCTTGGCGTTCAGTTTGGCACGTTGGAAGAAGGCTTCAAAGGTAACGTTTTCGTCGATCAGTTTTTGCAGTTTCTTGCCATCGAAACCGGTCAGCCATTGGATGACTTGATGAAGTTCTTCTTTTGTTCGACCTTTCTTTTCAACTTTTGTAACGTAGTGGGGATAGACGGAGGAAAACGTCATGCTTGCAATTCGCTGGTCGTGAGTGATGGACGAATTCATCGTGGATTGTCCTTAATCTTTGGTCTTGGAGTGGGGTTTAAGCTTGTAGTTGGCGTTAGTGTTCGCTGCCATGAATTCTAATCGTCTTAATCATTTTACGGTATTCTTGTAGTCTCACTGTATCTCCCTGGATTTCTTCAGCCAACGTTTGAGATCTGGAGTTTTAGGCATTGCCCCGAATTAAGTTCCGCGGTTTGATGGTAGCGGAAGTTGATTAGGGACAATTCCTTAGTTGGTTCGGCGTCATCGAAAAAGATTGAAGCGTCTTGAACCTTTTTCCGACCAACTTCAGTTTTTCTTCTTCAATTCAGCACGCTGTCGATGGTGGCCGACCTTGGTTCCCGGTCAATGCATAAAGCTACCTATTCGAAGATTGGCAAGAGTTTTCGTATCGCGCCGCGGATTTGGCCGGGCGTAGAACAGGCAAAACCAAAAATCAGACCGTTGCACAACTCGGATTGTTGGCCGCGTTCAAAAAAGGCAGAAAGTGGCCTGAGAGAAACGCCGCGCTGAGCAGCCTCGTTGGCAACGAGACGATCGTTCCACTTTTTGTTCAACAACGCGGTGCAGTGCAGGCCGGCATCGGCACCGACGATTTGCAGCGCGTGGCTGAGTTGATCGCGCAGTACGTCGACCAAGGCCGAACGACGGACTTCGTGAACCGTTCGCATCCGTCGCAAGTGTCGCGCGAAATGCCCTTGCTCGATAAATTCAGTCAACACTCATCGTCGGCGAGAGGTTGCCGGATTCCACTAGCATAATCCGCCAAACTTTCGCGAACTCACTTCGCCAGCATAAACCGCCGACCCTTCGCCGACTCTCTTCTCGCCGACTCTCTTCCCTCCTCGGACTCTCTGTCGCGGAAAGTGCTCGTCGCGGAGTGTGCCCGTCGGCTTGACAGGGTGAGCAGAGCCCATGATGCCCAGACGCTGTTCACTTCTGTTCGAATTGCGGGACGTCGAGTTGTTTACCACCGGCAAGGGCGGATTGATGGGCGATGATGCCAGGGGCGGTCATGGCGATAGATTCGTAGATGTCGATGACCGGTTCACGTTCGGCGAGTAACGCGTCGATGAATTCGGCGGACAAGAACGCGGAACTGCCGCCGTGACCGCTGTCGTGGCGCATCGGTTCGGGCAGCCGATCCGTGGCCCAATAATTCGGAACGTCCCAGCGCTCCCAACCGCCGTCGATCTTTCGCCGGGCTTGGGGTTGACCGGCGGAACCGTCCATCCAAAGTGACACCTTGTCACCAAGCCATTGCGCTCGTTCACCCTCGGCAGCGATCTGCCAACAAACGGCAAAGCGACACGTGTTCCCCAGATTGGTAATCCCCAAAGCGAATTCGTTGTTAAACGGATTTTGGTATTGGTTCTCGGCTGCTTCGGGAAAGTCGTCGCCAACGCGCTGGCCAATGCATGAGACTTGGACAATTCGTTCGCCGGTCACACCGACCAAATAGCCGAGCGAGTGGGTCGGATAGAGCATCGGTGGGAATCCGAACCGCCAGGAGTTGAGCCCTTGCCAGCGGGAAAGTGAGTTGTGGCGACCGCCGATGCCGGGGTGGTAGTATTCGACTTCGGAAAAGCAGAGTCTGCCGAATTCGCCTGTTTGAAAGGCTTCGCGCGCGGCGATGCACGGTTGGCGAAAGTAGCTCGACTCGTGCATCATATAGCGGAGTCCCGTTTTTTGTTTAATAGCCACGAGCGATTTCAATTCGTCGATCGTCAAGCCAACGGGGCAAGCACTCACGACATGCTTGCCGTGTTCCATGCACATGATCGCGTGCTTGGCGTGGCTGGGTGCGTCGGTAAACACTGCCACGGCGTCAAACTGATCGGCCGCCCGTTCCAGCATCTCTCCCAGTGAGGGGAAAATATTTTTGCAGCGGTAGCTCTGCGTCAAGGCTTGTCGCCGCTCCTCAACCAAATCGGTGACGGCCGTGATTTCGCATTGCGGATGTTCGTGCCAATGGTGGGCCGCACCGAACCCGCCCCCAGCAACCGCCAACCGGATTTTGGCTCGGTGATTGTTTGAATTCGTTGAAGGAAGCCAAGCGCTGCCCAGTGCCAAAATTCCGGGGAGCGTAACTCCGGTGGTCTGGAGAAACGCTCGCCGATCCCAATACAATTTGTGGTCAGTCATAGTTGGTTCCCAATGGTTTTCAGTACATTAATTCAGCGTCGAGCATCAGCGAATCGAAAGAAAGTGTCCCCATAGTTATTGGACAAGAAAAGGGGGCAGCGACGGTCTTGAGTGCGGTCAATGGGCGATTTGAAAAATAAAATTTCAAATCCGGAATTGAGTTGGAGTGTTTTTGTCAAATGGGCGCCTGGATCCCGATCGAGTTACGACGCGTTTTTGTTGATAGTGTCCTCGTTGAAGCGCGGTCCTGCGACAATTGATTGAATGGGACCCGTGTTCGATCCGCCCACGGGGTCGCCCTCGGATTCAATTTTGATATTTAAGGCCAAAGCAATGTGCCTCGCAGTAGGGACGCCTGTTGCCAGCCGCCCCCGAACAGATCCGTTGAAGTACAACCAAAGGACACTCATCGAAACTGGTTGACAGGCATACAGACTGAAACAGAAGCATTCCGGCTTCAACAATGTCGACCGAGCTGAAGGTGAATGTTTAGCGAATCAGGGCGATCCGCACGTGGACGCGCGGATGATTGCCCAGAATCGCAAAGCCGCCGACCGCAATTGAGAAGTTGGCCGCGAGAAATTCCAATCGACCTTTGTTCCATTGTTTGCTATCAGCCAGCCCGTCCTGTTCGCCTAACAGGAAGCCCCCGTACGCCACGACTGATGAGGTGGTACCAGCGATTGACGGCACGGTCAACAATATTTCTGCGTGGAGTCGTCATGGGTGTTTGCCGACAACAGGGTCGTCGGAAGAATGAAACTCAACCACAACCTAGCCGATCACGTTCCAATTGCCCAATTTTCGCCAACACCCTGTTGGCATACCAGCACACCGTGCGTGTCCTTTTGTTGGCTAAACGTCGTCAACAACAGGCTCGTTCACTGTTTCACGCAATTCGATCTCATTAGCGCGCAAAGCATCCGCTTCGTCCGCAAGAGTCAATTTCAACTCTTGAACTTACTCGCTCGGCGCCGGACGAATCCAGCCCAAACTATTGCGCTCAATCCGATAAGTTGCATCGAACCTGGTTCCGGCACAACCGAAATCGTAAAGCTACCGCCACCCACGTCTGTACCTGGACCGTTGGTACCCACGCCAAAGCTGAGGGAAGAAAAAGTACCATTCAATCGAACGGAACCATAGGCCGAGCGTGGACCGGCAACTGGTGGGGCGAGACCGGGCAATGTGGCATCCGATGAACCAGGTGCGGCGTCTTGAATGAACTTTCCCGGGCTCGAAAGGCCCAGAAAATCGAGGCCGTCGCCCCCGCTATCATTTCCTTTGAGGAGTGTAAGGGTCGATAGTCCGATTGTTCCGGCAAAGCCAAACTGGGCCAAATCCATGTTCGCCACATGGAGTACGGGATTCGTTACGGGCGAACCAAAAGTTAGGGTCACAACGTTGGTAGCGAGCCCCGCCGAGGTCCAGCCGATACGATCCGTACCCGTCGGCAGCGTGCCTGTGATTGGACCAAACACCGTCGCGTAACTGTATTGCGGCGAACTGCCATCGATTGTGGAACCATCGATCCCGGCGCCGGTCGGGTTGAAGGAAAAAGAGGGTGGGGAGCCGGGAACAATAAATCCCGCAACAGCAATTGCACCGAGGGACCCCGAGAATGCACCGACTCCCACACCGCCAGGCGTAATCGAAGCCAAATCAAGAAAGATATCTGCGCGAACCGCGCTGCAAGAGAAACAGATGAACGACAGACAGAACAACAAATTGCGACTCATGGTAAAAGTCCTTTCAAAAAGAACAGCTCTTTAAGTCAACTATTCTCCAATGAACAACATTTGGAGAATCGCATCCGTTGCGCGATCCTAATGCCCACCGGGGTCGTTGTCAAATATTTTCATGATCAATTCAATGACTTTAAGTTCCTTTCGATCGCATTCAGCCTAAACAATCGTAAAGCGAGGAAATGCTGGCCCGCAAACTGGACCTTTGGCTGATCAAAACTTGAAAATTGCTCGGCGTTTTGTTGATTCGCTCGCTGAAATCGTTCCCAGCGCATCAGGCCTCTGAAACGTGTATTGACCAAGTTTCCCGGTCGGGAAACGAACGCCACCGAAAGGGAAAGCTTAAGCGAAAGCTAGTGCCAGAGAGAGCCAGTGCAGAGAGAGCCAGTGCCACACTAAGGATCTGTCCCGAATTAACTTCCCGATTTCAATACCCTATGGGGGGCGAATCCTTCGCGTCGAGAGGCTCGTCATTCGCGTGCAGGCGGGAATGACGCGCATGCTCCAAATGCGGAATTTATTTCGGGACAATTCCTTAATACTGGCAGTTCTTTTGTCTGAAATCGTCGGGACATTGAACCGGGTCGCATCACCCAAGCGCGGAGATCAATCAACCCAAGGGCTGTTTTGTACATTTTCGGCACGGTGCACTGGAGGAATTGAGCCACGCTGGAACGCAATTTGGCCAACACCTGGAATCATTAGCAATGCGGCATCCAAAACGCGTTTCTCCTGTCGGTGATTTCCAAGGTCGCAGCGCCGAATAAATTTGCCTGAACACTGAACATCGCAAAATTCCATTGAAAGGGTAGGCATTGACCACCATGGAATCCTCGGTGAGCGGCCAACCGCCAGCCACCGTTTTTGTGGAAAACGATTTGCTGCCGTACAATCGGCGACGGCTACCTTAATTGACTTAATGATTGGGTTACAAGAACGCCCACGGCCTGAAAAGAGTGAGGCAACCGCCGGACTTGGACGTCCAGCCTATATTCGCCGGCACCGCCCAATTGAAGTTTGACCACAACCAAGTCCGCCCGCTTGACGACAGCCACGGCAACTGGGAACGTTAATCATACAATGCTGAAATCATGACAATGGCCCAATAGGTTAAAACAGAAAGTCCCCATGAAGTCGGTTACAGTTCTTAGCTGGGTTCTCAATCTGACAATTCTCGCGCTCCCCATCCTGGCTCAATCGCCAGCTCCACCGCAAGACAAAGTAACGATTTTTGAAAACGTCCGCATTTTTGATGGAACCAGCGACACTCTTTCCGGTCCGCGGCATGTTCTAGTGCGTGGCAACAGAATCGAAAAAATTTCGGCGCAGCCGATTGCGACCGACCGACAGGCCGACCTAACGAGAATCGACGGTGCGGACCGCACGTTGATGCCGGGGTTGATCGATGTACACACGCATGTGATGTTTGCCACCATCTCTCAGACAACAGCGCTGACGAGTGATGCCGGATTTATTCATGTGGCCGCCACCAAAGCCGCGCAGGACATGTTGCTGCGCGGATTTACCAGCGTTCGCGATATGGGCGGCCCAATTTTCGGGCTTAAACGGGGCATCGACATGGGCTTGGTCGCGGGGCCTCGCATCTGGCCATCGGGCGCGTTTATCTCACAATCTGGCGGACATGGTGATTTCCGTTTGCCCAATGATCTACCGGCGCGCCCCGGCGATTACACCAACAGCGAACGAACGGGTGCCGCCGCGATCGCGGATAGCCCGGACCTGGTACGGCAACGTGTGCGCGAACAGTTGGCCCTGGGCGCCTCGCAAATCAAGCTGATGGCGGGTGGAGGGGTGTCGTCAAACTTTGACCCCCTCGATGTAACGCAATATTCTGTTCCCGAGTTGCGTGCTGCGGTCGAGGCAGCCGAAAACTGGGGCACCTACGTCGCCGTACATGCTTATACGCCCCGCGCCGTACAGCAAGCCATCGAAGCGGGCGTGAAATGTATTGAACACGGCCAGTTGTTGGACGATGCAACAGCCAAACTAATGTCGGAAAAAGGAATTTGGTGGAGTCTCCAGCCGTTTCTCGATGACCAACCTTCGGCTTTTCCGGAAGGTTCTCCCAATCGAATAAAACAATTGCAAATGTTCAACGGAACCGATATCGCCTACCGGTTGGCAAGGCAATTCAAAATCAAGACTGGATGGGGCACGGATTCGCTGTTCAATGCCGAAAATGCGACTCAGCAAGGCGCACAACTTGTCAAAATGGTTCGTTGGTATTCGCCCGCCGAGGTACTTAAAATGGCCACTTCTGGCAACGCCGAATTACTGGCGCTCTCAGGTTTACGTAATCCTTATCCAGGAAAAATCGGAAAAGTCGAAGAAGGTGCACTGGCGGATCTATTGTTAGTGGCTGGAGATCCGCTCGAAAACATTGAACTCATTGCGGATCCAGCCACTAATTTGCTGGTCATCATGAAGGATGGCAAGATCTACAAGAATTCAGTTCGCTGAGCTCGAATTCGCCGGCAAGGCCGCATCCCTAGCAGGCGTACGAATCGAACGGTCCAAAAAAATAACGCCAAAAACAGTCCGCGAAGGGTTGCTTTTCGATCGCATTCAGCCCAAACAATCGTAAAGCGAGGAAATGCTGGCCTGCAAACTGGACCTTTGGCTGATCAAAACTTGAAAGTTGCTCGTCGTTTTGTTGATTCGCCCGCTGAAATCGTTCCCAGCGCATCGGGCCTCTGCAATGTGTGTTGACCAAGTTTTCCGGTCGGGAAACGATCGCCACCGATAATTTTTCCCTATGGCACTTAATCCTTAAACGCCACTCCTCGCGTGGCCGCGTTGCACTTTCGGATTTCATGACAACTCAAACGAAGTCGGCAGAACTCGAATTCCTCTGTCTTGGATTTATCAGAGCGACTTGATTAGGTTCAGACACTCAGCTTCAATTTCGGCGTCGGTTGATTCGGGTTGATGGAATTTGATGACATGTTTAAGTGCCGCTCGAAACTCTTCGCGGGCCGTTGCATATTGATGATGCAACCAAGCCGCGTCGACCTCCCAACGACGGGCGATTTCCCGGATAGGCAAGTTTTCACGAAACCGCAATCCCAACAACGCATGGCGGCGAATCGCCTCGGGTCCCTTGGCCTGCGCATTAGAATTTTGAACACCAGCCGCTTGCCGCATCAAAGACCGAGCAAATTCGCGTTCAAATGCCGCACTCACTCCGGTCCCTTCGTCCAGCGGTTCCTCGATCAACAGGGACGGAAGATGTTTGTTTTCATGGCGGCGCGCGATATTGCGGATGACGCCAAACAGAAACGCCCGAAAGCCGTTGGGGCGTTGCGGGTCCACTCGGTTTAGCGCACCCCGTTCACCAAAACACGCTACAAAAACATCCTGGACCGCGTCATCCAAGTCGCGATTCTTCATGGAATTATTCCAGCGTATCGACAAATACGCGCGGATTATAGGTTCATAGAAACGGGCGAAATCTTCTACTGCTTCACGATCGCCATCGGCCGCTCGATGGATCAACGTCCAGCAAGTTTGATTGACCTGGAAGTCATTGGAATCAAAGTTCATTGCACAGCCAGTACTTTCAAAACACCACGGTCAACACAGTTAACACACTCGCAAACAGGAGAAATTCACTTTGCGAGGTACATTTTACAGCCGGCGCGATGCCATCATGATTTCGGTGGCAACGTTATTGCGCACTTGGACATAAGTACCTACCTTGGTTCTCCCGGCAGGTGTTCTTCGTGCGGAAAATCTTTTGGTAACGAACGAATTTTCTAAAAATCAGCAAGCCGTCTGCCACGAAACCAGAACGAGCCAAATTCACGCTATTTTTCCGCAGGAAGGGATTTAATCGCCTCTTGAAAATCTGCTCGCAAGCGAAGCGAATCAAGGTTCCTTCGTGCATCGAGAAAAAACCTGTCCCGGACACCGGTCTGGGTCGCCAATTGGATCAACTCAACGGCGTATCTTTTCAACTCTTCCGCTTTCGTTTCCTGATCTGCCGGAAGCAGTTCAGCAGACACTTTCGCCTTTGTTGCTGCGATCGACATTGCTTCGGCGGCCACCAGCAGCGGAATTCCATAGCCCATTTTTTTTTCCCGAGGCATTGATTCTACCAACTGTCTAATTTCCGATTCCGCGATTTGCCAGTTACCCTGTGCGGCAGAGATTCTCGCTCGATAGCTCTTTAGTTTGGGCTGTATCAAGGCATTCGTGAGAGTCAATTCGATCGCTCGTTCCAGATCACTGAGTGCACGATCGAGTTGGTCGTCATCAAAAAGCCAGCTCGACCGCAACTCGTAAGCGCCACCCAACGTACCGCGTGACCACTCGCTCCCGCTGTTGATCACGGATTCAGCGAGTTCAATTGATTTGCCGATGTGCTCCAGCGCGTCGGGCCACAGTTGGAGGTTGTGTTCGGCGAGCGCCAAATTTCCCCAAGCCTCACCGAGGGCGTTGATGGCAACGCTGTTTTTTGGATCGAGCCCCAACACGATTTTCCAGACGTCAATTGATTCGAGTGCCGCCGGTTTCATTTCAACCCATTTCTTTCGGAGCGCAAGCACCGAGCTCAACTCATTCAGCAGCCCGCCGAGCCGGGATCGGTACCCGATGACGGAAGGAAACCGCAAGCTATTATCCGCAGCCAGCTGGATGGCCTGCTGAAGCCCCTGTTCAGACTCCACCAAATTGTTTTCCAACCGCCGAACTCGAGCCTGCATGGCAATCACTTGGGCGAGATTGTCATGGGTAATACCGCTGACATCATTTGCCGTGTTTGATTCGAGCAAAGTCTTGGCGTGTTTAACATGCGGGATCGTTTCCCGGAAACGGCTGATATTCAACCCGTGCAGATAAATTCGAGCGATTTGCATTTCGATCTGAGCCAGCAAAATTGAGGCCTCTCGATCATTTGTACCGGACTCAAGCGATTCCGTTTGCAGTCGCGCAGCTGTTAATAACAGTGTTTCTGCTTCGCTGAGCCGTTGTTTGAAGTCCATCTCAGTTCGATGACCAATTAGAAAGTTTGCCAATAATTGACTTGTTTGAACGACAGCTCGTTGTGCGTCCTGTACGTGGGAAGAATCGGCGAGTGGTCGTTTAGCTTCCGCAACTCCGTCACGCAAAAATTTTTCGGCAGCGTCGGGGGCACCGGAAGACTGCAAGAGACTACCGTATCGAGACAACTCGAGCGCCAGTTCGGCCTGTAAATCCGGCTGCTGATCCGGCTGTAATGACAGCGACCGCAATACCTCAATTCCCGTTAGGAAATTGCTGTTCGATTTTTCGCGATCGCCGATCAGCAAATTGATGCGCGCCAATCGAATTTGCGAGCGGGCAATATCGCGCTTGGCGTCGAACGAATTGCCTCGACTCTGCAACAACGATACCTGAAATTCGGCGGCATTTTGCAACAGCTGACGTCGTAATGACTGTAAATCGTTTTGTGCCAACCGGGGGTCGTCAGCGACTTGATCACAAAATTGATCCACCGCCTTCATGGCCAGCGCGAGGTTTTGCCGCGCGTCTGCTTCGCGCGCGATCGCCTTTTGTTCGGACCGATTCGAAGCCCGTCGTGACTCGTTCGCTTTCCAGGCAAAGTACACCGAGACAACGGTTCCCAAAACCAAGGCTGTCAACACGGCCCCGAAAGCCGCAACAAAACCTCGATTGCGGCGAATAAACTTGTTGAATTGATACCATTTTGATGGTGGCCGCGCGGTGACTGGAAGGCTCGCCAAGTAACGCCGCACATCATCACCCAGACTCGCGGCAGATTCATAGCGGCGGTTGCGGTCTTTCTCAATCGCTTTCATCACGATCCAGTCCAGGTCGTTGCGCAGCATGTGCACGAGTCCCTGCGCATTGGTACTGCGATTGACCGCAGTGCTGGCTGGCGAATTGCTGGATGATAGTTTCCAGCTGGGACGAGGCGGCTCGCTTTCACGAATCAGACGCAACATTTCCCACATCCCGGCCCGCGCCAACTCACTGCTGCGAAACGGCGGAACTCCCGCCAACAATTCGTACAGCAACGCGCCGAGTGAATAAACATCGGTCCGCGTATCAATGTCCGAACTTTCCTGGCTGGCCTGTTCCGGCGACATGTATTCCAGCGTTCCGACAATCATTCCCCAACCCGTATCGGCCTCGACTTCGGTGAGTGAAAAACCGATTG
>JANNPW010000010.1:0-20649 GCA_031400405.1 Mariniblastus sp.
CCCTTTCGCTTTGCCTCCGGCAAATCCGGCGGCAAAGCGAAGATGGCGGCAACTCGTTGAGTAGTAAAAAACCTAAGTATCCGCAGGACAAGCCTGTGGGAATAGCAACCTGTGTGGTGGCGTTCAGCGAGAAGTGTCGAAAATTCGCCCCTCTGTTGACCTAGCATTCACGATGAACCCAAGGGCAGTCACCGCAACAGCTGTACTTACTCCGCCAGCGGACGAAACCGCATAAATTTTTTCATCGGAATTGGCAGGTCGGTCGTGAATGTAACGGACTTGCTCGTTGTTGGATGAACAAACGTCAGTGCCGTCGCATGCATCGCCATTCGCTTCGAATGCCAACGTTCATGTGGTCGTTCGTCATTTCCATACCTTGGTTCACCCACAATCCGATGACCCGCTTCAAACAATTGCACGCGCGCCTGATGCCGCCGCGCCGTGACCAATTCCAATTCCAATGACGTCGCGTCCGGCATCCGCTTGAGAACTTTGAACTTCGTCACCGCATGCTGGCCGACGCTTTTATCATTGGTGGAAAACCGATTGAGATTGTAATGGGTGTCGAGCCAGGACTCCATCGTACCTTCATCCGTCGTCAAGACATCGTGGACGACCGCCACGTACATGCGTTGGACCTGATCATTATCAAATTGAGAGCGCAAATTTGCCGCCGCCGCGGGTGTTTTAGCAAAGACCATCACACCGCTGATTCCGCGATCCAGCCGGTGGACCAAGCCAGCGGCATGGTTGCGTTTTTTTCGACTTAAGTAGTACGAAATCCGATCGAGCAGAGTATTCGTTTCTTCCTTATTGGTCGGCACGGTCAGCACCCCAGCGGTCTTGTTCACCACGATCAAGTCGTCGTCTTCATGGAGGATGATAAACGCGCGATCACTCCACGCTCGTTTGGGAGCGGCGTATCCCTGATGTTGATCGTAGGCAACTACCACTTTGTCCCCGTGGGAAACGCGCGTCTCGGGATTCGAACAAGGCTGGCCGTTGAGTTGGACACTGCCATGTTCGAACAACCCGGTCAATTTGCTGCGCGACAGTTGAATTAATGTGCGAACGAACAAATCAACCCGCATCGGCTCGGTGGCGTTGACGATGCCGGAAATTTCCTGAACTGCCATGATGGGGATGCGTGGAGTATGTGTGTGAAAGGAAGTCAAATTTTGAACGGACGGTCATTTTGGCTGAGGAAACGGATTCTGGATATCGGTAAACCAAATATTGTGATTTGCCGCGGGAACAGCATAGTCCATGCATAGGTTGGATCTTCCAATGAACAAAACTTGACGTTGCCATCGACAGCTCCAGTTGCGGAAAATCACCACCGGGAAATCGAGGCAGCCCCTCAGACATTTCCTCGAATTTCAATAATAGTCCACATCGAGCAAGACTGGGTGGTCGAAGTACGCAAATCTGATTCTAATGGTCAATTATGGAACTTATTTTTCAACATCATGACCAATGGTACCGTTGTGAAACCCAGGATGCCCGGTCGATTGCGATTGAACTGGACTTTGACGGCCCTCAGCCGAATCATTTTGGCGCTCCCCCAGCCGCGAGTGTACCGCTGCTAATCGGAGGTTTCGTCGGTGATACGGCTGCCGGTGGCAGTTGCAATGTTGATTCGGTCACACTGATTCCGCATTGCAATGGCACCCATACGGAAACGATTGGTCACATTGTATCCGCCAATGTCTGGGTAGGCCGGGCGGTCGTCGATGCATTGATGTTGGGAGTCTTGGTTACAATCGACGCGGTTTCCGCCGACCGGACGGCGGAAAATTACCGCCCTCCCCTGGCGGCAACTGATCAAGTCCTCACGGCGATGGCAATCGAGCAGGCATTACGAGAGTATGCTGACTTGCGGCCGATTGCCTTGATTGTGAGAACTCGGCCCAACTCCTCGAAAAAAACGTCCAGAGTCTATCGCGCAAACGAGGCTCCCCCGTTTTTCACGGTCCAAGCAATGGAGTGCATCAATCGCTGGGGGCTGAAACATTTGTTGGTTGATGTTCCTTCGATTGATCGGATGCAAGACGAGGGGAAATTGACGAATCATCATTTGTTTTGGCATGTCGCCGAAGAGACGCATCAGTTAACGGGCCAATGCAACGCCGAAAAAACAATCACGGAAATGATATTTGTGGATGATGAAATCGTGGACGGTTTGGTATTGTTAAATTTGCAGATCCCCTCGTTTCGCAGCGATGCCGCCCCGTCAAGACCGATCATTTGGCCGATTGAAAGACGGTCCAACGTTGAAAAATAGGCCGCCAACCCTTCCAGAAATTTCCAATTGCCGTGCAGAAAACAGCTCAACAACTCGATGATTCCGATCCTTTGCGACCGATGCGCGAACATTTTCATGTTCCCCGTACCGCGGACGGTGCAGAAATTTATTTTGTCGGCAATTCGTTGGGCTTGATGCCCAAGCGCGTGGCGGACGCGGTGCAAGTCGAGCTGGAAAAATGGCGGACGATGGGAGTGCGGGGGCATTTCGGTGGTGATTTCCCGTGGGTTTCCTACCATGAACCGCTGGCCCCCTTGATGGCGAGTCTGGTTGGTGCATCGGTCGACGAAGTCGTCATGATGAACACGCTGACTGTCAATCTGCATTTGATGATGGCTACATTTTATCGCCCAACGAAATCGCGATTCAAGATTTTGATTGAGGATCATGCGTTTCCATCCGATCAATACGCGGTTGATTCGCAAGTTCGGTGGCATGGCTTGGAGCCGCAACAAGCGGTCATTCGGCTGACTCCGGACCAGGGGCAACTGTTTTCGACTGAAAGAATTTGTCAGACGATCGAAGATCAGGCGGCCACGTTGGCGTTGGTCCTGTTGCCGGGAGTTCAATATTACACCGGACAAGTGCTCGACATGGCCGCGATCATGGAAACGGCTCATCGCTTTGAAATCCCGGTTGGATTTGACTTGGCCCATGCGGCCGGC
Source organism: Mariniblastus sp. (assembly GCA_031400405.1). Taxonomy (GTDB): domain Bacteria; phylum Planctomycetota; class Planctomycetia; order Pirellulales; family Pirellulaceae; genus Mariniblastus. The sequence goes on from JANNPW010000010.1 coordinate 2,971, forward strand.
AACATTCCTTTGCAGCTCCATGATTGGCAAGTCGACTTTGCGGTTTGGTGTACTTATAAATATCTCAATTCCGGCCCCGGTTCGATCGCCGGTTGCTTTGTGCACCGCAATCATGCAACCAATACGCAGTTGGATCGCCTGGCCGGCTGGTGGGGCCATCACAAGGAATCAAGATTCCTGATGGGCGATTGCTTTCAGCCGATCCCGACCGCCGAAGGCTGGCAATTGAGTAATCCACCAATCTTGTCGCTGGCGGCGATTCGAGCCTCGTTGGAAGTCTTTCATACTGCCGGAGGCATGGAACGGTTGCAAAAAAAATCAGTTGCCATGAGCGTTTTTTTTCGGGAGTGTTTGTCGGCTGTCTTGGGTTCGGCGGTACAGGTAATTGCGCCGCACAATCAATCCGGTTGTCAGTTATCGCTGGAAATGAATTTCCCCGGCGTGTCTGGTAAAGCGATTCATCAACGGTTGGAAGAGAACGGAATTCGTACGGATTGGCGCGAACCGAACGTGATCCGAGCCGCTCCCGTGCCGCTGTACAACTCGTTTACCGAGATCTGGCGTTTTGTGAAAACGCTGGAGCAATGCGTCTAACCGTTGGCGTCGAGTCGAATTTCCTGTCTCGCACTTGGAAGAGGAGAACATTTGAAGAAACCTAAAACCATTACGATCGCCGGAGCTGGATTGGCGGGTTCGTTGCTCGGCGTGTTGCTGGGTCGGCGCGGTTACTCGGTTACGATTTTGGAGAGCCGTTCCGACATGCGCATGGCAGATGTCGATGCGGGACGATCGATCAATCTGGCGCTGTCCTCGCGCGGTATCTATGCTCTGAAAATGGCGGGTTTGATGGACGAGGTCCAGCAGTTGTTGATTCCAATGCGCGGTCGAATGTTGCATTTGGACAATGGTGAAACTCAGTTCTCCTCGTACGGACAACGGCCTGCCGAAGTCATTTACTCCGTTTCTCGACGTGACCTCAATTGCCTGATGATGACGGCAGCTGAGGTTGCGGACCCGGTGAACGTGATTTTTAATCAGAAATTGGATTCGGTAGATTTTGACACCAACGAAATTCGAGTCACTGATACCGAGTCTGGCACGGCGCGGTCGGAGTCGTTCGAGCTGCTGATCGGGGCAGATGGAGCCGGTTCGCGTGTGCGGCGGGCGCTGATTCCGTTTGTCGGTGGTGTTTCAAAATCGGAATTGTTAGACCACGATTACAAAGAGTTGGAGATTCCGGCGCTAGCCAACGGCGACTACCAAATTGAACCCGAAGCGCTACATATCTGGCCCCGTGGCAATTACATGTTGATCGCCTTGCCGAACCAAGGGGGGAGTTTTACGGTCACGCTCTTTTTGCCGAAGTCCGGCGAGCCGAGTTTTGCCTCGCTGCAGCAACCGGCTTCCTTGCGTTTATTTTTTGAAAAACATTTTCCGGACGCCTTGCGATTGATTCCGGATTTAGAACTAGATTTTTACCAACATCCGCAAGGCATCCTCGGAACTCTCCGATGTAAGCCGTGGTATTACCAGGACAAAGCACTGCTGATTGGCGATGCCGCCCATGCAATTGTGCCGTTTCACGGACAAGGGATGAACGCGAGTTTTGAAGATTGCAGCGAGCTGGTTCGACTGTTGGATTTGCATGCCGATAATTGGACGCAAGTGTTACCCGAATTCGATACCATTCGCCGACCGAATGCCGATGCCATCGCGGAGATGGCTTTGGAAAATTACATCACGATGCGAAAGAGTGTCGCCGAGCCCCAGTTTCAATTAAAGAAAGAAATTGGATTTGAATTGGAGAAACGTTTTCCGGATCGATTCATCCCGCGTTACTCGATGGTAATGTTTCACGAGACGCCTTATGCCACGGCTTTCGCGCTGGGCGAGATCCAGAACGAAATTTTAACCCAGCTGGCGACCGGAAAAACTTCCTTGTCCGAAATTGATTTCGCGGAAGCCGAAAGGCTGATCCTGGAACGTCTACCGCTCGAGCTGTTGTTGAACGAGAAATAGGCGAAAGTCGTCTGTCGTTCGGACGAGCGGAGTTGCTATCGGCCCGGCATCACCGCAAATTGGTTTCAACCACTGGTGCAGAATTTGGGAAACGCCGGGGCGTAGAGATCGGGGTACAGCGATGACTCAGAGAATTGCGAATCGCAGGTAGGCAACTACTGCGGGCCGCTAAAGAAAAATCCCAAGGCTTGTCGGAGTTGTTTCGGTAGTACAGGTCGATCTTCTCGCGCGACGAGGAATGTCGATAAATTGGCTAGATCGGTGAACACCCGATTTTGCCGGGTCGTGGCACTCAAGTAATCATGGCCCGACGAGCCGCCCGTGCCGATCTTCATGCCCAGCATCCGCTGCACCATCACGACATGGCGTTGCCGCCAGTTTGTAAACAGCTCGTCGATATCCAACAACAATGTCAGATAGCGAAACGCCGTGTACAGCATCGGTTCGTCCCGGTAGAGATGAATAAACAGCGCCGCCAAAAACGCTTGATGAGAAAATCGGAACTCCCCCTTTTCACGCAGTTCGTTGTATTTTGATTCGTCCAGCAACGATTCAAACCGAACTCGCGTTCCTTCCAGATCGTTCAATTGAAACTGTTTTTCCCGATCGGAAAGTGTTGGATTGTGGCGGATGATTGCCGCATCGGAGGCCAACATTTTCTCCACTGCAACACCGTATTCACGCCAGAAATCAAACTCGCCAAATTCCAAAAACGGCATCCGATCGAGCCAGGCATCGGTTAGTTCCAACAGGCTGGGTTGGGCTTCCAGTAGTTCCAATTGCCTGCGGTCCTCATCCGATAATCGAGATTGGAAGAAATCGCGATCGGCGGGGATTCGATGGTGGCGTTTGATCCCCATCAAAATTTCAATCTGTTTGAATTGCACACTTTGAAAACCGGACGCCGGCACCAGCAGATCCCGGAAATCCAAAAAATCGAGCGGCGTCAGCGTTTCAATGATGTCGATTTGTTGGATCAGCACGCGCTGGATGGTCTTGATTCGAGCCAAGCGATGCAGGATCACTCCCATGCTGGATTCTTCTACGACTGGATCGTCAAAGAAATCGACAACCGAAAACATTTCATGCAAAATTTGCTTGAACCACAATTCGTAAGCCTGATGGGTGATGATGAACAACATCTCATCATGGGCGGGTTTGCCCGCCTTGACGCTTTCCAAATCCTGAGCGCCAGTGATTTTGCCCAACTGCAAATAATCGCTGTAGTAGATTCCTGGGTTGTTATCCATGACCTAAAACTTGGTTCCCGGTTTAGCCACGGGATCGGGTTCGTAGTCGTTCCACTCGTAGCTGGCCGGTCCCAAGCGGACTTCGGATTTCATAAAGTCTTCGTACTTGATTCGCTTGCCGGTGTAGCAGGCATCGCGCCCCATCAAAGCCATCAACGTGCTATAGCTCATGTACTCGCCGTTATTGATCGGCTGACCGGCGCGAATGCTCTTGAACAGCTCGATGTGCTCGGACACGTACATGTCGAGAGCACCTGGTTGTTTCACATTTTGCTTGCCGTCGGCGTTATTGATTTCGCCTTTGAGAATTTTAGCGGTGCCTTTGGTGCCGACGATGTAGTCATCAACGTCGCTGAAACAATCCGCCATTTGACGACAATGAGAAAACGTCTTTACATCGCTGTCGTCCCATTCAAACACACACGAGAAATGGTCGTATACATTGCCCCACATGGGATCGGTGCGCACCAAACGGCCTCCCGTGCCATAACAACTGGTCGGAGGTCTGTCCCCCATTAACCAGAGCGCTTTGTCCAACGAATGGATATGTTGTTCGGCGATGTGATCGCCGGAGAGCCAGTTATAGTACAACCAATTTCTCAATTGGTATTCCATCCGGCTCCATTTCGGATTGTCACCACGATGCCACAAGGTACCGGTCAGGTAGTTTTCCTGAATCGATCGGATCTCGCCGATCGCTCCGTCCTGGATTCGGCGTACCATCTCTTTGACATTGGTGTCGTAGCGCCAACAGAGGCCCGAGACGACGCTCAGTCCCTTACCGGCAGCGATTTGGCATGATTCCATGACCGATTTGACACCCGGGACATCGACACCGACTGGTTTTTCGCAGAACACATGCTTGTTGGCGTCGATGCAGGCTCTCAAGTGAGCTGGGCGAAAGTGCGGTGGCGTCGCCAATAAAACCACATCCACATCGGAGGCCACCAGTTTTTCACAACAATCGAAACCTGAGAACTTATGATCGTCGGCGACTTTGATGTTCAGTGGCTGGTTATTGTCCGTCCTTTGGGTTTTGAGCTCTTCCAGACAACTGTCCATACGATCAGTAAACGCGTCCGCCAACGCCACGATTTGGACGTTCGAATCAGCGGCAGCTGCGTTGACCACCGCTCCGGTTCCGCGTCCACCGCAACCCACCAAGCCGATCTTAAGCGTATCATTGACGCCGTGGTGATATCCCATTGCCAAACGGGGAAGGGAGACGGCACCGATCGATCCAGCGGCCGCGATTTTGGCGGAAGTAGCAATAAAGCCCCGACGATTGGGTGGTTGGTTTTCAGTGGGCATGGAAGTCCTGGCAGGTGAAAATTGGGAAAGTACAAGTTTGTTACTAAATCGGTGATCGTCGTCGCCGATGCTCGACTTCCAAATTTGTCATTTGTCGAGTGCTCATCGCAGACAGAATTTTACCCTCCAGCAGGGACCTTCCGCAACCAATTCATCCCATGAACGGGGGAAAACGACGCGCAGTCGGTTTTCGTTCAGGCCGCGCCGAATTTTGCGAATCGTTGAGTTATCTAAGGTTTCGGGCGTACTCGATGAATTCTTGATCAAGTGCCTGCCAATCGTCGCCCAAAAATTCCTGAAATTCGGCCAGCCGTTGTTCCGGCGAATCGGCAATCAGTGGTTTCTTGGTGGAAGTTTGGGCCACATATTTCACAAATTGTTCCGAGTGTTTGTTCAGCAAAAAATGGTTAAACGCCCAGGCTTCAGCATACGAGGCAATTGCCGTTTCGGCGTTTCGAAATGGTTCATCGGATTGGATCATCCGCTGCAATGCATCGGCGGGCCGCGTCACCAGATTGCGACGAAACTCCAACAGGCGTTGCTCGTTCACCAATCCGGGTGCTTTCCAGCCACGCGCCGAATCGAGAGCCGGGGTCTCGAAATAAATTGCGAGCCCTTCATTCAACCACAGCGGCGTCTCGGCAAACCGCGTTTGGACGCCCCGGTTGAACATCAATTGATGGGTCCCTTCGTGAATGATCGTCGCCACCATTGGAATGGCCGCTGAAGTCTGTACGATTTGCTCAATTGACCGGTCATCCAGCGGCTGGTTGGGGTTGCGCAGTTCTGCCGTCAAGTCATACAACGTGACTCGATTGGTTTGCAAATTGTAATACGCCACCATGGATTGGCCGGCACCGAGTTCTTGCGTTACGTATCGGTTGTACTCGGCCGACGATTCAAAAATGATGGCGACCAACGGAAAGGCCGGATCGGACAACGGTAGCTTCTTCTTTTTTTCCCAAAACTGCTCGAATCCGCGGTACAGCCGGCCTTCATACAAGCCACCGATCCATCGCGCATACGCCGGTTCGGTTTGGTAAGCGATCACATAATGCTTCGTTTCATAAATCTTGAATCCGGCAGGCAATTCGGCCAACAACTGTTTTCCCAGTTCCTTCTTGTTGATCGGGGGGACCGTGTCATCGTTGTCAGTTTTTTTCACAATTTCCGTCGGCTTGACGAACCAGATTTTGCCGTCATGGCTGCGAAAATAGAGACTGTTGTCTTGCGCTTCGATCAGGATTTCACCCACCAGCTCTACCGACTTTCCATTTAACTGCAAAGTCAAGTTGTCGGCGCGCAGACTGGTGACAAACATCCCGCACAAAAAAGTCAGTAAAATCTTGCTCATGAGTCTGGTCTTGGATTGTTTGATGTACGCGACGAGAGTTCGTAATGCGCCAATGATTGTGCACCCATTCTACGCCGGTTGTATTCGATCGTCGCCCAACCGAGGATGGATATCAAGCCGATTAAGCCGATCATTACAATCGTCAAAGCAGCCGTCATTTCATCGACCCCCGCATGTAACAGTCCGAGCATCAGTCGAGGAATTGTATCAATCCCGGGCGGCAATACCAATTGCGCGGCGGACAGTTCGCCAAGGCAAAACGCCAGCGTAATTAACCAACACCCGAGCATCGCTGGCCAGTTTCCCAGCAACCCAAACCGCAGAAACATCGTCCCCTGCCCCGCCCCATCCAACTGGGAAGCTTCCAATGAACCGGTCGCGATTTTTCGAAATACAAACCAGACAGCCAGTGGCGCCAGCGGCCAACAGAAACAAATATTGGCCAGCACCGGTGCGAAAATTGTGCGATTGTATAGCCAACGAATAGTCGGCCAATCCCATTGGGAGAACAGCGTATTGATACTACTGCCGATCATCGGACCAGGGATCGTACAACTCAGTGCCAACGTGAGAACAAAAAACATCTGCCAGCCTCGCGAGACTCTGGCGAGCCAAGCCAATCCAGTGGCTAAACAAAAGATGACGACGCTCGCGGACAACCCGATCAATACGGACCAACTGAACTCTTTCGAGTAACTAAAGCACGCGCGTTGCAATACGAGAATCAACTGTGAAAATGCAAAACTGCCGACCGGCACCCCATCCAAGGGCCGCACAAAGTAACAACAGCGCGCAACCAGATTCCCGAGCGGCACCACGACCAATATCAACAGCAGTGCCAATGCCAGTATCGCTTGAAATCGGTTCACGCGCCGCGAAACGCTGGTCTGGATCTGCGACGCAGTTAGCCGTCGATGTTCCGAATCAGTTTCCGGATCGGTCAACCAGACAAAGAGCAGACCGGCCGAAGCGGCCAGCCAGAGGACAATCGCCAACGTCAAGTACCCGTTCAAGCGAGCGGCCTCGGCCAATTGTTCCGCCGACCAATTGCCACCAATCGCATTGATCTGTCCAAGCGAATAGCCCAAATAAATTTGTTCGGCCAGCGTCCCGACCTGATACAAATCCGTCGCAGCGATTTCCCGCGAACACACAATTAAGGTCCATAGCGTGGACAATAGAATTAATGGCCACAACCGTCGTAGCGTCACGTACCAGAACACACCGATCCAATTCGTATCTAACAGCGCTTGTTCTTCCAACGGCTGGCGACGATTGGATAGCCCAATCAGCAACAAGATCGCTACCTGCGGCGCCGCCGCGACGCCATGGATCCAAGCGGCCGCCTGCCAACCCGAGACAAGAGGGATCAGGACTTGACCTTCGGTTGACGTCAACCAGCCCAGTCGTCCAAACGCCGCATCCCAAGTACTGACATGCAAGAACACAGGAATCGTCAACAACATCAACGTAATCAGCAATGTCGGACGGGCCAGCCAACCAGGGCCCAGGCAAATCCAGGAAAGGCAGCCACCCAGTGGAATCGCAATCGCGGCAGCCGCCAAACCCAGTCCGATGGTGCGCGCGGCAATTGCGCGATCTTGAGTAGTCGCTTGCCAGATGAACAACATGAGACAGCACGACACGATTAGCCAGCACAGCAGCAGCAAATGGTTGATTCGGTAGTGAGGCATGATGCCTTCAGTCTAGTCACTACAATTCGCTGGTGTTAGTCGGTGTCGGTGTCGATCATAGAGGTCGATCGCCATGTCCAGATCATTTACGGATCACCGGTTTATCATCGCCAGTTGTCGACTGGGCGGATTCGTCGGCAACTTCGCGTTTGAGTGGGGTCAAGGGAACCGAATTTGTCGCCTGTTGCAAATTGCTGTCGACGATTTTTTCGGTCATGCGGCCCAAGTATTGCAAAAAACTATCCGGACCCTCGTAGCCCTGAACTTTCTCGTCCCACTCAATTTCTTTCCGAATCGGTCTGCCATTCTTGATATCAAAGACGACAAACCCCTTGGTCTTTTGCTGCATGATCTGGGATTTGATTTTGTTACTCTCGATTGGCGTCAGTATTTCTGTCTTAAACGAAATATACGCATTGCCATCCTTGACCTTGACCAATTCATATAACATCCGAGCCTTCAAATCATGCGTACGATTATCTTCATCGGTCGCTGACAGGGGCTTGGGAACATTCCATTTTTGGCCGACCGGAATCGCCCCGGGAGGCAGCGGAATGGTGACTTCGCCAACACCGAAATTACCACCCTTGAGGTCAGTTTTTTTGTCCTTGATTTGGCCATCCGCACCGATGGAGATTGTGGCCAATGTTCGACCCAATTTGTCGGCGATCGACTCATATTCAAACGGAGCGACTTTATCGGTCTTGCTATTGTATGTAACGGGTTCGTCATCCCCGATTTTTTGCCACATGTCGACCCCCTCGATGCTATGATCGAAAGTCATATTGCCGACCGAATCAATGTTGGATACGGTCCAGGCTTTGGTCGAAAGACTGCGCGACGAAGTCTCTTCCGTTTCGCCGGACATTTGTGTTTTCGTCGACGCGACGTGTTCGACGGTCCAGCGAACGGTTTCGCCCTTTTGAAGTTTGTACACGAGCGAATAAAGCTGCTTGTTCCCCATGTTTTTTGTCGCGCGCTCAACCCGCTCTGCTGCGGTGAGATCGGGTTTTACGTTGGGTTGTGGCGCCGGTTCTTGCGCAATTGCCGAACCCAGCATCAACAGCGTCAGCCAACAAACATAAGCGGCACGAATTTTCATCGGATAGTCTCCCTACATTCCGTTTGGCCAAGCGCCCACATGTGTGGGGTCGTTTGGTACTTATTTGAAATGCCAAGTTAATCGAAATCGCCGATCCGAATCAAGTTCAATCTAGCGTCACTCCCACGCGGAAAAGTGGCAGGTTAGGGGTCTTGGGAAGCGCCGTCGAGCAGCGATGGAATTCCGTTTCGCCAATTGTTTCTTGCCGTTTTCCGACTACTTCATTGCTTGAGCATCGTCAATATTCTCCGACCAGCCATCGTGTTCCCGTGCCAGCGACAGGTGGTATGGGAGCACCACATCGACTCAGTCCGTTTTGCCGTCCCATTGGATCGAGAAAATCAGCCCCTTCAACCCTAAATTTGTTTGCGATCTAGCAGTCCTGTCCATTAAGATAAATCTCTTTAATCGCTCCGCTACATGTTTGATGAATTTGCTTCTGGCCTCCAGATAGCTCCAGGAACTCGAAAGGAACTGACGCAATGGCTAAAAAGACAACTGCCAAGACAACCGCCACAAATCCGAAATCGAAGAAACCGACATCGGCGAAACTAGAATCGACAATACTCAAGACGAAAACACCGAAAACGACCACCCCGAAAACGGCAAAGGGCGCCTCAGGAGTATCGAAATCATCCAAGGCACCAGCAATCTCGGGGACCAAAGAGTCGCCCTGGACGCTTAAAACTCCCAGCGGGCAATCGGAATTCAAGGCTTTTCGGGATGAATCACTCGTTCCGCCGGCTTTGGTCGTGATCGTCGGTAAAACGGAACTGCGATATCATTTGTCGTGCATCAACGATCTGCACGCCATGCTCAAGAAACAAGGCGATTGGATGTTGCTGGGTAGTGCCGACGAACAGAAACCTGCCAAGGACGGTACAGTGGAATCGTGGGCGCGTGCTGAGTCCAACCCAGCGCGAGGTTGGTACGGATTGAAGAAGGGCCTGCGAGGTCGTTTTGCGAACTACGTTCCGCCAGTTCTCCAACAGCTCGGCCTGGCGGAAGTCGAGAACAAGTCCAAGGACAATCGTATGCGGGCACTCTGAAAATCGCGCTGAATAAATGTGGTGATCATCCGTATCCCATACCTGATATCTCCCGCCACAACAATTGTTTTCAAGGTCAAAAGAATGTCGCGCGTAGTCCATTTCGAGATTCATGCTGAGAATCCAGAACGATGCCTTGTATTTTACCAATCGTTGTTTGGATGGGTGTTCACGAAATGGGCAGGTCCCATGGAGTACTGGATGATTGTGACGGGCACCGATGCGGAGCCCGGAATCAACGGCGGATTGATTAAACGACGCGGCCCGTCGCCGACCGCTGGGCAAGCCGTGAATGCGTACGTATGCACGGTAAACGTCACCGATTTAGACGGTTCGTTCGCAAAAGGGCAATCCCTGGGTGCCACGGTTTCTGTTCCGAAAATGGCAATACCGGGAGTTGGTTGGTTGGCTTATTTGACCGATCCAGAGGGCAATATTTTTGGGCTCATGCAAAACGATCAAACGGCAAACTGAAGTATTGAGCAATGTGCATTTTCGGCGAATCCGCTTGGCTAACGGTGAACACAACATGTCAATTTCTCCGCTGTTCAGGAAACTGAATCTGGGTCTTCATGAATCCATGTTGGTCTTGAACGCACCGGGTTCATTTGAGAGTGAACTTGACCAATTGAAGGGCATCAAAATTCTGCAAACCGCGACGTCCAAAACGCGTGCCAACTTCAGCATTGCTTTTGCGGTGACGCAAGCAGAACTTGATCGAGTATCCACCCAACTGGCTCGGGCCTCCGTGGGCGACGCGGTCCTCTGGATCGCATACCCCAAAAAATCTTCGAAGAAGTACCGCTGCGAGTTCAATCGTGATTCCGGGTGGGCGGTCTTGGGAGCTGCTGGATTTGAACCTGTCCGAATGGTTTCGGTTGATGAAGACTGGAGCGCGCTGCGGTTTCGTCGTGTCGAACATATTAAATCGCTGACACGTCGGAACTCCATGACCCTTTCGAAGGCCGGAGATCGTCGGACGAAAATGATCAGCGGGCAACGATCGCCCACCTCCATCGCAGTTCCCATTTCAAAGGCCGGATCGAAACAAAAGAGCGATTCGGCACAAGCTGAACAGGAACTCGATTCCTTTATTTCCGAATTCGATCCGCGGGTCGCGAATACAATTCGCATGTGCCGAAAGCAGCTTCGCAAGCTGTTGCCACTCGCAGTCGAGCAGGTTTACGACAATTTCAATTTTTTGGCGATTGGATTTTGCACGACCGAGCGGACATCGGATTGCGTTGTTTCGTTGGCGTGTTCTGCCAATGGAGTAGCGCTATCATTTTACTACGGTGCTTCGCTGGCGGACCCAGACGGATTGTTGTTGGGCTCGGGAAAACAAAACCGTTTTATCCGACTTGAAAATGATTCCATCATCAGTTTGCCGGCAGTAGTATCGTTGATCGAAGCGGCAGTCGCGAATTCCAAAACGCCGTTTCCCTCCGGCCAGCGCGGTTACACGATGATCAAGTCGATATCAGCCAAGAAACGACCTCGTCGCTGAACAGCGGGCAGTAAATGCTCATCCTGTCGCACTCCTTGTGCGCTCGGCAATCGGCTTTAACCCTGACGTCGCATTGGGCTGCCGCCGCACCTTGACGATTGAATTCAATGGCTTGGATTTCATTCGCGCAAATTTCCACAAGGGTTTAGCCACCGCCGTTTTTGTCGGGCAACATTTTTTTAGTACGCATCGTTCCGGACGTTGAATTGTGGATTTTCTACGATGTTCTTTCGTATTCAAACAATCTAAAACTGACACAATCTAATGCCCAGCTATTGTTCCATTGAAAAATAGTCTGTTAAACTAATCGCTGATAGCAAATTCCAAACACAGTAGTACCAACGAGAACTGAGATGACCGAACGGCAGTCAACCACACTTCATTCCGGCAATGAATACCACCAAATTTTAAGCCGAGTATTTTGTTCGTTGTTGGGTGCCCTGCTAGTGCTGCTTCACTGGTCGACAACCAGCGCTCAATCGCCTCCGAGCACGCCTACAGAATTCGTTCCTGTCCAGCAATTACCGAAAATTGATTCAACAAAACGCGCGGTCCGGCGCGACTTGCCATTACCCAACGCGATCCGCGACGCTTACGCAGCCGGGACACGCGATTTCAGTGGTCGCCCGGGCCCAAATTATTGGCAGTTGCAGACGGACTTCGACATCCGGGTCAGCCTCGATCCTGCGACACATACTTTGACCGGTTCCGAGACGATTCTGATCCACAATACCAGCCCCAATATTCTTGACAAAATTGTGTTGCGGCTGGACCACAACATCTTTCGACCGCTGGCCCAACGCAGTGATTCAATGCCAGCCGAGCCGACCGACGGGATGGTCGTCACACGCATTGCGGTCAATGGAACGGCTGTCGAACTCGCCGGGCCAGTTGCAGCGCGAACTTTTCGCGGTGACTCGGGCGGCGAGGGTGGGTCCAAAAAAAATACGGTGCGCGGCTTGGACCGGACAGTTGCCACGATTTCCCTCGCGGAACCGATCCCAGCCAAATCGACGGCCACACTGGAAATTGATTGGCACACCGCGTTGCCCGGCGGCCCCAATGGCATTGGCCATCGCATGACACAGCGATGGGGAGAGACTCTATTTCAACCGACACAGTGGTTTCCACGGTTGGCGAAATACGATGATTTGACCGGTTGGGATACCAGCGTCTATCTCGGTCCCGCCGAGTTCTACAACAATTTTGGTCGCTTTGATGTTCGAATTGATGTACCAGCGGGTTGGATTGTCAGCGCGACGGGTCTCCTCCAGAATCCAGACCAAGTGCTCACGACAACGGCGCGAGAACGACTATCAAAGGTACTGGAGTCGGACGCTGAAGTGACGATCGTGGGAGCGGACGAAGTTGGACCGGGCAAGTCGACGGCCGACGGTGATCGCTTGGTCTGGCATTACGCTGCCGAACAAGTCAATGATTTCGCCTGGGCGACCGCTGAGAAATTTGTCTGGAAGGCGACGCGCGCGACTATTCCTGGAAAAGGACCGATTCCGATCCACATGGTTTATCTACCTGAGCGGGCTGTCCAATTCGAACGGGCGGGGGCGATCAGTCGACACGCCCTCGAGTTTTATTCAAAACTCTGGATCGCTTATCCGTTTCCGCAATTGACCCTTCAGGACGGACCGAGCTCGGGAATGGAATATCCCATGGTGATCAACTCCAATCAAGGCGCGGCCGACCATGAGGTCGGCCATCAATGGTGGCCCATGATGCTGGGCACCAACGAAACCTGGTACGGTTGGATGGACGAGGGGCTCAACGTCTATATGAATGCCCTTTCCGACGCTGATTTGCGCGGCACCGTCGCCAATTACGACGGTGCTGGTCAAAGTTATGGTCGACAGAGTGGCGACTTGGACGAGCCGACATTGATGTGGCCATCCAACAACAGCGGCTCGATGTACGGGTTCCAAGCCTACAGCAAAGCGACGCTGATGCTGTCCATGCTCGGTGGCATTGTCGGCGATGATGAAGTTCAACGGGCCATGCGCGAATACACCGAGGCTTGGGCATTCAAACATCCGTCACCATGGGATTTTGTCTTCTCGATGAGCAATTCGCTCAAAGTAGAACTGGGCTGGTTCTGGTATTACTGGCTATGGACGACCGAATCGGTAAATGGTTCGATCGAAAGTGTGACCAATGCCGATTCCATTCAGACGGTGATGATCAAACAGGCAGGCCAGATGCCAGCTCCGGTGATAATCCAGGTCGACTTTGCCGCCGATGGTCCCGAATTGCAGCCAGTACCAAATGCCAGGATTCTGGAAACCGGATCAGCGATCCTGACGTGGCCCGTCGATGTCTGGTTCGATGGCGCTCGCACTTTCGAAGCGAAATTCGACTTCGGCGCACGAAAGATCCAACGGATCACGCTCGATCCCAAACGGCGTTTCCCCGACAACAATCCAAACGACAATGTTTGGCCGCGTGAGTGAGAATCTTGTCAGAGAAGTTGAAGCCAAACCGAAAATCCACCCCCAGGGAAAATCCGATCGTAAAAGTCGAAGAACCGAAACGAAAAAAAATAAAATTTTTTTTCCGCGCTACCCGTACGGACTACTTGACTCAATAGGCCGTACAGATGGTATCCGGCACTCTTGCCTCCCAAGATTGATGCATGTTTTATGGGGGTAAGGATTCGGCGATCAAATCGATGATCAGCAGGACGAAAATAAGGTTCCAGGCACGAATGGCGTTGTCCACGGTATTTTACGGTATTTTTGAGAACGCTGCGATCGCTGCGTGGTAGAGCCTCCGCGGGATGGTCATCAACTTGAGAGTCTTCTTTCGGCGTTTGTTTTCTCGTGGCTCGGAGCGATCGGGGCGTTGGCCGACGACAGCGCAAGTGCCTTGATGCTGAGCCGAAACAGCCATCGCATCGCTGACGCCAACACAGGCACACAACAGCCAGTTCGTGGACAGCAGTTGATAAGTTTCGGTAAAGCTCAAGCTGCGAATTTCGCGCCCCGCCTGGTATCCACTTTGCAACATTTTTGTCCGCACAAGATTGTAGGTCAGTACGCCCGTCCAGATTTCGCGTTCCAAACCTTCGGGACTTTGGCTGCGTAAGTGTTCCAATCCCATCGTGCATTTGATCGACTCAATATCCGGTTCCACCATCCAGCGGCCTTCGTACATTGAACCTAGCCAAGCAGCAGGATACTCATCTCTGTCGAGCAGGGTGGTAGCAACGGTAAAACCTTGGCAGCGAGAACCGACTTCATCGACGACCACATCACTCAAGCGTATTTCGATCAACGCTGGAGTTTTGCGATACTCTTTCTTCGACATCCATTTCGGTCGAACCGGGCGAACCCATTGGACGGTTCGTTCGGTATCACTCAATCGCTGGGCACCGATCGGATCATCGTCTCGCTTGTGATGATTTTTCATCACCACCTGAACTCCCAACTTCAGACACATGGCGAGCAACCAATAAGTGCAGTAGTACGAATCGGCAACTAGAATATCGCCTCTTTGAAGCGAAGTTCGCAACTGACGCAGAATGGAAGTCTCACCCGTCCCTTTGCCGTTGTACGCCGCGTAACCAAGATTGATCAGCATTCCGGTGAACATCGAAATCAAACAAACGCACCTGATAATCGGAAAGCCCAAACCTTCTTTCTGAACCGGGTTTTGAGGATACTTCTCCTGATTCTCTACCGTATCAGGGCCGTCGATTGTGAAGCCGTCGGCCAGGATGATTCGCCCCCTGATCGGTAGCGCGCGAATCTCCGCAATCACTCGTGGCGACAGCCGATCTGCTGCTTCGTCGGAGTCGATCGCCGAAGTCAGATCGTCAAACGCAATCGCGCTGAGTTCCGCTTGGCCCGCTAGTCGCAGCGCAATCTTCTGAATCGTGGTCACGGGAATCTTGGCTTTGGCGCGACAATAGTTTCCAGCATTTTGAGCGACAACACGACCATCAGTTTGTGCCCATAAAGAGACGACGCGACCGGCAGCCGCTTTGCATGATCGACCCGCACCACTGAACAGAAACTGAGAGACCATGGCCCACAAAGTGATCGCTGGCGTGAAGACATCCTCGCTGGCATTTCCATACGAAACTTTATCTTCTTGAAACGTCTCTGCGATCAAAGAGCTGTCCAGAACTTCGCACAGCGGAAGTTCGTTGGCTTGGATCATCGACCGCTGAAAAATGCTAAAGCAATGAGCCGAGCGTATTGGTAAAACAGACATGAACCCTCCCTGGTCGAATTTACAACACAACACCAGGAAAGGTTCACGCCCGCGAGTATTCTACCGATCAGTTGGGTCACGCCAAAGACAAGTCGATCGTTGGCGCAAAAAAAAATGGAATTTAAAAACGCGACGGATCGCGTCTCTCCATGCTGCGCGGTGCCGCCGATTTCAATTCCAAAAAACGCAAAAAAGCCGTGGACAACGCCATTCGTTCCAGGCACCGTTTCTCGTTTGATGTTGCAGCACTACTGCTTTTGGACCAGGGCCTATCCATGATTCCTCTATTTGCAATCGCCTTGACGTCAATCACTTGGTTGAACGCAGCTGATCTGGAGTTGTTTTCACCAACCGAGTATCAAGTTGTCCAAAGAACGACTCGTGAAAGAGGTTCGATTCCGATTTCGGGACGAGTGCGAAAGGCCGCCGGTCAGGACGTGGAGATCGAAGCTCGCATCATTGCGAATGATCAGGAGTCAAAGTGGCAAAAAACATCGCCTACCTTCGATGGAGACGACTTCAAAACGGCCCTCGATGCTCCGGCGGGTGGTTGGTATCGGCTCGATCTTCGCGTCATCGTGAATGGAAAGGTTCTCGCGGAAAGCACGGTGGCACAGGTTGGTGTCGGAGAGGTTTTTGTTGTGGCCGGCCAATCCAACTCTGCTAATCATGGCGAGGCCAAGCAAACTCCATCTACCCGACGAGTGGTAAACTTCGATGGAAAACGATGGCAGCTTGCCAACGATCCGCAGCCCGGCGCAAGCGGTAGCGGAGGCAGCTTCATCCCGGCTTTCGGTGACGCAATCGCGACTCGATTCGATGTGCCCGTAGGCATCATCGCTTGCGGAATAGGTGCGACGAGTGTGCGAGAGTGGCTCCCGACCGGCAATTCCTTTCCCAATCCACCAACAATCGAGAGTCGGGTGCAAAGAAAATCCGACGGTACCTGGGAGAGCAAGGGGGAAGCGTTCTCTAATCTTGTCACCCGCATCAGGCCGCTAGGCAAATCCGGCTTCCGAGCGGTCCTGTGGCATCAAGGTGAAAGCGATGCAAACCAACAAGATACAAACAGAACTTTACCTGGTCCTCTCTATCATGAGTATCTAACCACCGTCATTCAGTCTTCACGCCGCGAGATAGACTGGGACGCACCTTGGTTCGTAGCGCAAGTCAGCTATCACACACCGGGCGACGAAGCGTCACCAGACATTCGCGAAGCCCAAGCCGCTCTATGGCGAAAGAGACCGGGTGAACCGGGGCCAGACCAAGGCAAAACCAACTGATCGATCCTGTTAGCGGTCGAGCGATTGCACTTTCGCCAATAGCAGAAACGAACCGAAAATCGGTTTGACGAAAAAATGTCTTGGAGAATGTTTTGGTGTGGCCCCAGTTTTTTCTTCTCATGAATGCGCAATTCCATCCAAAAAAAAGACGGGGGCCACACCAACGAGTTTCCCAAGGCGAAAGATTGGGGCCACACCAAGAAAAAAAGACGGCAAAAAAGACGGGGGCCACACCAACGAGTTTCCCATGGCGAAAGATTGGGGCGAAAGATTGGGGCCACACCAACGAATTCAAGTCAATGAGGCGAAAGATTGGGGCGAAAGATTGGGGCCACACCAACGAATTCAAGTCAAAATTGAGCGGACAGAACGGAAAACTGCCGGACTCCGAGTTGTTGCTGGGGGGGCGAAAGATTGGGGCCACACCAACGAATTCAAGTCAATGAGGCGAAAGATTGGGGCCACACCAACGAATTCAAGTCAAAATTGAGCGGACAGAATGGAAAACTGCCGGACTCCGAGTTGTTGCTGGGGTGATAGGTAGCGTGGGAAGAATGACGTCGCCTGGAGCAAATGCTGCGACGAATTTTGCTTAGCAAATTCGACAGTTTATTCGATCTTACAGTAGAACAATCGCATGGTTTGGGAGCCAGTGAGTTGCAATTTCCTACTGGTTACCTTGCGAAGTCAGACGAATCGATCGAGCCCAGGTTTCTATCGGAACGCTGAGCTGATCAAATCGGGTAAAAACTCAACCGACGCCAGCGTTCGCGATCGTTGATGCTTTCGAATCAAGCGACCTCATTGGCTGTCGTCGATTTCGCGCTCCGAATGAAATCACTGATTCACAAAAGTCTCCTGCGGCAATCTTTAGCCGTTCCAG
>JANNPW010000019.1:0-57599 GCA_031400405.1 Mariniblastus sp.
GGCTCATGTCCATTCGCCTCTCAGCAACAAAAATAGGTACTCACTCTAATAACCACTAAACATAGCGCGATACAAAAAAAAGCCAACCCCATTAACTGACAAATAATGGGTACACTAAATCAACAGCCCGCTAGCGCCAAATCGGCTGATGACAATCGAAAAAATCCTTCACGGCGTAGGTATACAACGGGGCCACACAAGAGGTCGCACCAATCGCGAGGAGGCCGGCCGGACAGCGGCGAGGCCCACAACCGCGACAGGTAGCGGGCGAGTCGGTGCGCGTACTTTGATGGCCAAAATCGAATCGAAAGATGTTTCGATATGGCCCAGAGTTCTCTTTCCTGAGTTTTTTTTTGAGTCTTACTCAGGCATCGTCGACCGCCCTACTGGATTGGTTCCGCGATCAAAACAATTCAAATTTTTGAATAGCATTAAAGACTTTTGGTAAACCTGACAAAATTTGCACAAATTTGGGATCAAGTTGCTTTCGCGGTGACTTATAGGAAAATCGAGATTCCTTTGTTCAACCGACGGACATCATCGCCGTGAGCCCTGTGTGACGCCATTTGATTTACCAACATTGACTGCGTTGATTTGCCGGCATGGAGCGGCCTTAGTGCTCTACGCCCGGCAGTGGTGCAGCGATCCCGACGATGCGGTTCAAGAAGCTCTGATCGAATTGACACAACTGACCGAGCCCCCCACCGATCAAGGCGCCTGGCTCTTTACGACCACCAAGCGACGTGCCATCAATCAGACTCGAGGGGAGAGTCGGCGTCGCAAACGAAATCAGCTCGCTACGGATCAAGGTGAATCTCGACGAAATGGTTCAACCGGTTCTGCCTGGTTTGAATCCGATCTGGAGACTCGCGAAGAGATCGACAAGTTGCAGACAGAATTGGAACAGTTGGAGCCACTTGAGCGAGAGATCATCGTGGCGCATCTGTGGGGAGAGCTGACCTTTGTCCAGATTGGGGAATTGGTCGACCGATCCTCCAGTACCGTTCATCGCTATTACCAGTCCGCCTTGACCAAGCTCCGACAAGCTTGGGAGAAGAAACCAAATTTCAAAATCGATCTTCCAAAACAATCCGATAGCGCATTACAGCCAAAGCAATCCGAAATCGCTAAAAATCTGAAATCCTCTGATGCCTTTCCACAGCCCAAACAATCTGATGTCGTTCCATTTTTCAGGAGCTCACCATGAACAAGTCTGACGATTCAGCAAATCAACCGGATCCATCCCTGGCTCCCTTCGAAAACTACTTGCGTCGATTCCAACCTCGGGTAGCACGCCTGAATTTGGATGAAATTGTCCAACCCAAGGGATCGACTCAATATTTGCCAGCCTTGTCGGATGTCACAGAACCGATTTCGCCGATTTTAGTTTCATTGCCGTCTGCCACACATTTCCCTTCCGCGTCAGCGGTTGCCTCTACCTGGCCTTGGATGGGAGCTGCTTGGGCCGGTGGAATGGTGATGGGCTGCCTATTGATGTTCGTTCTGATGAGTCGTTTTCAAAACGATGGCGTTAACTCAGCTTCCACAATTGGAAGCAATTCGATGCAAGCCAGCCTCGATCAGAATGGCTTTGATCAGAAAGAACTCGTTCGAACAAGCCGCGATCAAAATGCGACGCTACTTCCAGCTGCCGATTCAATTGTGAGTGAGGAGCCAAAGCAAACTGGCGAAACAAATTCTCGGTCGAATCGATCTCAACAGTACAGCAACTTGGCTTACGTAGCGCTTTCGGACGAATTTGCGATGTTTGAATTTGATTTCGATAAATCCAACCGCGGCCCGCGATCATTGGTTTCCTATTATAGTCAATTGTCCAGTCGCAACTCGGGAAATTGGCTTGGCCTTGCCGACAATCAACCTCGCGATCAGAGAATTGCCAGTCAACCAAGATCCTTTTCTCCTTCATCGCCCCGCCAGGAATCTGAGGAAGAGACCATCTACCAGTTGCAAATCAACTTACCATCCACTTCTCAAACACTCAATCAACATCAACTGACTCAAGAGTTAATGAAAGAATTTAGCCTTTAGGCTGAAACGTGAATCCTGAAACCTGAATCCTGAAACCCAACCGCCATGAATCGATACCAGACTCCCTTCAAATTCCTCATCGCAAGCATCCTGCTATTCTTCATTTGGGGAACAGGCCTTTCGCAAGGATTCGCGCAACCCGATCGAGGCTGGACGGACAACTCCAACGACCCGGACTTCCCGGGCAAGACCGTCCGCACCAGAACATTGACTTTGCACCCTTGTCCAGAACCTCGACCGGCACTGAAATATCGTTTGATCCCCAGCGAATTCAACCAGCTTGAAGGCAACGCGGCGGTTCACTATCTGCGGGCAATGGGGTTTTTTGAGCAAACATCCCCAAGACAAGAACTGGATCGGATTGGGAAGGAAGCCAGCAAGAAAGCTCGGGAAGAGGGCCTCGAACTGAGTAATCTTTCTCCGTATTCCTGGCAAAGGATGTCGCCCGATGAGCTTCCTTTGGAGGAGGTCAAGAAATATTTACAGCTAACCGATTTTCAAGCCGTCGAAATTGCCCAGGCGCACAAAATCCGTCTATTCGATTTAAGTCGAAGAGTTCGGGAAGTGGAGAGCCCCATTTCAATCTTGCTCTCCGAAGTGCAGCAGATGCGAGAGTTGGCGCGTACGCAGTCGTTGCGCTGTCGAGTCGCCATTGCCGAAGGTCGTACCGACGATGCGATTCAAATCGTCGGTCAGCAATTTCGGATGGCCAATCACCTCAGTCAAGAACCGTTTTTGGTTTCCAGTTTGGTTGGGATCGCAATTGCCGGAATCGGTTGGGACGATGCACTCTATCTCGTTCAATCGCCGCAAGCTCCCAATCTCTTTTGGGCAATTGCATCGCTTCCCAAACCGCTGGTGCCGCTCCGATTCTCTGCTTCCTTCGAACGGGAATTGCTCGGCTTGGAATTGAGAGCATTAAACGACGTCGACGAACAAATTCGGCCCGTCGCCTATTGGCAGACTTTCATCGACCGCATTCTGCTCCAATACAATCGGGTCGGCGAGGCATTTCGGCAGCAGGTGTTATTGGATCGGCAGGGCTTGGTGAATGCCATTGCTGCCGGCTATCCCGGAGCCAAACGGTATCTGATTGAAGACGAGAAAATGGACGCGGCTCTGGTCGAGTCATTTACTACCGCCCAAACATTTTTTCTGGCACAAAAAAAATACTCTGAATTTGTTTCGGATGAAGGAATCAAGTGGAGCTTTGTTGATATCTCACAACGTCGTTCACTGACCGCGTCCACGGAACATAACCATCAAATGCGACAACACACGGCGCAAGTCGGATGGGCGGCAATGCCGGCCGATATGCTTTCGCCAGCGTTCGAACAAATTGAAGACGCGTCGGCACGTACCGAAATGCAGATCGCCATGCTACAAGCCATCGAAGGCCTTCGCCTGTATGCCGCTCAGCACGAGGGAGAACTCCCTCGTCAGTTGACCGACCTTCCCTATCCAGTTCGGCTGGATCCGTTTACCGGCCAGCCTTTAAATTACGAAGTCAAAGGCGAGCTGGCGACGCTGACCGGCGGCGTCAAACAGGTTCTTTACAAGATCAACCTTCAAATTGCCAAACCAGAGAAATGAGTTGTATCAGCAACCCAAATGTTGAATCAAAACAATAGGCAATCGGGATTTCTTTTTTCCTCCCTTCGCCCCACAAATTCGGACGAGAAAGTTGGTTACTTCATCAAAATCAATCCGAGTTTTTGGGGTGAAGGGTCGGGGGTGAGGGAATTACATGAGTCCATTTTGCGACGGACTTGAAGTCTTTGACTGTCTTCGCAATCACAAGTATTTAGACACCGCCAACCCGCTGTACGCGCAACAACCAGCCTTAAATACAAACCCAACCAAACATACCGCCATGAAAACCGCTCTTTATTCAATCTGTCTCTTGTGGGCCCTGTTGATCCACAGCTCAATCTCGCAAGCACAAACGCCTGCTTCAAACCCAACGATCGCCAGGCCGGATTTTGCACTTCCCCCCTTGCTCCCCGGCACCTCGATCTTGATCAAATTCGACATAGCCAGAATCAAGCTTCCTGTCCTTGCTCCAAACAACCCCGACGCTGCTTCCGCAAAGCCATCGCCTGAACTTATGGAACGGTTAGTCGCACTGCAAGAGATACTGGACATGCTGAAAGCGGCCTTTGGCGAGCGGCCATGCTTCCTACTGGTCGATATACCGATCTCGCCCGGCCAGCCCATCCTGCGAATCGCCATTCCGGCTTCCAATGAAGAGTCAAACGCACGGATCACCGAATTCCTGGCTCGATACGACGTGGCAACTGTCAATCATCCCGAGGGATGGTTACTGGCTCCGTTGCCGGTAACATGGGCCAGCTTACAAACCCCCATCGGGTTCCAAAGTTTTTCTGCGGACGTTGATGAGACTTTGGGCACATGGAAAGGGATGATCACGACGCCGGAACCATTCAAAGCCGCTTTGAACACCGTCGCCAACGAACCGATTCAAATCGCAATCGTGCCCCCAGACTACCTCTGGAGAACTTATGAGGAATTGTTGACTGAACTGCCAGAGCATCTCGGCGGCGGCCCCGTTCAGCGACTGACGCAGGGCTTTCGCTGGATGGCAATCGGGCTCGATTCGCACACGATGAACTTCTCAGCGACGATTCAATCCGCGTCACCCGAAGCGGCACGCGCGTTCGCCCCATTTGCGTCGGTGCTGCTCAAGAAAGTCATCGAGCAACTCTCTGTGCTCCCTCCTGAACAGTTATCGGGCCTGCAGTCCGCGATGGCCGAAAAAATCCAATCACAGGTTCATGGAGATCGCATTCAATACAACCTTGTGCCAAATTCTAATTCGTCTCCGTTGGTTGGCAATGTGATCGAGTTCGCTGAGAACTTTCTCGGCACGCAAATGGAGCGGGAGTTGAAACCAAAATTGAGACAACTGGCACTTGCAGTACACAATTATGAAAGCGCCTACTCTTGTTTTCCTCCAGCTGCCAAATTCCGAGATGCGGAGGGAAAGAGTGGACTTAGCTGGCGCGTGCACATCCTTCCTTTTTTGGATGGCGGAACTCAGTTGTACGAGCAATTCAAACTTGATGAGCCCTGGGATAGTCCGCATAACAAACCTCTGATTGCCAAAATGCCAGCTCTCTTTCGCACTCAACCGAACCGGCTCAAGCCTGCGGCCAACGACATTCCAGCAGGCTATACCACACTGGTTGCACCCGTCGGCGAGGGAACCCTATTTGGCGGAACGAACGTCGTAATGTTCAGCAAAATAACTGACGGAACGACGGCTACCATTATGTTCGTCGAAGTCGAATCGGAACTGGCCGTCCCCTGGACTGCTCCTCAAGACTACGCGTTCGATCCGCAGCATCCAGCGGCCGGTTTGAAAATTGGAAAAAACGGAAAATTTCATGCAGCGATGGCAGATGGCTCCGCCCTGGAGTTTCCAGGCGACCTTCCTGAGAAGACCATTGTCCATTTGTACCTGATGAACGACGGCCATGTGATTTCTTTTTAAAGTTCCTGAAATTTCGCGACAAAACGACAAAAAAGAGGGCGTAGCCAAACGATGATTTTGTCGATTTGCTAAACTGCGATACGGAAGAAGGACTGATTCAAAAGAGGGGCTGATTTCCAAGATGGCCTGATACTGAAGAATAATCGCTGCCAAGTACGTATGGCACTGCCAAAGATTATTTTGAACGGATCAACGCAGCGTTTAACCACTCGGCGCAGCGAGTCCGGAGTAAGATGTGTGCAGCGGGCGTCTCAACAATGTAAAACATCCGCTCAACCGATTGGTTTTCCAACAGGAACAAATTCTGTCAACCAAAACGCCCGCGGAACACACCACCGCGCGATCAAAAAATTTAATACTCGACGCATGGTGTGTTGCGCGGGCATCGAACGGATTGGTTAACTGTTCGTACGTCCTTATCTATTCTATAATCATGTTTCATGGTTGTATTGCCCGCTGCACACACCCTACACCTACAACATCCACATGCCACATCCGGCATTCGGAGGAAACAATGTCCGACTATCGGCGTTTGTTCGTTCCAGGGGCAACCTACTTTTTCACAGTCGTTACGTATAATCGCTATCCGTTCTTTCGTGATCCGACGGCTCAAGACCATTTGCGACGGGCGTGGTTGGACATCCAAAGCCAGCTGCCTTTCGAAAATCTGGCGTCTGTGTTGCTGCACGATCACTTTCATTGTTTGTGGATATTGCCTCTAGGCGACAGCGATTATTCAAATCGAATGAAGCGTATTAAAGAGCGTTTTACTTGCGATTGGCTGGCGCAAGGTGGTCATGAAGTCCCCGTTACTGATTCCCAAAAACGGCGCGGCAATCGTGGGATCTGGCAGCGTCGATTTTGGGAACATACGATTCGCGACGACGCGGATTTGGAGAACCATTTCGATTACATTCATTTCAATCCGGGGAAACATGAATATGTTTCCCGCCCGTTGGATTGGCCTCATTCCACATTTCACCAGTACGTCGCCAGCGGCCATTACCTCGCCGATTGGGGCCGCCAATGTCCTTCCCACATTCAAGGCTTCGAATGCGAGTAGGGTGTGTGCAACACACCAAATGGTTGTGGTGGTGTGTGCAACACACCAAATGGAGCAGATTGAGGCAGCAGATTGGGGCCACACCATCGCATTCCGGTTGGAGCAGATTGGGGCCACACCACCGCATTCCGGCACACTTCGCGGATGATTGCTTCCAAGCCCACTGCTAGCACAATCCCGCAGCCCTTCTCGGATTGTTTCGTCTCGGATTGTTTCGATCGCCTATTATTTCCCCGCGTTTGTGTGGTGTGATACGCGGGCGGACGAATCAATTGGAGGCAACCTTCGTTGGGTTGCCTCCGATCAATGCATGAGATCATTCGTGATTCTCGCCCGCTGCACACACCCTACGCGGAGCAAACATTCCTGCCAGCAAGTGGTCGTTCGCGTTGACCCGTGTTGGCGGCACAACTATCCTGTCGATTTGATCTGAATTGACCGGAGCCATCGTGAAAGATTCAACCCAGTCCCTAAATGCGTTGACGGGCTTGCGCTGGTTTGCTGCACTGGCTGTGTTTGTGCATCATATCAATTACCAATTCCGGTTGCCCGGACCCGAAATTTGGTTGGGTAGTTTGGCTGTTTCTTTTTTCTTTATGTTATCCGGTTTCATTCTCACCTACGTCTACGCGGGTCGATTACAGCCAACCGGAGAGGGATTTCGAAAATTTTGGCTGACTCGGTGGGCTCGAATTTGGCCCCTGCATCTGGTTTGCTTGCTGATCTTCGTATTGGCTTTTCTACGGGGGCAATCCGTCTTCGGCGATTACTGGAACATTACAAAATTCATTACGAACCTGTCGCTGTTGCAAAGCTGGGTCCCGTTGCATGAATGGGCGTTTTCATTCAACGCTGTTTCGTGGAGCATTTCCACGGAATCGTTTTTCTATTTTATGTTTCCGTTTCTACTGATCGGTGGTGAACGAAAATTCTGGTGGAAATTCGGAGTGCTGGGTTTAATTATCCTGGGGCTGGTGATTTATTTCAGCCAACTCGCCTTGAACCCGCTGTATAACGAGCGGTTTAATTTCGATCGCCTTTTCTTGACCAACCCATTGCTACGACTGCCCGAATTTTGTTCCGGTATGGCGGTCGGATTCTATTACTTGCGTCAACCAGGCGTCACGACACCGCGTCATTTCTTGACCGATACGATGTGGGAAATCTTCGCCGTCGGTTTGTTTCTGGGGTGGGATTACCTGTTGCGCTGGCAAGGCGTAGCGGCTTTCATACGGCAAGCTCCCTGGGGTGGCAATGGCCTTAGCCAATGGTGCCTGATGATGATAAACATCTGGACGTTTGCTATTTTGATTTTCGTTTTTTCTCGATCGCACGGCCTGTTGGGGCGATTCGTGGGCTCACGAATGATGGTCTTTTTAGGTGAGATCAGTTTCGCCTTTTACATGATTCACAATATCGTAATCTTGTACATAAAATTATATTGTCTTGGCGAAACGCGGTTGCCGCCGGAGTGGGCTGCCGGCTGTTCGTTTTTTCTGTCTCTGGCGCTTTCGATTTTGTTGTTCAAGTTGGTCGAGATGCCTGCCAAATCCGCGTTACTCGCCCTTTCCGCAGGACGATTTTCCGAAGCCTCTCGAGCAGTAACTAGTGGACTGTTCAATTTCGTGCGGAATCCAGTTGCGTTGTTGGTAATATTGTTGATCGCGGCGCCAGTTTCAATTCTTTACTTGAAACCTTTCCAGCCCGATCTCAACCAGGAAGTTGCGGCTATTATCGCCGAAACATCCGCCGACCAGCGAAATGTAGAATTCAATAACACAATTACGTTGTTGGGTTATCGAGCCACGTCACAGGCCGACGATATCTTGCTGGAAATGGTCTGGTTTAAGTCAGCGAAACTCGAACATCGGCGTTTTGTGCATTTTTGCGACAACGCGGAAAAAGTCATCGGCCAAGGGGCGCTCAATGACAAATTGTTTGCTCAAGCGGAAATACGCAAACCATTTTTGGATCGCGTGGTTCTCCCCAAAAGTACGTTACGGGCCGCGAGTTATGTGGGGATCGGATTCTTTAGCCTTAGTGGTAAATCCATGCTGAGCGCCGACCACGGCCCGCGCAGCATGAGTGGATTTCGGTTGAACATCTTGACAGCCGAACAGCTGTCCGAGCTCCTCGATGATCGGGAACCTACCGCGAGTTCGCCACCAACTACTTCCGTAAAATAACCCCGGTTCAAAACGATCCGTCGGTTTACTTCCCCGCCGAAAATCCGGCGGCCGATTTTCAGCAGGCGGGCCACCAGTTCTCATGACGGCGTGACGGCGGGAACCGGTTGCTCAAACAGCTCGGGATGGATATTGAACCAGCGCGGTCGATCGAGGTTAACCTCTTGCGCGCGTTGTGACGCTTTGGCATACGCGGCCCGTGAATTGTGAATCGTGGTCGAGGCTTGTTGCAAATATTGATCAAAGGCCAGAACTGGTTGACCTCGCGTCATGTCGACGGCCATTTGCAATTTCGCGTCCTGAACCAGCCGTTTGAGATCGGCTCCAGAAAATCCCTCAGTTGCTATATCGATCACCGGCCAGGCCGCGGCATTTTCTATTCGAACTTTGCCCGCAAACAATTGACTCATCAAGCGTCGACGATTCTGCGCGTCAGGAAGTTTCATTTCCAGCCAGAGCTCGATCCGACCCGACCGCACCAACGCGGGCGGAATATTTCCGAGATCCATCGCCGTCATCATCACACACACGTTGCTGACGCTAGCGCTCTCCAGACCATCCAGTTTGGTTAACAAATAACGGTACAGTCCATGTTCCCGCCCGCTTTCAAAAATGACATCGCTATCATCAATGAACACAATCGACGGTGCGTTGTTGATGGCCCGGTTGAAAATGTAGTCGATTTGGCGATAGAAGCGTTCCGTCCCGGAGATTACGGTGCCATCGATGAGAAAGAACTTGCCGCGCATACGTCTGGCCAAGGCGCGGCCAATCGTGGTTTTCCCCGTGCCCGGTGGGCCGGCCAACATCACACCACGTTTGGGTGTCAATCCAAGTTGAGCCGCCAACTGAAGATTCTCCATCGGCATGATGATATTGTCCTCAAGTGACTTAACGACGTCATCAACTCCGCACAAATCGCTCAATTGGACAGCTTGAACTTCACTAACTTCAACGTTGCTCGACATTCCCTGGTTTTGAATAAAATCCAGTAGTTCCGCCGTGGCGACGTTTTGCTGTTTACCAAGCCAGTGACACAGATGCGCGATGCGATGGCAATTCAGGTTGGGGGCGAATCGAAAAACAGCATCGAAGTCGACAGCGGGCAGCGCGCGGCCCAGAATTGCTGGAAACAAGTGGCGATAATCGCTCACCTGGAAACCTTCAATGCATTCGGACCAGGCGACTTCAGCAAACGCCGCGGGCAGGTGGCCGTCGCTGCCCAGGATCAGTTGTCGGTTCGCGGCTTTAGCCGCCACCAAAATCGCGCGCATCGTGGTTTCGTAATAACTGGTGCGCGGATAAGCGCCGCAGGAACCGGCAAAATCGAAGAACAAATTAAAGTCGTCGACGATGATCTTGGGATGCTGCTCCATTGCCGAAATTAGAAGTTTCCACGCGGCTTCTTCGATCGCCAATGGATGTCCGTGGGCGACCTCCGCCACCAAAGGCCGCACATCCAACCAGTAGGCGTTGGTTTCCCGCCTGACTTGTTGCAGGATTGTCGTTTTTCCGAGTCCGTCAGACGAACGCAAATGGAGTACAGGTGTGTTGTCGCTCCAGCTCATCAGAAACTTGAAAGCCGCAGCTTGTGTCGCGCACAGTTCAATCGAGGGATGATCTTCAGTCGGCATTGTGATTTGGGTAGGTTTAGGAACAGAAATTCTCAATTACGGCCGATAGACCGTTTGCCGGGCGCGAAGGTTCACGTTCACGCGAAAGAACCTGGTAATTTTCGATCGAGATGGTTCGGTCTCAAGCACGGAGCGATGAACTTCTGGTAGACCAAGAGGAACGACAACATCCTGCTCTAATCGGATTTCGGTTTTGCACTACCGTCGCTGGCCGTGCCTCTTGCGATTCCAGCGGATTGGCATTTCACTTGGATCCCAACCGGGCGCCAACTCATCCATCGCAATTACTGCGACACGGTCGTTTCGCAATTGGGTCGCTACAGAGTCGATTCATAGCCCATTCGCTCAATCAACTCACCCAATCGGTCATGAATTTGTCGGCAGTGCTCGCGCGAGAGTACCGATTTCCACTCGCCGGGTTCTCCACTGCGCAGGTGGGAACGCGCAACCTGTTCGCCCAGCGGTCGTTGACTGACGTTTCTGAAACTCTGTTGCAGCGCCAATCGAATCGAAATTCTCACAGCGCGAGCGGTGAACCCATAGTGTTGAAACATTTTTTTGAAGATGACCCGCTCATTGCGAATCAGATCCTCATATTTCAACTCCAACATTCGCGGATCGTGATAGTCCCAGTTTAATAATCCATAGTCGCGAACGTACTCCGCAAAACGCTCAATCTCGGCTCCGAAGCCAGCATTTTGATCAAGCGTTTTTAGATGCTGTTGGTAACTCAATCCTGCAAAACGACGTTGTGGCTCGCGAGCCCAATTTTCGTCCGTCCACAGGTGATAAAAGTAGCCTGAAACTATGGCATCGCGGGGGTCACGGATTAAATGCGAGCCGACAACATCGCCGAGTGAGTCGGTTGCATGTTGGCTATGATTGCAAATCAGCACATCGGCATCGTCGTTCAAAACCGTGTCGATCAGGTTGCTCTTCTGAACAAGGAGATCAAATCGTTTGCCCACCGATTCCAAAACCCGCGTGATCCAAACCGTTCCCATTTTGTGGTAGGCAGCATGGACGATTCGTTTGGGGGGTTCCAGAAAGGGAAAGTTCGGGTTGATTCGACGGTTAAACAACTTGGAATGTCGGTAGTTCGGGAGCGAAAAAAACGTGTCTGATCGGAGGGCTGCCGCCAATTCTACCGTGGCCCAGCGCCCAATGGCACTTACATTCGAGTAATTGTTAGCGGAGTCGGCGCAAGCCGCCCGGTTTTCATCCGTAATTCCCACGCAAACCACCGGACGGCTCGCGCCGTTGCGCTACAAAGTAAGTGCCATTGGCCCAGCGCCACCCGGCAACTCGCCTTTGACTAATCGGGAACTTATCAGCGGGCCCAGCGGAAACTACGACGGAAAAACATTCGACCGAGATCGGCCGTCGCCAAGCCTCCCACCAACGTTAGCGAGCATTTTCCAGCCGTCGGTACAATCGCGAAACAGCAGCCCGCCACAGTTGGCTTTGTCTAATGCGGATGGCGGTTTCGGCCTCCGGATCATAGTCGACCAGACTCCCAAACAGATGCAGTAATAGTCCGTAGTTCAAGCGGCGGACAGCCGGGTTACGATGGTTCAATCCTTGAACCAGCAATTCGGAATCCGTTTGAGGGGGCAATCGCCGTTGCTGAATCGCCAACACCAGTTGTGGCAACAGCAGTTCCAGATTCGGAGCCGCCAGTTGCGTCGCCATGTCACTGGCCAGCTTGCGCAGCTGAACCTCGTCGCGGCCATACTCCAATAGCCACAGAATCCCTTCCGCGCGAACAGCTGGCAACTCGTTGCCAAGATAAATTTTCGCGAGACTGGGCGGGTCGATCGTCGCCAACCCGGAACGAAATAGCGCGCGGTCTGTCGATGGAATTTTGTCCGGCTGACCAAGTTCGGCGAATAAATTGTTACTATGCAACCATAACTCGGACAATTTTTTGTGCGGAAATCGTCTTTCCGGTTTGTTTAACCAGCGTACCAATTTATTGTTCGTAGAACGCTCAAGTCCTCCATTAACTGGTTGCGATAACTTCTGTCGCGCTTTCAGTTCCTCACCATTGATAATCGCGGAACCGGCAACAACATGGACGGACAATCCGTCAAGTTGTTCGACAACCAACTGGGTATCCGCCGTTGCGATGCGGATACTCCAACGACCCGACATGGAGTTCACCCAAATGACCGAATCGGGCTCGGCGGACGAAATCGCAATTCGTCCCGACTTCAAATTGATCAGTACCTTGGCATCCCTGGCGTCCGAAGAGTCCGATTCATAGGTCCTGTTTAATGTCGTATCAGCCGGCAAGCGAGAGTCGGAATTGGACTCTAATGGACTCAGTTCACCAGGTTCCACCGTGAATGAAGTGTTTTCGGACATGGTCCAGTTACCCAGCTCGTTGAAATTAAGTTGGGCCCAACTAAGCGGCAACACTTTACATTCCATTGCCAGCAGTGGACGTGCATTTTTTTCGCCGTTTTCTAAATCGGTTTCGGTTAACGCGCCGGACCAGATCGTTGAACCAGTCGCTCGCACCGCCACAAGTCCTTCGACGTCTACCCAGTTCCAATTAAGATTCGTCGGCAATGCCGCTGGCTGGACGACGTCCGAAGAATTTTTGTCCACTTCCCCCTTGTCCGGGACATTACGATCTTCCGATCCAGTTGTCGAATTGGTAGCGACTCGGTCTGCCGCCGGAACGGAATTCGTTGTCCGATCGGGTTCGATGGTAGTACCCTCGTTCGGAACCGTTAACGAATTCACCAATCCTTGAGTCGAATTCAATTCCTGTTTCGGTCCGGGAAGATCCGACTTTGGAATTGGATCCCGGCGATCGTCCCGAAGACTATCGGACGACAAATTTCCAGTCGCGATGCGTTGACCGTTAGATGAAGTGAAATCGGAGTCGACCGACTCGGGGTTCTCCGATTTATTCGTCGACTCCGCTGACTGATGGTCGTTGTTCAAACGATCGGACGAGACGAGATTGGGACGAAAAGTCGTGAAAAAGTACTGATTTACCACTTGATAGGAAACGACAATAACCGCGAACATCGCGGCAGTCGAAATGGCAATTCCCAGGGGCTGGTACAGCCAAAATTCCCTGTGAGGGTGTTTGACGACTGAATGCTGAGCGATCGTGACGACCTCGGGTACCGCTTCGCGTCCAACTGCTGGTGACTGAGACTGCACAATCGAAACCGTTGGAGTCCCGATGGCTTCCTCGATCGCAGGAAACATCTCGATCAGCCGTCCACGCAATCCCAGTGGAGCGTCCGCCGGTTCGGAATTGAGCCGGTCGGAGCTCAATAATTGGCGGCAATGATTCTGATAGAGCAGGATGACCTCGGTCAACAATTTGGGAGACGCCCAGCACTGCAGTTCAAACTCTGCTGCGTCTGGTTCCGTAAACGTGCCATCAAAAAACGCCGCAATGCGTTGCGCCAATTGATCCTGATCGCCAGGGTCCAGCTCCTCGGCGTTTTGCCTTGTGGCAATTGGCACCTCAACCGACTCGATTGACTGGCCCGATTTGATGGCCTGTGCGACCATCAACAATTGGCGCCATCGAGAACCGGCCAGTGAATCCATTTGAATGGCCGATTGCAGTTGGCGATGCTGATCCAAATCCAGCTCGCCACACAACAACATCAGCAGCTGTCTTAAACTGCAAGAATTGGTCTTCATACCGCATCCTCCAGTATTTGTTTCAGCCGACGTTGCGCACGAGTCAGTTTGGGGCCAACCGAGTTGACTGACATGCCCAGACGCGACGCGATTTCGCGATAGTCCAGATTTTCAAAATGAAACAACTCAATGACCTGCCGATCTACCGGTTTTAACATCGCCAGTTTCCGATGCATTTCGGACCGGCTTTCTTGACTCATCAATTGCGCTAATGGATTTTCGACCGAGTGACTCTCCATTTGCGAAAGTTGCCCATCGCGCCTCGATTCCAATTCACCGGCCAACTCCCGGCGGGAGTTTATTTTGGATACCGCTTTAAGGGTCATGCGGTGTGCAATGATCGTTAACCAGGTTGCCAACGTGCTGCGGTGCTCGAAGGTCTTCAGCAGCCTCTTGTTGTCCGCCAACAGGGCCGCAAACAGGTCTGCCACCAAATCGTCGCAACAATGGGCTTGCTGCATGATCGAGCACTGACTTAGAACCAACCGCACCCGTGCGGCAATCACTCGTTGGAAGCGGTCCACAAATTCAATCCAGGCATTGCCGTCTCCCGCAACCAGTCGACAAACCAGCCGCCGCTCATCGCTAAGCTGCGCAGCGTGGTTTTCGCTGGTGGGATATTGCAGGTCTTCGATCAACGCCTGGACTCGTCTGAATCGTTACGTGACACTTCATCGCCACTCGAGGAAGACGGCCTTCCCTCAGTCAATTCTGATTGCAGCTGGCGATTTTGCAATCCACTGAGCAAGTGACATGAGACACGATCACCGGGTCAAAACAATTCTTCGATCAGTCGACGTGCCCGTCGCTGCTGCTCGTTCAATTTTCGGATACTGGCCTCGCAGAGGTTGGTTAGCCGTTCTGCCAATTCAATCGCATTCAGTCGGCGCAACATCTCCACGCATTCACGACATGTTCGTCGGAGGTTTTGCGTGCCGGCTGCTGTAATCTCATCCACCGTCGCCAAGCATCTGCGGGCAACCCGATGGGCCTCCTCATTGTTCCCTTGGGCCAACAGTTCGGTGATAATTGGCGCACACGTGCGGACCGTTTCGGTTTGCGCATTGGTGGTTCGCTGCGTAATCTCCTGGATTTTCATTTTGCAACGATTGAAGATTACCTCCGCGTCCTGGGCCACTGCCGATGAACAGACGCCCCACGTCATGATCAGACTCAACAACATTACTGCTGAATACCTCGAAAAAAGTCTCATGTTTGTGCCTCCTGTAATTTGAAAACAAATCCGGACCACCTCGGGCAAGAAACCACGATTTGGTGCTGGTAGAAAAACGTCTGGCCGGAGCTTGGAAGATGGCTCTAGTAGGTTGGTGCCAACTCGATGGCCAAACCGTGCAGATTTTATCGGAAATTTCAAAAACGATCCGAAACCGGATAGGTTTTTACTGATTTCAGTCCCCAACGGCGTTGGTTTCAGCGCGCCGGCCGGAGCCAAACAGAATTGTTTGGTGTTGTGTTTCAGAAGTTATTTCGACACAACCAGGCCACTCGCAGCCAGCGGAGTTCGTCGCGCCGCAAAGGGCTACTTATCCATCTTGGGGTTTAGCATGTCTGTGAATTCTGCGGGATCCGTTTCTGCCGGAATTTTGCGAACGCTTCCATCATAAAACGACGCGATCAGGTATTCACCCGGCTTGAGACTCTGGAACTGAACCAGGACTTCTGCCGGTGTAACGTCGTTATTTTCGGTCCAGTTCACGAACTTGCTGCTGTGGATGAAGGCGATCGTATTACTCGTGCCGCGAGTAATGTCACGTAATTGCTGTACGTCGGACTTGATCCAACACAAATTGGTCTTATTCCCTTCGCCGAATATCGGAGGCATTTTCTCGTCCAACAGTTTGATATTCTCTGGACTGTCCCAGGGTTTGCTCAAGTCAAATTTTTTGTAGAGTTCTTCACCCTCGATCATCATTAGAATTCTCACGCGCCAGCTCAAGTCTTCGCTTTGGTCAGCTGACGCTTGGAAAGGGAGCCGTTGGAATGCCGACTCGAAATTGTGCATACCGAGGGCGGCCTGCCTTTGGTTGTTCATGAGCGTTCCTTCGGTTGACGCCAACTTCATTTGCTTGGCACTGGCTTTCGTGATTTCCAAACTCGATTCGACGGTGCGCCCCACGACCTTGGTCTTCACGGTATCCAACATCTTCTCGAGCATTTCTCCCTGGGGCCCCAGCGCTTGATTGCTGGTTTTTGCCATAACCACCAGTTCTCCAACCATCTCGCCCAGCCGACTTGCTTCTGCCGCGTTCAAACATTCCACTCGCGCGGTTAACGTCGCGTCATCGCCGACTTGAAGATTCGCCGTGGCCCAATCCACTTGGCCGAGCATCTCGAGATAGGGAACCGCTAACGGAGGAGCATTCTCTTTGGCAAAAAGAACGCCGGACTCGATCAAGCGTCCTGCCGATTTTGCATCGACAACGAGGAATCCGTCGGAACTGGGGCTTTCCTTCAGTAACTTGCTAGTCAGGACGCTCATGGCCGGCAGCTCTTTGGGGTTGTACTCGAAATTCCTGCTGGTAATCGTCACCAGTTTGCCGTCGACGATGATTTGGTCACTTTGGTCACTTTGGTCTCCCCTCGACCCGTAGAAAACAGCTGTTCCCTCTTCTTTCGTCTTCTGGAATTTCGATTCGATGAACTCCTCGATGCGATTCGGTTCGCGGGTCGGTGCCAGCGTGAACTCCACGTAGTAATCGAATGGGGGACCGCCTGGATTCCTATTTTCAATTACACTGGCGAAGTCCTGCGGCAACGAAACGACTCCGCGCACGGAAACGGATTCCGACAACAGGATGCTTGACAGGTCGTTGGAGTTTTCCGCCGACATACCGCTGAGTTTGGCGAAATCCGATTCGAGGATGCGGGAGGGCTTGGCTTTGAAAGCGATGACGCACGGCGCTGGACGGTCATCCTGCAATGCAATGGCAGGCGCGCCGACGGGCGTGAGGGCAACTGCCGGACCAATCGAAATTGTAAAAGCCAACGCACCAAACACCAGAGTGCAGAGCGTCGTCAAAGCCAGGTCGCGGATGGAGCAAAGGGTCATAATATTTCGCCTTTCATCGAGGATTCCGGAAATACGGGTTTCAAGTGTCCATTGGGACGTCATCAATTGCATGGAACAAGAACTTACGGTCGTGTGCGGAACAAGTTCCGCAATTCTTAACAACATTCGACTAAATGTTGGCGCATCGGTCTGCGTAAGAACATGGTTGTCGCAGATTTCTTCGCGAGATCTGGCCAGCCGTCGGTTCAATACATGGACTGTCGGATGAATCCAAAACAGAATCGCCGCCAAGTGCTGAAACAACAGCTCAACCTGGTCGCGACGGGCGATATGAGCGAGCTCATGCAACATCACCGCGTTTAGTTCACCAGGCAGAACGCGATCGAGGAAACCAGTTGGAACCACGACAAAAGGGCGACGAATTCCCGTCGCGATCGGACAAGTCAGATCGTCGGATTCAAGTAACGCCGGAGGTGTCGCGAAACCACTTGTTGTCGCAGCCCGCTGGAACACCAGCAGATGCCGTCGATCCGTAACCGGCCGACCGCCGCGAATTATCGCCGACAATCGAAACCAGCCCCGCGCAAACCGAATTGCCAAAACGAAAATTCCAACGGCCCAGGCTGTCAATCCAGCCACCCAGGCAAAGCCCAAAATTGAAAAAAAACCAATCGAAAGATTCGGTTGGGGCGCGGATTTTTCCGAGAACCCCGGCGGATGAACATGTGCCGATTCCGGAGTTGATACGAAATTTGTGGTGGCAAATGAAGGTTCCATTTCGTCGCTAGTAGCGCCCTCATCCGGTGACAATTCCGGCCACGCGGCGGTCGATAGTTCCTTGTTCTCAACGAGATCATTCGCCGGCCAACGAAAGGCGTGAATTTGATAATGCTGCATGGTTCCCATCAACAGCGGACTGACAATCACCAAGCACAACCCACAGAATAGTATGCCGTGACAAAGTACCGCCCGCCTCGAAGTCAGGCGAGCCAATGAAATGGCGAGGCACGTAACGACTGTTACTTGTAGGAGAACATTTCCCAACCAGAATGAGACGGCTTCGATAGTTGACCAACTGAGGGGCTCAATCATGGCTTGCCCTTCTTTCTCCTGGTTGCGGTTCTGGCTTCAGCCTGTTCGATCATTTTCCGAATTCGATCCGCTTCCCGCGAATTCAGACCGCGGTACTCGATCAAGGCGGTCACCATTTCTTCGGGTGAACCTGTGAAGTACTGGTCGACCATCTGCGCCACGCGGGCACCCAATGAAACGGTTCGTGGTACCTTGGCAGAAAAAATAAACGAGCGGCCTTCTTCGCGATGTTTCAACCAACCTTTCTCCTCCAGCCGAACCATCGTGGTCTGAACGGTATTGCGGGCCAGCTCCCGTCCCAAGCGTTCACGCACTTCGTTGACAGTGACTTCACCGAGGGCCCAAACAATTTCCATGATCGCCCGCTGTTGTTTGGTCAGCGGCGGCAATTCCGGATAATCCATGTTGTCTCTTGCTCGAAAACATTTGCCTACACAATGTAGGTTATGTTACCTACATTTTGTAGGCCGTCAAGCTCTTTCCGGAGATTTTTTTGGAGTTCTAAATCGAGACGCAAGCTCATTCAACGGTGGCAATTCCGTCCGGGAACAGGACCATCCCCCGTCGAGTTTGTCAGCTATTGCCGTTGCAAACCATCAGACGACGAGTCAACAGGACATGGCCGAACGCGGCACCTCCAACGCAGATCGGAACAATGAAAGCGTAAGGCAAATAGAGAATCAACTCGAGTGGCGGATCCACTTGCCATCCCCAGGGAACGGGTGAGGATAAGATTGCGACCCGTCCAACATTGATCAACAGGATAATCCCAAAGATGTTGAACAACCAAGCCAGCCAGTAACGCTTACTGACAAAAACACACAACAGGCAAGCCATCAGACCACTTAGTATGTCCCAATTACTGCCGGTCCAAGTCATCGTTGCGGGAATAGTTCCACTGAAAGCCCAGTCGTGAAGTACCAGTTCCAGTGGTAGCCGAAATCCTTGGAACCCAACCAAGCAAGCCAGTGGCACACCAGTCCCAATCCTGGTACCTAACGGAGAAAAGCCGATCGCGATCGCGAGGAAAATAGTCGACCCAATGAATAGCGGCCCATTGGGAATAAAGGGACGTTCGAGTAAACCAGAATAAACAATGCCGGCAATTATTGCGCAGTAGGCGCCGATACCGACCGCCCAGCGAGATACAACGCGCACCGAGTCTGCCCGCGATGTTGCCGTAAAACCCGCCGCTCCAAGGAACGCGACCAAAATCGAAAGGCAAATCATCACGAACGCGATCACAGAGAAATTCGATCCGTACACAAATGTAGGGGGCATGTCGAATCTTATGGTTTTGATCCGCCGGCGTGTTTGACGTACTTGTCCAGCCACTGGATCATTTCGGCTTGCGTGTGCAACACCGATTCACGAGCCTGATAGCCGTGGCTCTCAAAAGGGAGCATTACCAATCGAACGGTTCCGCCGGTGCCCTTCACCGCTTGATACATGCGCTGTGATTGAATTGGGAACGTGCCGG
Organism: Mariniblastus sp.; assembly: GCA_031400405.1. Classification (GTDB taxonomy): domain Bacteria; phylum Planctomycetota; class Planctomycetia; order Pirellulales; family Pirellulaceae; genus Mariniblastus. Next base: position 19,725 of record JANNPW010000019.1, read on the forward strand.
GATTGTTGTCTGCTTCGCCATGAATCAACAGGATCGGCTCGTTAATTTTGTCGGCGTGAGAAAACGGGGACAGGTTGAGGTAAATTTCTTTGGCTTCCCAAAAATTTCGCCGCTCGGCTTGGAATCCAAACGGAGTCAACGTTCGATTGTAAGCGCCGCTGCGCGCGACACCGGCTTTGAACAGATCACAATGAGCTAACAAGTTGGCCGTCATAAAAGCACCATAGCTGTGTCCGCCGACAGCGACCCGGTTTCGATCGGCCACACCCAGCTCGACCGCTTTGTCAATTGCTGCTTGGGCCGCTGCGACGATCTGTTCGACGAATGTATCGTTCATCGTTTCGGGATCACCGATCACCGGCATCGTGGCATTGTCCATGACGGCGTAGCCTTGAGTCACCAATGTCAGGTGGCTGATGCCTGGCATTTGCGTAAACCGCCACGGCGAATCGGAGACCTGACCGGCAGTTTTGGCGTCGCTAAACTCCAACGGATAGGCCCATACCAACAAAGGCAACATCGTTCCGGGCTGGTGGTCTGCCGGCAAATACAAAGTGGCGGATAAAGGCACCCCGTCGGCGCGTTGATAGGTAACCAATTGCTTTTTGATGCCACGAATCTGGGGAGTCGGATCGGGGAACTCCGTCAATGCTCGGGTCTCACCTGAATTCAAATCGGTCCAGTGATAATTAGGTGGGAGTTCGGGCGACTCTTTGACCGTGACCACAATCGGTTTTCGATCGGTTCCGCTGTCGAGGATTTCGGCCACGTCTTCGTAACAGCCGGCGCTACAACGCCACAGCCGCTCCGTCTTCAACGTGGTCAAATTTTGTCGATCCAGAAACGGCAGATTCCCAATCGGTGAAGCGCCGGAGGCCAACCGATAAACCCAATCACCATCTTGCCTCACGACGCGCTGACCATTCTCCAGCTCACGAGTCAATAGTCGACCCGGATCGCCATAGACGTCGCGAATGCTGCGATCCATTAAAACCACAGGCTCTGCGGAAGCTTGATCGAGGTGGTATTTTAGTGTGCGAATCCAACGTCGATTTCGGTCGTATTCTGTAGTCACCAGGAATTTCGCATCCGCCATTTCGGTTAAGCCAAAAAAGCGATGTTCTACTCGTACCAATTCCAAGGGCGCTTGATCAAACGGTTCCGTCAACGCCAGGACCCGATCGCGATGTTTGACGGTGGTCCGCGGATCACCGCCGTCGAGTGCTTCCGCCCAGGCCAACGTGGCTGGTTGATTGGCACGCCACGCGACATTGCGGGGACCGGTCCGAACACCTTCGATCGGGATGTTTTCTTCGATCGGTACTTCGGCCACTTGGTGGATCAGCTGGCCGCCAGCATTCCAAACTTCGATATCGTGAGGAAAGCTGCCCATGGTCAGCAAGTAAGAATAGGGACGTTTGATTTTGGAAACGAGCAAATACTGCCCGTTGGGTGACAGCGAAACCGCCGAAAAAATCGCGGGCTGACCGATATCACGCCGCGTCCCATCGAGCTGCACGTGTTGCAATTGTGATGTCGCATAGAAATCGAACAGTGCTTCGTCGTGAGCGGTGCTGAGCAGATCCTGATAGGTTCGGGTTGGTGTTTCCTGACCAGATGACTCTTGAACGTTAGGTCCGGTTGGCGCTGCAGGTTCCGCTGGTTCAGCACCGCGGCCAGCTGGCACGACCGAACAGATAACCGATTGGCCGTCGGGCATCCACGAGATGCCTGTGGTAACTCGATGCAGGTCGTCAACAATCAATTTTGGATCGGACGGCGCCGTAACGGAAACGGCCCACAGTTTTGATCCGCTGGTTGAAACCGTGGTGATCAAGAACGCATTGGAGCGATGCGACCAATTGATATCGGCGATCTTGGCGTCGGCAGGAAGCTCCACGCGGACTGGTGTTCCCCCTTCAATTTTTCGAAGTGCCACGGATCGCGTGAAGAAAGTCGTAAATGGACCATTGGCAACCGGATCAATCCGCATGCCAGCCAACCGCAACATGCGGCGCGACAAATCAGCAATGCTGGGCATCGCTGATCGCTCACCTTGCAGAATCCATTGGCCATCGGGACTGATTCGAACACCGGGCACTGGATCCGCATCGATGATTTTGACCACGGAAGCGGGCGGTAATTGGTAACTTGTTTGAGCCGTGAGAACTTGTTCGCCGCGCCAAAAACTGACCACCGCAACCAAACCCATGAACCAGTTTCGATATTTCATTTTCGCTCCAGTTAGTTAACCCATGGTCGCTTCGTCGTTACAAGCTTGACTTCCGCGAATCGGCTCGTTGGGCCGTTCGCTGCGCTGAGCCTGTAACCTCACTTTTTGTTCAAAAACGGTACCGGCTTCAATTCGATTTCTTTGATCGACTGTAAGTAGTCGAGGACCGGTTTCGAGTCCTCTTGTCCGACTTGAGCATGGAAGTGCAAGGAAAATCCATGGGGGCCCTTGGCATCAATCAGCGTTGGCTGAAAGGTCAACATCTGTCGAATCGTGTCCAGCATTCCCAACATGGCAGCGCAAAAGATATCGATGCGAGCGCCTTTGGATAGCAAGAACGTCACAATGTCTTTCCGACCCATATGAGAGGCCCCCCCCAAAGCCGTTTCCCAGTCGCCACCACCCCAATCGAGGGTGGCATTGAGCAGGGCAGGTTCGCGGGTATAAAGTTGCTCCACGATTTTCAAATCCGAATGCGCGTAGATCACAAAATCCTGTGCCAGCATTCGATTGAGCTGCTTTTTTTTCCAGCCTGGTTTGAAGTCCGGTGCGGGATAGTCTCGCTCAAACAAATCCTCCACCGGCCCCACTGTGGCGCTGGCGTCTTGGGCCGGCGGGGCAGCGGATTTGGTGTCCTGGTCTTGTACACCGAAACACTTGCCATGAGCCAGGGCTCCCCAACCGGTCGTCAACAGCGTAGCACCGGTCAAGGTAAAAGTACGACGACTAAAATTCGATGACATCTGTTTGCTCCTAAGAAACTTCACCTGGATTGTTTACGCTTTTTTGACGAATTCAGACCTGTGTCGCCAAAAACGGTTTCGGTGCTTGATTATCACGTAATACTTCCTTTCCGAAAGGGTGGCTAAGCTAACCCAGCGCGATGGCACGGAAGCTCAGTTGTCGTCCGGCTCCTCAATTTTCCACAGTCGCGTCAACAAAGCAAACATTTCCGGATCATGTTCTCGAAGTTGTTCGCGGGTAAACGGAAAGAAATCGTTGCGGCCAAAATAGGCTTCGCTGGTCTCGGAAAAATACTCCATCGGTGTGGTCAGGGCGTAAGCCCGTTCATGACTTGCGCGACCAGCAGCGTCTCGTCGCTCGACTCGTTCGTATTTTCCGCTGGCCTGCGCGTGCTCGAAGGCCGCGATGATCTCCGGGTGATCAAAACCCGCGGGTAGAACCAGGTTATGGTAGGCATGGGCCAGTTCGTGCAGGGCGAAATTCGGCATGCGTCGGGTCTCGGCTTCGAAAATTCGAATGTTGGTAAATTCAACACCTTTGGCCATTTGCGAGTCGCGACCATTTCTTTTCAGCCAACCCGCAGCGGGATGAAATTCGGCCGCAGCTGGCTTCCCCGGATACTCGGGAGAGAAATAAAGCGGCACTTTTTGCAACTCGATCACGACCACAGCTGGCACGACGCGAACAATTTCTTTCAGTTGCGACTCCAACAATTCGAGCGCTCGATCGGTGAGTTCGACCTCGTCCGTCAACAACGCTGAATTGATATGGACGATCCAACCAGCCACATTTCGTTTGGCTGGCGTATCCTCTGCGGCTGCGTTGCGGGCTTGTGCCTCACTGAGAATTTTTGTCTGCGCCTTGATCAACCGCTCCGGCCACTCAAAACGAGGCGCCTGATCGAGATCGTAACCAGCCAGGTGATCGGTCAATCGTTGGGTTGGTTTGATGTACTTCAAATCCGTGTCACCAAATACCTCCGCGCAGATTTCGGCTAACCGTGGATCGTACGCGCGCAGTTCCTCACGCGTATTGACGTGGTTATGATCGTGATCGTTTTCGCGATTGTCGTCGAACCAAGATTGTACACCCTCAGCAAAATACTCGCAGTGATTCACCGCGGCGTATTTGCCTTTCCACAGCCCGGCCGCCATTGCCTGGTCGTAGGTCGCTTTCAATCGAGAATCAAATGTGGGATCCACATTAACCATGCCGCGCAAGTGCAGACTGTGTGCGAACTCATGAATCAGAATACACTCCTGCTCGTACGGATCGCCGGGATAGGCCAACAGATTCTCTTCGGCACAGGAACAAAAAGGATCGGTTTCACTTCCGCCCAGGCCGCGCGCCCTGGCATCCCAATAATTCTTGGGTCGCAATCGCTTGAACTCCGGTAAATCAGTGGTGAATTCATTGTGCGCCATGATGCACATCCGCGCTCCGCTGGCAATCATCGCCTCACGCACATCAGGACGTTTGGCCAGCATCAAATTGATTAGATAGACGGCTTCTTTCAACGCAAAGGGACTCACTTTCGCGGAGGCAACGATGGGGAATCCGTGGGCGGTGATGGACTGCGTGTAAAAGTCCGGTACCCCCTGGGCATTGTTCGGTTGAAAGCGAAATCCTTGTACCGGTACAACGCTCGTGATCGTGACCTCCGCCTTTGTTTCACGTTCGACGATCACGAAACGATGTCCCAACGTAGTCTTGATGGACGTATCCTGTTGTGGCGCAACCGAGCCGTTAGGGATGCGTTCACGGTCCGATTTCAACCAAAAAATATCTATCGTTTGATCGCTGCCGTTAATTAGTTGCAGTGAAGGCCGCCGGTCGGATGGAATTTCAGTCGGTTGAGCCGAGACCATTGCCACGGGCAGAAACACAAATCCGAAGGTGTGAATCAGCGTGACGAAACTGAACATGGTAGTCGAGGATTTCATGAAGCTATTTTTCCCGAGTCGATCTGGCGCATGACTATCTATTGGCTTTGCAGGATAACACAGATCGGTTTCTTTGACAGCAATAACAGGCTGATCTACACTGCGATTACGAATTGAAACAGGCATCAAGCTAAACCACCGGCAAAGACTCGCGAATCGCGATCGCCAAAAACGTCGCCTTGGTCAGCTCATTTTATCTGACGCCGAGCGTGTTACAATTCTTGAGCATCGTATTTGAAACCACGTTGCCTGGCCGCTGGACGCAAGATAATTGTATGATTTGGTTTAGCTATTTTCTGTTGTCGATCCTGGTAGCGGCGATTGGGCTGTTCTGTGGAGGTGTCATCGGATCGGCGTGCATTCGATGGTATCGAATTTCCAGCTTCGAAGGAAAATCGGGCTACTTCGTTGTGGGGATGGCGTTATTGGGTGCGTTCGTCTGTTTTGTTGTCGCCCTGATTACGGTTTTTCCACTTGCGCCGACCGATGGAGTCGGATGGTTGAAAGCCCTCGCCTGCGCTTCCCTGATCGGCATTGGATTGTCCGGGGGCATCTATACCGTCTGTTGGATGTTGGCCGACATTCCGCCGGAAATTGACGGACAGCCGTTGAGGTTAGAAGTCGAAATAAAATTGCCAATTGGCAGGACGCTGACACCGGCGGATCGGTCGAGTGGCAACTCACTGCGCCTTTATTCGGTTGTGCGCAAGACCGGTCGCAAATTCGAAGAGGGCAATTTGCACTTGCAACATGCCCGACTTGAAGAAGGTCGCTGGATTGTGCCTGGATCGGTTGAGCTGTTCACAATGCGCGGATCACGATCGTTGATTTTTAACCTGGGTGGTGCAGAGTGCATGGGTTATGACATTCCTTTGCCAGCACGTCCGACTCGAATTTTTCTGGATTGGAGCCAGTGGGGACCTCGTCCGAAAGCCCCTTCCCCGGCCTGGCCGGAGACCAAACACAGCTATCGTTTCCGTGTCCAAAAAATTTAGGTTCCTTCCTGCGACGAGTCCGCAATGACTCGTCAATGGTTCGGACAATAGTTAATCCAACCGATTGTCACCTGAGTCGCGGGTTCCCATTGCGCTCCAAGCGGTGTGATCGAGTTCCTCGCTGACGAATTGAATATGTCCATCGGCAAAAGCCAGGTTGATTCCCGTGGGATGCTGGCTCGCGAAACTCAGTTCTTTGTCGTTGATCGGCGAGTTGGCGATCATGATCGAATTGATGGGGCAAGCCGTTGAACCGAGACACTCCGAGACTTCGCCCGAGTTGCTGGAACTACTTAGATATCTACGGACCTCGTCCGAACCAATCTGCCAGTGGTCGACTTTTTGGCCGTTACCAGAATAATCAATTCCATTGACATATTGGTCGGGCAAAGTCTCGCCGAACATCACCGTATTGGATGAACCGTCGACAATGTCACTAAACCGCGTCCGACTATTGAGATAATAGATTCCATCGGACGCCGGGAAACCATCTTCCTCGTCCATGCCGCACCAGGGCTTGGGTCCGGATTCGCGATTGTTCAACCCACTGGCACAGGCCAAGTAACTACAGGGTGCCCGATCAGTCGATGCCAACGCATCAAATTGCGCTTCGTCCAGGTTGGCCGCAGGACAACGATAAACTTCTAAACGTTGCGCCATCGCCAGTGAATTGGGCGTCGGTCCAGCACTTCCATTCCACGGGCCACGCAGATCCAGTCCATTGTACAAATTGTCTTGTTCCAGGAATGGCAAAATCAATCCCGTCCACATTGCACCGCCTGGCAGTTGGAATCCAGGCGGAAAATTCATGTTGGCACTTTCGAAGCCCAACGTCGCCAGCGATTGCTGCTTGAGGTTGTTGGCACATTTGATTCGTCGGGCCGTTTCCCGGATCTGTTGAACGGCAGGCAAAATCATGGCGGTGAAGATTCCGATGACTGAGATCACGACCAATAATTCAACCAGGGTAAAGGCCCGACGATTTGATTCGCGACCAGTTTGACAAGATCGTTTCCTGTTGTTGCTCCGACGGGCCGGGTTGGTGAATCCCGCTCTGGGCCGTGTCCAACGGACCGCGAGACTGAAATTCAATGAAGCGAATTTTTTCACAGCGATCCTCCAGCGTGGCGTGATGTGAATTGCATTTCTTCCATCGCTCGAGCTTAATTAGAAAGCTCCAATCGAGGACAGGCAAGCCACAAACCGTGCCTGGACAGAATTACCATCGCTATTTTTCGAACCGTTCGAAACGTTGTCACTCGTTGAAAAAACGGTATGTCCCTTGAATCGCGTCGTGTCTGTCAAAGACCGCCTTTCCGTCACCTTCCTAACAAGCCTTCAATCCCTCATTTTCCAGCCTTGAATTCCGCCATCTTGGCCGAAAAAGTTGCTAAATACTGGCAAAAAACCACACCTGTTTTGCCAAAATGCTTTGACAATTTGTGTGCACCCAAGAAGAATGGAGGCTTACCAAAAAATAATAATTTGGTGAATGAGATCACCGACAGTGCTTCCGCCGGACATTACGGCAATTTCATCAAATGGAAGCGTTTCGCTTCAAGCAAGCCTTTGACCCCTCGATGTCGTCGTATAGCCCCTTGAAAATTGAAATGCTCGATTCCAATTACCCTCGGCAACTTGATTGCTTCCCCCACCGGCGTAGGGTCCTGATGTTGGCTTATTACTGCAATCCCGTTGGCAATATGGAAGAACGCAATGGCTGGATGAGAGCAATACAAGCTGCGGAAAAAAATGATGTGACGGTCTTCTACTCGCCCACCAGTGACTCTGACGAGATGATGACGTCGATACAAGACAGTCTGCGTAAGGGTGCGTTGCGCGTGGTCCCACTGGAGCATCGTCGATTGGGAAAACGGCTGCAGGATAATGACTTATCCTTCCATTTTGCCTATCGCCAATGGCATCATGCTGCCTACCAACTCGCAAAGAAATTGCATCAAGAACAGCCTTTTGACTTGACCCATTTGGTTACTCCGTGCGGCTACCGCGAACCGGGTTATATCTGGCGGCTAAATGTTCCGCACATTTGGGGACCGATCGGCGGGACTCACAATTTTCCGATGCGTTTTTGGCGGGCACTTTCGTGGAGTGGACTGGGCTGGGAAGCAGCTCGATCGGTCATGAATTTTTGTCAGCTCCACTATTCGACGCGGGTGCGGGCGGCAGCAAGAAAATCGACCGTGGTGGCTGCGTCCCAGTCAGCTGCCCAAGAGCTTCGTGCGCTGACTGGGAAACAGCTCGATGTCGATCTGGAAACCGGGATCGACCACACCATCTTGCCGCAGCGTGGCAGTCGCGACGTCAACCAGCCCTTTAAGATGTTGTGGGCGGGACGTCTGCGGGAGTGGAAATCACTACCCCTATTGTTGCATGCGTTGAACAACCTGCCGCGTGACCTACGATACCAATTGCGCGTGGTGGGCGACGGCGATCGACAAACGGCCTGGAAACGATTGGCTGATAAACTGGGCGTGGCGTCCCATATCGAATGGATCGAACGTCCCACGTACAGCGAATCTCTGGCTTACTATCGTTGGGCGGACGCTTTTGTATTCACCAGTCTTCGCGATACTTCTGGCACCGGTCTGGTAGAAGCCTTGGCCGCCGGCGCGCCAATTATTGGTGTAAATCACCAGGGTGCGGCCGATGTCATGACCGACGAATGCGCGATCCGGGTGCCCGTTACTAATTGGCAGTCCGCCGTAACCGGTTTTCGAGATGGAATTGTCAAGCTCGCCGCCGATGCCGGGCTCTGGCAGCGTCTGAGTCACGGCGCGACCGATCGCGCCCACCATTTTGAATGGAGTCAGCGGTCAAGTATCATGCAAAACATCTACAATTCGCAGTTTACCCCACCCACATTGAGTTACCCGGTCAGCCAGAAATTTTCCGCAGAAAGTGTTGAAGTATGTCCTTGAGCTCCCGTTACGGTCTGTCGTTAGCCAATTTTTGGGAATTGTTGTTCCGGCATAAACTGAAGTGTCTCATCACTCCCCTGATCATCGGCCTGGCCGCTTTGGCGGTATTGGTTTCCTATCCCCGTACCTATCGGTCCAATTCAAAATTATTTATGCAGGTGGGCCGCGAGAGCATTGGCCTGGACCCAGCCGCCACGACGGGTCAAACCATTGCCTTGATGCAAAGTAGTCGCGACAACGAAGTGAAGTCCGCTATCGAAGTCTTGAGCAGCCGCAATGTAATTTCCAAAGTGGTGGATAAACTTGGACCGGAATTCATCCTGAAACAGACTGACGGACAAACCGCAAGTACCAATTCCGCGATCGATTACTTGAAAAACAGTCTCGCTGCGTGTTTGAAAGTGTTTCGCAGCATCGATCCGATCAGCCCCCATGAGGAGGCGATCATCAAAATTGAAAAAAATCTGAAAGTCGAAACGACCCGGAATTCGACGGTGCTCAATGTGACCTATGAAGCACGTTCGCCCGAGAAGGCCCAGACGATCGTCCGGGAGCTGATTTCTTTTTACCAACACGAGCATCAGCGGATGTACCGGAATCCTGCGTCGGCGGACTTTTTCGCAGAGCAAATTGAATTACTGCAAACTACTTTGACCGATTCTGAAAAAGCCTTGCGCGACGCCAAGAGTCGAATCGGACTGGTGTCGATCGAAGCGCGCAAGCAATCCATCGAGAGCCAACTGCAGAAACTGGAGCAAGACCAAGATAGTGCGGAACAGGAACGCAACGCAACTCGAGATCGTTTGAAAGAAGTTACCAAACAATTGGCCGACGAACCGGAGCGGATCATCACCTCGAAAAAAAATATTCCCAACGAAGGAGCCGATTTACTGCATCGCGAATTTTACCTGGGCCAACTTCGACTGTTAGAACTCAAGTCGCGTTTAGATCCGCAACACCCGGATGTTGTGGCAGCAGAAAAACAGAATGCTGAGGCGAAAAAAATCCTCGAGATTGAGTCGCCGGAACGCGCCGAGGTCACGGACGATGTGAATCCCGTTTACTACTCGTTAGCATTGGAGCATAAGCAGTTGGGATCCCAATTGGCATCCTATGAGGCAAGATTGCAGACAATTCTGGGTCAAAAAGAAACGACCCAAAAGATCGCTGACGAGTTGAACGGACATGAAGTTGAACTGGCACAACTCGAACGGACAGAAAAAATGTCTGTGGACAAGTACTTCCAGTACTCCAAAAGCCTCGAACAAGCTCGCATCGATCGAGCGTTGGAGGACAATCGAATCTCCAGCATCAGTATCGTTCAGGAAGCGACGATGGAAGAGAAGCCCGTCTCACCGGCCAAGTCGATCGTGGTTTTGGGTGCGCTGGCGCTTTCATTGGCGACCATCATTGGGTGGATCGCCATTGCCGAGAAACTCGACGATCGCTTTCGCAGCGAGCTGGAAGTTGCAGAATTTCTGGGCCTCCCAGTGCTGGGATCGATCCCGGATGGATTGGCTCAAGGCCGCGTGATGCGTGCTTAACCGTGTTGAACTCAAAAAAATACTTACAGGCCAGGAACTTGTCATGTCACCCAATGATGCGATTGAACAAATGATGTCGGACAATGAAGTTGTAGACAGCGCGCCAACCAACCAGGACCTGAACCGACGACAGCGGACGTCGGGCAGACAGGAACACTCGGTTCGGCGCGAAGGCGCGGCGTTCTATGACACGCTGTTATGGAGGTTGCGCGCCGGGATGGATTTGGAATCCCAGAACGGATATGTGCTCGGCGTCACCAGTGGCGAGCGGCGCAGTGGTGTGAGTACCGTCGCAGCGAATTTGGCGATTCGCGCTGCCGACAATCAGATGCATCCCGTCTTGCTGGTCGATGCCAACGTTCGCAGCCCGAAACAGCATCGGGCATTCCGACTGAAGGGGGATATCGGACTCGCGGATGTGTTGGTTCGCGGCGGGACTCCGGAAGAGGCCGTGCAAAAAACACGCTATCCTGGCCTGGATGTTCTGCCCCTGGGACTGAAAGATCATTTTGACCGGGCGCGCGTCGCGGCCGATGCGATCGATCAATTGGACAAATGGATGCGAGAAAGCTACTCGACATTGATTATCGATTTGCCGGACGCCACGGATTTGCGACACACACTGTTGTTGGCGAGAAAAGCCGACAGCATCGTACTTGTCGTGCGCGCGGAATCTTCCCGACGGAACGACATTAAAAAGGCGGTGGCGAAACTCCAGCAAGATGGTGTCAGTATTGGCGGAGTCGTGTTGAACAGAATGAGACAATATGCGCCACGTTGGTTGGTCCGCCGGACGAGTTAGTTTCGAACCGTTGCCCAACGGTCGGCTGTTCCTGACCAATGCCAGGATAATTTTTCGTTTCCTTTTGACCAAGTCTGGCGTCCCAGTGACGCTGTAATGAGGCCAGCGGGGGATCCTGCATGTGCCAGTTGATAACCAGTAACAAATTTTATAGTGGCAACGATGCGCGAAAAATTACCAGATCCCAACATCGACACCGCGCGGGCCCGTTTAAGCACGCGTTCTGTGGTGCGGCATGGGCTGTTGGCTTTTGTCGATCAAGCCATCGTAAGCGTCGCGGCTTTCTTGCCGATGTTGTTTGTCGGAAAAGTAAGCCGGGAAGAGCTCGGTGTGTTTTCGCTGGCGATCAGCAGTTACTGGCTGGTCGCAGGACTTGGAAACGCCCTCGTGTGGACACCTTATACGTCCCGAGCCGCCCGGATGTCCGATCAAACGAGAATCCGTTTCCGCGGAGATAGTGCGGGATTAAATCTGGCGCTCAGCCTTGGTCTGGCTGCGGTCAGCGCCGGAATTGCACTGTCGGCACAATGGGTTTTTCCCGATGAAAAATGGATCGGCCTGTTCTTCCTGACTTTTGGGCTGCTGGTTGTTTCGTTGAACTGTCGGGAGTATGTCCGCCGCGTCTATCTGGCAGACCTGCGACCGGACAAACTGCTGGCGCTGGACATCCCAATTTCGGTTGCCGGCATACTGATCATTGGAATGGCGTTTTGCTTCGGCATGTTAAACGCTCAAGTGGCCATGTTTGTGACCGCATTGGTGGCCGTCCCCGGACTTGCCACCAGTTATCAGCATCTGGTAGCCGGTCGGACTTCTTTGCGAAAAATTGGACGGTTGCTCGTCTCGAATTGGAAGTTCAGCAAGTGGTTATTGATTGTGGCCGTGGCGTGGCTCGCCAGCGACGGCTTTATCCGCTGGATGTTGGTTGGTCTAAAGGGGAAAGAAGCCGTTGGAGAATTTGCGGGAGCGTTTTTGATCGTGTCGCTGGTCAATCCGATAATCATAGCGTTCACCTCGTTTGCTCGATCGATAGCGTCACATAAACTGGCCTTCGGCTCGTCTCTCGATCTCACAACGGACGTCTTTTTCGCTCTTCGTTGGCTGGTGCCGGTAACTTCGTTGGGGTTCCTGGCGCTGTGCCTTGTCGGCAATCCGCTGCTCAACTACCTGTTTGGTTACGAGTATGGCAATCAGCCACTGGTCGTTTTATTGGCGGCTGCCGTGTGTCTCGAAGCGATCACTGTTCCCTTGGAAGCGACCTTTGTCGCGCTGGAGAAAGGGCAATCGCTCACCTTGATTGCCGTTTCCAGATTCGTATTTTCGGCCGGCATTGCCTGTTGGACCGTACCGCAATATGGCGTCATGGGTGTTGCCATTGCGATGCTCGGTCGAAGTATCCTGGTACTGATCGCTTATAGCGGAGTGTTTTTTAAAATGCATCGCACGTTGGTCGCAGAAAATTGCCCTCAGGAATCGGAGGCGACTCCCGTTGGTCAACCCGAGGAGGATCTTTGTGCGACCGGGAGTCCACAGTAGATTTCATGTCCACTTCGCTCGCGGCTGGCAGCATTCCGGCCATCTCATCTGAGACAGAAAATTCCCGATTTTTGAGCCCGGCCGGTTGGGGTGTCGCGTTGGCGTTGTTCTGCATGTTTATTGGCATGGTGCACGACTTTCGCTCGATTGGAAAGTCTCAAGATGAAGTTCACGCCGAAGCGATCGAATCAGTAACCCGATTTGAAAAAGATGTGTCCGAAGCGTTACCGGAACGCAAGCTCGCTTTCATTCTCTCGGCATTGATTGCCGGCTATTGTCTGGCGACCAGACGAAACGACGTGGTCTGGCAATCCCCCCTGGTCGGGGGTTTGTTTCTGATCTCATTGCTGTGGATTTTCTCTTCACTGGCGTGGAGCGTCGCGCCGGGCATGACGGTCCGAGCGTTGATTCGAGTGTTTGTGTACGCGGGTCTGGTCTTCGGGTTGGCCGTTCGATTCACTCCCGCCGAGCTGTGTCGAATTTTGGTGGTGATCTCAACGATCACCGTTTTGGAATGCGCCGCTTATGAGCTGGTTATCGGATCACATGAGTCCGATGATGGATCACGACGCTTGGGAGGTACCCTGCATCCGAATCCACTAGCGCGCTATACGATGATCATGGGAATTTGTGGTTGGGGATACGCCAAACTGAAATCCGCCACACGTTGGAAATGGATCGCCTTGGTGGTTTTCGCTCTCGTAGCAATTCAACTAACGAAATCCCGCACTGGGCTGGCCTCCTGTCTCGCCGGATTAGCTGCGGTGCAGTTCATTGGTCAGGATTTTAGGAAGGCATTTTTTCCGACGGTACTGCTCGGTTTGCTGGTAGCTGGAGCGTTGATCGTGATTGGGTTACGCGGCGACTCGGGGGTTTCAGGTATCGGCAGCGCCGCGACGATGGGGCGAGGCGAAGATGTAGAATCCTTGACAGGACGTTTGCCACTTTGGGAAGTCATTTTGGATCAAGCCAAAGGTCGCGAGATACTTGGTTTCGGGTATGGTGCGTTCTGGAATAACACGGTCAATGAGATTATCTTCAGCGAACTGTTCTGGTACGCCGGGCACTCGCATAATTCGTATCTGGAATTGTTGGTCAACATCGGAATGGTCGGGTTGTCGCTGGTGGTGTTGCTGGGTATGGCGACTTTTGTTCGAGCCAGTAAGTTGGCTTATTCAACGTCCCGGCCGGAGTATGCCATTTTTGCCGCAATTTTGGTGGCGGCATTCGTCAATGGTATCGCCGAGTCGGGTTTCGTTTTGCCGCGCGAACTGGCGATTGTTCCGGCGCTACTGTCCCTGGCTGTCGCCCAAAAGCCACCGCCACAGCCGGTGCCCTAGCGACAACCCATTCTCAGAAAACAACACACCGATTATTGAGTACGATCATGTCCCAACCTAAAGTCTCTGTCTTGATGGCAACCTACAATGCGATGCCATTTTTGCCTCCGGCAGTCGAATCGATTCTGGGTCAGACTTTCGCGGATTTTCAGTTTGTCATTGTCGATGATGGTTCCACGGATGATTCCCATGACTATTTGAGTTCGCTCGATGATGCCCGAATCAAGCTCGTGCAAAACAAAAATTCTGGCCTGTCCGCTGCCCTGAATCGCGGTATTCAGGAATGTGCTGGTGAGTACGTGGCGCGAATGGATGCTGACGACATTTCAATGCCCAACCGGCTAGCGGTCCAAGTTGACTTTTTAGATCGCCGCCCAGACATCAGTTGTGTGGGCACGCAGGTTGTTCCGTTCGGTGACTCTGGAAGCGGATCGGATCTGCGGTTGCCCACACAGCACCGGGAGATTGTTCAATGCCTGAAAGAGGGACGACATGCTATCGTGCACGCCAGTGCGATGATCCGATTAGAGGTCTTGAAAAAAATCGGCGGCTATTGGCCGTATCGCCTGGTCGCCGAAGACTACGATTTGTTCTTGCGAATGTCTGAAGTCGCTGAACTGGCGACGATTGATGAAGTCCTCTATCGAGTGCGCTATCATATGTCCAGCCTGAACGGGCAGGATATGTTGCGGATGCGACGCGCCGTGGACTTTGCCGGCGAACTGGCACGACGGCGTAGCCTCAACGAACCGCCGCTGACGTTTGACGAGTTTGTGGCTCTGCGAAAATCGGCACCGTGGCCCAAACGAGTGAGTGAATCCCTCGATGCCTACGCCCGCGTCCATTACCGGATCGCGATGGGGGAACTTTGCAGTGGCAAACGCACGACGGGCTATCTGCGAATGGGCTGGGCGGCGGCTTGTTCACCATCCTTGACCTTTCAACGCATGTTGCGAGTGATCAAGCCAGCTTCTTCCAAGACCTGAACTGCAGGGAGAAACACTTAAACGCCCGGCCAGTCGCACCGAGTTGCCCTGCACGTTACTATACGACGGCACCAAACATCGCACCGACTCCCGCCGTCAGTGCCATCGCCAGTGCTCCCCAAAACGTGACTCGAATGGTCGCTTTCAACCAGGGTGCACCGCCGGCGTAGGCACCGAACCCCCCGAAGAGTGCGAGAAACAAGATGGACGTTGTTACCACAACAGGTATCAAAGCGTTGGGAGGTGTCCAGATTGCTGTCAATAGCGGCATCGCTGCACCAATTGCAAATGTGCCAGCCGATGCCAATGCTGCTTGTACCGGACGAGCAGACATCACGAACATCGGAGGCTTCAGTGACGCCGTGTTCAACGTGATCAGTGCCTTCCTCGCCGACCACCACCAGCGCTTCGTCGCTCAAGTCGAAGCGATTGAACTGCAAGGTGGGATAGGCAACTTGCCTGTCAATTCACCGGCTAGAAGTCTCCGCCATGAAAAACCAAACACCCGCGTCTCGGCCCACCGATTCACGGGTGTTTTTCGTATTCTCTCGATAGACATTCATAGACTATAATCTTGGAAAAGGTCCGAACGCAAATGAAGTTAACTGAAAAGGTGTTTGCAATGCTTGGCAATGAATCTCTTTGGGAGATTGCTTTGCATTGCCACAATGTTTTCGAGCAAGAGAAAATTCCACATTCAATTTGTGGTGGCGTCGCCGTTTGCATCCACGGCTACCAGCGCAACACAACCGATGTTGACCTGATCATCAATGCGGATGATTCGGGACGAGTGAAAGAGTTGCTGCTAGTTAACTCGTATCAATGGGATGATCAGCTCAAAGAGTTTCGTAGTCCAAGTGGCATCGCTGTCCAGTTTCTAATCGCAGGTGAAAAGGCAGGCAAGGGCTCGGAAGTAAACATCCCCGAGCCGTCTGGCGAGTTGAATGTTGAACAGCGTGACGGCTTGACAGTCGTTCGACTGTCTCGATTGATTGAGATGAAAATCGCTTGTGGCTTGGGAAGTTTGCGGCGAACCCACAAGGACTTTGCTGACGTAGTCGAGCTGATTGCGATTCGTGATCTCGACAGCTCATTTGCTCGTTACCTACACAAATCACTTCGCTCAACGTTTCGAGAGCTTGTGCATCGAGTTAAGGGTGAAAGCTAGCCGTCTTCATTCAGAATACACCCCCGGGCATACTTGACTCCGACTCTAACTCATGACAGCCGTCGGCGCTGGCAACGGCTTTCAACCCAAACAACAAATTCCTGGCAATCGCGAACCTGGCCAGGCTGAAAGTCGCGTATCCTCAATGGGTGTAGCGCGACTGGCGTCAGGCTATAATCGTTCGATCCTTCCGATGCAGGAGTAGGTGATACCGCGATGAACCGCGGCACGTGCGCTGTGGAATGGGCGGCAACCCACAAATACATGAAAAACAATCATAAGAAATACGACGCAATCATCGTCGGCGGCGGACACAACGGATTGGTAGCGGCGAGCTATTTGGCCAAGGCGGGGAAAATGGTTCTCCTGCTCGAAGCACTTGACAAGCTCGGCGGTGCGACCACCAGCGTCCAACCATTTCCCGAATACGAGGCCCAGCTTTCGCGCTATTCCTATTTGGTATCGCTGCTCCCCAACGAGATCGTGGCTGATTTGGGAATCAACTTCAAAACGCTCGGACGTGCCGTCTCTTCCTATACGCCCTATCACCGGGACGGTCGAGATGATGGACTATTGGTTTCGACCGAGTGGAATGAAACGACCGAGGACAGTTTTCGACGACTGACCGGATCAAATCGAGAGAGCCTCGTCTGGCGCGAGTTTTACGGAGAAATTGCCGAGTTAGCCAAACGCTTTGCACCCAGCCTGCTCAAGCCGCTCCAGAGCGCGACTGAACTCAAATCCGAAATTGGATTGGCCGACGTGTGGCGCAATCTGATGGAGATCCCGATCGGCGAGGTCATTCGCAATCGGTTCGATGACGACCTGGTGCAAGGCGTAGTTCTGACCGACGGCTTGATCGGCACATTTGCTTCGGCCGATGATCTGCAGGCCAATCGTTGTTTCCTCTATCACCTGATTGGAAACGGCACTGGACAGTGGCGCGTACCGCAGGGCGGCATGGGTGCTTTGGTAACAGAGCTCTATCGCATCGCCACGCTGCAAGGTGTCGAGATCAAAACGCAATCCAAGGTCGCGGCGTTGGAAAGCGGTCCGATGGGTGTGCGCCTTGAACTGGAATCCGGCGACGTTCACGTCGCCAAGGATCTGCTGTTCGCCGCCGCACCGCAACACCTGGCACGATTGCGCGGGCGCGCTGTTCCGGAGTCTCTGGAGGGATCCCAATTGAAAATCAATATGCTCCTGTCGCGCTTGCCCCGCCTGAAGTCGGGCGTGGACCCGCGGCTCGCCTTTGCTGGCACGTTTCATGTCAACGAAAGCTACTCCCAATTAGAGGCCGCTTACACCAGTGCTCGCAACGGGGAAATGCCACGACCACTACCGCTGGAGATGTATTGTCACACCTTGACTGATCCCACCATCCTGTCCGCAGAATTGAACGAGAGAGGTTTTCAAACGCTCACCCTGTTTGGACTGCATACCCCCGCGCAGCTCTACGATGCGGATCCGGAGCGCGCTAAAACACTGGGCAAAGACCGCGCGCTTGCCAGTCTGAATGAATATCTGCTCGATCCCATCGAATCCGTACTCGCCCCCTGCAGCGACGGCTCATGGGCGATTGAAGTGAAATCACCGCTCGATTTGGAGCAGGATCTCTCTCTGCCGCGCGGAAACATTTTCCACCGTGACCTGGATTTTCCTTTCCTTGAGGCTGGTGAGGACGGAGCGGATCAGCAACTCTGGGGCGCTGAAACCGATGACCCACATATTTATCTCGCGGGCGCGGGAGCCCGGCGCGGTGGCGGAGTCAGCGGCATCGCCGGCCACAACGCTGCCATGGCGCTATTATCAAAGGAGTAGTTTTTGACGATGACCAGCTTCAATTTCTGCAACCCCGGTTGCCCCTTAAACGATCGGTTAGTACTTGTTGCGGAGAAAGTACAGCTCTACGATTCCTGGTGTACCTGGGGTTGGGCCTCGAAAATTCCGACAGGACTTGATCCGATCAAATGCGGACCGCTCATGTGCGGCGGAGTCTTCCCAAGCTAGCGCTGTCAATTGATGAAACAACGAATCCTGTACCTGATATGCTCCATCGTCACGATGCTGGTTGGTTTGGCCTCGCGCCGATACCGAGGGCATCTGCCTTCGTTCATTGGTGAATACAGCGGCGATGCGCTGTGGGCGTTGATGTTGTTTCTGGTAGTGAGTTTCATGCTTGTCGGTCGCCCGCTCGTTCAGCGCTGCGGCATCGCGCTGGCACTTGCCTTCGCAGTCGAGATCAGCCAGTTGTATCACGCGCCCTGGATCGATGGCATTCGAAACACGACATGGGGTGGACTCATGCTAGGTTTTGGATTCCTGTGGAGCGATCTCGTTTGTTACACGGTCGGAATCGCAGCGGGCGCGCTGGCTGAAATCGGGTTCATGCGCATCAACGCTACGCGAATGGCGATTTAGGGATCACGATTTATTCGGGATCCATTCGACGCAGGATCAGCCGCCATGTATCGATTTCAGACAATTGATCTTTGCCCGAGTTTCGTGTCACATCCCAACGGCAGAATTGATACAACATCTTGAG
The DNA here is from genome assembly GCA_031400405.1 of Mariniblastus sp. GTDB lineage: Bacteria > Planctomycetota > Planctomycetia > Pirellulales > Pirellulaceae > Mariniblastus. The sequence continues at coordinate 38,500 of JANNPW010000019.1, forward strand.
AAACTCAGTATCGTCTCGGAACGGTTGCTCGTCCGGATAATCGCCGTAGTCAGAACGCACATAACGGCCGTTTTTCCAGTATATTTTTGTGTCGCCTTCTTTATGAGAAGTTCGAAAGGTTGCACCGCGTTTAACGGCCGCCAGAATCGTCTGTTGAATCGCCGGAACCGAATCGAGTTCTTGCTCGAAGTTAAATGTCTCATCACATAGTTGGCGATAGTGTTGCGCCGAACTTTCGTTTGCGAGCGGAGCATTGGCAGCCATGAAGTCGCCGGTCCAGCGTGCAAACCAACTGCCTGAGGTCTGGCGGTAGTAAGCGTCATTGTTGGAAGCTTGCGCTGCCCAGGAGACGTCCATTCGTAGCGAGTAGCAGTTTTTCTCAAGTAACGCCGCTTCGAAACGCAACAAGAAGTCATAATCGGCGCCGACGACAATTGCTGTTGCTCGCAGGCACAACACGCCGTGCTCCATGGTTGGCGTGAACAAAGTCCTAACCTCGCGTTCCAAGGTAGATTTCACTTGTTGCGGAGCACGATTGTCTCGGAAATGCAGCACTCGCGTCGACCCTGTGGCAGACTCTTCAATCGACAAGGCTTGCGATGCGGCCGAATCGATGTTGGTCGCTGGTGAAGTGCCCCTGGTCGTCTCCAAGCCTGCCTCACGGGCCGGTGAACGGCTTGTCGGCAGGTCTCGTTGCGAAGAGTAGGGTTGCGGTTGGTACGACTTGCGGAGCGCGTCCATATCTGGTTCAGGCGGCGGCGGATTGGGCGGTTCGAGGACAAAATAAAATCGCTGTGCGTCCGTGAACTCGCCCGAATAGCTCGAATTGTGGCGTTCGTAAAAGCTAAGCATGTCGCCGGTGACTCGTGCTCGCGTGCTGACTTTGTTAGCAAGCTTGAGATAGGCCCCAACTGGCGGCGCCGGAAAACTATGTCCGAACTCGATGATTGAGTTGCCTGCCGCAAGTTCCTGCTCCACGAGCAGGCGAAGTGCCGTTGGAAATTTATCGAGTTCAATTTGTTGTGCAGGCGTAATGGTCATGTTTCTCACTCAGTCAAATATCCAGCAACGCTGTTAAGTAAATCAGGTAAGGTCTTTGGCTGCCCGCTAGTGCTTTGAGATTTCGGATTAGCCGGAACGCGCTAGCGTCCGGTTACTTTGGAAAAAACCGGGGGCTAGTGCCCTGCGGCTGATTTCGTCTCGATCGGCTGGCCGTTGAGCCAGATTGAGTACCGCACTCGGCTACGGCAAGTCATTTTACTACAATGGAGACCCGCGCAATATCCTTAGCCGTTTTGATTGATGGCTCGTGATCATGAAATCAGACGAGCGCATTGAGACAGTTACTCAGTTTACCGATCACCTGCCGCAGTTGATCAACGCGGAATTCCCCCTTGGCAACTCATTATATGAACGTGTGGCAGGATAATTTTACGATCGCAGCCATACTCGCAGCGATCGTTGGCTGCAGCAGTAACACGGACCAACAATCACGCAACAGTGTCGAGGTAGGTGTGCAATCATCAGGTTCGAGGGAGACAAAAGTCGATCCACCGAATGACTTCGGTTATGCCAAGATCAGCATTCGCGACGGGGAAGATTACCGAGAGGGGATCGTGGATGCGCAAGGCAACGAAGTGGTCCGACCTCGTTCGAGTATGCTGGTCAACGAAATCACTGGTAAACTTGCCTTGGTACAATTCGAACGCAAATTCCTGTTCGTGCCTGTGGATCAAGGATTCGTGTCCGCCGAAGACCTCGACCGTACAGTTGGATTTCAATACGCCGAGCCCTACCGCTGCGGTCTCGCGTTGGTCAGCGTCAACGACGCGCGTTTTTACATTGGTTCCACTGGCGAAAAAGCTTTTGACTTGGAATTCGAGTTTGCCGAGTCCTTCCATCATGATCGGGCTTTGGTCAAGGCGGATGATCGCTATCGAATTATTGACACTCAAGGGAAGACGGTTGCCGATTTGAACTACGATCAAGTCGGCCCACAAAGTCCATGGTGTTGGCAAGTGACCAGGATCGATCAAGAAAAATATCTCAGCGGCTTCGTGGACTTGAACGGGAACCTGATTTCGGAGCTGATCTACGACGACGTGGGGTACTACGATCCAAGGGTCAAGCGAATTGACGTTAGCAGGAATGAACGCCATGGATTCCTCGACGAACATGCCCAGGTCGTCATCCCGATAATCTATGAGTACTCCGAAGTGTTCGATCGGGGTAAAGCCAGAGTCGCTCTCAACGGCAGGACGTTTTTTATCAATCCCGACGGCGTCGAAGTTCCTGAATAGAGGTGCGAGGATCGGGTGCAGCCAAAGTCTGCGATCCCGATCAATCAATCGGTCGCGACTAAAACCGCCAACCGAAACCGACATTAGAGATAAATTCGGGAGACTGGTCGTTGAGCCCCCAAGCCACCCGGACGCCGACTTCAAGGTCCCGAGTGATCAGATAATTCACACCTGGGCTGATGAAGTGTTGGGTTGTTTCTTCTTCGCGACCCGCACTGCAAACTCCAAAGTACTCGGCATGTGCTTTGGCCCGTTCGCTGAGCGGAACCTTGAAGACCGTCGAGGGTGACCAAACATTGAAGTGGTCCCTTGGCGAAACGAGGGTTTCAGGAGTGCCGCTGGTACCAAACCGGGTCGCCGAGTCCCACATCCAGCCGTTTTTCAGCTTCCAACCAAAGACATGGGTCGCGGAGAGAGTCGTCAAATTTGACTCGCCGAAAGTCGGTGTGTTACCCTGAAGGATTAGGGAACTCTGGGGAGTCCAACCGTACTGTTTGGACAACAAGAACTTTGCCCCATAGAGCAGTTTGGATTCCTCTTCGAGTTCCGTTGCTCCGGGATTTTCAGGTAGGTTGCCGGAAACCGGACTGCCAACGCCACCGATTTCATAGTTCCAGCCAATCCTCAATTCGATGTTATCCGTTAGACCATATCGCGTGACGATTTCCGGAACGCTATGCGTCTCGGCAACGGAGCGGTTGTCGATAAATGAATAGGCGGATTCGAAAACCGTTCGCCCGCGGCCAACGGTTGATGTTGCCGGTGTAAAGGAATCGCGGTCGGTTTCGATTTCATCAACTTCTTCTTCCTCTTCGGACTGCTCGCCGTACCATTCACTCTCCGACTCCGCGTTTTCGCGTGCCCTGCCCTCATCGGTTGACATTTGGGGCGGCATTTCGTTTCCGCCAGATTCCTGCGCCGTTCGCATCAATGGCCGGTAAGAGACCCCATTCACGTTGTTAAACTGAGATTGGTTTTCGCGATTTGGTCCGTAATTCTGTGCCTGCAATGGCCTGATCTCGAGCAGGATGGCCCAGGTCATCATACAAGCATTAATTAGAAAAACTGTTTTTCGAGGAGTCATTCGCAACATCCATTCCGAAGTCAAACTCAACCTGTCCTACTTTTTTCGGCGTGAAGTGAAGAACCAATTCAATTATTACTCCCCTCCAAAAAAAGTTTCTATTTTCAGCTAGCAAAATGTTGGCTTTCTAAACAGGGCAAGTCTCTAAATCAACAAGTTGGGGCTCAGGCTTGAAAATGCCTCATCCGGTCAAGTTGCCTTTGCCGATTAGTAAAACTGTACCGCCTAGAGTTTTCTCTTAGGTGGATACTCGCATTTACTGGGCAGGGCTGGAATCAATGGCGGTGATTTCGAAAACGGAATCGAAACTTCGAAAACAGATCCTGCGACGGATTCTGCTGTGTGGTTTGTTGTTCGTCTCGAACACCGTTTCGTTAGCCCAACAGAACCAACGGTCGACAACAGGTTCGAGCACGGACCCGAATCGTCCTGGTTATGAATCGATTCCGCAATCATCGTCCTTTGCTTTGACAGAAGAGGACCGTGGGAGCTACACCGGACCAGAGCGTCAACCATCACCGCTTGTTTCTGAATCCTATTTCGACGCATCGCCAGCATCCAAACCTGAATCCAGTTTGGAGAGTCACTTAAGCCAAGCGAAAAATACCCGAGTCGGTTACGACGATGGGTTTGTCATTGCCGGGCCGGACATCAGCCAACTCGGTGGTGACGACGCACCGTTTCGCCTGAAAATAAATGGCTGGGGGCAGTTGCGGGTCACGAATTTTGTTTCAGCAAACAACTTGCGTGATGTGAACCAAATCCAACTCAAACGCGCCCGTTTGGTCTTCTCTGGGCATGCCTTTACGCCGGACTTCTCCTATTTTACCTCCCTCGACGGCCAGAGTATTTCGAGTAGCTCGATCAGGCTGCTGGACTATTACCTGACATATGATTTGGGGCATCATGCGTTGAATGCTGAAAAGAGGGCATTCATGATGAAATTTGGGCAGTACAAAATACCTTTTACGTTGGCCCGAGCGGTCTCCGCTCAGCAATTTCAGTTTACCGATCGCTCGGTGGCCAGCATGTTTTTCGACGCCAATCGAAGTCTGGCGTTTGGTATCTACGGCGAGAGAAATCCGGGTGGGCGATTAGTCACCTGGGAAGCCGCTTTGTTCAATGGACTGGTCACCAGTGGCTCAGAAACGGGAAGTGCGGGGACGCTCGACAACAATCTCGCCTTCTCATCGCGCCTCGCTGCCTATCCAACCGGTCAATGGGGAACCGATGCGCTGTGTGATTACGATTATCACGAGTCTCCGGCCACCCGGATTGGCACCGCCTTTGCGACTTCCGAAATCTCGCGATTGGGCTCAACCGAGTTCGGTGAAATTCGCGTGGTTGACTCAGGAGCACAACTCTCAACCATCCTGCCAGCCAGCGCCCAGAGTTACCTTGCCTCAATGTACTGTGTCGATGCCTCAATGAAGTATCGGGGGCTCTCGTTTACCAGCGAGTATTATTTTCGAAACATCAATAGCTTTGTCGGAATCAGCCAATCCGGATTATTTGACCACGGATTCTCGCTGGAGTCTGGTTACTTCGTAATGCGTCAGAAATTGGAGTTGTTGGCCCGCTGGTCGCGTGTGGTCGGCGATTCTGGAACGCTAGGCACCAGCGTTCAAAGCGCAGACGAGAAAGCCATTGGCGCCGTCTGGTACTTCCGCCGGCATTCGGCCAAGCTGACTGTCGACGCAACCTATCTGGACGGAGCCCCCGTCGATTCATTTGCCCTCGACATTGATCCAGGAAATGCGGGTTGGCTAATGCGAACCCAAGTACAGTTCAGCTTCTAATGAACTGCCCCGAATTATTCCCAATATTTGGAGAATTGGTGTGATTCCCGCGGAGGCAGAACGGAAATGACAAACAGATCAATACGCCGGATGCCAAGATTGCTCGGCAAGGAATAAAATGTGGAAGCTGGTTCGGGACTCTTCCAATTAAGTATTGATTTCGGTTATGGAGTTCCATCCCCAGCCCTATTTTGAGCACCGGTTTTGCTAAAGTTTCCGTGTTTCATCCTGCTCCAGATTGAGTTAAAAACGATATGCAAACCACAACGAACCATCCCGCATCCACCGAGAAACCCACCACGGAGACTCTGTTGCACCGGATCGTTGCTGCCGTCGAGAAGGATACCGGTCGCGGTCGGCTGGAGCTGGCGGTCGCCATCGTCCTGTCGCTAGCCACACTCGCTTCGACCTGGTGCGGTTATCAGGCGAGCCAATGGAGTGGTGTACACAGTTCCGATCAAGTTGGAGCCGACACGGCTGAGCGAAAAGCGGCTGAAGATACAATTGTCGGGCTCCAGAGTCGGACCTTTGATTTGATCGAGGTCCGCGACTATTGGATGGCATTGCGGCAAAAGGATGCGAATACTTCCGAAATGATTTTTGCACACATGCGTCCTCAGTTGCAACAGGCCATTAAAGCCAGCCTCGCCGCCGGTGTGCTGGAGAATCCAGATTTACCCGGACCGCTCCAAAGGCCCGAATACATCCTCAACGAAGAAGTGATTGCCAAACTCCAGCGAGCCGAAGCGCACCAATTGCATCAATCGGCGAAGTTGGCTGGACACATCTCCAGCCGTTACGTATCGCTAACACTGATGTTCGCCTCGGTGCTGTTTTTCGGCGGCATTACTGGAACGTTCACCGTTCGATACGTGAGAATCGGTCTGGGAGCAATTTCGTTATTGCTATTCCTTATCACGGTGACGATGCTGATTGGATTGCCAGTCTGCAAGGGCTAGCGGCGACGCATCTGTAAGCATTGCGCCGTCAGTTAGCCCGCTTTCTGAGAACCTGTTTGAAAAATCGACTTCACTCCGCGCGGTTTGTTTTCGTTGTCTTCGCGGGATTGACCGCTTGCTGAGACTGGGCCTCGTGTCAGGCGTGGAGGTCAGACGCAAATCTGTTCAATGAGGGAATCTCCCCCTCCCTGCCCCTGCGGACCAAATCTCTTCAAGCGAAGAATGAATTTCAAATCACCTAGTGTGACTCCAGAATGGAGAGGGTGTCGACTTCATGTCGGCCAGAATTCTGGTTAGGACTCCAGCATTCACGATCGCTATTTTTCCTAAATCTCGCATACTCGTCAAACCTTTGGTGATGATTCTGACGATGATCACAATAAATCGCATTGCGCCGGTCGATGTTGATTGCAAAAACACTCTAATTCGAAGCTAAGCGGAGGATAAATTATGTCGTTTTGGAATCAGGTCCGATTATCAGTGATTATTGCCGTCGCTTGCTGCGCCTTTGCGAGAGATGTGAAAGCTCAGACATTTGGCATTGAGTTACACAACAACCTGATGCCTGCATCGGGTGGCATGGGGGGCGCGAGTATCAGCCGCCCCCAGGATTTGCAATCGGCGATTGCCGGCAATCCCGCGACGTTGAGGCAATTTCGGGGAACTCAATTTTCCTTCGGTGGGGCCTGGGCCGATGTAAATTACAATGTGACACAAGCTGCCTCGCTACCCCTATTGGGCGTGACCCCGTTCAGCGGAACTTCGGTCACACCGGGCGGCCTATTGGGAAACATCGGAATCACTCAAGACCTCGATGATTTTGGGTTGCCTGCCACGATGGGGATGGGGTTGATTTCCAACGCGGGTTCAGGAGTTAATTTTCGCAACATCCCTGAATCCAATGGGACCTCAGCGCAATATCTATCATTGGACCTGGTCTCAGGAATTTCCTCGAACTTAACGGATCGTTTATCGGTGGGTGCGTCCGTGGCCATCGCCACGTCCTACCTTGACGGTCCGTTTGTGGACTTCGCCGGCATGACGGCGGCATATGGATTCCGGGGCACTGTGGGCGCTAATTACCTCATCGACCCGCAGACAACAATCGGTGCCTACTGGCAGTCCAAGAAAACCCTATTGTTCGGGGATGCGGTCCTTCTTCCCGGAAACATTTCTCGGGATGTGGCCTTTGATCATCCGGCCAACACTGGAATTGGCATTGCGAGAGATGGATTGATGAACGGGAGACTTTTGCTGGCAGCTGACGTTGTTTACAAGAACTACAGCCAGGCTGATTTATTGAATGCGATCTACAAGAACCAATGGTGCTTACAACTCGGCAGCCAATACGCCTACAACGAAAAGATTCGTCTTCGTTCGGGCTACGTGTTTGCAGAAAACCCCATGAAAGATGCCCAACTGCAGTCGATTGGTGGCATCAACCTGGCAGACGGAGTTCCGGGCATACGATATGTTCAAGGGCAATTCGCCGCCATCACCGAACATCGAATCACGGGCGGAGTCGGAGTTCGGGATTTCCGACCCGGAATGGACCTCGATGTGTTTGCGGGATACGGATTCAATGCCACAGACCAATTTGCCGCGACGACGGTAAACTTGGAAGGAAACTATTGGTTGGGATTCGGCACCACCTGGCGTTTCGGAGGCTGTTCCAATGGTTGTTCCGATGGTTGCAATACCCAAACCACTCCATACTATCCCCAAACCACTCAGTAGGTGGTTGGGGAACTGTTGGGGAACTATTCGGCTGGCGGCTCATCCGCTGGTCGATCCAAACGAATCAGCTTGCGAGTTTCCTGGCGATCGGCATCAAAGTGAATAAGGATCGGAACTTCGTCGTTCGTCAGATTGTACAAACCGGTTTCTACGACCAAATCCTCATTCCCAGTCATTTTTAACGCCACTCTTTGAGTTTCTTTGTCGACTGCGCCTGTAACCGGGGTCACCGAGTCCGCTAACATGTCCTGGTAATTGCCGCGGATGATTCCCTCCTTGTTCAAGGCCAGTTGAACGACTTTGTCGGGCTGAGTTTGACCCTCAACAATCAGGGCGAACACTCCCAGAGGCATCCATTCTTCGTTCGTTGCCTCTTGGCCACTGTCGGCAATCTGGCCAGCCTGATCGTAATACTCTTCGGTCGTCGCGACCGGTTGACCGTCTTGCGACACAGTGCCATCTTGGTAGGTCACGTTATCGCCGTAATTGTAGTAAACCGCTTCAGGCGAGCACCCGCAATAGCCTCCGGCGACAGCATAGGAAGCCGTTGCCCACGCCGTTGTAGCGACGGCCCACTTGCCGGGCCACCAACAATTTGGATAGGTGTTAGCATAGCCCGGACCAAAAGTATTCCAATGTGTGTAATTACCGTTAACGGCATTCCAAGATTGTCCACCGACAAATTGACCATTGACATACGATGAGCCATAACCCCCGGAAACGACGTTTCCACCCGGCCCGCGAATCGCTGCGGCAGACCCGACCTGGCCCGTTCCGTTTCCATAACCATATCCCGCAGTACCACTGACCCGGGTGGTTCCATATTGGTTTTGAGTCGCCGTCACTGAGCCCCCCTGACGGTAGCCCGACGAGTCTGCATAACCGCCGCGCACGTTCGCCGCTGAATTTCCTTGACCATCTGTAGCACCCGTAATACTTCCGCCTCGAACCGCGGAGTTGGTTCCATCGGTGGCGCCACCGACCGCTCCAACTTTGCCATAAGTTTGACCTCCTGCAGTTTCGACTTTGACTCCACCAGCAGCACCACCGACTTGCACACCACCGGCAGTTGTGCCACTACCGGACCGTCCGCCATACGTGATTGTCCCTCCACCGGCAGTGGTATAAGTTTTCTTACCCCCCCCAGACGGTTGTTGCGAAGCGGTTGGAGGACTGCCCCCCGAACTAAAAGTGCTTGCGCCAGTTTTTTGCGGCATGTTCAAAAAGTTTCCAACACTTTGTTGGCTGGGTTTTTGATACGACTGTGGCGAACGAAACGACTGTTGATTCGCTGACATCGAGCCAGGACGCGGAGCACCGCTGAAATTTCCAGCTGGAGCGGAACGGTTTTGCGGACTCATTTGAGGCGTCCGATTCATGGAAGGTGAGGATCGGTTCACCGACGGCGCGGCTCGGTAACTGGATGGGGATGGGGACGGGCGATACATGTTCGGGGAGGTAGCGCGACTCATGGAAGGACTACTGCCCATAGATCGGTTCATCCCACCACCGCTGTAACCACCGCCGCCGCCGTAACCACCACCACCACCGCCGCCGCCGCTAAAGCCACCACCACCACCACCGCGACCTCCACCGCCGCCGCGACCACGCTGCGCGAACGTTTCCGAATTCGTCGCCAATCCAATAGTAAAGCCAACCAGGGCGATCACTAAAACATTCTTCATTTCGATTGCTCGCTATCTCGTTTTTTAACTGCTTTGTTACTTGCGGATCACTAGAATTTCATCGATATTTGGCAAAACTTCGTCACCGATTTGTCGGCCAAAGGACTGCCAAGAGAACGTGTTCGCGTCTTGGGGCAAAAAAACCTGGATCGACTTAACGAGCTGACCGTCGGCATTGAAGCCGGAGGATTCAACAACCCAACTTTCACCCTTTTGTCGCCAGACTCCCTCCGAATATCCGCCATCTGAATCAAACACCCAGGAACGAATGTGGCCTGCAATCGGATCCCAGCCAATCAATTGGGTTCCTTCGAATTCATCGCCCTCAGGCGCCGAGACTCGAAACGTCCGGGTGAGGAAGCTGTTGTTTTTCGTCCATTGACAATCGGTTTCGACGGTTGACGTGTCGGATTTGTCAAGCCATTGGCCGACCATCCATTCCAGTTCAGCAAGCGGGCTGACTGCTGTTTCAACAGGAACCGATTCGATGTCGTGAATACTATCCAATAGCCATTGATCATTCTGTTTGACATGGATCGCCGAGTAGCTGCTGGAACTTACGTTTCCATCAGTTTGAACAACTTGTGTTTTTCCTGTCTCGACAGCCACATCGGACGTAACAAATCGAATCGCCTCAACGGTCACCACCAACTGCCCCGATGCGGAATCGGCAAACATTTTGGTAAACATTTGACGGATCGCCTCGCGCCCGACCAATTTTTCACCCGTTTCCGGCACAACGTAAGTCGCTTTCTCCGCCCAAAGTTGAGCCAACTTCTCGGCATCGCGCGAATTGTAAGCGATTACATAGGACTCCGCTGCGGCGAGAATCGCTTTTTCAGGTTCGTCTCCGCCGTTGTTTGGAACCGTCTCATCGACACCTGCCGGATAGACCAAACAGGCCATTAGAAAGCAAAATTTGAGCCCGATGTTCATAGTCAACTCCGATCCATTTTTAATGTCTATATACAACGCTGGTTGTTTCGAAAGGCAATTCAGGCGGATATCTGCCGCAATTGACTAGATATAAAAAAACAGGCCACAGTTTTACTGTAGCCTGTCGTCAAACCCGATGGTTTTCGGCTGATTGGAAAACTCGATTCAGTTCCAGTATAGCTCGCGCTGGCAGATCGTCAAATCTTGCTGGAAACGACTCAAATTGACGAAAATCCTAATAATTCTGGTCAAAAACTTAGTTTTGAATCCTGCTCTAGAAATCGACCCCGTATTTCAAGGACATGCTTTTGCGCGCGGCATTCATCTCTTCGGTGATTGATTTCAAAATTTGTCGAGCTTGTTCCTCGGCATCGACCTTCGATTTGGTATCAATCATTTTGCGTTTCGACTGGCGATATTGATTGGCGTAGCGGTTCCCGTATCCATAGGAACTGTAGCCGTCATAGCCATAGTTGATCATTTCGGTTTGGACTTCACTCTTCTGGGATTTGGCATCCAATCCTGATGTCCGCGCGACCTCGCCCATTTGCCGCAAACTATCGGAGACACCTTCACCCAAGGCGACCAGCTCGGGATCAACGTTGAGGATCGAAAAGCTGTCAATCTTCTGAGCATAGTTTTCGAACCAAGTGGCGTAGGCCTTGAGGCCAGCAACACTCGCCCGTTTTTTGGACAATTCGCCAACGTAGCTTTCGAGTGACTTGAAATAGGTCATCGACCGAGCGTAGGTCGTGTTGGCGTTGCTGGCCTCGCTATCGGCGGTGATTTCCGGCAGCAAAGGCTGGCTAACCATCGAAGCAATTGCCCGCACCCCCGATAACGACAACGGTCCCGTAAGCAACAATTGACTCGCAGTGGTTTTGACCGTCCAACTTTCGATATCGTCAATCATCATTCCCCGTTTTTGAAGGACATCAATCAACAGCGGTTTGCCGATTTTTTCCAAGGTCTGTGGGCTCCCCAGGAAATCGATTTTGATCGATCCGGTTACCGATTGGCGAAAGGTGATTCCCAGAGTAATGCCCCGGATGCCTTTAACCGTTTCCGTGACCGAATCCAGGTCGGCGGCGGGAACACTGGAAAAATTACTTAATCGCTGCCGAATTTCTGCCGGTGGCAATGCATCCTCGAGGTCCAGGGCAATGATGACATCGGCATTCGCATCGGCAAACGAAACGGCATCTTTGAGGTAACTGGGCAAATGGTTCGAGCCGCCCGAAACGCCGCTCTTCAACCAATTCGCGACCGCTTGTCGATTACCCGGTTTCATGACGCCAATCGTCGACGGTCCCAGTTCAACCAACATCGCATCGCTGGGCATAAGCACCAGACTGCGACCAGCGATCGTATCCAACGGTTTACCAACCTTGTTGGCAATTTCAGTCAAATCAAATTTTTTCGACTCGCGAGAACCAACGGCGGAGGTCCACAGCGTTTGCATCGCCTCAAAATCTACATTGGATGCGATCATCAATCGGTCGACATTGGGGCTCACGATGGAAAGCCCGGCATCAAAGGCCGCTCGGCTCGCATCCGCGGCTCTTTCTTTTTTGGCAACCTCGCTTTCGAAGACCCGTTTGGAATTGATCAAAACCAACAAGTTCGTGTGCAGCGGTGCCCAACGCGCATCGGTGGCAAACTGGGCCAATGAATGAGCCGGGCGAGAAAACAGGGCGATTGCAGCCAACAAAAAAAGTGTTGGGATAGATCGTTTTGGCTGGCAAAAATAAAGCATACAGCGCCTTTCGTACTTGGGTTTTCAGGTTGCCCTGATCATTTTTGGGGTTTCGGGTTTCAGGTTAACGGTAGGCAGTTCCGCCAGCGAAACGCACATCCATTGCATCAATTGATTAAACACTGCCGCAACACGCATTGCAACCGATTTCTTCCAACTCTGGTCGTCGAATTCGCAAATTGCATTCCCTAATCTTCGATGGATTCCGCAACGCGAATGAATTCACGGACTTTTTCGCTTCACTGGCGATCGGTCGCTCCACAATGCCGGTTGCGATCGCCGACAATTAATGACTGTCAGGCTTCGCGCAATTACCGATTTCGGTTGACGCGCCGGGTCGCCCCCACGACGTAATTGGGCCAGGCTTGCATCGCTTGTTGTTGCGCGTCCAAACTGTTGCGTGCCGGTACGACCACCGATTGGGCTTGATAAACGTTCCCGTTGGGTGGAATCATCGCGACTTCCCAATAATCGTTCAAGCCCGCTGCCACGGACAATAGCTGAAGTTGCAACATTTGTACTTGGCGGTTGTTTTGAAGTTCAGCCTGTCGTTCGGCTTGCCGGTCTCGCTGGTATTCGGCGGCGAGTGTTTGCATGTACAAGTCTTGCTTTTCTTTCTCAGCAGCGCTATTGTCCGGTGCACGATATTCCTGCTTGCCGATTTCGAGAAACGTACGGTCTGCATCGCTGAACAGAAAATAGGGGAACGCATACTCGTCTCCGTTTTCCATCGCCATCAAGACTCCCTCACACTTGTATTTGACGGGTCGAAAACCTTTCCTGGTAATCCACTTCAGTAACTCGGTACCGTCGGCGAACGGTTGATTTTCGAAATGACTTACGACCGGTGGCAAGATGGTCTGGTAAACGGCCGGCAAGTTTTCGAACGGACGATCGTTAACATACAGTTTTCCACGCTTTAATTGCAGCACGATTTCTTTGTCGACATGGGACACCACCTGCCCGACAATTTGCAGACCACTTTGCATCGTCCATTTTTGCTTTCCATCGATCTGATGAATCGCCAGGGCTTCTTTAGACTCCAGGAATTTGCAATCGTCCTCGGACAGATCTTTTCTGGGAAAGGCGAGCAATCCACCATCGCTTTTCTTCAAGATGGCCAACTCGTCATTGAATCCGATCAAGTCGCCTTGAACTTCATACTTTCCTGAGCGGTCTTTCCAGGTTCGATCAGCCATTGCTTGACTTGTCCAGTTGAGCGCCGTCAGGAGGATCGCCATTCGAAAAAATATTTGCATCGCATGAGCCCGTAGTCTAAAAAACAAGGAGTGTTTCGCTACCACTTCCATGATAACAAAAGGATGGTCACCGTTCACGGCTGGGAACGTTGGATTCTAAAAAAAAATCGTTGCCGCATTACCACAGTTGTTTAAATTTTTAGGCTTGTGCCGATGGCCAGGGTCGGAGAAAAAACGCCTGCCAACATGGCCTCCCAACAATCCGCAGTGATCGGCCCTCGGTTTGAGCGCCTAGTACCGCTGGCTGCCAGTTGCGAAAAATTGGGCCGCCGGAACACGACCTGAGAACCGTGAACTGGATGGTCCGCGCAAAAAAAGACGCACTTTCGATACATGTCCGACAATCCTTACCGGTCTTCGCTAGACCTGCCTCAATCGGAAACATTGGGTGCTTTGGACTCAGCCAAGACACCGAAAAGAACGGTAGCGCATCGCCATGCGATGCTTTCTGTTTTGCAGGAATCGCGAAGTGGGAGTGCCAACTCAGTATCGTTTCCTGCCGGGACTACTCCTGCTGGTGCTGTTCGTCGGTTGCCGATGCTGCAGCATCAATACCTCTGGATTGGGCGTGTCGCCGACCGCCGGCAACCCATTTATTAGTCCTGGCTTGGCCAGCGCGCTCTCGGCCTATCAACAGGCAGTTGTTCTTGAGGGGGCTGGCGAGCCGTCATGTGTGGATTTCTTCTTTCGAGCGGCGACGTTGGCCTGGCCCGAGCTTAATCAGCAGGTTGATGTGTACGGCGCGCCGGGCGGACCAGCGGCGAATATCTACAACTCGGCTCTCAGCAAACTGATCTGTTCCGGACAACAATTGGGCCGCCTGAATCCGAAATTTGGCTTAGAAATCCGGATCGGTACCGAGATCATTTTCGTTCCCACGCGCTGCTATGGATTTTTGTGGCAACCGCACGAAATCGATGAACTCGTGCCAGTGGATGAATACTCCATTGGCAAACTAAACAACAAGTACCGGTATGGCGGTTATGGTGTTTCGACAATCGCCGTTCATCGTGATCAACACACTCAGTCGTTCCGAAAAAGGGAGCAGCTGTTTTCGGCGACGGTACTGCTTCGGCCAGTCGCTGATACAGGCCAACCGGCAACCGGCAATTATGTGCTCGAACTGTTTGACCCATTGCGGGTTTCTTTCGTCTCAAACCGGGGCACGCCCATTCCACTACTCCGTGACTTGACAGCTCCAATTGCCTATCGAGTCAACCATCAGAACAAGGACTATCTCAAAGGCTTTTTGCAACCCGGCTCGACCGTTGGTGATGACGGCCTGTACATGATCGAGCCCTATCAGCCGGGCAAGATCCCCATTCTCTTTGTGCATGGCTTGATGTCGGATCCACTTATCTGGGCCAACATGGCTAATGAGATTCGCCACTGCCCCGAATTTGTCGAACGTTACCAACTGTGGATTTTTGAATACGCTACCGGCGAACCGTTTCTCAAGAGCGCCGCAGCGTTGCGCCGACAACTGCAAGAGGCGCGCACATTGCTGGACCCCAACTGCTCCGATCCGGCGTTGGCGCAAATCGTACTGGTAGGCCACAGTATGGGTGGTTTGGTTGCCCAGTTGCAGATCACTCAAAGCGGCGACCAATTGTGGAAGGCAATGTGCTGTCGTCCGCTGGACAGCATCATAGCGACACCGGAGCGCAGGGCGAGATTGGCTGAGTTGTTCTATTTTGAGCCTTCCCCACTCATCGCACATGTTGTTTTCATCGGCGTGCCCCATCTCGGATCTCCCTTTGCGAATCGGCTGGTGGGTCGAATCGGTGCCAAGTTGGTTGAGGAACCCTCATCCCTGGAGGCTGCACACCGGGAATTGGTCGCCTGTAATCCTGGAGCATTTTCCAATGAGTTTGTCCGGCGCATTCCGACCAGTATCGACTTGTTAAAACCCCAAAGTCCCTTGTTGGCGAGTATTAGTCGATTGCCACGTGACCCTCGGATCCAGTTACATTCCATCATCGGCGGCGGGTATCCGATGATCGGGGCCGCGAATTCCGATTCCGTGGTGCCAGTCTGGAGCGCGCAGACACCCGGAGTTGTCAGCGAAGTCTTTATCAAAGCAAAACACGTTGACTTGCCACGTGCTACCGAAGGAATCACTGAGTTGTTTCGGATCTTGAGATCCCAACTGGCAGAAGTCGTCAGATTTCAAAACCCATTGTACCTTCCTCCGAGATCCCCAAATTGAGGAAGAAACTGGATCACCGGCACCCTAGACCCTTCCCGGTAAATGCTTTGGCGGCATCTTGCGCCCTGCAGCCCTCTCCGGCAACCGTTCGACAAATCCTGGCAGCCCGGTGATTTCGAATTGATGACTGCCTCGATTGTTAATCGCGGGCTGACGTGGGATTTTTATCTGTCTTATCCATGCGACGATTCAGGCGACTTTAAGACCTGGGTAGAACTGAATACGTTTCTGTTCTGTATAGGGTGGTGTTGGCTGACAGAAATTGGGATAATCCATACTTCAGAAAATTACGAGGATTGGTAATTTGATACTGAGCCCCCGTTTACAAGTTAAGCACTGCTTGCCTGATTGGCTGCGTCACAAAATAGCAACCCTTGAGATGACAAAAAAGAAACCTCCCCGCAAACGATTGAATGACAAACGCGAGATGGCATTGCCATCCAAATCGGACCGATCAAGGCGCACTGGGGTCGTCTCCTGGTTGTTCCGAGGACTTGTTGTGGTTGGCACGGCTGGCGTAGTCTGGTGGGCGATTCGAGACAAACCAGGCAATGCTGTGCCAACCTCCATCACGGTCAATTCGAAAACGGTCAATTCGAAAACTGCCGAATCGAAAGTCGACTTGGGGAAGGGCGCGGATGATCGAAATGCCAAGCCACGCGTTGAAGACGATACCTTCCAGCCTACGATCGCGAACAGTTTTGTACCCGCCGACGAAGCGCCCGAGGGAATGGTCTGGATTCCTGGTGGCGAATTTTCCATGGGCTGCGCAGATCCGACGGGCCTGCCAGCAGGGGGCCCCGACGCGATGCGCGACGCTCGGCCGATTCACCGCGTTTATGTCGACGGTTTTTGGATGGATAAGACAGAGGTCACGAACGAGCAGTTTGAAAAGTTCGTTAAGGATACCGGCTATGAAACTGTCGCCGAACAAGTCCCTCGCGCAGAAGATTTTCCGGGTGCTCCGGTAGAAAATCTGGTGGCCGGGTCGGTGGTTTTTACCCCTCCCTCTGGTGCCGTTCCGCTGGATAACCATTTCCAATGGTGGGCCTATGTCAAAGGGGCCAACTGGCGGCATCCCACGGGTCCCGACAGCAATCTGGATGGTCGTGAGAAGTATCCAGTCGTCCAGATTGCCTATAAGGATGCACAGGCCTACGCTCGTTGGGCCGGGAAGCGCCTGCCGACCGAAGCGGAATGGGAGTTCGCGGCCCGCGGTGGACTCGCGGGCCAGGTCTATGCCTGGGGCAATGAATTCCGCCCCGCTGGAAAGTGGGCGGCCAATACTTTTCAAGGTCAGTTTCCGATCCGCGATTTGGCCGAGGATCGATTCGCGGGCATCGCGCCAACGGCTCAATTCACACCGAACCCCTATGGCTTGTATGACCTCGGCGGCAATGTTTGGGAATGGTGCGCGGATTGGTACCGAGCCGACTATTATCAGCAGTTGTCGACCAGTGATGGAGTGGTTCGCAATCCGCCCGGGCCCAAAGATTTCTGGGACCCCGCTGAGCCCGGCGAACCCAAACGAGTACACCGCGGCGGATCGTTCCTGTGCACCGACCAATACTGCACGCGTTACATGATCGGCACAAGAGGCAAGGGAGAGCAATCAACCGGCAGCAATCACGTTGGATTCCGCTGCGTGATGCCGGTCAAGTAACGCTCGAGTTGGCAGTTTGTCATCGGATCCTACAAGTTGGTCGTCATTCCACGGACCCGTTCTACACAACCCCTTTTTCCAAATGGTTGCATGCACTTGCCAGCCTAAGTAACATTACTGGCTCGGAGGAACACTGAATTCTGAGGACCCTGTAGCCACCGAAATTCGAGTGTTTGGATTTGTTGTTAGTCGATCACTTTACTTTTAAATAGAGGATTACCCGCATGCGTTTAAAGCAATTCCAAGTTCCATTATTGATCGCGCTGGGTGCGCTGATTGGGTACGTGGTAGCGACCGCCAAGTTGGTGCCCGAGCAAACCGCGACGGCCGCACCGACGGTACAACCGCTCGCAAACGATTCCCTGGCGAAATCAGCAGTGACACCGCCATGTTGCACCGACGGGTTGAATCGAGCAATGCAATTGGCCCAATCGGCACCCTTGCAGCAAGTCGTTGCGGTAGTTCCCGGAACAAATCCGACGTCGGCCAAAAAGCCCAATATTCTCATCATCTGGGGTGACGACATCGGCCTTTGGAATGTCAGCGCTTACAATCAAGGCGGGATGGGCTACAAAACGCCGAACATCGACCGCATCGCCAAGGAAGGTGCTCTCTTCACCGACTGGTACGGGCAACAATCCTGCACTGCTGGGCGAGCTTGTTTTATCACGGGCCAGGTCGGCTTCCGGACCGGGATGCTCAAGGTAGGTTTGCCGGGAGCACCTGAAGGTCTCAAGGCACGCGATGTCACCATCGCTGAGCTGCTCAAGGGGCAGGGCTACATGACCGCACAGTTTGGCAAGAATCACCTTGGCGATGCTGACTCAACCCTGCCGACAGCGCACGGATTCGATGAGTTCTTTGGCTCGCTGTACCACCTCAACGCTGAGGAGGAGTTTGAGAACGAAGACTATTTCAAGGATCCCGCGTTGATCAAAAAATTCCAGACGCGCGGCGTTCTGCATTGCTTCGCCAACCCGGACGGCACACAAAGGATCGAAAGCGAAGGCCCGCTGGGTAAGAATCGCATGGAGACGATTGACGAGGAAGTCACTGCCAAAACGCTCGATTACCTCGATAAAGCGGCGAAGTCGGAAAAGCCCTTCTTCCTCTGGTGGAACTCCACCAGGATGCACATCAACACTCACCTCAAAGCAGAGAGCAAAGGTAAGACCGGTCTCGGCGTCTATCCCGACGGCATGGTCGAGCACGACGGTCACGTCGGCGTGCTCCTCGCCAAGCTGAAGGAGCTCGGCCTCGAGGAGAACACCATCGTCATGTACTCGACCGACAACGGGGCGGAGTTCATGAGCTGGCCCGACGGCGGCTCGACGATGTTCCGCGGCGAGAAGAACACGCAATGGGAGGGCGGCTACCGCGTACCGTGCATGATTCGCTGGCCGGGGGTCGTGCAGCCCGGCACGGTCGTCAACGACGTGGGGGCGCACGAGGACCTGCTGCCGACGTTGCTCGCCGCCGCCGGCGACGCCACGGCCAAAGAAGATCTCCTGAAGGGCCGCAAGATCGGCGACGCCACCTACAAGGTCCACCTCGACGGCTACGACCTCGGTCCGGCGCTCAAGGGCGCGGCTCTGTGGCCGCGCAAGGAATTCATCTACTGGACCGACGACGGCAGCGTTGCGGCACTACGCTACGGGAACTGGAAGGCGACCTTCCTCCGCCAGGACGCGCACGGTTTGCGGGTCTGGCAGG
>JANNPW010000035.1:0-83222 GCA_031400405.1 Mariniblastus sp.
AAAGGCCCGGCAATTTGTGGATGGTTGGTAAACTGGCGGGCCATTGGCCCTTGTGTATTATCGTTGACGCGATTCCCAGGCCTTCAGCCTGGGCTATGAAAACGGCTGGGGCTTTGCCCCGCAAAACAAGCCATGAACGGAACAAGATTTGCGCAATAGAGAATCCGGACAACCCCAAATTTTTAGCAGTCCAGCGCTCGCCCCCGGTTTTTTCCAAGGTAACCGGACGCTAGCGCGTTCCGATTAATCCTAATTCAAGTAACCGGACGCTAGCGCGTTCCGGCTAATCTGAAATCCACGCTGTCACAAAGCACTACTTATTTGATCACGTGTTACCGCTGCCCATTCTGATCGGTATCGAGCGAGACGCCAAAGACCTTATATAATTGATCTTTTTGTTTGTCGTTTAGTGTCTTCGCAATGGTTTATTGGTAGCCCCTGCACGGCTTCTTTCATGTCCACTTGAAGTTTTTCGACGAGCTTTTGAATCTCCGAACGAAACTCGTTGTTAATGCGATCGAAAGCCAAACCCTGTACTTTCGAGAGTTCGAGAAAATTGCGCCAATCCGGGAAAGTCAGGGAAACTTCGCGCCAGCCCATTGAAAGTACCAACTGATTCCAAATTTGGCGCCATCGTTCCTTTTGAGACGCTGGCAGCACCTCAAAGACCTGTGATTCGATCGCCGCGAAGGCTTGATTGGCAGAAGTTGAGGCTTCGCGTTGCGTTTTAGAAGTCATGTTGCTGCCAAAGGACAGTTCAACACTTAGCTCCCGCGGCAGCGGATTCTCTTGTTCCCAAGTACTTTTCAATTTCTTCAAACGATCCATTTGGTCGGGAGTAAATCTGAGTTCCTCAACCACCTCGTCGGACAACAGTAGAGCAAACATTCCATTAGGCTGCATATGAGCGTCGAGGTAAAACGGCGTTTGCAACAACATGATAAACTCGTCTGGCGGGGACATGGTAAATCGCACGACGGAATTGTGATTTTGATTCTGAAGAAATTGCGGCCCAGTAGAGTTAAATCTCCCGTGAATTCCACGGACTGATTCTGGGAACTCAAAAGGCACGCCGGTCGTGTGCTGAAAATCGCGTTGCTGAAAATCCAATAGTTCTCCCTAGAGCGCACGCTGCCAACGTTCAAAAATTCCTTTAAAGGCTTGTTGTTGATTTTCAATAGAAGTCTGACAGGTCAAACTCGTCGATTCGACCGCATCGCGAATGTTGAGTTCCTGCCAGTCTTCAATTTCCAGGAACTTGATGACGGCGGGTAGCATGAACAATGTTTGGACGCCGTCTGGCACTGGCACTGTTTGTGAAAACGCATTTCGTTCTGCGGCTTTTCGAAAATAATTGTTCGCCATCACAAGGTCGAACTGCCCGATTTGGCGGTCCGTTAGAAGATCGCAAAAATCGACCATCATTTTTCTTTTGAAATCTAACAATACCGCCGGATTTTCTTGCAGTCGGATAAATTCCTCGCGCTTTCTAGTATAACTTTCATCAAATTCCCTGGCAGCCAGACGTTGATCATCATCTAATTCCATCGCATCAAGTGCGGAGTCGATTAAATAGATTTCAGGATGGGGATATTCAAACGCCTCGGGAAATTGGTCCCTCATATTGACTTGAGCGATGACAGCATGTGGAAACGAGCAATTCAGCAAACACAAAAATCCCAGACTTGCCAACACAAGAATCGGTGAACGCATTGCTTTCTTCGACATGATCGATCGCCTTAAATTGATTGAATTTGAGGAAAGGGGAAATCGCTTGCGTTGAAAAGAAAATAGCGAATCAAAAGAACCCAAGCGATTTTTGATTTCGCTCGGGTCCAGCGACAAAACACAATTACAAATTGTCGTGTTCGGAAACGATCATGGTAGAGCAATAAAATTTGTAATCCAATTCTCGCATGTTCCCCTGCCATTTGAGTCTACCCAGGTGATTTTCATCGAGGCTTCATAATTGCCACTTGAATTGGCGGAAGTGAGCTCGTGGCTGTTATTAGCGGAATTTCCCGGCGCGAGTGTAGTACCCCAACTACCAGTATGCGTGGTTGCTCCCAGCAATTTCCATTCTGTCGTAAAGGTAACGGTTCTGGCATAACCGCTAGGAACTGAGCAATTGCTTCGGGAACTCATAAAAAGAGTATTCGGTGCTGTGTAAAGTATCTGGTTATTGGCGTCGGGATTTTTGACTACCCCGTTTACCTCGTACACGATTTCGGTAAAAACTCCAATCGGACCCCAAACCACTCTCGGTGGGGAAGCAATTCTCGCTGCCTCGGCCTCGTGGATCGTTGCCGGATGAGCCGAGGCAAAGAGCAAACCCGCGAATGCCATTAAGAGAACCATGAACCGCTGTGCATGATTCATCTGAGAACTCCTGATTGAGTGATGAATATGGGACAGCGCGAACCGCTGTCTGGGAAAAACGTCGCTCAATGGCATTTCTCGAAATTCGAAAAAAACCATCGCAACCTGAATTCATCCCATTGCGGACAACCCACCAAACGGATCGTTGTACCCAATTTTCTGCGGGAAACTTCAGATCGGTCCTGATTATTTTGGCGCGCGCAAGTCAACGAAAAATTTAGAAACTTTGCTTAATAAATTAGCGTCGCGATTTGCCCAGCAATTTCGACCAAACTTCATTGGACCGCGTCGAAATCCAGAAATGGTTGCAACAACCGCGCAATTAAAAGGTAGTCGACGGAATCGGCGTACGGATTGGTCACTGCCGTTTTTTTTGAAATGCCTAAGTCAATTCCACACATCTGGGGTTCAGGAAACACAGAGGCGCGGAGATCGCTAAGTGGTGGACCATTCTGCGGCTGTGCGCATAAACTTCTCCACTGTTTTTACTTCTCCGCTGAGGAACAGTCCTGAATCAACTTCCGTGTTTGATAGCCGTTAAACCGGGTTTGTCGAGGATTGGAATTCCGTGAGAAGATGAAGTGAACCACCAAGGCACGAAGACACCAAGCAAGCTGCGAAGAAATCAATATTCCCTTTGTGTCTTTGTGACTTGGTGGTTCTAAACTTCATTTGCTACGTCGAAACGTTTGGCCATCGTAACGGTCTTCGTCGAACGATATTGCCAAAAACGAATTTTTTCAACGGTATAACATCATGAAGAAAATGGGATTTTGTTTCAGGACAATTACTTAGTGAACGCTGGCACTGATATCCAAAACCTGCGGTTCCTTGATCCCAGGCAATTCAATTCGAAATCGAATCAGAAATTTTTCGGTGCGGATTGGAATTTGCATTTTGCATTGCGCATAATGGGCTGGCTCCGACGGAGTCGCCGGCTCGTAAATGGTCTTTTCCTCTTCTGCCAGTAAGGCTTCGTCAACGGTCGACACCAGGCTGACTCGGACCACGGCATTTTCGACCACTTCCCCGTTCTGCGTGATCATGGCTGCCGGTTCGATCAAATCGCCTCCATGAAAATGATCGCCATGCTGACCGATCGTAATCAAATAGCCTTCGATATCGATCTCCCGCCGTTGCCAATTCAAAACATCATTGCCGGCATGGCTATGCGCTACGGCCGGCCCGGAAGTCGAACTGCTGCCCGTTTGTTTGGGTGATCGGCCCACCGGATTTGCGGGTTCGCAGCCGCTGACCATACACAAACAAATCAATCCGGCGAGACAACTTAACTGATGCATTAGTGTTAACTCACAACGGGACTGGACGGCATCGAACATTCTCGCCCTGGACAACTGAAAATCACTCAAATGTCACTTGCACGATCCTGGCATCTTCCATTACGAACCAGATTTTTCGCCGGCCAAATTTTTGGCGACTTGATCCCAGTTCACAACGTCCCACCAAGCTTGCACATAATCGGCACGACGGTTTTGGTATTTCAAATAGTACGCATGTTCCCAGACATCCAGGCCCAGCAACGGACGCTTGCCGACCGATAGCGGGCTATCCTGGTTGGGCGTCGCCATTAATTCCAGCTTGTCTCCTGCACTGACCAACCACGACCAACCGCTGCCAAATTGCCCGACGGCGTTGGCGGCAAAAGCTGTTTTGAAATTCTCAAACGATTCGAATGTCGATTTGATTTTTTCGGCCAATTTTCCGGACGGAGCATTATTCTGTTGTACGGGCCGCATGACTTGCCAGAACAGTGAGTGATTGGCGTGTCCTCCGCCGTGATTGCGCACGGCACCTCGAATTGCCTCTGGCAATTTATCGAGGCCTCCCAATAAATCTTCCACTGATTTGCTCGCCAACTCAGTTGCGGTGCCAACAGCCGCATTCAATTTATCGATGTACGTTTGATGATGTTTGCCATGGTGAATTTTCATCGTCTCCTGATCGATAATGGATTCGAGGGCATCGTAACCATAAGGCAATGCTGGCAAAGTAAATTTGTCGAGACTGGGTTGGGTTTCGAAGTTGACACCTGCCATGGCACTACTGCCTAGCGAAATCGCAGCCGCTCCGGCGCCCACGGCCAGGGCTGAGGTTTGCAAAAATGCGCGCCGACCCAAGTTGGAACTTGTATCGCTGTGAGAGGTTGTTTGTTTATCCGGCATGATAATTTCCCGATGTCAAAAAAGGAGTTTGCTAGTTCGATCCGAATCTCAGTTCTACATCTTCCACCGACTGATTTCAACCGCTGCCAGAATTCGGTGCATGATTTCAATGCTGTTACCGCAGGCATTACAATCTTGCAGTAGTTGTGGCGAGACTTGTGCTTTCGAACACCATTTTGTGATATCATGCGAGCGAATATTGCGACGGAATACGCGACGGTCCTCAGGGAGGGTAACCGACCCAATTTCAAACCGAAAACCCCGACACTAACTGCTTGGAGGCAGCGGGGATTATTTTCAGTTTACAATTTCACACAAACGTTTATTGCAAAATGGATCAACCATGATTGAAGGCGGGAACTCGACAGCGCGACGTCTCGACGAAAGCACCATTCTCGGACATCCAATCGGGTTGTTCGTTTGCTTCTTTACCGAAATGTGGGAACGATTCTCGTTTTATGGAATGAAAGCCCTGCTGCTGTTGTACGTGACTAAGTATCACCTGTTCAACGATGGTGACGGCTACAACCTGTTGGGTGCGTACGGTGGATTAGTCTATGCGATTCCGGTAATCGGTGGATTGATTGCTGATCGTTTTTTGGGAATGCGGAAAGCGGTCGTGTTCGGCGGCATTTTATTGGTGCTGGGGCATTTAGGAATGGCGGTGGAGGGAACGAAGGCACAAGTTGTAAGCGGAGTCGTCCAACAGGATCCGTTCGCCTTGGGAGTGTTTTATCTGTCATTGTCGTTCATCATCATGGGTGTCGGGTTTCTCAAGCCCAATATTTCGTCGATTGTCGGAAAGCTCTATCCTGAAAACGATCCGCGAACCGATTCCGGGTTTACGATTTTTTATGCCGGAATCAATTTGGGTTCTTTTGTGTCGAGTCTTTTTTGCGCCTGGTTGGGCGAAACCTATGGTTGGCGTTATGGGTTCGGCGCTGCCGGAATTGGCATGGTGCTAGGATTGATGGTGTTTCTATGGGGACAAAAATATTTGCATGGTCATGCCGAACCGCCGGCTCCCGAAAAACTGCGCGAGCGAATACTTGGGCCGTTAACGCGCGAACATTTTATCTATGCGAGTTCATTGCTCGGAATTGGCATCATCTGGTTGTTGATTCAATCGCACTCGTCGGTGATTAAATTGATTCCGGACGTCTTTGAGCCGAGTCCCGTGTTGCTGTTCATGCATTCGGTTGCTTTGGGGTTGGTCGCAGGAGTAATCTGGTTTATGTTTGCGCGGTGCAGCCGGGTCGAACGACAGCAGATGTTTGTGGTGTTGTGTTTCATAGTGTTTGGCATGATGTTTTTTACGTTGTATGAACAAACCTACGGATCATGGGTTCTGTTTTCCGATCGGGTCATGAACCGGACGGCGTTGGGAAGGGAGTGGACTGGTGGGCAATTAACGGCGTTGGGGGCCTTGTTCATCCTATTGTTGACGCCATTTTTTGCCTGGCTTTGGCCGGCACTTGAAAAAATTGGTATGAATCCCAGCAAGCCCGCCAAGTCAGGTCTCGGTTTGATTTTTGCCGGCCTGTCTTTCTTGGTGTTGGTGTGGAGTGCGCGACATCCCGAAAGTAATGGCCTGACCGGGATTTGGTGGTTCGTGTTGGCCTATTTTGTGCTGGAAATCGGGGAAATGATGTTGTCGCCGATCGGATTGGCGGCCGTTACTCAGTTATCCGTTAAACGGGTGGTCAGCCTGATGATGGGTGGCTGGTTTCTGGGGACGAGCTATTCGGAGATACTGGCTGCGGCGCTCGGAAAACTTTCCGCAGTCGAAATCTCCGCTGATGAAAAATTGAATGTTGCGGAGGCATTATTAAAATATGAAAACCTGTTCATGTTGTCGGCGTGGATTGGTTTGATTGCCGGCGTCCTGGTATTAATCGTGTCGCCTCTACTGTCCCGATGGATGCATGGCGTCAAATAGATTGCATTCCAAACGAGCATTCGGGACGACCAGCATTTGACAGGCACGATCGCCACGTGTAATAATGTCGTTGCTTCCATGGTTCGATTGTCGCCACGATCCAATCGAGATTGCTGTTATCGCACATTAAAGGAATTAGATATGAGGCGACACCGCGGATTTACCTTGGTTGAGTTGCTGGTGGTAATTGCGATTATTGGAATCTTGCTTGCCATGTTGTTGCCAGCCGTCCAGATGGTGCGGGAATCTGCCCGCCGAACGCTGTGTTTGAACAATCTCCATCAAATCGTGATGGGGCTGCACAATTACGAAACGGGCCATGGACATTTTCCGCCCGGCTGGCAAGGCAGCGTTTCACCCGCCGAAGTTGGTTGGGGCTGGATGGCCCACACGTTGCCTTTTGTCGAGCAAGGGGGCTTGCATGCCATGATCAAGTTCCAGACCAAATTGCTGGACCCCACTCAAACCGGCGTTTTGTCCCAGAGTTTTCCCGGACAACTGTGTCCTTCTTCAACCCACAACACGGAAACCTATCAACTTGCTACCGTGTCGTCTCCCAACGGCGTCGATGTTGAAATTGGGAGAACGCACTATGTCGGTTGCATTGGATCGACAGTCGAGACAGATAGAATGGACGATGGTCAGACTTGTCCTTCCATGAATTTGTTGGGCCCCGCGCGATTCCTCAATGGGATGTTTTATCGCAATAGCAAGACGCCTTTTACTGATATTCTGGATGGGACCAGTAACACGATTGCCGTCGGCGAGCGCAGTGCCAACGTGTTCGATTCGAGTTGGCCCGGTGTCGTTAAAGATTCTGCGTTCACCGGTTGGCGCGTCGTGGGCTGGTCGGGCGAGCCACCAAATAATCCACCGCAAACCGTTCCTGTCATTATCATTGATGACGATGGCAACGAAGTTGAATTGGAAATCCACTTTCATGGATTCGCCCAATTCAATAGCATGCACATTGGTGGCCCGACGAGCTTCGGATTTGTCGATGGATCAACTCGTTTGATTGCGGACGATGTCGATGTGGTAGCTTTTCGGGCGATGGGGACAATTCGAGGACGGGATTAGATCCGCGACTGGCTTGCCCGCTCGGTTTTTTTGCAATTTCACTAAATACGTTGCTAGAGATTGCCTTGTGAAGCGTTGTGGAAACGATTCTATTAATATCGGCGGACGACGGATTCAGTTGCGTCGTTCCGCCGTTTGTTTTTTCTCCGTTTGGTCCAGGTGAGCGATGTTTTTTGAACTCAGTCCCCCGCAATTGATTCAGTTTCAGGTCGACGGCTATCTGATCGTCAGGCAGTTGTTTGACCAACAGGAGGCCGACGCATTATTGCGGCTGGCCAAATCCGATCAGGTACTACTACAGGAAGCCTATTCCAAACGGGACGCCAGTGGTGGAGAGAGCCGATTGGCTGTGCGTAACGAATTGGATGAGTCGCCGTATGCCGCGATTGTTCGTAGTCGACGAATTGTCAAACCGATGGAAGTCCTATTGGGCGATGAAGTTTACCACTACCACCATAAAATGATGTTGAAAGAACCCAAGGTCGGCGGCGCTTGGGAGTGGCATCAGGATTATGGTTATTGGTATAGCAATGGCTGCTTGTTCCCGGATATGGCGAGTTGTTTGATTGCGGTTGACCGAGCGAATAAGGCCAATGGCTGCCTGCAAGTGATTCGCGGCTCACATAAAATCGGACGCGTCGAACACGCGAAAACCGGCGAACAAACGGGCGCCGATATGGTTCGCGTCCAAGCGGCATTGGCGCGAATGGAATTGGTGTATTGCGAACTGGAACCGGGCGACGCGATTTTCTTTCATGGAAATCTGTTGCACCGGTCGGATCAAAATACCAGCGAACATCCGCGGTGGTCCTTAATCTGCTGTTACAACACGCGGAATAACGATCCGTTTCTGAAAAACGGTCGGCATCCGAATTACAGTCCGCTAGAAATCTGGGATGACGCGCGAGTCAACCAAATTTTGCTGGCCTAACCTCCCTGAAAGCGAGCGATTGGAATGCGGGTCTGTCTATTAGGAGCCGGTTTAATTGGCATGTTTTACACGATGGCGTTGCAACGTCATCGTGGTAAAGACCACGTCACTGTCGTGTATTCGCGAACCCGCGAATCAGCCGACAAATTTGCGCAACAATGGAATATCCCGTACGCCACGAACGATTTGCAGGCGGCGATTGGTCATCCCGAGGTTGATGTGGTGATCGTGGCACTGCCGAACTATTTGCATGAGTCGGCAGTGCTGGCTGCCGCGGCTGCTGGTAAAGCTGTTCTCTGCACCAAACCTCTTGGTCGCACGGCCGAGGAAGCGTTGCGGATGCTGGCCGCAGTCGAACAAGCCGGCGTGTTCGCTGGATATCTGGAAGATCTGGTGTTCACCCCGAAAACACTGAAGGCCTTGCAATCCGTGCAAGCGGGGGCGATCGGAAACGTGATGTGGGTTCGTTCTCGAGAAACTCATCCCGGTCCGCACAGCGACTGGTTTTGGAACAAAGAGCTATCGGGTGGCGGAGCGATTATTGATATGGGTTGCCACTGTATCGAAATTGCACGCAATTTTATCGGCAAGGACATTCGTCCGCTGGAAGTGATTTGTTGGGGCGATACGCAAGTCCATCCAATCGAGACGGAAGATCATGCCATCGGTTTGGTGCGGTATGAGAACGGCGCGATCGGCCAATTCGAAGTCAGTTGGGCGTTTCGCGGCGGCATGGATTTGCGGGATGAAGTTGCCGGTACCGAAGGAACGATCTGGTTGAATCACTGGCTGCGTACCGGTTTCGAAATATTCTCGGCGGGCGGGCAAGCCGGTTATGTGGCAGAAAAATCAGAAAGTTCACAAGGTTGGTTGTTCCCCGTCGGCGACGAACCAAGTGCACTGGGTTACACCGACATGTTTGCCGAAATGTTGGGGGCGTTGGAATCGCAACGTGCTCCAACGGAAACTTTTTATGACGGGTATGTGGTCAATGCGATTATGGATGCGGCCTATCACTCGATGGAGTCAAAAAAATGGGAGCCGATTTCCCTGCCGATCTGGCGCGGCCGCGAAAACGTCCCCCACATGGCCGTGACTCGTGATTTTGATGAACTCTATTACCTGGTCAAACGCGAACAAATGCCAGACGGGAAAACGAAAATTATCTTGCGGCATAAACAAACGGGTAAGATCATTCAGCGATACGAATAGGACAGCCCAAGCAGCAACCTACTGGCAATCTCGGATTGGGATGACCCAACGGCAACCAGTTCTTGTTGGAACAGCAACTCTTTGATTCCAAGTTCCGAGTCTGGCAAACAACTAGCGTTTTTTCTTGGCTGCTTTGCGATCGGGGCGGTAGCCTGCTCCCGGCTCAAAGCGTGATTGCTTTTGCGAGCGCTTTTTGTTTTCACCCAGTGACTTGGGTGAGTCAGCACCGGCGGAATCCAGACGACCCGTGCCCTGATTTCCGTTGGCCAAGACTCGATTATTCGAACTACCTTTCGTATTTCCATTTTTCGGCGCGGGCTGGTTTCCAGTCGCCGGCTTCGAACCAGATTCAGGGCCATTGATTTGGTGGACGTATTCGCCCCGAAACTGTTTGCCTGCCATCGTGCGCCGTTTTTCAATCGCTTGTTTTGGCGGACTGGCCGGAATCAAACAATCGCAGCCGTTGCCGATCAAGTCCTGTCGACCCGCTTCATTGAGGGCTTGGCGGACTTCAAAATAGTTTTCCGGTTTGAAGAACTGCATCAACGCGCGTTGCATTTTTCGATCGCGCAAACTCTTGGCAATGTAGATCGGTTTCTTTGTAAACGGATCCATGCCGGTGTAATACATGCACGTCGCCACGTCGAGCGGAGCCGGAATGAAATCCTGAACCTGATCTGGTTTGTAGCCGTTGCGTTTGAGAAAAACGGCTAGATCAATCATCGAATTCAAGTCGCTGCCGGGATGGCTGGAAATAAAATACGGCACGAGGTACTGTTTTTTGCCGGCTTTTTTCGATTGTTCGCGAAATTTATCCGAGAACTTGGCGAATTCATCAATACTCGGCTTACGCATGTTGTTCAGTACTTCGTTATTGGCATGCTCGGGTGCAACCTTGAGCAAACCGCCGACGTGATGTTCGGTCAACTGCTGCATGTATTCCGGACTGCGTTGAGCCAGATCCATGCGAATACCGCTGGCGACGAGCACCTTGCGAACACCTTCAACCTCGCGAGCTTCTTTCATCAACTGAATGAGTGGTCCATGGTCGGTGCCCAACAGCTTACAGATCTTGGGATGGACACACGATTGACGCCGGCAAATGGCTTCCACTGCGGGCTTACTGCATTTCATCTCATACATGTTGGCCGTGGGACCGCCGATATCGCTGACCACGCCTGTGAATTTCGGATCAGCGGCCATCGTACTGATTTCATCGATGACGGATTGCTTGCTGCGCGATTGAATCACGCGGCCTTGGTGCGCCGTTATCGAACAGAATGTGCAACCACCGAAGCAGCCCCGCATAATGGTCACGGAGTCTTTGATCGTACTGAACGCGGGAATCGGTTCGGTATAGGCTGGATGCGACTGACGCGTATAGGGGAACCCATAAATTTTATCCATCGCGACTTGCGAAATCGGAAACTGCGGTGGATTGCAAACCACGGTCAGGTCCCCATGACGTTGGGTCAATCGGCGTGCATTGAAGGGGTTGGTTTCGTTATGAATGATCTTGGTGGCTTCGGCGAAGGCAAATTTGTCGTCGCGAACTGCTTCGAAGCTCGGCAGCTCGATGGCATCAGTAGGCAATATGTCCTTGGCCCCGCAAACATAGGCGACTCCGAGCATATCGCGCAGGTCTTTGACGTTTTCACCAGCTGCGAGTCGCTGGGCAATTTCTACAATCGGGTTTTCGCCCATCCCAAAACAAACCAAGTCAGCCTTGCTGTCTAGCAGAATCGACTTACGAACATTGTCACCCCAATAGTCGTAATGCGCTAACCGGCGCAGCGAAGCTTCGACCCCTCCCGCGATCACCGGAACGCCTTTGTAGGCCTCCCGCGCACGATGACAATACGACAACGTCGCCCGATCGGGTCGCAAGCCGATGCGACCTCCCGGCGAATAGGCATCGCTGTTGCGAACTTTTCGATTGGCGGTGTAATGATTGATCATCGAGTCCATATTGCCCGCGCTGATTCCAAAGAACAGTCGGGGTTGGCCAAATCGTTGCCAGTCGTCACAGGTTCGCCAATCGGGTTGCGAAACAATGCCAACGCGAAAGCCAGCCGCCTCCAAGGTTCGTCCGAGAATCGCCATCGCGAAACTGGGGTGGTCGATGTAAGCATCGCCAGTGACAAACACGATATCGATCTCGTCCCAACCCCGATCGCGGGCTTCTTGCATCGACATCGGCAGTGGAATTTTTCCAGCTGCTGTTGGGACCGCTGTTCCGGCCAATGTTTCCAGGCGGACGCATTGCTTTTTTGCAGCGTCGATGATCGGGAGGTTCATACGGGGCAACGATATGCAGATGGGATAATGGACGATCGATACATTCTTTGACGAACCCAGATTATAGTCGAAAAGCAATGAGTTGTGAGCGCTCTTGCGACGGCAAAACGCCCGCAATCAATTCCGGCGTGAATTCAGGCACCCCGGGGCACTTGGAAACGTTCACACGCTAAGATTCCGGATCATCTTTTGAGGCGTGCTCCCGTCGTCGCAGGTACTCTTCCAGGAACTCTTTGTGCTGCCGATCTTCAATCCGGGTCATGGACTGCAGACCGACAGAAAACATATCGATCATCGCGACGCCCAGGATTCCAATCAGCAAGCCCATGATCAGTAAAATAAAAATCGAAAAAATCTTGGCATCGGTAACACCATAGAGTGCGGACATCATGCAGCCGACCGATGCAACCATCGCCGCCACCATGGTTCGACGACGAAACTTGCGCGTCTCAAATTTCTTTAAGCGTAGGTTGGACGTTTGGCCGACATTTAATTCGTAGGTTCGTTTATGGGCATTCATTAGCAGAATGCCGGTCAAAACTCCAGCGATGCCAACAGCCAAGGCATAGCCGCGAATATTCTCAAATGAGGCCAACAGAAATAAATACTCCGCCATCATTTCCGCCTCCCGACATTGGTGGTTATTTGCTTTTGTTCAATCGTTGCATTTGTCGGAGCCATTCCAGCATGACGCGACCGACCTTTCCCAACGAATCAGCTGAGCAGTTTTCAACCGTGTCCTGTTGTGTGTGCCAAAACGCATTTTTTGTGGCGGCATCGGGATCTGGATAATCGAAATCTATGATGTCGCACGTGTCAATTCGCGCAATGTTGTTTAGTGGCAGGTGGTCATCATTGATCTTATGTCGTTGCTTTGGAATAAACTCTTTGATTCCCAAGTCGTGCGCCACACTCCAAATGCTGCGAGTCAGCCGGGGGGCAAATCCAAAACTGTTTCCCTCATAATAAATCTGCAAATTCGCATCGCCGACCATATCCAACAAGACACCAAATTGATACTTCCAGTCGAACTTCCGCGTCGCATATTCGTTCGCGAAAAATGTCGATCCCAGAAACATGGGATCGCGTTGTGCGACGAAGACGAACTCCTCACCATCAAAAAACACAAAATCAACGCCGTACTTGCCATCCATCCCGTCAATGAATTTGCCCAATTCGCACAACACGGCGACTCCGCTGCCGCCATCGTTGGCGCCCAGAAATACACCGGTTGGATTTTGCGTGTCGCGATCGGGAAACGGACGCGTATCATAGTGGCAACACAGCAACAGCCGGTTCTTTCGTTCCGGATGCCATCGCGCCATCAGGTTGGTCAATTGAACCAGGCTGCCCGTGTTGGGATCTTTAGCATTAAAATTCTGCAAAATAATCGTCGCCCCAAGTTCTTCAAAATGTTTGGTCAACAATTCACGTTGACGCGTCATGCCGACGGAGACACTTGGCCGCGGGCCGATGTCGCAGATTTTCTTTAGGTACTCATAGGCCGCCGCACCATCAAAGTCGGTCGCTGCGGCCGGAATCGGGGCCGATTTTTCGCCTGGCGTTGGAGCGTTTGGTGGCTGGTGAATCGGATCTTTTGCCGGCTGACCAAGTGCATCGTTCTGAGCAACTAGTGCCGCAAATGCCGCCATCCCCGTGAATCCAGGGCCGACCATCGCTAATATCAAAACGCTGGTGATTCGATGGAAGACAAAAAAAGATTTTTTGGAAAACAACGGCTTAGCTCCTGCAAAAAACTCTAAATTTGAGTCAGTCCCTGATGTGGATACCCACCGACAACCAATCATAGGGGAGTTTTCGCATGAATCCAACGGCGAAGTGCGACGTAACGCCAGTTTTTGAGATATTTCAGACTCGAATTGAGATACTTCAATCCGGCGAATCCGTTTAGAATTTGCGAAACTGATGAGACGGATCGGTGTCCCTATCGTTGGTTGATTCGGAGTTTTCCAGGTTTTTTACTCTGCCGAAGTGCATCCAAGTCATGATTGTCATCCAACAAATTGTCCAGCTTCATAGTCTATCCGTTATTCGTTGGCACGAATCAATCGACGATGATCCGCCGGTCGGAGATGATTTGTTGGAGCTCGTTCGCCAACAACATCAATTCAATTATTGGCTGTGGCACGAGGAAGATATCGCCCGGAGTCGCGATGTCAGCGATGCCGAAATTGCGCGCGTGAAGCGGTCAATCGATCGCTACAATCAGCAGCGCAATGACATGATTGAGCGGGTCGATGACCAGATCACTCTTATGCTGGACCAGGCAAACATCGTTCCAATCGAGGGGGCTCCCATGAATACGGAAACGCCCGGGTCGACCATTGATCGATTGTCGATTCTGGCATTGAGAATTTATCACTTAAGGGAGCAACTGGAACGGTTGGAGGTTACCGAAGCACACAGGCAAACAGTGCAGCAAAAGTTGGCGATCTGTTTATTGCAACAGGATGAACTCACGTTGTCGTTGCAGCAGTTGATCGACGCGATTTTTTCTGGCCAAAAACGTCACCGGACGTATCGGCAACTAAAAATGTACAACGATCCTAATTTGAACCCTTATCTCTATCGAGACCCGGCGGCGCGAGCCTAATCCGAGTTGATTTCTTATGCCCAATTCGTTTGAACAACGACATTTATTGGCGAACAACCCGGTTCGTCCATCGTTGAACGCCTGCCTGTCCGTGGTAGTCGTTGCGTTGTCCGTCGTACCGCTCGGCTTGTTTGTTTTTTCCTTGACGGGCCGCTATTTTTTTGTCGCCGAACTGGCAAACAATTTTCGCTGCCAAATCATGTGCCTGCTAATTCCCTTTGCCTTGATATTGCTCCTGTTGCGGCGCTGGAGGTTGGCACTATTGTTTGGAATTGCCACAGCCTGGAGCATGATCGGTATCGTCTGGGTGTTTTTGCCAGGTCTACAGCCGCCGCGCGGATCGCCGACCATCAAGATCATGTCGGCCAATGTTTACGCGTCCAACCCAACTCCTCAATTGGCTGTCCAGCGAATCCTCGAGGACGACCCGGACTTGGTGATGTTGATTGAATTCGCCAATGATTGGGAGCAGGTTATGCAACCGTTGCATGATCGCTATCCCTTTCGGGTTCTCGAGCCCCGTTGGCATGGATTTGGAATTGGCCTATTCAGCAAAATTCCACTTGAGGAAACGAAAATTCACCAGTTGGCCGGCTCGGTGGTCGATTGCCCAATGATAATTACCCACTTGAAATTGGGCCAGCAAAAAATCTGCGTGGCTGGCTTGCATACATTATCGCCCACCAACCCAATCCGAATGGAACTTCGCAATCAGCAGCTCGTCGAGTCGGCGCGAATACTCCAGACGATTAATGAACCCACCATTGTCATGGGCGATTTTAACTGTACGCCGTGGTCGCCCTTTTTGAGTGATTTCATTGAAACGACTGGATTTCGTGACAGTCGCCAGGGGTTTGGATTTCAAGCGACTTGGCACCGGGATTTTGGAATATTCAAGATCCCGATCGACCATGCGTTTGTGTCCGATGGAATATTTGTGCACCACAGATCCGTCGGGGCCGCGATTGGATCGGATCACTTGCCGATTATGCTAGAAATCTCGGCGAGGCAATTGCCTAACCAGTAAACCCGCGCCATCGGGTTGATCCGTTTCCGGTATCAATTGTCCCGATTCTTCCGTCTCCAACCCTGGATCACCTGTCGGCTTAATGAACTCGAGTTCGAACGCTAGAATGAATTGAGTTCACGGCGGAATCTGAAACGGATCTCATCGAGTTCGCGTTTTCGCGGCCGAGTTTCAATCCTCGCGAAATGAATCCAGTACGAATAAAAGGCGGGATAAATCCTATGTCGGAAAAATTGACGACAACAACAGCTCTCGTGGGTGTCATCATGGGTTCCCGATCCGATTGGGAGACACTCAAGCCGTCGTGCGATATGCTCAGCCATTTTAAAATTCCCTACGAGGCGAAAATTGTCTCGGCGCACCGAACACCCCAGTTCATGATCGATTATGCGACGCAGGCTCATACGCGAGGGCTGCAAGTTATCATTGCTGGCGCGGGCGGGGCGGCCCATTTGCCAGGGATGGTCGCCGCCTGTACAACACTTCCCGTGCTCGGCGTGCCAGTGCAATCCTCAGGTTTGCAGGGACTCGATTCGCTCCTGAGTATCGTGCAAATGCCGGGTGGAATTCCGGTGGGCACGTTGGCGATCGGTGCCGCTGGAGCTAAAAATGCAGGGCTGCTGGCTGCCCGGATATTGGCTCTCGGCAATCCTGCATTGACCAAGAAACTGCAGGCGTTTGCAGCGCAACAAACCCAATCTGTATTAGACAATCAGGACTTGGCATAGGCCCACCATGAACGACCAGCAGAAGATTATTGCACCAGGTGCATCTCTGGGAATATTTGGAGGTGGGCAGCTTGGCAGGATGTTTGCTCAGGCAGCACAACGACTGGGATATCGCGTGGTAGTTTTTTCAGATCAGCGAGATTGTCCGGCCGCGCAGGTTGTTGGCGATACCATTGTTGGTGATTACCTTGATCCACTGGCAGTTCGCAAATTCGCTGAACAAGTCGATGTGGTTACGCTGGAGTTTGAAAACATCGCCATCGAAGCGGTTGCGCGCGCGGCGGAAGTGACTCTCGTTCGCCCGGGAGTCAAAGTACTGGCGGTGGCCCAAGATCGAATCAACGAAAAGAAAACACTGCAAGATCTCGGCTTCCCGGTCACTCCCTATCGAGAAATTAGATCTTTGGCAGATCTTGCATCGGCCGGCCAGACGCTCGGGTGGCCACTGATTTTGAAGACGACAAAATGGGGTTACGATGGGAAAGGACAGCGTCGTGTTTCCGATTTGATCGAAGCGCAACAGACTTTTGAATTGCTCGGCCCTGATCCACTGATTGCGGAAAAATGGATTCCGTTGCGGGCCGAAGTCTCCGTGATTGTTGCGCGGACGCCGGCGGGAGCAATGGCCGTGTTTCCCATGTTCACCAATACTCACGCCAATCATATTCTTGATGTGACGACTTGTCCGGCCTCGCCCGAACTACAAGCGATTGGGAAACAAGCGGAAACTATCGCGTTGGCTGTCGGCGAGTGCTTGGAGTTGGAAGGTCTCTTATGCGTGGAATTTTTTGTGAGTCTCGATGGTGAATTGATGATCAATGAAATTGCGCCGCGCCCCCACAATTCAGGACATTTGACGATCGAGGCCAGTAGAACAAGCCAATTCGAGCAACAAGTGCGAGCGATCTGCAACTTGCCCCTGGGAGACACTTCACTCATTCAGCCAGCCGCGATGGCCAACCTGTTGGGTGGTGATTGGGAAAACGAACGACCCCAATTCGACAGAGTATTGCAATCGCCAAGCACTTACCTGCACCTGTATGGCAAACAGGATTCGCGCCCCGGTCGCAAAATGGGGCACATTACGACATTGTCTTCGTCGGCGGCACAAGCCGCCGAATTGGTGACGACAATTCGAGATTCGATACGAGGCCCAAAGTCCACGTTGTTTTAATGGCGTAGATTGAACAAGCGCAACGAACTGTGGCGTGAATTACTGGCAGTGAAAGCGTCGGGGAAGTCGCCGAACACGGAGCCTTCCGCTGAGGTCACATGGGCTGCGGTATTGCATTGAGCGGGTCGATCAGCATTATTTGGGGTTGTGGAAAAATCACGATTGCTGTGAATTCCTCGATTCGATTGGCCGGAAACGATCGACCCCAAATCTTGGGTGTCAAAACAATTATTTGGCACAACAATAATACGACCCCGGATTGGCGGGGTCCACTGAGGCCGACCGACCCAAATTAATCTGTGGATGATGGGTTTTGTGTGTCTTTCCCCGAGACAATTGCTATACTTTTGGCAGATCGTTTCTGCACATGCACGTGTTTATAAATCGTAAACGGCACACACATGGAATCCGAATATCAAGACCAGCCCACCCGCGGTTCTCTTGATGAAGATGAATCCGATTCGGTTGCGTTCATGTTGGCGGAGGATTTCCCCCCAAAATTTGTTGAAGCGGCGACTAGGTACGAGATCCTCGGTGAAGTAGGCCGCGGCGGCGTGGGTATTATTTATAAGGCTCGTGATTGCCATTTGGACCGAATGGTAGCCATCAAGGTATTGCGGCACGAGTTTAGGAACCGTGACGACATCATTCAACGATTTGAGCAGGAAGCCAGGATTATCTCACAATTGCCTCATCCAGGCTTGGCACCCGTTTTCGAATGCGGGACATGCGATGATGGCCGTCCGTTTCATTCTATGAAATTGGTCGATGGTAATA
The DNA here is from genome assembly GCA_031400405.1 of Mariniblastus sp. Taxonomy (GTDB): domain Bacteria; phylum Planctomycetota; class Planctomycetia; order Pirellulales; family Pirellulaceae; genus Mariniblastus. The sequence goes on from JANNPW010000035.1 coordinate 18,343, forward strand.
ACTTGAAAAACGTAATCCAAGACGAGACATTCGGCAGCGAAACCCAATCGCACGCCGTCAGCGCGTTCGCCAACGTCTGTCAAACGATTGCCTATGCTCATTCGCGTAATATAGTTCATCTGGATATTAAACCAGCGAACATCATGATCGGAACCTATGGCGAAGTCCACGTGATGGATTGGGGGTCGGCCAGGCAGTTGGATCGCCATGGAAAATATGCATCTGTGAGCATCTTGCGAACCAATGCTCGCCCCCCCGACGACCAACTGCGAGTCGTGGGTGGCACGCTTGAGTATTTGGCGCCGGAGCAAGCCGCCGGAGGGAGCCTCGACAAACGAACCGACGTTTTTGCATTAGGTGCTTGCCTTTGTCATATCTTGACCGGGAAACCGCCCTATGGAGGCGAAGGCAAATTACAAATTTACCGCTCGGCAGTGGCTGGTGACATAATGTCGGCGCACCGCGGATTGATTAATTGCAACGCGGATCCGGCCTTGATTCGGCTGGCGATTAATTGCTTGCAACCCGATCCAGATGACCGGCCCGATGATGCGCGCGAGGTCGCCGGAGCAATTTCCACCTATCAGAATACAGCGTTCGCCAGATTTCAGAGCGACATGACCCGATTTTTCGAATTGTCACATGATTTGTTTTGTATTGCGGCGTTAGACGGTTACTTCCGCCGAATCAACTCGAATTTCTCCCGACTATTGGGTCATTCGGATGCCGATTTGATGTCTCGTCCGTTTCTGGAATTTGTGCATCCTGATGACCATCAAAAGACCATGGATGTCATGGGTCAGCTCGTTGAAGGCCGACCCATTGTGCGTTTCCAGAACCGTTATCGCACCGCAGCTGGTGATTATGTGGTGATGGAATGGACGGCCAAGTCAATTCCGGAGGAAGGGTTGATTTTTGCGGTCGCGCGTGACGTCACCGACGTCGGAGTGGACCGGATTCTGAAGCAAGACAAGGGATCGCGGAAAACCTAGTCAACTGGCCCTGCGCTGTGAAATTGGCTCGGAGTCCAGGCGAGCGATCATTTGTTCAACGGCAGCATTTACGTCGGCAACCTGGATGTCTAGCATCGCTTGATTTCCGGCACTACGTCGCGCGCGGCAGGTACCCGATTGGTACCATTTCTGAACCGCGATGTGTTGCGGTCCATAAGCGCCTGACTCTTCCGGGCGAGTTGTGCCATACAGCCCCACACAAGGTGCACCCATCGCGGTCGCGATGTGCAGCGGCCCGGTATCGCAGCCCAGAAAAAATTTCGCCGTCTGGCACAGCGCGGCCAAATCTCGCAGGCTGGTTGGATCCGCGATAACCGTTGCCGCTGGCGCCAGTGCATGAATTTGTTGGGCCATCCCCTGCTCTGCCGCACCGGCCCACGTCACTACCGATTGGATAGCATGTTGCCCAAACAAATGGTTGGCCACGGCAGCGAAGCGATTGGTCTCCCAGCGTTTCGAGGCCCAGCTCGCACCAGGATTAATCACGACGAAGCGATCTCCAAGCCGCTGACCAGACAAGAAGCTTTCGATCTTCACTTGGCTGATCGGACAAACTGGTAATCCAAACTCCACGCCGGAACCCGTGAAGGAACCTTGTTCACCTAGCGCGACAAGCAGTTCGAGGGTGCGATCGACAAGATGACTGGACTTGGTCGTCACAAGCTGATTGTTCAAATAGGGCGAGAGTTCGCGCCCCCACCGCCCACGAATGCCGATTCGACGCCGGGCCCCACTCAATCGACCCAAGGCGGCGCTTTTGGTGATCCCTTGCGGATCGATGACGATCTCAAATTTCGGTTTTCGCAGCTGCTGCACCAGCTCTGGCCAGCAACTCGGCTTCTTCGCCCAGCCGCGAGGAATCAAGATCAGTTGATCGATACCAGGATGCAAACCCAACAATTGCTGGCTGGGAGATTCCACCGCCCAGCTGATAAAAGCCTGCGGATATACACGACGAATTGCCGACACCAAAGGGAGCGTCAAAATGCAATCGCCAATATGACTGAGCCGAGTAATCAGTATTCTAGGTGCTTCTCCGGCTGGCATGTCACAACTCCTTAGTCGATCAAAAACAGCAGGGCCGCGTGGCCCTGCTGTGAACTACCTTTGATCGTACCGCAGTTGGCTCGCCCACCCAATACCGTTTTTATTGGGCGAAAAATCGAGAGAACAGCCCGGTAATCCGTTACCAAATACTGATTCGTTCGGATTCAGGTTTAAATAGGGCGTCACCTTCTTTCACATCAAACGCTTGATAAAACGCGGCGATGTTCATCACCGGTCCGTTCGCGCGATATTGGGAGGGTGAATGCGGATCGGTGAGCAGGCGTTTTACCATTTCGGCGTCCCGGTACTTGCGCTGCCAAACACGACTCCAACCGACAAAGAACAATTGGTCAGCGTTCCATCCAGCGACCTGCTCGGGCTGTTTTCCGGCGAGCGCAATCCCAAGGGCTTTGTGGGCAATCGTCAACCCGGACAAATCGGCGATATTTTCGCCCAATGTCAACTGTCCGTTGACGCGTTTTTCGGGCAGTGGTTCATAGGCCTCGTATTGAGCAATCAGTCGCTTTGTCAAATCCGCAAACGCTGCTTGGTCGGCAGCGGTCCACCAGTTATTCAAGTTTCCGTCGCCATCATACCGGCTGCCCTGGTCATCAAACGCGTGGCTGATCTCGTGTCCGATGACCGCCCCAATTCCACCGTAATTCAGCGCATCGGGCGCGTTCATGCTGAAGAAGGGAGCCTGCAGAATCGCTGCTGGAAAAACGATTTCGTTCTTCGTTGGGCTGTAGTAGGCATTGACCGTTTGCGGTGTCATGCCCCACTCTTCCCGGTCGATCGGCTGACCTAGCTTCTCAGCGTTGCGAAAATGTTCGACAACGTTGGAACGCATGATATTTCCCACCAGATCATTCGGCTCAATTTCCAGTTTCGAATAATCGCGCCATTTGTTTGGATAACCGATTTTCGTATCGATCTTCGCTAATTTTTCTTGGGCCTTAATCTTGGTTTCAGCGGACATCCATTTCAAATCATTGATACTCTCTTTGAACGACAACAACAGGTTGCCGACCAATTCTTCCATCCGCGCTTTAGCTTCGGGCTTGAAATGCCTGGCGACATAGAGTTTACCCACCACTTCGCCCAGCGCGCCAAAATCCCCAGCTCCTTCACCCGCGGTCGCATTCACTGCGCGTTTCCAACGTGGCTCCTGTTCCGGAACACCGGCTAACTGTTTCTTGAATAGCTCATAATTCGCGTCCACGAAGGGTTGCGACAAGTAGGGCGAATAGGAACTAAGCAAGTGATACTGCATGTATCGCAACCAAGTCTCTTCCGAAGTCTCAGCAACGATTTTCTCGAGGCCTTCGAAAAAGCTTGGCGTATTGACATTGATTTCCGCGGGAGGTTTGATGCCGGCGGCCGAAAAGTAAACGGCCCAGTCCAACGAAGGCGTCAATTTTTGCAAATCCGCCAATGTAAATTTGTTGTAACGTTTCTCGGCATCTCGCAAAACCACTCGTTCCCAACTGACTGTTGCGAGTTTTTTCTCCAATTCAAAAATCTCATCGGCCGCTTCGTCGGCATTCTCAATGGCCGCCAATTGTAAAAGGGTGGCGATGTACTTGCGCAGCGATGCGCGGGTAGCTTCTGAAGCTTCGTCATCCTTCAAATAGTAATCGCGATCAGGTAGCGAAGTACCGCTTTGAATGATCTGAGATATGTACCGATCGGACTGTTTTGCGTCCTGCCCGACAAAGAAACCGATCGGAGTGCCGACACCGATCTGACCAAGATGACCCAGATGTTGCCAAATTTCCGCTTTGGATTGTAGCTGGCGGATTTTTGCCAGTTCCGATTCCAACGGTTTGAACCCATTGGCTTCGGCAGCTGTTGTGTCCATAAAACTCTTATAAAAGTCACCCACCTTTTGCGCGTCAGTCGCCGGTGCGTGTCGACCGGCTGCCAGTTCTTCGATCAATTCACGAATTCGTTGTTGCGATAGGTCCGCCAGTTGGCCGAAGGAACCATAGTCCGATTTGTCGTCCGGGATTGGCGTATTTTTCAACCACGAGCCATTTACATGTTGAAACAGATCGTCCTGGACGCGAACGGATCGATCCAGTGCCGAAGTATCGATTTCGTCGACAGGCTGTTGCGCGAATGAAGACGAGAGGATCGCAAGCGACGCGATGATTGTGCAGCTAATTTTCATAGGGGCAGTGTTCGTTGAAAAATTGTTTTGGAAACCGCAGTTCAAATATGAAACAGCATCATACTAAACTGTCTACATTTACAAAACAGCTGACGTCGACTGCCGAGAACGATCAATCGCTCTGCCCGGAATAACAACTCGCAAACGAACCGAGTACCCCGTAGAAGTGCCAAAACGTTGGCAAATTCACACGTTTTTGCGGCTTGGTGGCCTCACCGACAACTTCACTCCGTGGGCGGCAACAGCGCGGCGATTTTCGATAATAATTCGTCGAAAACAGCGGGTGCCACCTCGAGATTTGACGACAGTCCACGCAATACATTGATTTCTGCGTTCGTCAGTTTGCCATCCGCCATGGCGACTTCCAACAAGATCGCCATGGTTTGAGACGGGTCTTTCTTCATCACCTGAAATTGCAAACGGTGAAACTCCGGATCGGTTTGCGCTCGCGCGATCATCGCATTTACGGATGCCGCCCCGACGCCAATATCTTTGGCTAAACGATCGATCAACTGCCGTTCGGCAGCAGTCGTCTCTGAATCGCAACCAGCAACACAACACGCAGCGCGCAACAAGTCAACTTTTTGAAGAGGCGTCATTCTGAAACTCAGGAAGTGATCATGGAAGTTACCGCTTGATGGAGGCCTCAGTTTCGGCGGCCAACTTGGAAACCAATGTCTGAATCGGGCCCACGTTGCTGGCGCGAGCAGGCCAGGTCGTGCGAATGCCCGATCCTGTTTCCGTTTTCAAACCGCTGTCCCACCAGAACCACCCGCCGGAAATGATCCCGACGACTTCATGATTCTCGTTGAACACCGGACCGCCGGAGTCGCCGGGAAGCAGCGGCACATCGGCAAAAATCTTTTCCAGGCTGGAAGGGGGCGAGGCGACTGAGGAAAAATGCCGGATGTAACTCTTCAGATCGGAACCGCCGCCCAGCCCTGCAAATTCCAAGGTGTTTCCACGTTCGATAGGATTGGCGGCCATTTTGGCGGAGGGAATATCATTGGGCACCCACACCCATAATAATGCTACGTCTTTTTCTTCATCGAACTGGACAACTTTGCAGCCTTTGGAACGTTTACCGTTGCGGTAGCTGACTTTGATCTGGCTGGTTTTGATATCGTCCTGAATTACGTGCCAAGCGGTTAAAACGTAGCCTTCGAATCCGTCGCGAATCCGTTTTTCCGGGTTGATCGAAATCACAACCCCGGTTCCAATTCCGCCACTGGTCGAGACTTCGACAATGGCTTGATGATGGGGAAGCTTCTCAGTCCATTTCCACAATCCGGAATTCTCACCGATTTGTGCCCATGAATTAGTGGCAACTGAAAAGAAAACTGCCAACGAAAAATAGAGAGTGTGCCTGTACATGAACTGCCTCCTTCGGCAGGGCAAGTAGGTCACTTGTATTTCAACGAACTACGGAACGTTGAGAATGATAGGACCTGCCCACCACTTATTAGTTCTGTCCCACTGAAATTATTCGTAAAACAATTCAGCACAGGTAATTTTCGACAGATGGTATTCTGGCCCTTTAACGCAATTGAGGAAATTTGCGTTAAAAATCCGATCGTGATAATTTTCACGCATCGGCGGACAATCCGACAACACGTTAATGCAGGTCGAGATACCGGTCATTTTCGTTGCCGAAACATCAGGACCGTCAGATCGTCCGGTTTTGTTGGATGGGTCGTGTCGATTGCCTGCATTCGATTGCGAGCAGCCTGCAGCAACTGTCCGGCTCGTTTGGGCAAGTCGCGAGAGCGAATGAGCTCGACAATTTCTTGCATCATCAAATTATCAAACAGCCCATCGGAGCCAACCATTAACGTGTCATTCCTGGACATGGCCAGCGAGGGGCCAATCTCAATTCTCATTTCGCGCGAGCCGATACAGTTGGAGATCAAATTTCGGTCAACATGATGCATGGCTTCCGATTCATCCATCACACCGATCTCGACCGCCATCGCGACCGGGCCGTGAGCGACAGTTGAATATTTGATTGTTCCGCGATTGCTACATAACAATACGGCCGCATCGCCGACATGAAATGCCCGCATCGTCCCGGCTGAAAACACGGCCACCGCCAACGTCGAGCCGGCGCCGATACCCCAGCCCAGAATCTGTTCGTTGGAAGCCTCGATCGCATCCAGAATCGCCCCGCGAATGTTCTCGGGTTGGTCGACGCCAAGGATTTTCTCGCCAATTGCCGTGATCACCGTTTGCGACGCCCGATCACCGCAATTGGTCCCGCCCATTCCATCAGCGACCGCCAAGACGACGCATTCCGGCGAAACCACAAACAGTCCTGCGGCGTCCTCATTATCAGTCAGTTTGTCCGGACTGCGTTCCGAAAATCCGATCGCCAACCCGGCGGCACAAGGAGGGGTCGCGATTTGGCCGGAATTTTCGTGGAACCAGATCCGATTTTCTGCGGAATTCATTTCCGTTTCCTGGCCTTTTTCTGTTGTATCAGTTTTACAGCTTTAGGCAAAATCAATTGAAACGCGTCTTGCATCCGAATTGCATTCGCGAATCGTTCGTGAGGCCGCAACGAAAGTGATTTGCGAATCAACGCGATCATCTCCGGGTGTACTGATTTGCGACGAAGTAAAACCGCGCCCGGCGGCGGCCAAACAAAAGGGAACTCTGGCCAATAGCCAGTCATCATCTTATAGATTATCAATCCAACCGAAAACACATCCGAACGCGTCGAAGGTTTACCCATGGCTTGTTCGGGTGACATGTGACCAACGGTTCCAGTTCCCGAACCCTCAATCGTACTGCGCGAGACTTTGGCGATTCCGAAATCGCCCAGTCGCAAATGATCATTCTCGAACAAGATAAAATTATCCGGTTTGATATCACAATGGATCAGCCCGCTCTGATGCGCATAAGCGACCGCTGAAATCATCTGAGACGCGTAATCGTAGGCCTTCTCCACTGAAATTCGTTTTTTGAGTCGCTCGTCCAGCGTTTGTTTACCGAGCATGGTGACGACCACAAATCGGCCATCAATCATACTGGCGTCCTTTAATCGCAACACGTGCGGATGATCCAGTTTTGCGGCCAGCCGCACTTCCTGACGAAACATTTCCAACATCTCGTGCGAAACATAATGCTCGTGAGGTATCTTCAGCGCGACACGAATCCCCTCGATCGTGTCGAGCGCCGAATAAACCGACGCAAATCCTCCGCCGCCAATTTTCTTTTCGACTCGGTATTTTCCAATGGACTGACGGGCACGGATCGGACCGTGATTCATGCGAGGGGATTGGGGGTGGGCTTGGTCAAGCATGGAGTGCATTTTCAAAGCTGGAAATCGAGTGTGTTGTGGCAATTGTTCTTGGGATAGTAGCCAAAAAAATCATACTTCAATTCGGCGCATGATGTTGCCAATTAGGGAAATTGATACCGAATAGGGGTCGAGGATCACGGTTTGAGTTCGGCAAGTTAGACCCTTTTTTCAAACCAACCGCGGTACCAAAACCAACTCAAGAAAAGTCCACCCACCAACCCCATCGTCCCCAAGGCATAAAAATAGCCCAGACTCCAATGTAACTCCGGCATCGTATCAAAATTCATCCCATAGACACCGGCAATAAAACTGAGCGGAATAAAAATAGTCGAGATGATGGTCAATGTTTTCATGACCTCATTCGTGCGATTGGTGACCTTGGACATTTGAAAATCTCGCAAATCGCTACACGTATCCCGATAGTTCTCCGTCAGCTCGCCCAAGTGGAGCAAATGGTCAAAACAGTCTTTGAGATAGGTCTGAGTCTCCGCTGAAACATGCGGGCTTTCCGTTCGCGTGATTTCGGAGATCATATCCCGATGCGGTCGCAAAATTCGATGTAGATAGCGGACATTGTTGCGAACCTGGTGTATTACACTTGTCGAAACTGGTACCTCATCGGCGATGATCTGCTCTTCAATTTCGTCCAGCCGCTCGCCGATTTGATCAATAAAAGGAAAGTACGCGTCAATCACACTGTCAATAATCGCGTACAACAGATAATCCGATTTTCGCGAACGGACACGGCCTTTATTTTTCCGCAGCCGATCTCGCAGTGGCTCGAGACAGTCTCCCGGATCCTCTTGAATAGTAATGACAAAATTATCGACCAGAAAAACGCTGACTTGTTCCGTCGAGAGTTTCGGCAAAGGATTTTGCGGCATCCGCAAAACAACATAGAGATAATTGGAGAAGTCCTCGAATTTGGCGCGTTGATGCGTGTTCAGGGAATCTTCCAGCGAAAGTGGATGCAGGCCAAACGATTCACCGATTTCCGTCAGGAGTCCGGCGTCGCCCAAGCCGTCGATGTTGAGCCAGACCACGTCGTACATTTTTCCCAGCTCCCGAGCCATCCCAAGCGTACTCCAGGGAAGCTCCACCAATCTGGTCGAGTCAAACGCTATGATCGTAGTCTCGGGCTGGCTGGCGTTGGGATTCTGTTGCAGCAAACCCGGTGGCTGACCCAACGACTGTTTCTTGATTCGCCGCCAGCTTTCACCATATTCCATGTGCACGCGCTCCAGGGTAGAAACTCAGGAAATGAAAGGGAGCAAAACAATAAACGTCGACCAAGAAGTTACCACGGAATTCGACTTACTAGAATGCCAGAACTACGTATCGACAAACGGGGGTGTCAGCCCATCAATTGCCGCCAACGCATTGGCGGCCGCGCGCTGTTCGGCTTCTTTCTTATTTTTGCCCCAGGCCGGCTCAAAACAACGCTTCAATACCTGTGCCGTGACTTGAAACATTTTGTCATGATCGGGTCCCGTCGAACCCAGCACTTGATAATTTGGCGGAATGCCAAACCGCTTTTGGGAGTACTGCTGCAAGGCGGATTTATAGTTGATTTCCAACCCGCCGGCGATCGCCGAAGCAACGTGTTTTTCGACAAACGGTAGCAAAAAAATCTGTGCCGCGGCCATTCCTCCGTCCAGATAAATCGCGGCCAGCGTCGCTTCAAATGCATTGGCCAACAAAGACTTCGGAACCTTGCCACTCGCGCCGACCCCTTTGCCAACCGACAAAAACTCCTGCAAACCCAATTCCAGTCCCATCGCCGAACACGTGTGCCGGCTAACTACATTGGATTTGATCTTCGTCAAATCCCCTTCATTCCATTGGGGAAATTTTTGGAATAGATACTCACATACCGTAAATCCCAGGATCGAGTCTCCGAGAAACTCCATACGTTCATAGGAACTCAATCGATGATCCGTGAACGAGGAATGCGTCATCGCCTCAAACAATATTTCTTTGTCCCGAAACTGGTAACCCAACCGTGCTTCGCAGGCCGCCAGTGCGGCGAGTTGCTCATCGGTCAAGCGATCGTCATTTGGGCGTGTGGCGGATTCCATATGCTATCTACTTCAATGCCGCTTGATCGCGTCCGTTGTTGGCCTTCATTCGTTCGGCAATTAAGAACGCGATTTCCATCGCCTGATCATAATTCAAACGAGGGTCGACCAGGCTTTTGTAACAACGTTCCAAATCCGGCTCGGACAATTGCCCAGAGCCGCCGATACACTCCGTGACGTTGTCACCCGTTAATTCCAAATGCGCTCCGCCGAGGATTGAGCCATTTTCGTGATGAATCTGGAAGCTCTGCTCCAGTTCGCTGGCGATTTGATCGAAACTGCGCGTTTTGATCCCGGACTTTGTCGAAAAAGTATTGCCATGCATCGGATCCGAACAAAACAAGACCAACAACTTGTTTTTTTGCACCGCCTGAATAATGGGGGGCAGGCGCTGGCGGATCAAATCGGCGCCAAATCGATGAATCAGCGTGATTCTTCCCCGTTCGTTGTTCGGATTGAGGACTTGGATCAATTCGACCAATTTGGCCGGCTCGATCTGAGGGCCGACTTTGATCCCGATCGGATTGCTGATACCGCGGAAATATTCCACATGACCGCCGCCAATATCAGCGGTCCGATAACCGATCCACGGAAAATGCGTGCTCATGTTATACCAGCCTTCGCGCCGAGGAACTCGCCTGGTTTGGGCCTGTTCGTAGCTCAGATGCAATCCTTCGTGCGACGTAAAAAAATCAACGGCTTTACTCTGGCGCGACGCCGTGCCTAAAAGTGCCTCCATGAAATTCAAAGAATTGCGAATGGAATCAATCATCTGGTGATATTGCACGGAACGGGGTGAGTCCGTCGCAAAATCCAGGTCCCAGTTTTCGGGATGGTGCATATCCGCAAAACCGCCCGCACTCAAACCGCGAATAAAGTTCAATGTCAGCGCGGCACGCTCATAACTGCGCAACAATAATTCAGGATTAGGTGAGCGGTCCGCCGCCGTAAAGCCAGCCCGATTGACAATGTCGCCTCGATACACCGGTAACGTCACTCCTTCCCGCGTCTCCATATCAGCCGAGCGGGGTTTGGCGTATTGACCGGCGATTCGTCCCACGCGAATGATTTTTTTCATCGATCCAAACGTCAATACGAAACTCATCTGCATGATGATTTTCAAATTTCGTACGATCGAATCGGTTTCACAATCTTCGAGACTTTCCGAACAATCCCCGCCCTGCAGCAGGAACGCCTGTCCTTCGGCGGCTTCCGCCAGTTGCAGTTTCAGATTTTCGATTTCCCAACTGGTTACCAAGGGCGGCAATTTCGCCAACCGATTTAAGGTATTTTGCAGACTCTCGGCATCTGGGTAGACCGGTTGTTGGGTGCTGATTTTGCTGCGCCAGGAATCAGGCGACCAGGAATTCGACATGGTTCGGATTGGGATCTGTCATTGGTTATTGGAGATAGGACGACGATTTTCGAATCAGTCTTGGCGTTCAAAGCCTCTCTTTATGATATCGACCACCAAGTTTTTTTGTAACCGTTGGGACTGCCACGCCGCCAACGCTGAGTCCAATCGAAAAGCAAACTTTGGCCATCGCCAATCAAGGATTCGACGAACATTGAAGAGCCTATCCCCAGGAAGAAATCTCCCAGGGTTCAGTCTTTTGGACAACGGAGTGGATCAGACCACGGGGCGTGAGGCTCCAAGTCCACGAAATGGGCAAGAATTGGTTCTCGGGCGATGACGATTTTTGCATGCTCCAAAGCTGTTGCTGCCAACCGGCTACGATTACAATGATGGTTGTCAATAGCTCGCGATGTTGCAATAAACGTCCCCCTTTACGCGATTAACTGCGTCACAGGTACGAATGTATGGATTGTCGAAATTTTTCCTGTTTACCGGTTACCCGATTGGGCGCCTTGGCGATTGCCTGGTTGACGCTGGTATCTATGGTCCTGGGACAATCTACGGAAACCGTCGACGACTTGGACGTGACTCTAACTGAGGTGCTCGCGGGCCATTCGTCGCATGGAGCAGCCTTCAATGAAGGACCTCGCCAAAGCGCCTATTTGATGGGTGGCACTGGAAATGTCAATTTCCCCGTAACGACAAAATCCGCGTTGGCCCAAAAATTTATCAACCAGGGGATTGGGCAACTGCACGGATTCTGGTTTCTGGAAGCGGAACGATCGTTTCGCCAGGCGGCGGCGCTCGATGAAAGTTGCGCGATGGCGTATTGGGGAGCCGCCTGGGCCACGGCTGAGAATAGCAAGCGCGCACAAGGATTTATTGCCAAAGCAATGGAGTTGAAACAGAGTGTATCTGAACGGGACCGCCTGTACATTGAAGCGCTATCTAAATATCTAAGCGACAAACCTGAGGAGAAATCCAAACGAGCCGCTGAGTTTCTAAAAAATCTGGAGTCGATCGCCCTGAAATTTCCGGAAGATCTGGAAGCCAAAGCTATGATTGCACATCGCGTCTGGCAAAACAGTCGCGAGGGAATTCCTGTCAGCAGCTATCTCGCGCTCGATGCGCTCTTGCAACAGGTTTTTGCGGCCGAGCCATTGCATCCGGCTCATCATTACGCCATTCATTTGTGGGACAATCGCGCGCCCGAAAAAGCGCTGCGCTCATCAGCTCAGGGAGGGATCTCGGCGCCGAGCATTGCTCATATGTGGCACATGCCGGGCCACATCTACTCGCAGCTTCATCGGTACGAGGACGCTATCTACCAGCAAGAGGCTTCGGCCCGCGTCGATCACGCCCACATGATACGCGATCAAATCATGCCGGACGAGATTCATAATTTTGCCCACAATAATGAATGGTTGATTCGCAATCTGTCATTTGCTGGCCGGGCCAATGACGCCCTGGATTTGGCGAAGAACATGGTCGAATTACCACAACATCCCAAATACAACGATCTCAAGAAAGCCAATGGCAGTGCGAGCTATGGCCGGCGAAGGTTGTTACAGGTACTGCGGGAGTACGAATTATTCGACCAAGCCAATGGTTTGTGCCAATCCCCCTATTTGGCGGCCGCCGGACTATCCCCCGAAGATCGGATCAAATGCTTGCGGTTGGCTGGTTGTGCAGCCGCGATTACTGGGCAACCAACAGGAAAATCCCACGCCGTTGCGGAGTTGGAATTGCTGTCCCAACAACAACGTACGTTGAAAGCGGATTGTTTGATCGCCCTCAATCGACTGAAATCAGCAATCGACTCCAGCGAAGACCGTCCGCCGCTGGCCGAGAAAATGGAAATCGATCCGGCCGCAGCTGCGACAAAAATTAACGAGAAGAAATCCGAGTTGGCGGCGGCGGAGGCTTTGGTGGATCAGATCGGAAAGTCGCTAACCGCCGTCGAAGGTTACACATTGGTTGCCCAACAGGATTATAAAACTGCGTATGCACGATTGCTGGCCGCAACCGGCGAAGACGTCAGCTGGTTGGGCGAATTGCAATTCGTCGGAGGCAATACCGACGAAGGTTTGAAAACTGTTCAGGAACAGGTGACTCGTCGGCCGAAAGAAGTCTTGCCACTGGCCCGTTTAGCATTCATACAGTTTCAAAATGGCGATGTGGCGGATGCCGAAAAGACCTTCCAACAGTTGCGCGAGACTTCTAGTTCGTTCGATCTGACGCTACCAATGTTCGCGCGTTTGAAGCCGCTGGCCGATTTGCAGGGATTGGAAACGGATTGGCGAAAACCGGTCGAGCCCGCCAGTGATTTGGGGTTTCGTCCGGCATTGGAATCCCTCGGACCGTTCCGCTGGTCGCCACCATTAGCACCGGTTTGGTCGATCGTCGATTCCAACAATCAAACGGCTGGGAGTTCCGAATTCCACGGTCAGCCGTATGTGTTGATTTTCTACTTGGGACATGGTTGCCTGCATTGTGCCGAACAATTGAACGCCTTCGCTCCGCACGTTGGTGACTTTGAGAAAGCCGGCATCAAAATGCTGGCCATTAGTAGCGATAACTCGGCCGGCTTACAGCAGTCCATTGAAAGCTTTACCGGTGAAATGCCGTTTCGGTTGGCGTCCGACGAAACATTGCAGATCTTCAAGAAGTTTCGCGCGTTCGACGATTTTGAAAACAAGCCGTTGCATGGAACGTTTCTGGTGGATGGCGCCGGCAAAATCCGCTGGCAGGATATCGGCTACCAACCTTTCATGGAACATGATTTTCTGTTGCTTGAGGCCCAACGACTATTGGCCGACGGATTGCCCATTGTGGTCGCCGAAATCGGGCCATAATCGTCATCACGACGCTGTCGATTCGATAGAGCAGTTGCTCTGCTAAAATCCAAACACGAGCGCCATCCCGTAATCGATGTCGCTTTTTTCTGTCCCCGGCGGCGGCGTACTGTCAAAACGGGTTAGGGCAAACACGCGGAAGTTGATGTTTCTCGGAGCGTCCACGAGAAAGTTGCATCCCACATTCGTGTTGACTCGAAAGTCAGCGAAATCGGAAACGTTTGGAAAATAGTCCACAGTTGCAAACACGGTCGTGGTATCAGTTAGCTTTCGTTCCCAATCGCCACCAAATTGCAATTCCGGACTCCATTCGTCGTTCACACTGCCGACTTCTTTGGACGCACCAGCACCCATTCTAGCTTTCAAAAACCCACTGTCGTCCTTATAAAACTGATACGACAAACCACTGTGCAGCGCGACGCGATAATCAAAGGCTTTGAAACGATCCCATTCTAAGGCTGCTTGGACGTACCAAGCCCAACCTTCTTTCGCCAGTTTTCGCTCCTGTCGAAGTTGCGTGAAAAGACGATCGGTAACCGTGGCAACGGCATTTGATCCGTAAAAATAACTCGCTTGGACATTTGTGGAAGCGACATCGGTTTCACGATCCATTTTCAACGTCATGTTGATATCGAGACTCTCGCTGTTGCCGGATTTTCCGTTCAACCCGGAACCAAACTGGCCCTTCCAGGCCCCCTCGCCCACGAGATTTGTCAGATATCCCTCGGGCAAACCAAAATCGATTTGAAACGCCATTGCCGCTCGATGGTTGCAGCAACCGAACAAAATCAGGGTCAGTAACAAGTGACGCATTGTCGACATGGTGGGACTCGAAGATTAGAGTTTTGGGTGCAGGACACGAAGATTAGCCAAACTTTTTTTTCACGCCAAGTCCATTGCGAATCTACTGGCGTGTAAATTTTACAAGCCGCCGGACACAGCAGCGTGGATTGCCAAAACACCTTGCAACAAGCAGAATCGTAGCTGTTGCATCAACACGAATTGGATCGCACCAACACCTCAATATGTCTCATGTAAAAACGATCATTGGAGTCGCCGGCGCATCGGGAGCCGGGAAGAGTCTGTTAGCGCGGGAACTGCATCGTCGACTGCGCGAGAAACGGACTTCGGCGGACGTGTCGATACTGAACGAAGACAGTTACTACCGCTGCCGGAATGATTTAAGTTTTCCGCAACGTGAAAAAATCAATTATGATCATCCCGATGCGATGGAACATGAATTGCTCGTGGCCCATTTACAAGAACTGCGTGCGGGCCGAGCGGTCGAAGTTCCACAATACGATTATGCCCAACATAATCGCCAATCAGAAACTGAAACACTCGAGCCTTCGACGGTTTTGATCTTGGAAGGCATTTTGATTCTGCATCGGCCGGAATTGAGGAATTTGCTGGATTTGAAAATTTTTGTCGATGTACCGATGGATATTTGTCTGTCGCGGCGACTGCGCCGCGACATGGAAGATCGTGGACGCAGTCTCGATTCGGTGTTGGCCCAATATCACCAAACGGTTCGACCGATGTTTTTCAAGTTTATTGAACCCAGCAAAATGCACGCCGATATCATTGTGCCGCGCGGGGGCGAGAATTCTCATGCGCTCGACGTTTTGCATAATCATCTCGACCGCGTGCTGGGGATTTAGTGGTCGTGTGAAAGTTGATGCTCAATCGATCCAGGCAGGCGCGGGCAACAGGGCTCGATCACCGTGTGGTAATTAATTTCGATCGATCAAGCACGCCGATCGGTTTCGAAACTCCGCCAGTCCCGCGGCCGTGATGGCGGTATCGCGAATGCGCAATAGTTTGAGTTGCTTCAATTCGGTCAACTTCATCAGGCCCGCATCGCCAATCGCTGTATCGCGGATAGATAGATGTCGCAACAATGGCAGCTGTGATACCGATTCCATCCCGGCGTCGGTCACCTTTGTCGAACCGATTTCCAGATACGTCAGCTGCTGGAATTTTTCAATGCCTACCAACCCCGTGTCATTCAGATTACTGGCTGCCAATTCAAGCTTGTCCAAGTTCAGATGGCTCACGCGCTTCAGCTCGGTGCCTGTCAGGCGAGTCCCGTGCAACGATAGTTGTTTCAAATGGCCAAGTTTTTCGAGCGACGAAAAAACTTGATCGGTCAATTCAAAACTACCCGCAAGCGCGAAATTCTCCAGATTCGGCAAATTCTCAATGAACCGGAATTCCGCGTCATCGAGCGGATTGAGGTAGATCGACCAATACAGCGATTTGATCGTCTCCATCTGCGGAAACTCCTTTAAGTCTGGCGGTGTTATCTGCACGTCCAACAGTCGCAACGTTTGGATGTTCTTGGTCGCGGCGATTTGCCGGAGATTGAATAAAGTCAATCTACCGCTTTTGACCGCGAGCTCTGTTAGCCCCGTCATTTTGGATAAACCAACAAACTCGATCGGCGGCTGCTTGATCCGATCTCGAAAAACCTGGGTTCGATTTGTTTCGCCGTCGAGATCCTCTGGAACATCACTTCGATAAACGCAAATTTCCAATTTTCGAAGGCTTTTTGCTTTCGTAAGTTCATTCCAAGCTTCCTGATTTTGAAGTCCGTCGTCCAATTCGACTACTTGCAAA
Organism: Mariniblastus sp.; assembly: GCA_031400405.1. Classification (GTDB taxonomy): domain Bacteria; phylum Planctomycetota; class Planctomycetia; order Pirellulales; family Pirellulaceae; genus Mariniblastus. Next base: position 34,786 of record JANNPW010000035.1, read on the forward strand.
CGATCGAACCGATTCGCCAGCTGAATTTGCGTGGGAGTTGCGGAGCTCCAAAAATTGACCAAGCCAATCGAATGCACCCAGTCCTTTCCCAACTGATCGGCCAGCCAACCTGATTTGGCAACCGACGTCAACCCTGTGCTTTGGCCTGCAAGATATTCCTCCAGCTCAAAATCATATACGATCGTCGCGGCTTTTCTCTGTGGTGGGCCGGGACCACCCGAAAAAACAGCCCAAGGGAGCTCGATATTAACGCATAGCGCCGCGATCGTTTTTTGTTGCACGATCGCGCGCGAACGGATACGGCCGAAAATCGCTAACATCACACAAGCGACGGTGATCACAACGAGCAAACGGAACAAGGAAATTCGCGGCCGAGTGAGTTTCACGAGCCGTGCACCGTTTTCGCAGCTTCCACGACGACACCGCTTAATTTGAAATCATCCCAATCAGCGGTATCGTCAAAGCTACCCAGTCCAATTCGACCGGAAACGAATGTCTTATCCACCGCCGTCATCGCGGGTTTTTCGAGATCGTCGAAAAAAACTTGGATCTCGTCAGAATCTATTTTCCGAATGATTCGAACCTGATGCCATTGGTCGTCCCACGGCGTCCCCTCCGTCGTGGTCAAAGAAATCTTCGATCGGTCAGCATTGTTCACGATGAAAATTTGATTGGCATGCTGATCCGTGACCTTGCCCAAATGCAAGTAATAAAATTCGGTTGGACTCTGGTAACCAAAAAACACGCAGGCATCCCGGTGGTTGTAATCGACATGCGTGCTCAGAACCCGAACGTCCAACTGAAAATCGCCCACAATCCTGTCTCGAAGAATTGCCTGATGGAAAGGCGAGCGAAATTTGGGAATGTAGTTGGATTCCTTGCGAAACTGACTGAAAACTTGGGAATGATCACCGGGCTGAATCTTCCAACCATCATCGATCAACTCCCAATCATCGGTTTCATTTTCAAAATCGGTCACATAAACCACTGGCTTTTCTTCGACGGTTGCGCCGTCCTGATTTTTTACTTTGCCCGAATTGGGATCAACGGCAACGGATTCTTGTCCTCCGGCCCTGACCGGAAAAATTACCACTAACAGCAAACTGGCTGGCAACAGCCAACAAAAATTGAGTATCATATGACTCATGCTAATTCCTGGGCAATTTTTGACATTACTCGCTGAGCGCCACCACTCATCTTGCTTCGCAAAAAATCCCGCAGGCTTGCCCTGCGGATACTTCGGCTTTTTACTACACAACGAGTCAACGCCATCCTCGCTTTTCCGCCGGATTTGCCTCCGGCAAATCCGGCGGAAAAGCGAAAGGGAGTGCATCGTTTTGTAGGTAGCGAAAAGCCCAACGATCCGCAGGGCAAGCCTGCGGGATTCATGAAAACAAATATCCATTTTGGTAGCGTTCAGCGAGAAGTGTCCAATTTTTTATTATTTTAATCGTAAGTTACTTTGTCTCTGAACGAATTTCCAGCTCCCGCAAATTTTGCGATCAGCCCAAAGGAAACAAATCTGATGGAATCGGATCTTAATTTGAATCGGGGGGTACTCGACCCGCAGAAGATTATAGACACGATTGAGATGCTCAACCAGCGAATCAACGAAAGGTTTCCCAATTCTGGATTGTCGCGCGTCTGCAAGCAATTGGATCATGTCGCCGAGAATATGAAGACCCGAGCCGAATGGATTGGACGACCGGTAAAGTGGTTGCGAATTCTGATTTGGGTTGTCTGTCTCAGTATTCTGGCGTTTGCGATCATTCCAGTTGGAATGTACTTTTTATCTTCGGACTCGGTCCCGCTCAACCGAATATTGGCCGATCCGGCACAAGTGATTACGCTGTCGGAATCAGTATTGAATGATGTGGTGTTGATCGGTGCCGCGATATTCTTTTTTCTGACCTTGGAAACGCGCTACAAACGACAACGCGCATTGAAAGCGATTCATGAGTTGCGAACCATCGCCCATGTGATCGACATGCACCAGCTAACCAAAGATCCGCATCGTATCGCGAACCGTGGTACTTTTGATGCGACAACGCAATCTCCCAAATTCGAGATGACGACGTTTCAGTTACGTCGGTACCTGGACTATTGCAGCGAAATGTTATCGCTCACGGGGAAAGTCGCGGCAGTCTATGTGCAACAATTCGATGATGGCGTGGCACTCGCGTCGGTGTCGGAATTGGAGACTTTGACGACCGGTTTGTCGAGCAAGATCTGGCAGAAAATCGCGATTTTGCATACGGTCGGCGACGACGAACCGCCAAAAATCATCCGCTGATTGGGTGTCGATCCCCGTTTCCAATCCGGCAAGTTTCGAAATTATTCTTTGACACCTTCAAAGCTGAACGTGATCGAAATATTGTCACCGAGCGAACCCGCCATCGCGTCCATGCCGAAATCACTGCGCTTGATTGTGAATTTCGTGAAAAATCCGGCTCGTTCTTTTCCAAAAGGGTCATTGCCAATTCCGACTAACTTTAACGGCATTGTAACCGTTCGAATTTGATCCAGGATCTGCATGTCGCCGGTGACTTGATATTCGTTGTCAACTTTCTTGAATCCGGTGGTCTTAAACTGGATTTCCGGAAATTGCGTGCTATTAAAAAAATCCGGGCCGCGCAAATGATTGTCGCGTTCTTCGTTATTGGTATCGATGCTATTGGCGTCAATCACGAAACTAAAACCTTGCGGGGTAGGCTCACCATTCTCCATGGCAAACGATCCGCCGCATTGATTGAACCGGCCGTAAGTGTAACTCAACCCAAAATGATTAATGGCAAAGATCACCGAAGTGTGGGCGTTGTCAATTTTATAGGGCACGGGTTGCGCGTGAACTGCCGAGGCTGGAAAAAACAATTCGCTCGTGCAGATTGCGAGGCACACAACAATCCGATGAAAAATCTGGAAGTTCATACTTGCGTTCCAATGGGAAGTCGGTTTGAAGGTCGAATGGGGAATACAATTAGTGTTTTCCTAGCTTTCGTTCAACGTCATGTAAGGGAAAATCCGTTAGGCCAACGATTGACTCTCCGGCTATGTCAAACGCCAAGTCAGCAGTGTATATTGGGCAAAATGGGGAACCGAGCACCCTATACGCCCCCGACCAGAGGCGAAATATCCTGGTTAGCCACATTCAATTCAAAACTTATTTTGGTGATTGTATGAAATTCCGATTAACAATCTTGCCGACATTTTTCTTTTTTTCGATGGTCTTGGCCACGATGACAACAGACACTGCCGCCCAAACTGAAAAACCAAAACGCATGACTCCGGAACTGTTATGGAAGCTGGGACGTCTGGCAGATCCGACCGTGTCGGCCGATGGATCGAAAGTTGCTTACACAGTTCGGCGATTTGAGTTGTCCGAAAACAGTGGGCTCACGTCGCTGTTCGTCTTGGATCTGGCGACCGGCACCGAAACTCGCTGGCTCGAAAACTGGAAATCCATTGGCTCTCTGCAATGGATCAAATCGAAAGCCGGAGAGCAACTTTGGTTCGAAGGCACTGCCCCCGTCGTTGTCGGCGAACCGGCAGACAAAACGAAAACGGAAACCGCGTCCCCCGCTGCGGTCCCCACAAATCAGGCATGGACGATCGCTGGCCAGGGAGCGACACCGAAACAAATCACGTCCGTTGCCGATGGTATCTCGAATCTAAAAGTTGCCCCGACCGGCAATCGAATTGCTTTTACGGTGGATGTAAAAATGGACCAGAAACCTGTTGAACTCTACCCCGATCTGCCGAAAGCCGACGCGCGGATCATTGATGGACTGATGTATCGACATTGGAACGTATGGCATGATTACGCTTACAGCCATCTCCACGTTGCCGATATTGACTCGGCAGGGTTGGCGAGTCCGGCCCACGATTTGATGCAGGGTATCAAAGCGGATTGCCCGGTTCCCCCGATGGGTGGAAGTGAACAGTTCGCTTGGTCGCCCGATGGAACTGAATTGGCTTTCTCGATGAAGAATGTTCCTGATTGGGCTCTGTCAACGAATAGCGATATCTATCTCGTCGCGGCTGACGGAAAATCGCCTGCTCGAAATATCACGACGTCCAATCAGGGATATGACAATGATCCCTTATTCTCACCAGACGGCAAGTTGTTGGTGTATCATTCGATGGAGCGACCTGGCTTCGAGGCCGATCGCAACCGATTGATGTTGGTAGAACGCGCCTCGGAGACGACTCGCGAATTGACCATTGGACTGGATCAGACCGCGGGTCATGCAGTCTGGTTGCCAGATTCCAGCGGATTGATTTTTGCGTCCGAAACGCGCGGCACCAACCAGTTGTTTAAAATTGAAGTCAAAACCGGTTCGGTGTCGCAAATCAGCGATGGCCGTTTCAATTGGGATCCCGTTGCCGTCTCGCCGTCAGGAAGTTCCATCGTGGCGACTCAAGCCAGCATGTTGCGTCCCGAGGAGCTGGTGCAGTTGACGTTTGCCGATGGAACCGCGAAAACCTTAAGCAACATCAATGGTGACATTTATCAAGGACTTGAGCTACCGAAAATCGAGGAACGTTATGTTGAAGCGACCGACGGAGAAAAAATCCACTGCTGGATCATTCAACCGCCGGAATTTGATCCGAAGTCGAACCAGAAATGGCCGATGTTGACGTTCTGCCAGGGCGGACCGCAGGCTCAGATCGGCCAGTCGTTTTCCTATCGTTGGAATTTCCATTTGATGGCCTCGCAGGGTTACGTTGTCTTGGCGCCGAATCGTCGCGGACTACCCGGCTTCGGGCAAAAATGGAACGACGAAATTAGTGGTGATTGGGGTGGTCAGGCGATGCGCGATTTGTTGTCAGCCACCGATGCGATGATCGCCGAGCCGTATATCGATGCCGCGCGGGTCGCGGCGGTGGGCGCGAGCTTTGGTGGTTACTCGGTCTACTGGTTGATGGGAAACCATCAGGATCGGTTTTGTACCATGATCTCGCATTGTGGTGTCTTTAATCTCGAATCGATGTATGGCACAACCGAGGAACTGTTTTTCGTCAACCACGATTTGGGTGGCGCCTATTGGAAGTCGTCCGAAAACGAAGCCAAGTATCGTGAGTTTTCACCGAATCGCTTTATTGGAAATTGGAAAACTCCGTTGCTGGTAATTCATGGTGAAAAAGATTTTCGAGTTCCCGTATCACAGGGCATGGAAGCTTTCACTGCGGCGCAGCTTCAGGGCGTCCCGTCGCGTTTCCTGTACTTCCCGGAGGAAGGCCATTGGGTGCAGTCGCCACAAAACAGTGTGCTTTGGCAACGCGTGTTTTTCGAGTGGCTGGATCGATTTTGTAAACCTGAGTAGCCAGGACTGGACAATCGACCCATGCGAAACAAAATTTTCAATTTCATTGTCGCGTACGTCGCCGTCCTATTAATTGGGGCCGTTTTGTTCTCGAATCAAACGGTCGCGCAAACCAGTATTCCAGACCCGAATTCCCAACAAAGCGGCCAGAAAACAACTGGTTCAACCACAGAACTGGAAAAAGAACTTGAAGCCGCCAAACAATCGGCTGCCAAACTGCGAGAAATTTATGTCGGGGCGCAACGTTTGGCTAAGAACGGATCCGTCAGTCAAATGGAATTGCGACGTACGAATTTCGACTATAAATTGGCGATGCTGAAAGTAATCGAACTGGAAAGCCCGGCGAAGGCCAAAGACATAGCCCTCGCTCAAGCTCAGTTGGAATTGGACTTGTTGACCAAAGAACTGGAAGTTATCGCCAGTTTGTATCAGCGTGGCTCGGCGTCCGAATTGGAATATCAGCGCGCTCAATCGGCATTCGACGTCGCAAAATTCAGTCTCCGGGCGGTCCAGGATGGGCAGGGCGAAAAACTCCATAAAATCAAATCGGCGCAAACGAAACTGAAATTGGCTGGCGAAATATTTCAAAAGGCCGATCGCTTGATTAAATCGGGCTCGATCAGCCAAACCGTTTTCGAGCAAGCAGAAACAAATTTACAGAACGCCGAAGACGACTTGGAACTCGCGAGGAAGGAGCTGGGAGTATCGGTCCGCCAAGTTCCTCCAAGTGACGGAGCAAATCGTTGAATTTCTCATCGGTCACAGCGCAATTCCTGCTGCTCAAATGTACGGGTGATGAAATCTGGAATGCAGCAACCTGCCGCGCCGAGGGTGTACCCGAAGAATGGATTGCCGAGCTCAGCGACAATTTTGAATCCGGCTTTGATTCCGATCGCAACACGATTTATGAGCAAGAGAAAATCGTCAATCAATATCGCGGTGTGTTGGATTTGCACTTGGCCTATAAATTGGCTGAATATTTGGGAATTGATTGGCGACGGGCGACAGCGAACGCGCTCGGGAGGCGGGCGGAGGTCGCGGCGATTAAAGCAGAACTCGATGAAATTTCCTAACTATTTATGATTTCCCAACCAACCAATTTAGCCCCATGTCAAAGCTTCCATCTCACTGCCGCTGGGGTATTCTCAGCACCGCCAACATCGGCCGTAAAAACTGGTTGGCAATCAAAAATTCGGGCAACGGCTCTGTCGTCGCGGTCGCCAGCCGAAAATTGGCGACCAGCCAAGCCTTCATCGACGAATGTCAGGCGACGGAACCATTTCCGATTCCGCCCGCCGCAATCGAGGGATACGAAAACCTGTTGACTGCCTCCGATATCGATGCCGTTTACGTACCGCTCCCCACCGGATTGCGAAAAGCGTACGTCATTCGCGCCGCCGAATCCGGTAAACACGTTATGTGTGAGAAACCTTGTGCCAATAACGCGACTGATTTGCGGGAAATGATCGAAGCGTGCCGTATGCACGGGGTCCAGTTCATGGACGGCGTGATGTACATGCACACGCAACGACTACAACAAATGCGAACGATCCTGGACGCTGGAAACCGAGTTGGCAGAATTCGCCGTGTCGCCAGCCAGTTCAGCTTCAACGGTGGCGATGATTTTGAAGCCGGAAACATTCGCTTGAACAGCAACTTGGAGCCGCTCGGAGCGCTCGGTGATTTGGGCTGGTATACAATTCGTTTTTCCTTGTGGGCCATGAATTACGAACTTCCCACTCACGTCTGCGGAAAGATGTTGCGCGGACAACACCGCGCCGACAGCCCGGCAGCGGTACCGATGGAAATCAGTGGTGAGCTGTTCTACGCCGATGGAGTCTCCGCGACCTTTTACAATAGTTTCATCACGGCCCATCAACAGTGGGCCAATATCAGTGGCACGCTGGGGCAATTGCATCTGCCGGATTTCGTGCTGCCGTTTTCAAATTCGCCGGCCAGATTTTATGTGACGAATTCTGAGTTTGTTACCGCAGGCTGCGAGTTCAAGATGCTGGGAAATCGTCAGGAGTTCGAAGTCCACGAGTCGTCGGACAGCGCCGTCGATTCTCAAGAAGCCAACTTGTTTCGGAAGTTTGCGGACATTGTTAACTCGGGTAACTTGGAATCCCACTGGCCAGAAATTTCGTTAAAAACCCAACAGGTCATGGATGCCGTCATGCAATCGGCACTTGAAGACGGTCGCCCGGTCGCCATCTAGAAATGTGGCCTCGGCACAGAAGCTATTGACCGGTTCGGAATACAATTAGCAATAAAAGCTATTCCTTAAGATACTTCTCGCGCAGTTGCTGGATGACGCGTTGTCGATGGGCCATGAACTCTGGCGGCGGAGTCGGTTCATACTCGGAACCCAACACGTAGATCGGACTAATTCGACTCCCGATCAGCGCCTCAAATTCCTCACGTTGTTCGGCTGTCAACGAATTCACTCCCTCCAATTCAACGACTGTCAAAGACTTCAAGTTGGCCAGTTTCGCAATTTCCAGCGCCAGCGCTTTGGTGGGACGACCGGCGATTACCAGGGTCTTCAATTGCGGACAAAATTTCGCTTCAAACCCGCAGTCGACTTCTCGAACTCCATTGAACGAAACATCCAACCGCAAGTATTCCAAATCCGGCATCGTCTGTAGAAAAGACAAATCAGCCGGACAAACCACGTCCGAAAATTCCAGACGTTTAAGTTTGATCAGCTGGCCCAAATCAGTAAGGTCACTTATTTGCGGGCGGAAGTGGGCCTGTGTCTGCAATGATGGCAACCAATCGGAATCAAAACTTAGAATCTCCAATTCGGTAAATTCTGAAATCTTTGGAATCATGGATGCGCCGTTCCAAGGCATCCACAAACCACGAGGCGAATCACTTTCGTCAATGTCAAACAACAAATGGGTCGATTTGATGAATGCCAAATAAGCGTCCCTATCAAGACCATCCGCCATTTCTGTAACTTTTCCCCTAAACCCGAAATTCCAAGTCGAACCGGAAGAGGCAAATAAAATTTCCCAAAATACCCGGTCATCGACCGTGGAACGGCTCAGTTCGATGGCTAACGATGAATCTATCGCCAACCGGAATATTTCACCAATTCCGAGGGCTTCACCGTTTACAGTCAGGGACCTGGATAAGTTATCCGACAAGACTATTTCAACCACATCAGGCGTCGGTGATTGGTCAATCGTGATTGGAAAAAATTGACTTTTCCAAAAAATTTGTTGCCAATCCTCGGAAGAAAATGGTGAGCAATCGGTAAATCTGAACCTGCCCTTGAAGCTTTTTTCATCAATCTTCGCTAGTAGCTTGCTGGCTTCACCGGGTTGGAATTTAGCGCAAAAGATAATGCGTGAACTTGCCGTAAAAATAGGCCGTTCCACGCTTGCGGTAGACTCCACGAAACGTACATTTTCGAGATTGAGATAACGCGTTCCGTTAGCAAGATCGCCGATTTGCTCGATCGAAACAACCGAATCGGTCAGCCAAACGAAATTCTTGGACAAATTTTGGAAATACCTGGTTTCAATCTCCGGAGTCAATCGAGTCAATCCAAAGAATACCGGATTCGCATAACCGTTCAACGACGCAAAACAATTTGGGGCGGCTGTTGGCTGAAGAATAATCTCACCTTCAATCCCCGATGCCCGAAGTTCCCAAGTTGAAGCACAACGAGCTTCAACTCCGCGCTGGGTCTTCAACTGACGAATAATACGCGCGGTCTGCAAGTCAGTCATTCCCGATGCAATCAACGTTGTTAGATCGTATCTCATCGCAGCGACAAAAATCGTAATCGTGATCCCAACTAGACCCAATGACCAGAGCGATCCAATTAATGGTCTCGCAGTATTCGAAGGCAAATTACGATACCACTTTCCTGAAATCAGCATCCCGATCGTAATCAACGACAGGGGGATCACAAAATACAAGCTTTCGAACGAAAATATGCCCAATGCTATGGTCGCAACGATCACGAAAAATACTGCCAGTACCAACAATCCTATCGGCGTTTTGAAACTCTCGGCAATAAGTGCCGGCACCGACGACAACACGAACACCCCAACCAATCCTGCTAAAAGCCAAATCCAGGAGTTATCAAGTGAAAGCTGGAACTCGGTCGTCCCACTCTGTTTTGGCAGCAAGTTGGTTGCCAAGTAGATGAGATACATCACGATCATGAAGCAGATCAATACTCGAGTGCGATTGATTTGCCTCCCCTCCATCGGACGTGCCATCCGGTGACTCATTCCACGCCAGATGAAACACAGCCTCGTACTCAGCCAGGCAACCAGAAATATCACGACTTGCAACAGCCAAACTGTCGGCAAGCCGGGAATGGCTAAGGATGGCGTGGTAGCTCTGAATTGCAATAGGCTCTGCCAACGCAAAAGTACGGCGACTCCGAAAAAAATTGCCAGAATCGCAATAAACCACCACCGGTTTTCTCGCAATTGGGCACGATTAAATACACCCAGTGTCGCACCGATGGCAATCGCGAAAACCGTTAACGGCGAAAGTCGAACTAGCAAATCCGAAATAGTCAATTGTTCGAAACGAGAATTTCTCCCATGCGGTAACTGCAGCAATTCGGGAATTGCAATGGCCACCAACAAAAACAGGCAGATGGAGACCACCGGCAGATCGGACGCCTTGGGCCACAGGAAACGCCAGAACGACTTGAATATTTGCATCAACTCTCCCCTGCGATCGAAGAAAGGCCCAGTCTAAACATTTTTAGAATTGTTTGCTATCATCTGGTCAACCGATTTCGACTATCCAGGCTCAAGGTTCCGCCATGAAAATCCCGCTTTCCAAATTGGCTTATGCTCGCTCGGGCGACAAGGGCGATGGCAGCAATGTTGGCGTCGTCGCCTATTCACCGGCTGCGTACGAAATCATCAAACGCGTTTTGACTCCGGCACGCGTGAAAGAGCATTTCAAGGAAATCTGTTTTGGCGACGTCGATCGTTACGAAGCCCCCAACTTGATGGCCTTGAATTTCATCCTGCACGATTCCCTCGGTGGCGGGGGCAGCGAGAGTTTGAAAACAGACGCGCAAGGCAAAACTCATGGACTCGGAATTCTGTATATGCAAATCGAAGTACCGGACGATTTCGTAGTGCCGGTGCGCCATTCGACGGTGGTTTAACACTACGCAAAACGGCAATTTTTATTCGCTCCACTCCAGCGCCAAAGATTTGAGCGCTTTGAACAATTCCCGGCGGCGATCATCGCGTTCTGCCACCAGTTCCGGCAAATGTTCTTCTTCCAATTGCACAAGGTTGTCCTCGGTCCGCGCTAGATCGTCTTGATACCGGGCGGTCTGGTGATCACCGGCGCCGACTTTGATATTCTCACGCAGACGTTGTTGCCGAGCGATCAGTCGTTGCAGTTCGTCGCGGGCATGGTTGATTTGGTTGTTTTTTTCATCCAATTCACGTTGCAAGTCCGTGCAACGCTTGACGGCCGGGTCGTGAGCCAGCGAAAGATTGGCGTCGATCAAATTATCATACAGCCAAACGACGCGAAATTTTTCATCGGTGGCCGCGTTGCCGGTCAACTGAACCTGGGAACGGGCGACGCCGGTTTCCACAAACACGACTTTCACAACATCGGTCGGCAAGAGCTCAAACTCAATTCTTCGACCGATCTTTAGCGACTCCTGTTTCAGCTCGACCGGATCCGCAGATTTCCGAATCAACTGACACAGCACTTGGCAATTCTCAAGTCTTAGATCGTGATCCAGTACAAATTGAAACGCTTCGTGGCGCTGGCTGTTGATGACATATTCCGTGCGCAGCAGTTTGTGATAACTTTCGTACGCAATTCCCTCGGAAAGACGAATTCCAATTCGACGCGATTCAATTTTGCCCGCTTCACAACGAATTCGCACGGCGGTTTCGAGTGCATGAGGCAGCAGCGCCGTCCCGCCCGGTTGCGTGGTCGGCAACAGGCAATTCCCCACGTAAGTCTGCTGGTCGTAGACCGTACAGACTCCACGCCCGAGGCTATGCGGAGTCGTGTTTTTGAACTGAATCGCACGAAAAGGACGCTCGCCGTGGTTGGTCAGTTTGAAATGCAGCACCGGTTTTGATTCGTCCAGTTGAGTCTGAAATACCGGAATAATTGCCGAGCGATGCGCATCAATCGAAACCGGTTTGGCGGATTCAAAAATACAAAAGTCCCCGGTTTCGGTAATTTCGGCCGTCTCACTTTCCGCGGCCGCACCTCTCGACTGTGCGACCATGGAACGCTTCATCATCTTCTGGGGCGCTGCCGCCATCAGGCGGCCTTGATCGAAAACTGCCGAAGTCGGTTCGTTGAGCGACATCACGTCCATTGCCATTTCGACTTCGACCGAACCGATGGCCGCATCCTGAACCACGTTCACATGTCCGCGTTGCGGTGTTTTGCTATCGGCCAAATCGGTTGAAAAAGTAATTGGCTGTCCCATTACCACGGCGATCACAAAGTCTTTCCAATCCTCATCCGTGTTGTTGTCCACGATGGCGTGACCATGAAATTCGATCGGCGAGTTTCTTGTTTGAATCAAACGATACGAAATTTTCCAGGCCGCTGCCGGAATTGTGTATTGAATAATAGCCCGCGCAGTTTTCCGGCTGTTACTGCTCAACAAGAGTTCGACAAAGGTACTGTTGGATTTAATCTCCTGGAGACTGCGACTGAGTGACTTGTTGATTTCAGTTCGGATGGATTCATCCACGAAAAAAAGGTTCTCAATCTGCCGCAGGGCAAACCGGTTGAGTCCCGTTTCCATCGACAGAATCAAAAACTGTTCGCTGATCGGCTCACCGGTCGTTGCTGTTTGGTGATCCTGGAGGCCGAGAATTTTTCCGGACACGACTTGGTTGGCGATCGTCACTTCGACCTGGGCACCGGCCAATTGACTGATCAAATCGGTCAACGAATTATCTGTCGAAATAACAAGATTGGTTTCGTGCTGGTTTGCGGGCCGAAAGCTAGGCGGTCCATCGATTCGCACATCGCCAAAAACACTCAAGGAGGCGAGCACATCCGCCAAATGGTGCTGACGCACCGGAATCGAAATTTTTTGGGGCTGGCCAGCACTGATCGAGTAAACCCGTTGAAAATCAGCAATGCCATTAGAATAGATCGTCGCTCGATTGTGGGTCATGATGCGGTGGTAATCAGGGTGTCGTACTGAAAAAATACCCCGTCAATATATCACGACCGATCGACCTGCGCACGGGGTTTGGACCGGATTATCGGGTCAATATCTCGAAGAAAAGTCGCTATTTTTTGATGCGATATAACTTTTTGTCCGTTCGAAAAATCAAATCGTTTTTGTACACGGCGGGGCTGGCCATTAACGGGCTACCAAAGTCACTGACGTTCAATAGGTTGAGCTCAGGAGAACAATCCAACACTGAAACCAGTCCTTCACGATTTGAAAAATAGAGTTTACCGGCAGCCAGTAGTGGCGACGCCGAATAATTTCCGGATAACCTCGAACGTCGAACGACCGCTCCCGTTTTGGCATCCAGGCAAAACAAGATTCCTTGGTCAGCGACCGCGTACAGATGACCTTGATGACCCACAAATGATGACATGGCCGGAGCGTTTCGTGCACGCCAACGAATATGGGTATCGGTCACATCACCAGAACCAGTCGGATCAACCGCCACAAATTCGGGTTGCATGTATCCAGTGGCAAAAATTATCAAGCCCGACTCATAGGTCGCCATCGGTGTTACGGAAAACCCGTCGCCATGATCAGCGCGCCAGAGCTCGCGACCAGTCGCTGGATCGTAGGCGACCAACCATTGCGATCCCGGCACGATCGCTTGAAGTTGTTGGTTGATTTCCACAATCAGGGGAGTGGAGAAAGCTTTTTTGAAATCGCCATCGGTCGCGCGCATCGGTGGGCGGTTGGTACGCCAGACCTCTGCGCCCGTTTGCAGATCCAGCGCCGCGATGAATTGTTGGTCCATCCCATCACAGACCAATACAACCCGATTCTCAACAATCACGGGCGAACTTCCTGGCCCGACGCCATGTTGGATTACCAACTGTTTCTGCCAAACCAATTCGGCGGTCTCGGCATCCAAACACCAGGTTCCATAGGTCCCGAAATGACAAATCACCTGCCCTTGAGCCATGGCAGGAGTGGGCGATGCATACGAGTTCAACGGGTTAATCACATCGGGTTCGGCCACAACCGTTAGCAAAATGTTGTGTTTCAATTCGCCGGTTTCCAACTCCACACAAATCGCCCGCAGCTCAACCGAGCCGGCACTGATTTCGTTCGGTTTCAATTTTCCTGCCGCAGTCCGCTGAGCAATTTGCTCGGGGGTCGCCGGTTGGGACACGGAAGTAGTCAACCAAAACCGCCCGTTGTCATGCACCGGTGACGACCAACCGATGCCCGGTATTTCGACTTGCCATCGAATGTCGCATGCCAAGTCGATTTCAGTCGGGGTGGCGTCGGCTACTAAAGAAACGCCCGCACCGATTGGTCCACGAATCTGAGGCCAACCGTCTTGTTTTCCCTGGCAGTGACCACTCGCGCAAAATGCATATGCCACCACAAAAATCGTTATCGTGCAAATTCGAATCATGATAATCCAATGGACGTGAAAAAAATTAAAACACCAATTGCCGCTTGAGATCGGGTCGCGAAATTACATTTGATCCAATACGCCAATTCCCAACAGCGACAAACCGGTTTTGATGGTCCTGGCGGTCAGATCACACAGCTGCAATCGGCTACATTTCAATGTTTCGGTCTCCGCGTCCTTGACCGAGCACTGATCATAAAATTGAAAAAACGTTTGCGTCAATTCGAACAAATAATTGCACAAAATATTGGGTTTGTATTCTACCAACACCTCGTCCAACGCTTCGCCAAAGCGAACCAGCTTGACGGCCAATTGCCGTTCGATGTCGGTAGCGAATTCGATCGCTGCCGGTTGGCGACGGAGTTGTTCGATGTCCACATCGAGTTTGCGAATGATGCCTTGCACGCGAGCATAAGTGTACTGCAGCGACGTTGCGGTATTTCCACGCAGAGCCAGCATTTTATCGTAACTGAATTTGTAATCGGAAGCTCGGTTTTGGACCAGATCGGCGTACTTGAGTGCTCCAATTCCAACAACGTGAGAAATATTCTTCTGCTCAGCAGCCGACAAATTTGGGTTTTGCTCGGTCGCAATCGCCAACGCTCGCGATTCTGCTTCGTCGAGTAAATCTTCCAATCCAACGGTGTCACCCGATCGCGTCTTGAAGGGCCGACCGTCATCACCCAACACGGTGCCGAAACTGACATGAGTCAATTCGGCGTGTGAGTATCCCCACAATTTCGCGGCATCGAACAATTTTTCAAAGTGTTGCTGTTGCCGATGATCCACGACGTAGAGTACGGCATCGACCTGCCATTGCTCGAGACGATATTTGATTGTCGCCAAATCGGTGGTTGCATACAAAAAAGCGCCATCTTTTTTCTGGATAATCATGGGAGTATCGTAATTATCCAGAAACACGCACACCGCTCCATCGCTGGTGCGCGCGAAACCCTTGGCTTCCAGATCTTCTACCACGGCAGCCAGCTGGTCATGATAAAAACTCTCGCCTAGTTCGAAATCAAATTTGATATTCAAGCGGCGATATATTTTCTGGATGTCTTCCCGACAAAAAGGCAAAAACTCGTTCCACAGTTTCTTGTTGCCAGGATCACCGGCATGCAGGGCGGCCGTCTCGAGTAGCACGGCATTGCCAATCTCGGAATGATCATGAGCGGTCTGGTTCAATTCCGGGTCTTGTTCGACGCTGGCGATTTTCTCGCGGAGTTCGTCGATTAGATCACGTTGTTCCGCAATTTTTACTGCGAGGGCAGCTAGATCTTTTTGTTGCTGCTTTTCAGTTTTCTTGTCCCCCGTTGCGGGTTGGGCGTGAATTCTCTTCCAGGCAGCCTCTTGTTTGGCCAATAAGTCCACAGCAACCGGGATTTTCTCATGGGCCGCATAAAAATCGATTAGCCGGCGGACGAGTTTGTAAATTCGGCCCAGCTCCGCGACTGGCCCTCGATGGTAAGCCGGCGTATCGACAAAGTGTTTGTAGCCGTAAATGATCATCCCAAACTGCGTCCCCCAGTCACCAAGATGATTATCTGAAATGACCTCGTGACCAACAAACATCAATATCTTTGCCAATGCATCACCGATCACCGTCGATCGAATATGGCCCACATGCATCGGCTTGGCGACATTGGGAGACGAATAATCAACCACGAATTTGCGGCGTGCCTCGGATAGTTCCACACCCAATCGCGGATCAGAAACAGCAGCGATAATTCGCTGCTGCAACCATGTATCGGCCAATCTCAGATTGATAAAGCCGGGTCCAGCAATTTCGACTCGTTCGCAAACATCTTCAAGCGAAACTGACTGGACCAATTCCGTAGCAATCTCGCGCGGCGGCCTGCCAATTCGATTTCCCAACACCATCGCGCAATTCGCTTGATAATCTCCGAACTTCGTATCGCTGGCCGGTCGGATCATGCTCAACAATTCAGCCGGGTCGTTGACGAAATTGGCCAACGATTTTGAAAATCGGAGTTTTAGCTCAGCAAGTGGATTCATGGGATTTAGAGCGGCAAGTCGGTAAATTGTCAGTTTGATAGAAAACGAACGGATTTATTAGGAGTGAGAAACATGTGGGGTGTCGGTAAAAGGGTGACTTGACGGCCGACACCTATATTGGGCGTTTTCCCGAAACAAGACTTTCACAAAATATGAGATTCTTCGCAATTGGAGTGTACTGGAAAGTATGGGATTGAGTTTACTCGACAATCACCCCCGAGTGCCTATGCGCTCGATTTGGGGAATCGCGAAAATCGTAATTCGGACCATTTTGTCAGTTGATTCCCTGATTTTTCGATCGACGCAGCTATTTCACGCACGATTTCATTCCAAGTGGCAAACAGGCACTGGTTCGCGAAAACGGAACGAAATAGTATGCTGTAGTCGTTGATCCACCCTTTGTTGAAGGTAATCGAAAACGTGAATATCACGGTTTGTTTAATTGGCTGGCTAATACTACTCGGAACTTTGGCCGCTAATGCGGAGATCGGCGACACTGGCGGCGGCGAGCCTCGACCCGTTTCCATCCGACATCCGATTTCGATTGTCGAGGCTGACATTTATGTCAATCGGTTTCGAACGACCGCCCGGCTAAAATGCTTTGCGGATGATCTCGAGATTTTGCAAGGTGTGGAACCACTGGAAGATGGTTTTTATGATCCCGATGAACTCGTCGATGCGACAAAGGACCATGCCAAGTATCTGGCCGAGAAAATCACCTTGCGAAACAGCGCTGGCGAGTTAATGCCCGCCAAAGTCACTGAGATCGTTCATTTTGAAATCCCGAAGGAAGGCATCAGCTCCGGTCACCTGATGAACTATCAAATGGGTTTCGAACTCGAGTTCAATTACGAAACGCCTCCTGAGTTCATTACGATTCAGCAGGAGATGATCGCTGAAGGGGCGTTGTTGCCATCCGAGCTAAAAATTCTGCTGAAACAAGCCGGTAGCGACGTGCCCTACACGCACATGATGAAACCCCAACAGCCAGAAACATTTCGCTTTGATTGGGAGCGCCCGGTACTTTCCGAAGAAGCATCCGAAAAAGAATGGGAAGAGTGGTTTGCCGAACAGCGGGAAAAAACACTGGGCATAACCAGTTACAGCAGCGTTTACTCGTTTATCTATATCACCGATTTCGAAGTCCGGCACGAAGTGCTGATTCCGCTGGCCACCTTGGCCACGATGACCGAATTTGATCGCGCGGACGTCAGTTTTCTCGACGTCGACGAACAAACAGCGGCGGCTGAGAAAATTAAGGCGCTGTTTTCCGTCGGCAATCCAGTGACCATCGATTCCGTCCAAGTTGCACCTGTGTTTGATCGTATCGATTTTTACGGCCTGGATTTGACAGACTTTGCGATTCAAGCGGAAAAACGGCGCGTCAGCATGGCCAACGGACGCGTCGGCCTCATCATGTCATACAGCACCAAGGGTCCGCCGACGTCGGTCGATGTCACCTGGGACAAATTCAATACGGTAATCAAGAGCGTAGATTCGGTCGTGTTTGCTCTCGACAAAACGGAAAAGACTCAGTTCTCGATGTTTTTGGAGAACAATACCTACCGCTGGCAATCGCCGGCACGTCAACCGCTCCCGCCGATTACCGGCATTGCTGCCACCATCGATCGCAAAGCATTTCAACAACCGATGTGGCACCTACCAGTGGTATCGATCGGATTGGGCGTGTTGGGATTACTAGGATTGCTGCTGAAACCGGTGTTGGGCAGCAGTTGGCAAACGACTGGATGGGTGGCCGTTTCGTGTGCCATTGCTGCCATGGTCACTGGGCCTTTTTTTCGGCGGACGATCGAGAATCCATTTGTCAAAGCTCCCCCGTTTCAAATCGACGATAAAAATGCGGTGGACGTATTTGCCCAATTGCATAAAAACATGTTTCGCGCATTTGATTACCACAACGAGTCCGATGTCTATGATGCGCTGGCCAAAAGCGTCGATGGCGCTTTGTTGCGAGAGCTGTATCTGCAAATTAACCAAAGTCTGCGTATCAAAGAGCAGGGAGGTGCAGTCGCGCGAATCGACGAAGTCAAGCTATTGGACGGACACCAGGAACCGATGAGTGAATTGCCGAAAAACGAAGCGGCGTTTAAATTCCGTTGCCGTTGGAATCTAATCGGCACGATTGAACATTGGGGGCATATCCATCAGCGTATCAATCAATACGAAGCCAATTTCGTGGTCTGGCTGAAAGACGATGCCTGGAAAATCACCGAAATGGGCGAATTTGACGAAGAGCCGGGACAGGTGAAAACGAGCCTCCGAAAATTCTAGCCGGGGCAGGCAATTCCACCCCGTTCGTACAAGTCACCGATCAAAACGCGCGCCAGCCGCAGTCGCACCATAATGTCACACTATCGTGACGTCCTGTTCGAGGCAATTTTTTAGACTTTTCCTGCCTCGGCTGGCGATTGTTCTTCGCCAGTTTTTTCCGGAGCCGGTGGTTCCGGGACTGGATTCAACGGTCTGACTTCCGGAATTGGAACTTCGCCGCCGGTATCTGGTTCCGACTCCGGCGCTTTTGGCTCGTCAGCTTCCGTTTCCTTACCCAAACCAGAACGCAGCTCTTTGAGTTCTTCGGTCGTAGGCAGCCCATCGTCCAAGCCTTCGGCCTTGCGGAAATCGATCAAATCCTGCAACGGAAAATCGCTGGGCCAATCTCGATTGGTTGTCGTTAGCATACCTTTAAAAAGACCCATCGCTGTGGCAAGATCATCGGACAACGGTCCCGATTTCAGCCGGGGGTTTTGATCCAACACATCATGCCATTTCTCGAATGCATCGAGATATTGGGAAATAGCTCCCCGTTTCGTTATCGTGACTTCTTTGGTTCGATAATCTCGATCGAACTCATCATCGTAAATCGACTGGCGGCGCATTTCATCGGCATCATACAAAGCTTCGCGAGCCAGTAGGCCGACCGCCGAGGACTCCGCCGCTGTACGATCTTTCCAAAACGTATAATTGATCGTCGATGAATCCTTATAATTCGTTTGGATTTGCCGTTTGACTTTTTCGATCTCATCCACCAAACCGAGGGCGGTGAATCGATCATCGGGTTTGGCCCGCCGGGCAATTTCCTGGTCTAGAGTCGCATCCGCGTCATTCAGTCGTTCGCTAACCATTCGAGCTAGCGCGTTCTGTTCTTCGGTTCTTTCGACGATTGGCAGTTTCCAGGCAGCCAGCGCGTCTTCTGGCAATTGAAGTTGGGCCCACCACTTACTCACCAATTCCACTCGTGCGCCAGGCGAGAATTCGTCGAGTTGACCGCGATACTTATCCAGCAGTTGTTCGTAGCTGGCCATGCCTTCCATCGTGTACGTCACCCCTAACGTATTGGTCATGGGTATCTCGCTATATTTGCGCCATTCGTCCTGCGCGGAACGCCAAACTTCCTGCTGCATTTCATCGGGACGAAACTCAGTTTGGAGCGACAAACCCATTTGTCGCAATTGAGATGGACGGTACATGTAAAACAACACGTCAGAGGTTCGTATCGGACAGCTTTTTTCCAGGACCAAATCGCGCGAATAATCGTACCATTGATAGGCCATTTTCCAGCTGTCATGACCATGCCCTTGGCCGATTGTCGCATAGGAATCCGGGTCGATGAAATCGGACATTAGCTGATGAAATTCGTCGTCCCGGCCAAACATGCGGCGGAATGAGCTCTTCTCGTCCGACTTGCCCATTTTGTTTCCGGTATACATACCTAGATTGTCGGTCATCCGGTGATCCGTTTTGTTGTACGGTACGCCTTCCTTGAGAAAAGCAAGCCCTTGTTTGACCCAGTAATACCGATATTCAAAATCATCGAATTCCATCGAAACATTGAACGCCAAATTGTGCGCCTGATATTCCCAAACCTTGACGAAATTCGGTTGAATCTTCGTCAGCGACTTCAATGTCGAAGCCATTTTGTCGTACTCTTCCTTCTTTTGCTGTTCCATCGCTTGCATCCACAACGTGCTAACAGCGACGCCGCGAAGGCCCAAGGAAGCGAGTTTCATCGTTTCCGACGCAGGATCTATCTCCCCAAGTTTTGCCTGTGAAAGACTGTATTTCTCTCGCAGCAATGAGAGCTTGCCACCGGCTCCAGTATTGATTTTCCCGGAAACATCTCGAGTTACTGGCAACGCAACGAACGAGAGCGGAATAATCAAAACGACAATTAACACCAAATAAATGACTTTTCGGATGGCAGGACTGAGATTGTTCATTTGGCAATTTCCCGTATTTTCAGGGCGAAGTAACCGAGAATCGTCAGACCCAGACAGAAACCAAACGTGGTCACCAATGCCACCAGGATCCGCTGGCTATCGATCGCATAACCGTAAGTTAAATATTCGGAAAAATTCAAAGTCGCAAAATCCGGCGCGAGATAGGTCACTGCGGCCATCAATCCCGCCAAAAATTGATCCGTAAATTTCAGGACCGTTGTCATGACTCCGGCTTCCAAACTGGAAACCATGTTTTGTTGCGTCACGACTCGAATCAAAGACTCGATCGGTCCGCCGCCAAACGAGTCCGGGCTGAGCATCTTCCGAATAAAATCCGTGAAAAATCCGACAATGATAATTGAGGTTGTCCCCAATATGGTGACGGGAGAATTCAAAAATGTACTCAACGCGACGCCCATCGCGATAATAATTATCATCTGGCACCAAATACCCACATAGCCTTTGAGGAAATTTCCCCAATAGACTTCATCGCCGGCTCGAAAATAGACATCCGCTCGGGCGACACCAATGTATTGATTCAAATCCCGACAAGTCAATTTCAACCGCACATTCCCATCCTTGGCATACTCGTTGAACAGATCATACTCGCCAACTCCTTTCAGTTTTCCATCGGGCGAGACGATTCGTCCGGCCAATTTACGTGGAATTGGCAACGTCTGAACGGTGTATTCATTAGTTTCAAAATCCAACAACTCGGAAATCCAGACGTCATCCTGTTCCGCGTTTTTAGGTATGCTTTGAAACTGAATCCCGGCGATAACTCGTCGCTGAATATCGGCTTTATAGGTTCGGAAAACGCTGAGCGTCATTTCCAGTGGAATAATATCAGTCTGCGTAAAACGGTCTTCCTTAAGATTCTTGAAATCAAACCGCGCTTCCGACAACGAAGAACGAACGAGTGAAGTCCCACCATCCACAAACCCCCGATAACTCCACTCTTTACCAACATTGATCCCAGTTCGATTCGACTCACCAGCCCGATCCGTAAAATTCAGAGTTTCGGCGTACAACGGAACGCGCGCCCGAAAATAGCCCACAGCCGGACTAAGTTTGATGATGGCATCGGCACCTTTTCCCTCAATCGAAACCAGATGTCGATGTCCGCCGACCGGGTTGCAAATCACGTGCCGATAAACGGTCCGTCCATCGGGGAGCAATTCCTCCTCGACCACATCCTCCATGTTTTCCGGTTTCGGTTCGCCGCTCCGGCGAATTTCTTCGATTAGCTCCAGTCGATGCTTGTGCCCAGCGACGTCCGTGGTTTCGGCCTCTTTGATTGCATTGTCAGAAACTCGCCGACCCGTGATTCGAGATAGCTTGGTGGCTTGGTCGATGTCCACAAATGAAGCCAATGTCTGAGTGTCACCGGCGATCAACTGGTTGTGCGACAATCCGCGCCAGACAAACAGGAAACTAATTAATCCCATTAATGCCAACAAGACTGTCCCCAACACACCAAAGCCAACGATTCGACCAAACACAATTTCCGTCGGTCGAACCGGTTTCGTAACCACCGTATAAATTGTTTTGTTCTTGATATCCTCGGGCAGACTAAAAGCGCTCAGCAGCATGCCCATCAACAACACGAGCATCTGTGTCCCCCACAAAACGAAATTCACATAAATTTGTTCGGGTTTTTCCGTTGATCCGTTCATGAACCAACCACCAAACAGCAAACTGAGTGCAAAAATCCCGAACGTTACCAGAATCACGCGCCGATGCATCGCCTCTTTGATTGCCAGGCGAGCAACTGCCCAAACTCGACGTGGCGAAGTGAACAGGAAATCCGGAAAGGCCTGAGCGATCACTTGCGCAACGACATAAAAGGCCTCAAACGGGCCATGCCGAAACGCGGCCACGATATAGCCAACCAACACGCCGAGAATCGTCGCGGCAAGCAAGATCAGCGCGAACAAGAGCGCGCCAGGTCCGATCCAGGTGGAAAACTGCGGGAAATCTTCGACAACCATTGTCTATTTAATCCATGTGATCTGGAAGGTTTGAAGGGGATAGGAAAGAAATGTTTGCCATCAATGAGGACCTGATTAGCAAGAACTATTGTCCTCGCGGAAATACTGGCTATCGACGTTGGTCGTGATCAGACCCCACCGAACGATGACCTGGACGTTCCTGGCTCTCGCGAACGATGTTCAAGAACAACTCTTCCAATGTCGTGCGGGGATTTTCCATGGACACTAACTCACCGCCGTGTTTGGCAATCACCTCACGAATTTCCGCTTCGGCAGCGGGGGTCAGTTTCTTCGCGCGGACCTGGGTCTCGCCGCTAACTTTCAGCAGGCTATCGACCCGCCCAAGTTCTTTTAGGTCGCCCTGGTAGAGAATCGCGATCCGGTCACAGACGTCCTGAACGTCGGCCAGCAGGTGGCTGGACATCACGATCGTCTTGCCTTGATCGCGCAGCTTCAAGATCATGTCCTTCATTTCGCGAGTTCCCAATGGATCCAGGCCCGACGTTGGTTCGTCCAGCAAGATCAATTCGGGATCGTTAATCAACGCCTGAGCCAAACCAATCCGACGGGCCATCCCTTTGGAATATTCTTTGAGCTGGCGACGTTTGGCCCAAGTCAAGCCGACCTGTTCGATCAAACTTGCGACGCGCTCTTTTCGTACCTTGGCTGGCATGTCAAACAACCGACCATAGAAGTCCAATGTCTCTTCGGCGGTCAAAAATTTATACAGATACGATTCTTCAGGCAAATAGCCGATTCGTTCATTTTTGGTTACTTCCGTGGCGTTCTGGCCCAGCACCAAGGCGCGACCGCTCGTGGGAAACAACAATCCCAATAACAATTTGATCGTGGTCGACTTCCCGGAACCATTGGGGCCGAGCAAACCAAAAATTTCACCTTTCTTGATTTCCAAATCCAAGGCATTGAGCGCGCGAACTTTTTGGCGTCCCCAAAAGTCCCGATAGACTTTCGTCAAATTTTGGGCTTCCACGACAATGTTGGGATTATAATCCGGGTTGGTCTGTTCCAGTTTTCCACCCGATTTTCGGGCCTCTGGTTTGACGGATTTCTCAGCAGCCATTTGAAAGTCTCGTGATTTTGATAACTATGAATTCGAATTGATGATTTTTTTGATGAATAAATTGGAAAATTACCAATTTGGTGCAACTTTAATTTACGCCCCGCGAGGTGTGGCGGTTCACTCAATACTTCCCGAAAATCCAATTGTCAACGGTCGTGAAGCCAACTACCCACGGGCCGCTGCGGACCGCGAGAAGACCGGACACCAACAACGACCCGATATCATAAAGAATGCCCTAAACTTAGGCCATCGTGGGAAACAAAAAAAGTCGCTTCCTGGTTTCGGTCCTTCTAAACCCACCCGTGAGACGCTATCAATGGAACATGGGGCGAACCGCGCCGCCTTGATGCTTACCTTCGTTGTTCCCGAATTCGCCGATGAATCAATTTCCGCTCGACCCACTTGATGCCCAGCTAGGGGCGTTGTTTAACCGCATCAATTATGAGAGACAGCTGAAAGTCACACCGCGTAGCTTCAAATTGCAAAATATGCGGGAGTTTCTCCGACGATTGGGCGATCCGCACCTTCGATGCCCCATTGTGCATGTCGCCGGGACCAAAGGTAAGGGTTCGGTCGCCACAATGGTCGGGCAAATCCTGCTGACGTCCGGACGCCGGACGGGCGTCTATGTCTCGCCACATTTGGAAACCATCAATCAGCGAATGGTGCTCGATGGCCAAACGATCACTGACGACCAACTGCTCGAAACACTTCAGGCGATTGAACCGGTCGCCAATGAAATGGATCGGGAAGCCAACGACGATGACCGTCGCAAATTAACCTTTTTCGAAGTCACTACCGCCGCCGCGTTTTGTTTCTTCGCCAGTCAACAGGCGGATGCCGTAGTTTTGGAAGTTGGTTTGGGAGGTCGCCTGGACTCGACGAACGTATGCCATCCGCTGGTCAGTGTGATCACGAATATCAGTTTTGATCACACCAAACAACTTGGAAATACACTGGCCCTGATCGCCGGCGAAAAAGCCGGGATCATCAAACGAAACATCCCCGTCGTCAGCGGTGCCTTGGCACCGGAGGCGGCCGAAGTGATCGCCAGAGTGGCCGCCGATAATGAGTCACAGCTCGTGTTGCTGAACCGGGATTTTCGCGTCCATCACTCCGTGCCCGGCGCGCCCTTTTCCGTGACAGGAACTATCGGCGAACATCGTTTCGAATTGGACAACCTGACACTCGGACTACTGGGGACTCACCAACAGACCAATGCCGGTTTGGCCATTGCGGTTGCGAAACTGTTAAATTGCTCGAATTGGCAGATCAGCGACGAACAAATTCGATCTGGTCTGGCGCAAGCTCAATTGGCAGGTCGGACCGAGATTGTCGCCCGTCATCCGACTGTAATGGTTGATATCGCCCACAATCCGGCTTCGGTGTTGGCCTTGGTTGCCACCTTGGCAGAAGTTCCAGAGTGGAAATCCAGTCGGCGCAAGATTTTGATCATGGCTGCCAGTCGCGAAAAAGAAGCCGAAGCGATGCTGTTGCCATTACTCAAAATTTTCGACGAAATAATTTTCACGAAATACCAGAACAATCCCCGTGGTCGTGCCGCCGAAGAGTTGCTTCAAATGGCCGAGACGATCGTCGCCCACGAAAAAATCCAAACCATAGCAAAATTTAGCATTCAGCGCACGCCCCTTGAAGCATGGAATGCCGCGGTTGCGATTAGCGGAGAATCCGACTTCATTTGCATCGCTGGTTCCGCATTCCTCGTCGCCGAATTGCGCCGAATCGTTTGTCGGTGAGCTGCCAGCAATATTTCTGAAATTTTGGGGAGCAAGCCTGAAAGAAACCGACGTTCTAAACGTGTAAACTGGTAGAAAGCGTGCCAAATGAGCGATTCATCCACAACTCGACCCAGTTTGATCTTACGATTGCGACATCCCGATGACGCCACGGCCTGGCAGGAGTTTGTCGAAATCTATCAGCCACTGGTTTTTCGAATCGCCAAAGCCAAGGGACTACAAACCGCCGACGCCTTGGACATGACTCAAGAAGTTCTGGTTCGGGTCGCCCGCGCCATCAATGAATGGGATCCCAATCCGGATTGCGGTACCTTTCGGGGCTGGATCAGCCAAATCGCACGAAATTTAGTGATCGATTACCTGCGGGCCAAGAATAAACGGCCGCAAACCGGTAACGATTCCGCGATTCGGCAGTTGATCGAACAAGTTCCCGTCGTATGTGCCGAGTCCCAGCTTTACGACTTGGAACATGAACGCCAAGTCTTCCTGTGGGCTAGCGAAAAAGTCCAAAGTCAATTTCAGCCATCAACCTGGCAAGCGTTTTGGCGAACCTCAGTTCAGCAGCATTCCGTCGAACGAGTGGCAGCCGAGTTGTTCCTGACTCCGGGCGCCGTCTACATCGCTCGCAGTCGAGTCATGGCCCGGCTGAAGCAAACGGTACTGCAATTTGCCTCCTCAGAATCCCACGATCCGACGGTTGCCAGCCGACATTCCGGTTCCACCAACAGGAACAAACCATGAACGTCAAACACTACCATGACTTCGAACTATCGAATTTCCTGCTTGACGATTCGCTTCAGGCAAACGATGCGGCGCTACCTCAGCACTTGGAGAATTGCGTGGTTTGTCAACAGCGATTTGCTGAACTTGCGGCTGCCGAAGTTTGGTGGACGAAAGCCGCAGCTCACTTGTCGACAATGGACCAACTAAAAATTCCAGCAGATATTGTTTCACAGTTGTCCAACTCGGCGGCAATTTTTGTTCCCAGTTCCCTGGCTCGAACATTGAAACCCCACAACCGTCAACACGAAGTGTTGGATTTCGACAACCGTCGACCGAATCTCCCCACTTCGGCATCGGATACCAATTGGCAACATATTCTGGACCCACCAACACACCCGGAAATGTTGGGGCGCATCGATCAATTTGAAATCGAAGGAAAAATCGGTAGTGGTGGGATGGGGATCGTTTTAAAAGGATTGGATCGAAACTTGAATCGCTCTGTGGCGATCAAAGTCCTCGCTCCGCATCTGGCCAGCAACGGCACTGCGCGGCAACGATTTGCTCGCGAGGCCCAAGCGGCGGCGGCGGTGGTCCATCCGAATGTCGTGCCGATCTACGCCGTCAAAGCGTGTGAAACACGGCCCTACATCGTGATGCAGTTGGTGTCCGGACATTCGCTGCAGACCCTTGTTCAGGAAAAGGGACCGCTCGATGTAAAAGAGATTGTGCGAATTGGAATTCAAGTCGCCGACGGACTGGCAGCGGCCCATCAACAGGGTCTCATTCATCGCGATATCAAGCCGGCCAATATATTGATCGAGCAGGACGTCAGTCGCGTCATGATTACGGATTTCGGATTGGCTCGAGCGACCGATGACGCGGGGATTACACAATCGGGCTGGATCGCCGGAACACCCCACTACATGTCACCAGAACAATCCAGTGGCGAAAATCTGGATTGCCGGACGGACTTGTTTAGTCTCGGTGGGTTACTGTATTTTTTGGCAACGGGGCGTGAACCCTTCCGCGGCGAAAAGCCGTTTGCCGTGATTCAAAAGATCATTACTGAACCGCCAATTTCACCCCGGGAGTTGAACAGTGATTTACCCGCGATGATTTCGGACGTGATCGAAAAACTACTCGAAAAAAAGCCCGATGATCGGTTTCAATCCGCCAGTGCCGTGCGGCAATGGCTGGAAAACTACCTGGCCTATTTGCAACAACCCATGTCCGTCGCCCAACCACAACGCGTGTTGACTCGGCGACGCCGGCGCATGCGCAATTGGAAACTGACCACAATTGTTGGCTCTGCCGTGTTCCTGGCGACCGCCACGATTTGGTTTCGCTTTTCAGCATCAAACGTCGTGCATCCAAATTCAGTTGGTGCGTTGGCCCGTGTATCCAATTCGGCTGGTCGAGGTCCAGAGAGTTCGAATCGTTTAAATTCCGCCGCAGGTGAATCCGAGTCCAGCTCCACTTTTCTGCCCGGCCTTTTTGAAGACGAGACGTACTTTCGCGAGGTCGAGGATTTGGATCGACAAATATCTAATCTGGAACAACGAGTGCAGGAGTCAGTCCCGTTCGCTATTCCGAACCCTGTGGTAATCGAATCCAGCGATCAAGTTTTCGGTGAGCTACAGGACTTGCAGTCGATCACAACACGTTGGTTGGAAGAGGAATCGTTGGAACATGAGCGATTGCAACGTCTCTTGGATGCGCAGCGCGAGCAGGGTACTCCGCCTCAAGATGATGCGCCAGAAACAAACGACGGGCAAACGCCCAACGCCGCTGACTCTGTAGCGGAATGGCGCAAGCCATCCGGTGCCTCGTGTGAAGACCCAACAAGAACCAGTGGATTTTAATGACTGTTGTGTGTCTCGATTTACGAGTCAGTATTTTTGGTTCAATTGCTAGATTGTTTTTCTACCCCATACGGAGTGCACAATGAAAATGCGATTCAATTTTTGTTACCTTAGGGCAATCACAACTGCGGCGATCGGTTTCGCGGTATGTTTGCTTTCCGCCTCAAACATGGCTCAAGAGCCAGACGGATCGCCACTCGGAGGCGCGACCGACCTACCCAGTCTTCCGTCCGTGGAGTCAGCCGACGCTGATCCGGCTCGCCGTGAACTGCAAGACGCGACGGTAGCCAGGGAACGCTCTCGAAACGACGATGCGGTTCGATCGAGTAACCGAGACGGCCAACAAGAAGCCGAAATGCGGGACGCAGAGAAGCGATATAGCGCGCAGGTTTATGAGTATCCCAATCATGGCGAAAATTATCGCCAATCGGAACGGGATTTTACCGAACGCCGCTTTAGTGAAAACGGCCGATTCCAGGATGGTCAGGAATTAATGCCTCTTGACGCCCATGTCGATAGTTTTCGATCCAACAATAATTTCAATAAGCCGTCCATTCGCCCACCCGTCACGCACGAAATGGAAAAGATCCGGTTTAAGCTCTTAGAACTATCAAAAGACTTGAAAAACGCAGAAACCGAGGAGCGGAAAACGGAAATCAACAACGAAATCCAGTCGCAGTTGGCAGAACTCAAGTCGGAATTGAACGCCCAATACGACGTCTATCTGGAGCAGCACGAAGCCCCGTTGAAGGAACTGGAATCGCGATTGGAAAAATTGCGCGCCGAGTTCGAATGGCGCAAAACGGCTAAAGAGGGTTTGGTCAAATTGCGTGTGGAAACCATTTTTTACGAAAGCCAGGGACTTGGTTGGCCTAGTGGTCAACCCAATCAAGGTCCTGATATCGGTCGATTTAACGAAACTTTCGAACTACCACGTCAACCGCAATCTACTAAACGGCTGACCAATACCGGTCCTGACGGGGTTAACCCGTCGCGGCAAAGCCCACCACGTGAAAGCCGCAATAACAATCCCCCGTGGGACAATCCAAATCAAACTGATTCACCACCGAGAAGGCCCGACAATTCCGACGGTGATCGGTAGACCCAAATCGGTTGAAAACAAAGACCTCTCCAGTCCGTCTTCGACCGATTTCTTTTGGCTGGTTGTTTCGGTTCGAGGGGTTTAGAATCCACTGCATGGAATCAAAAACAAATGTGGTTTGTCCCGGTTGCACTTGTCTCTGCGATGACATCGAAATTTCCAATTCGTTGGTCGCTAACAGCGCTTGTGAACGTGGCCTGCGGTGGTTTCAACAACCCGAGTTGGCAAACGGTTGTTGGGTCGAGAATCAGCCAGTTGATTTTACTAGTGCTTGTGGCGCGGCAAAAAAATTAATCGCTGGTTCTCGAGCACCTTTGATTTGCGGATTGAGCGGATTGTCCACCTCCGCTCAACAATCCGCTTGGCGATTGGCCGATCGAATTGCCGCCACGATCGATACGACTCTGACGAACTCGGCCCGGGCAAGCATGTTTGCACTGCAACGAGTCGGCAGAGTCACGGCGACATTGGGGGAAGTGGCCACGCGTTCTGATTTGGTCGTATTCTGGTTTTGCGATCCCGTAACGACTCATCCCCGCCATTTGGAACGGTACAGCCGTCCCGCCGGAGGGCCTCCGAGAAAAATTATCGTCATCGATGACCATTCTTCGGCGACCGCCCATCAAGCCGACACTTTTATCCAATTAAGCAAACCCGCTGCCTCCGCGGCGATTGCGGTGGTTCGCAGCTTGATCGCCGGTGTTCGGCTGGATTCGGCGAATGTGCTGGCAACGACGGGTCGATCGATTGACCAGTGGCAGTCGCTTGCCGATAGTTTGCTGACCGCGCGGTATGGAGCTATCTTCTACGGCCCTACCACGCCGGAATCGCAATTTGATTTGGCGACCGATTCGCTGGCTTCCCTGCTCCGCGAGCTCAATCAGAAAACCAGGTTTGTCGGGTTGTCCCTCCGCGACGATGCCAATGCGCAAAGTGCCGAGAATGTTCTCGCCTGGAGCAGTGGATTCCCCTTTGCGATCAATTTACATCGCAGATTTCCGCGATTTCATGGACTGGAGTATTCCGCCGAAACGATCCTCGCGCGCGGCGAATGCGATTTGATTATTCTCGGGTCGACCCTGGAATTTTGCACTGCGTTTCCCGCGATGAATAAGCCCGCTCTCGATCATTTTAATGCAACACCGAAGATCGTACTTTCTGAAACCGGCGACTGGACCGCCGCCAATACAAACATCAAGTTCCACGTCGCTCAAACGGGAAAAAATTCCGCCGGCGATTTTTGCCGGCAGGACGACGTTGCCCTGCGACTGCAGAATTTGAAATCTCCCGCAACTGGACTTTCCGCCGAACAGGTGTTCGAGCAGCTGCAGTGAGCGGAACGGTCGTCGGAAGTTGACCGGGCAATCAAGAATCGCCGGCCGATCCCCCGTTTCAACGAACCCGCCGCTGCTACGTCGATTCAAATCGATTCAACAAATTTTCAGTTGCTTCAAGGCCAAAAATGGAAGCAAGCTTCAAGTAAGGCCGGATACCAAGTACCTTCAGCTTGATTTCGTTTTGTTGATAGCCGACTGCACCGCAGACTTCGCAATTGGTGGCTTTACGATCCTTCGTGCTTTTGCAAACTCCACAATGTCGAAACAGAGTCCAGCGCATTCCGTCTGAATTTCCTGCCGGAATCAACTCGACATGCAATCGCAAACCATGACTTCGGCAAGCCCGGACGGCATCTCGAAATCGGATCAGGTCCTGAATCGCCGTCGAGACCAATCGCAATGTGTTTGCCGGTTGGCGTTCCAACGCTCTGTCAAATTGAACAATCGTATGAGTGAAAATAATTTCCAGCAATTCCAGTTGAGCCTCTTGCAACTCTTCACGCGACCACAATCCGAACCACCAAGGTTTCCAATGCGGGAAATGTCGCGCTAAATAATTCGACAGATCAAGTTGTTGTATTGTGCTCTCAATCCATTCGCTCAAATCATGAGGAGGAAACTGCGGCGCGGTTGCCAACGCCTCGTTTTGCTGGCCCCGAATAATCCGGTCGAAATCAAAACGCAAATCGCCGGGTATCCAGCCGTAACAACCCGCCAGCAGTCCAGGCTGACTTATTCCGCCCGCATTGGCTGGACAATTTCCGCAACATTGATGCGCAAAATCCAAGCCCCCGAACAACGAACTGATATCGTCGATCGGAATACCGAGTGCGTCGGCTGGATTTCTGGAACAGCCATCGGGATGAATACATACCTGTTCGCAAATCCGCAGTTCAATCGCGGCCAGAGAAATCTCGCGCCAGGCGCGCAATTGCCGAAACGTGGATTCGGGAAGTCGTTGAGGATAGAGTTCCCGCAACTGGCAGGGATTTAGAATCGCCCAGCGAACAAACATGGGCGTCGGGCCGACAATCGCGACAGAACGTTTCATGATTTAACGTTGCTCAATGGCGAAAGTGGCGAGTCCCGGTAAACATCATCGGAATTGCATGTTGATTGCAAGCCTCAATGACCTCCTCATCACGGACACTGCCACCGGGTTGGATAATCGCTGCGATACCGGCGGCGGCCGCAGCTTCGATCGAATCGGCAAAGGGAAAAAAAGCATCCGAGGCGAGGATTGAACCGCGGCTCCGTTCACCGGCCTTGCGAATGGCGATTTCCACGGAATCGACTCGACTCATTTGTCCGGCCCCGACACCGACCAGCGCTGAGTTTTGAGAAAGCGTAATCGCGTTGGACTTTACGAATCGCACGACCGTCCAGGCAAATGCCAGCTCTTGCATCATTCGTTCGTCGGGCTGCGCTCGAGTCACCACCGTCCATTTGGCGGGATCGTCGACGTGATTATCGGCCTCTTGAACCAACAATCCACCCAACAAATATCGAAACTCCCATGTCGGTCGCGCCGGATGTAGCTCGCCAACTTTTATCAGGCGAACATTTTTTTTCCATTTGGGGACGGTTCGCAAAATCTTTTCAGCAGTCTTCGTAAAACCAGGGGCGACGATTGCTTCGAGAAAAAAGTCTCCAGTGGCGAGAAAGTTGGCAGTTTTCGAATCGAGTTCGCGATTGAATCCAATGACCCCACCAAAGGCACTGATTGGGTCACCGGCAAATGCCAGCCGACAGGAATCCACCAACCGGTCGGCCGCAGCGGCACCACAGGGGTTGTTATGTTTGATCACCGCGCAGGCGGGTCGCGGTAGCGATCGCACAATCGAAAGAGCGCTGTCGAGGTCGAGCAAGTTGTTGTACGAAAGTTGCTTTCCATTGAGTTGTCTGGCATTGACGAGATTGGCATCTCGGCATCCTGCCGACCCATACAGCGCCGCCGCCTGATGGCTATTTTCCCCATATCGCAAATTTTCTTTGCGATCGAAGTGCAGTTGCAAAGTCGAGGGGAATTTTTCGCCCTCGTTCTGTCCGGAAAAATAGGCCGCAATGGTGGCGTCATAGTCGGCCGTATGTTGGAACGCCTGAGTCATTAACCGGGTGCGCAAAGTCGTTGTTGTCTTACCCTCAATCTTGATTTCTTCAAGCACGGCACTGTATTGGCTGGGATCGCTGACGACCGTCACAAAATCGCAGTTTTTGGCCGCCGCTCGAATCAGACTCGGACCACCAATGTCAATTTGCTCGATCGCTTCATGTCGCAAAATATTGGGCCGCGCAATGGTCGCAGCGAATGGATACAGATTCACAACGACCAATTCAAATGTCAAAATATCGTGCGCGGCAAGAGTCGCTTGGTCGTCAGTCAAGTGATGTCGGCACAGAATTCCAGCAAAGATCTTGGGATGGAGCGTTTTGACTCGGCCATCCATTATTTCAGGGAACTGAGTATATTCGGAAACATCAATGACATTCACACCGCTGGCCTGAAGATGTCGCCGTGTACCACCCGTACTGTATATCTCGATACCTTGCCTAACTAATCCCTGGACAAAATCCACGATGCCAAGCTTATTGCTGACGCTGACCAAGGCGCGCTTTATCTGCGGGGAATCCATCAGTACTTCTATTATTCGAAAGAAAAATCACCAGTTGCGAAATCGTTCGAGCGATCCATTGTTCGCCCGAACTCGATTGCCTGACAAGCTGAGGATTGTGAAACGTAACCAGCGAATCGTCAACCCGGTCAAGCGTTCCGTAACTGACACATCGTCGCGGTTGGCTTGAATTGAAAACCGATTGGCAATTTAGACTTCTGTCGAAATCAATCCGTTAATTGGTCGATCATCAAACAGGGCGAGCGAGTAATTCAGGGGTCTCAGCTTACCATCGCCTCGAACTATCGCGCAAATAGACTGGGCTTAGCCACCAAACGGATCGTCATCGGGATCGTCAACGGGAACGTCGGCTTTTTTCTTGTCGCCACCTGTTGCAAACGGGTCATCCTCATCTTCGACCGCGGCCTGCGGTTTTTCCTGGTCGGTCGCTTTTGAAGAATCCAGCGTCTTGAACGGGTCGTCTTCGGCTGCGACCGCACTTTCACTGCCCGTCGCATCATCTGGCATTGGCGTCGCCGGCGACTTGGTCGGCTCGGTTACAACCAACTCATTTCCATGAAAATAGGGATTGGGGCTGCCGAGTTCGTGAATGCATTGAATCACCCCGGTCCGAGACGCCACATACAGGCGATCGGTTTGTTTGTTAGGCAATGCAAATCGAACATCTCCAATTTCAACTCGTGAAAGAATTGCAGCGGATTTCGGATCGATTACTAACAAGCTATCAAAGTCGTCAGTAACATAGAGTCTATCTTTGCTGGCCCCGATAAATCGATTGACTTTCAACAATGGCTTGGGCCATTGGAGGTCTCCATTTCGCGCGTCGAATCGAAACATTTCTTTGTCGTCGGTAATCGCGTAAACGCTGTCGTTCAACACAAAAGGCGATTGCGAAATAGGTGACCCCGTCGAAAATTCCCAAGCCAATGAGCCTTTCTCTTCGATTGCGTAGACAAATCCATCCAGAGACGTGGCAAAGATCAAATCGTCCATAATCGTGGAAGCGTTTAAGATCGCGTCCGATGCCAATAGTCGATATCGAATTGAATGTTGCTTAGTTCCTGTGCTCGCCGAAACATTGAGTTCACCCTTGTCGGTCGACCACGAGACGGTTGATTCACCGACTAGCGGTCGCGCCGTGCCGGTTCCCCCAGCTACCAATACATAAGATCCCAATCCTTTTTTCGAAATTTCAAAAATCTCCATGCGGCCATTCAACAAAGGGACATAGATGTGGTCCGCGGAAACCGCAGGCGATGTCGCGACGCCAAATTTACACTGTTGTGACCAAAGCACTTTGCCAGTGACGGCTTCGATACAATACAAGCTGGAACCGTTCACGGCAGCCACATGATCGTTGCTCGCGCCGATACCAATGCCCGGCAGATTCACCGAACCAACACCAACCGACCAATCCTGATGACCCGAATCAGCGTCGATCGACGTCAAGATCCCATTATTGCCTAAAATATAAATCGTGGATTTGGGCAGGCTGAATTGCTCGGTAATGACTTTGACATCGGCCCGGCCCTCGCTTTTCAATTCTGCTTCCAGAACTTCCTTTCGAGTCTCGATGTATTCGACTCCGCCATCCAATCCATAAGGTATTCCAAACGGACTCAAATTGTTTTGGGAAATAATTTCGCGATAGGTACCGGCTTTGACCACAAAGTAGTTTGTCGATTTGTTTTCATTAACGTTTAAAGTCCAGTCGACAATTTTGCCACCCGAAGAAATTCCAGACGCGGTAAACCACACGGAAGTCAAGCCAGCGCGATTGAGCCCGGAATCCGACAGGGTTCCATCGTCTGCGAAAGCCGTTGAACCGGACGCACACAACAGGATTGTCAAACAACCTCGACTTAACCGAGAAAGACGCGCGGATGGATTCCAGCGAGAACGGAAAATTTTTTGAACCATGAGTGATACACGTTTAGGTTGAAGCATGAAATCGTTTTTGACAAAACAGGTTTGGCGAGCAACCGACCGCCGACGGACCGAAAAAACCACGCGAGATCGCCATCAGGCTATTCTCGGCCCGGAATATTTTCGCTCTCCTCATTCTAACTACCTTTCGTGAGGTTTCGACGAAAAAATAGGTTTTTTCGTCACCAAGTTGCCCGGTCGGCAGCCCTACGACAGGAGCAATCGATCGAAATGTCCAATCTTCGGCGGAATTCGGTGGCCCGGGTGCCCTCGCAACCACTAGACCAAAATCGATCGAATTTTTACGATAGTGATCTCGTTCGCAATCCGTGCGGAAAGCCGTTGAGAATTTAATGGGTAACCTAAAATTGGAACAGTCGATCCAGCCGGTCATGGACCAAGTTCTGGGTTACGTCAATTTCGCCACTGGCACCCACGATGCTCGCTTTTTCAGCGGTTTGAATGAGTTGTTTCGATTCTTCGCTGCCCAGCCCAACCCAAACGGCAACGGGAAATCAGGTAACAGTCTGGCTGCCGCAAAAGATCAACAGTTGGCACAAAAAGTCCAAGTCGCCTTGGAAGTTCGGTTGCAAGAGCTGGCCTCAACCAACGTGACTTTCCGAGATTCCGAACAGGCCCGACAGGTATTGGATTTGACTTTCAACAAAGTCCTCCCGGCGTACCGAAAACACCATCGAGACCTGTTGTTTCATCAAAACGATGAATTGTTGTTCAATTCATTTTTCCTTGGAAGAGTATTCGAAACCGTCTTGCAACAGGGGCCCGCGGGAGATCATGGCGGCGAATTAGTAAACAACACGGTGGCAAAACTAAACAATTTTATTGGCCATCGACCGGTCGCGACGCTCGAAGGCCAAAAAATCGAACCGTACCCGCACGAATGGATTCATCCGGTACCGATTTTTGTCCGCGATGCCGGCGTCGCTGTGGGGAGGTATTGCCGAATTATGGAATCGGCTTTGGAGATCTTGCGAGCGACCGAACCGGATATCTTACGTGCTGCCCAATTGGACCCGGACAAACTCGATGAGGTTGCGATTGATCCACGCGCCTTTGATTTTGATCATCCCATTAACAAACGCCCCAATCACCATTTCGGACAATGGGATGAACATTGGATCGATGGCAACGGGTTCTATCGGCGGTTCATCGTTCATCAAGTCACGCTCGACTCCATGTTGGAGAGAGTCGAACAGGATTCTCAGGGGCCGACGCAACTCGATCGAGACGAGTTGTTATACGAAGCGAGTGCCGTATTGGCCGGGACCATGTTGATGGCGGCTGCTGTTTCCGGGTGTGGACCCGGCGCCTACGATTCGAACACCACGTTGAACGATTTGGTCCCGATCATCGCCGGTTATCGCGACGAGCTGTATCGACAAATCTTGCGGCAGTTACCGGAAAAGCATCGCCAACGCTTGGAGATTGAAGCAACAGCGCGGCAACAACCCTTTGGCGCGGTTCGACAGGATTTGAATGCCCGACTCGCCCAACGCCGCGCTTCTCAATTGGTGAATTGTCGGTTGGCGTCGATTTATGCGCGCATGGGTTATCCCGATGCGGCAGACAAACAATCCAAAGTCGTACCGGTGGCGGCGGCCCGCATTATTTGTCAAATCGATTGCTTATTGAACGCCGCCGCGCGGGCGATCAAACAAGGCAATTTCCAGGCGGCGCTAGATGCGATCCCCGCTTCCATGCGGCGACTAAAACGCGGAATCGAATGTGGGGCCATTGTTGATCCATGGAATATACTCGGGTTCGACGCCAACTATAGTTTGTTTCCGGCAATTGAAAATTCCGTGCGCGACCACCGCGTATTTGATCTGGTCGATTTGATGGAACGGATATTTGCGCTGTGCTCTCGATTGTGGAGTGAGGCGGCGGCCCAGGATCATTTGGAAATGTGTGATTCCATTCGCAATGAGTTCCTCTCCATCGTAAATTGGTGGCGTCAATACGCCGCGCATGAAGTGATGTCGGTGGACGCAGTGGATGCAGAAGATGTTTTTCAGGCTGCGGAACTGGTGGCCTCGGCGCTCAACCTGTGGCATAAAGGGGGAGCAGCCGCTGGCGATATCGAGTTTTGGGCGCAACATGCCGAGATGTTTGATTCCCCCAAAGCGTATGCCTTGGTGATCGATGCGTTAATGCAGCGCCAGGACTATTCCACTTCGACCGCCCTGCTCGTTCATTGGTTGTCTCAAGCTGAAGAAATCCCGCTGCAGATGGCGGACAGTTCGTTTCATGAATTGGTCTTTCATTGGATTTCTGAACAAAAAAACCTGTTCTTTGATCACGATGAAAACAAGCCGCCAGCCGCCGGCAACTCGCCCAACGAAATTTGGAACCGCATCCGCAAGTTTTATGACTTCATGGAAGCCAATGCGGAACACTATTGGTCCGTGCCGAGTTTTCAATTTAATCAAAAACTCGATTTCGATTCCAGCGACTCGGTGGGCTTTGATGAACTCGATGAGTTGATGAACCAGGACGATGAACCCGAATCCGAATCTGACTCGGAAGACCTGTTTCGTGCCGCCTATGATGACGTGGTCTATAGTGATACGGCTGACGATGGTTTCGAGGGAGAAGTTTTTGACGGCAGTCTGACATCCGATGATGCGATCGAAGCGGAAGTTGACCGAGTGCTGGATCGGTTGGAATTTCTTAGCACGCTGGCCAGCTATTGGGCCATTGCAGCGACCATTCCGCTGCCCGTTGTAGCGCAATCGGAAATGAACGAGCAGACGACCGAGCGTCTCAAAAAGCGGCGCGATGTGATCGGTCAGTGGATCACCCAAGCGGTCGAGA
Source organism: Mariniblastus sp. (assembly GCA_031400405.1). Classification (GTDB taxonomy): domain Bacteria; phylum Planctomycetota; class Planctomycetia; order Pirellulales; family Pirellulaceae; genus Mariniblastus. Next base: position 72,217 of record JANNPW010000035.1, read on the forward strand.
ATCGAGAAAGATTGACGGACCTGTTGGCGACCGTGAATCAATTTCCGCTGCCCAAAGGTGGTTCCGATCACGAGTCCATGTTGCATTATGATCAACTACGACTATACAAAGATACACTACTTGAGCAGACGATTCACACCTGTATCGAAACTGAAAATGCGATTCGCTTGTTGTTGGCGTTGGGCCGGGCTGTAGATTTTTTGATTGATGGTCGGTCGTTAGCGCGTACCGCTGCCGAGCAACACGGAGAGATTGCCCCGATGAACGGTTCCGATCCGCTCGTCGCCGTTTTTGCAGCCATCCTGTTACAAAACGCCACTCAGGTCGCTGATCATTTTGAGGCGTTAATCCAATACTTGCACCCACAATCCCTGTTGTACGTGCCCATTACCAAGGGCGGGGATCCGGAAGCGATTGTCAAAGCCCGTGTCCTCCAGATTGCGTTGTTGGACTTGCTAAGGAACTTGCCAGCCATCGGGTTGTTGACGGAGACTCATGTCCTGACGCAAACTGCCCTGGCAATGGAACGCAACAACCCGATCGGTAGTGGCGCAGTGACGGAATTCGACGAATTGTTTGAGGTGGCTTTCACTTCCATGGTCCACACGTTGATCGAATCGACCAATCAATTCAAATCCGAACAGTTGGTTGCCCAACCCGACTCCGAAAAAGATATCCAAATCGCCGCTGAACAAATCCTGTTCGGCTGCACCGAAAAACTAACCGAGTCCATGTTGATTCTCTGGCTCGAACATAGCCAAACGTTGCGGTTGAGCGTGCTGGAAAAAGTGAAAGACCGAAATTCATGGGATCGGTTGGTCGAATTCATCAAAACGTATGGCGCCGGTTTGTTCACGCAACATTTCCTGCACTTGGGGAATATTCGAGCGATCCTGCATCAAGGCGTCGATCACTGGCTGGAACAACTTGAACAGTCCCCTTCCCCGCCAGATCTACGGCTGCTCGACGAAATTGGCGAAGCAATTCCGCGTCAAAAGGCGGTACGTTACCTGACTCTCGTGCTCGAAGGTGTGATGGAAAACTACAACGAGTATCGCGATTACAATTCAACCACGACTCAATCGGATCACGGCGAGTTTCTATATACGTTTTTGGATTTTTTGCGCCTGAGGGGGCGTTACGATCGAGTCTGTTGGAATTTGAAACCGGTAATTTGGGCTCATAGCATCCTGGTCAATAATCAGGAAAACAACGTGGCTCGTCGTTGGCGCCGTTCGTTGACCGATCGCGTTGGAGCGGAGGCGGAAAAGTATCTTAAATTGATGGAAAAACTACGAACCAAGTATTCGATGCGCATGGAATCGGTCGGTCGACGTTTGGAAGGTCGATTCGGACATCAAATGCAAATCGATCGGTTGCGCGCCTTGGTGGTACCGGCGATGACTGACCCCGATGACTATGAATCGGCCAGAACCTTTGAACTGTTGCAACAAGAAGCCCAAGCATTCACTCGGTCAACCAATGGTGTCGGAATCGACCTGCCGGCTTGGCTGGCTGCTTTGGAAAACGAAGTTGATCAGTTCCAACTTCTGCAACGGTTGCAGGATTCCGAATCCGATCCACCATTGCCAGAGACCGCCATTATTCCAATCGCCAAACTGCAGGAACAATTGGAAGCTCTCCCGCGGAAACCGTTGTTTGAGTGATGTCGATTTTTCTTGAGATCAATCAATTCACCAATGGAGCTTCAACTTTGAAAAATCTCCAATACGGGATTCCGTTCTTCCACTCCGGACAAACGCAAGTCGAGCCCTTGATAGGGCGTGGTCAGTTTGCGATGGTCGAGGCCCAAGGCCCGCAAAATCGTCGCATGCAGATCGTTCACATGAACCGGATTTTCCACGATGTTGTAGCCAAAATCGTCGGTCGTTCCGTAGACCGTCCCCGGTTTCACACCACCGCCGGCCATAAATATCGAAAAGCAGCGCGGATGATGATCGCGCCCGTAATTTTTTTCGGTTGCTGTTCCCTGGCCATAAACGGTCCTGCCAAATTCCCCGCCCCACACGACGAGAGTATCGTCCAATAATCCACGCTCGTCCAAGTCCTGAATTAGCGCCGCAGTTGGTTGATCTGTATCGTGACACTGTTTCGACATATGATCCGGCAGATTGTCATGCTGATCCCAGCCCATGTGGAACAGTTGAATGAACCTGACATCGCGCTCGGCGAGTCGGCGCGCCAACAGACAATTCCGGGCGTAGGTGCCGGGCAATTGGACATTGGGACCGTAGCGCTCAAGCACGGATTGCGGTTCCTGGGACAGATCGGTTAATTCTGGCACCGATGTCTGCATCCGGAATGCCAACTCGTACTGTTCAATTCGAGTTGCCACTTCCGGGTCCAATGTTCGCGATAGCGTCGCTTGGTTGAGTGTTTTCAGATCATCCAACATTCGGCGTCGAACCGGCGACGGGCATCCCGCCGGATTCGCCAGATACAGAATCGGGTCATTGCCTGAACGAAGCTTGACCCCTTGGTATTTTCCCGGCAACATGCCGCTGCCCCAAAGTCGGTCATACAATGGCTGGCCTGCCGCGCGCCCCGTCCCGCGGGAGATCATCGCGATGTAATTGGGTAAGTCCTGATTCATCGAGCCTAAGCCATAGGCTACCCAGGCGCCCATGCTGGGACGTCCCGCCAATTGGGAACCCGTTTGAAAAAAAGTAATCGCCGGATCATGGTTGATCGCTTCGGTATACATTGAACGAATGACACAAAGTTTGTCGGCCAGTCCACTCAAGTGGGGCAACAAGTCACTCATCCATATGCCAGAATTTCCCCGTTGTTTAAACTTGAATACAGATGGCACGACGGGGAAAGATGTTTGACCAGATGTCATTCCCGTTAACCGTTGACCGCCGCGAATCGACTCCGGTAACTCGGATCCAGCCAGCTTGGCCAATCCCGGTTTATAGTCCAACGTTTCATACTGTGATGGCGCACCGGATTGAAACAAGACGATCACACGTTTGGCCGATGGCCGGAAATTCGGCAAGTGTATCGACGGTTGATCGAGCTGAGGCGGGGCCGGCCGCGCAAGGCTGTCCGATTGATTCAGAACGGCCGACGCGATGGCTCCTAACCCCAATCCCGTGGTTCCTAAAAATGTGCGACGATTGGCCAACCAGGCACGATCAAAGGGATTCAACATGGTCTATTCTTTCGTAATGACTTCATCCAGATTCAACAGCACCGACGCGATCGCTGTCATCGCAGCCAATTTGTCAACCGGCAACGAAGGCTGGGCCGGAGATTCGCCTGTCGCCAATAGCTCACGCGCCTCCTGAGAATTGCTCACATAGTAATCCTGGTAGACGTTGTGACTGGCCACCAACGTCGACAACTCATGCGGTGTCGGCGCCCGTTGCGTCGCCGACATGAAACCGAAGCGGATCTGTGATTCAATCGAGCCTTCGCTAAATTGCAACATTCGCTCAGCAAATTTTCGTGCCGCTTCGACGTAAGTGGTATCGTTGAGCAAGGCCAGTGATTGCAGCGGCGTATTGGTTCGACCTCGATTAACGCGACAAATTTCCCAGCTGGGTGCATCAAACGTGGCAACCGTCGGATGTGAAACCGTTCGTTTTCGATAGGTATATAAACTGCGTCGATAGAGGTTGTCGCCATGGTCATTTTGATAGGGTCCATCATTAGCCCCGCCGGCCAGTTCCTCCCACAATCCCGCGGGTTGATAGGGGCGAACCGAAGGACCACCTATTTTTTCGACTAACAACCCCGCCAGCGCCAAGGAGTTATCGCGAATCTGTTCAGCCGACAATCGATAGCGCGGACCGCGAGAATACCAGCGATTTTCAGGGTCAATTTTCGCTCGCTCGGCCGTTAAGGTCGACGATTGCTGATAGGTCGCGCTCATCAAGATCAATTTGTGAAGTTGTTTCAAGTTCCATTCGGATGACCGAAACTCCCGCGCTAACCAATCGATTAACAGCGGATGCGAAGGTGGCGATCCCTGTACGCCAAAATTATCCACCGACTCAACTAGCCCGCGACCCAAATATTTCATCCAGGCACGATTGACTGCGACGCGCGCCACCAACGGATTTCGCTCATCAACCATCCACCTTGCCAGTCCCAAGCGATTAGCCGGTTGATCCGCCGTCAACGGAGGCAACACACCGGGAATCGCTGGCCACAACGCCGAATCAGTTGCGGGTTGATCGTACTGTCCACGCCGCAACAAAAAAGTCTCACGATATTGCGCTCGTTCGCGCATAATCATCGAAGTTTGCAATTCGGATTCGAGTTTTTCCCGTTTCGTAATCAGCTCTGACAATTCCCCGCGCATGGCTTGGCGATCCAGACCATTCAGATAACGGGTCAAGCAGGCCCGACCATGATCCACTTCCTGACTCCGTGGTGACTGATCGTACTGAATGAATTGTTGTACCAAAGCTTGCCTGAGTCCCGTCAATATCTGAGCCGGAGTTAGCTCGCAGTCAAACAAACTAAATTCGAATTGTTCTCCCTGGAAGAATTCAGATCGACTGCGCTGACCGATTCTCAACGGAACATCGGTCGCAATGGTACCTGAAAGCGTGTCGATATCAACTTCCACTTCCACTGGATAGCCATCGAAATAAATCTTGTAGCCGGCTGCTTTCGAACTTCCATCCCATGTTACCGCCACATGAGTCCACTCGTCGGCCGGTAAGCGATTTTTTGAAATGACCGCGATCGCGTTGACTCGCCATTGGTGAATCAAATGAATTTTCAATCGTCCGTCGGACAATAGAATACCGTCGACTCCGCGATACTCGTTGCGTTCATCCATTTTGCCAAAAATTGAACCACGCGCATTCCCATGAACCCAGACTGTCCAGGAAAAAGGATCCTCGACCGAAAATTGAAGCTGGGCGTCGTCGCTGGGAGCCACTGCGTCAGCGACGCCGGGAAAAGTGCTGGAACGACCGACTGGGCAAATGCCCGTCGGAAGTTTTTCGGGGATTGCCACCCACTGGAAACGGGCGCTTGGCAATTCGATCAACTCGGCATTCAGTTGTTGTTGCCAAGTTTCAACCAAACGAGCCGATTGATCGGGCGCGGACTCCAGCAGTTGCTTGGTCCGAGCCATCTTTTCATCCAGTTGATCCAACGCTGTTTGTTGCTCCACTGTGGGCAGTTTGATGACTGGACCCACATTGCCACGCGTCTCGTTGTAGACCCCGAGTTCGTCGATGTTATTGAAAAAAGCAAAAAACTGGTAGAACTCCTGTTGGCTAATCGGATCGTATTTATGATCATGACAGCGGCAACAACCCAGCGTTAAACCGAGAAAGGCGGCCGCGGTTGTTTCGACGCGATCGACGCAGTTTTCGATTCGCCATTCCTCTTCAATTGCTCCCCCTTCCGTAACGGAGCGATTGTTGCGATTGAAGCCTGTCGCAATCAATTGGGAATTCGTCGGTTGGGTCAACAGGTCGCCGGCGAGCTGTTCGATGATGAACTGATCATAGCGCAAATTCCGATTGAAAGCTTCAATCACCCAATCGCGCCACGGCCACATGCTTCGGTAAAAATCATTCTGAAAGCCGTTGGTATCAGCAAACCGGGCGGTATCGAGCCATTCGAGGGCCATCTGCTCACCGAAATGTGGGGAAGCCAGCAATCCGTCGATTACTTTCTCCCAGGCGTTCTCGTCGTGATCATCCACAAAGACTTGCGTCTGTTCGGCGGTTGGCGCAATGCCAATCAAATCGAAATACGCACGCCGAATCAAGGTTCGCCGATCGGCTGGCGGAGACGGCGTGAGGTTTTGGTCGACCATTCGAGCCCACACAAAACGATCAATCGGGTTCTTTGGCCAATCCGAATCTTGTTGGGGAGGCTCCGGTTTCTGGATTGGTTCAAACGCCCAATGTTGTTGCCAATTGGCGCCTTCCTCGATCCATCGACGCAGCAGCTCGCGCTGTATGTCAGTCAGTTGTCGGTTGGATTCCGCCGGCGGCATAGCCTCTGACTCGAGCGTCGAGTAGATGCGCCGAACCAGTTCGCTTTCGTCCGGCTTGCCCGGTACGATCACCGTCGAATTGGCCGCCAAGACCTGGTCCAATCGCAGATCCGCCTGGCGCTGATGTTCGTCCGGACCATGACAGGAGAAACAATTCTCTGCCAAAATGGGTTGAATCTGTTCTCGAAAACTGATCCCGGGCAACTGAGCCATTACGGCAGTCGTTCCGCAAAGCCCTACGATTGGACCCATCATGACTCGGCTAAGGAACTGGGCACACTGTTTCCAGGAAGGGGTCACTAATTCAATATTCATGGATCGAGAATCTAACCTGGATTGGATCGAATGTCATTCATTTGAAAACTCGATTATTTTTTGATCGGCTCCCAACGAGGCGGCGATTCGCCGTTCAGCGATTTGGCAGTATTCGAGGACACAGTCGAAGCCCACAAAATTTCGTCCCAACGATTGAGCGGTGACAGCAGTTGTTCCGGCCCCGGAAAACGGATCGAGTACCAAACCCGCTGGCGGGCAACTGGCCTGGATACACGTTTCCACCAGTGATTGGGGATACACGGCAAAATGTGCATCGCGAAATTTTGACAATGGAATCGACCAGACAGTGCGCTTGTTTCGACCTTGGGGATGAAACGCTTGATCCCAACGTCCCGCATGCAAATTGCTGTCGCCACCATTTTTGCCGGTTTCTGGTGTGCCGTTGATTTTTCCGAAGTGCCCGCGCCCGCCCTTCATTTTCGAATTCTCGGAAAAAGTAACATGGGGCTCGCGGATCGCATCCGCATTGTAATAGTAGTCTTTTGAGTTGCTGAAAAAAAAGATGTATTCGTGATCGGTTGTCGGGCGATTCTTGACCGCCGAGGGCATCGCATTCGGTTTATGCCAAATGCAGTCGCTGCGCAAAATCCATCCCGCTTCTTTGAGAGCAAAACAAACGCGCCATGGCATCCCTAGTAATTCACCGCGATCGTATTTATCGCCAATTACGATCCAGGCCGTTCCCGACGGTTTGACAACCCGTTTTAATTCGGCAAACAGAACCGCCAACTTGGCGACATATTGCTCGGGTGTATCTTCCTGCCCGATTTGAAGTTCCGAACCGTAATCACGTTGTTGAAAGTAAGGTGGACTGGTGACCACCGTATCGACGCACCCAGAGGGGAGCGCACGAGACAGAGCCGATGCTTCCCCGCACAATATCCTGTTTAAGTATTCGCCAGAATTCATTTCGACCGGTCAGATTGCAATCCGCGATGATCATTTCAGATCCATTAGAATACGCTGGCGCGAGTTCCCCTCATAGGTCTTGGTACCGAATCAGAGCGCCGCTCAGCGCCGGATTCCAACTGATTTAGAGTTAAGGAATTGTCCCGCATTAACCTCCGGATCTTTGCGGAACGGCGCGAGCCGTCCGGTGTCACAAAAAACCAGAGGGCTCGCGCCGTTCCGCTACCATCGAACCGCAGAACTTCGTTCGGGACAATTCCTAAGCGGCGGTCTTTTTGTACTGCAAAAGACTGCCGATCCGATGTCAGTTCGTACAGCCTGGCTGGGGCTGACGAGCCAGCTTGGACTGATTCCACCGGGGCCGCCAATCCGCTGGTAAAATAGAACAAATGGTTGAATTTTGATGTCCGCAGTAGCGTTTCCAAAATTTCTCGTTAACCATTATTCTCCCATTCTTAATCTTCTATTCACCAATTCTTAACAATTGTCTCATAGACTCCGGCTCAAGTTTCCCCTTTCGATGATTCCAACGTAGGAGCCGAAAGATCTCGCATCTCGCAAGAGGCGTTTTGAAGCAGAGGGAATCGGAAAAATTTTCTTTAGGAGAGATTGTCATGCGTCCTGTCCCGAATCGTGGTTTTACTCTTGTCGAGTTATTGGTGGTCATTGCGATCATCGGAATTTTGATCGGCATGTTGCTTCCCGCCGTTCAATCGGTTCGTGAATCCGCTCGACGAACAGCCTGTTTAAATAATTTGAAGCAGCAAGGCCTCGCCATGCATAATTATGAAAGCGCGTTTATGGCTTTTCCTGAGTCTCGTCCGTTCGACCTGGTCGGTAGTCGAATGAGCTGGTGTGTGGTCGTGCTGGATTTCATTGAACAGGGCAGCTTGGCCAACATTTACAACAAAAATTTTGCCTGGAACACGCCGATTAATGTCACGGCTGGCCGGAACGTGATTCCGGTTTTCCTTTGCCCTTCATCGCCGCCTGGAACCATTCGTCTGCCTGCGAATGGCACTGGTTCGGCGGTTGATGGAAATGTGATGGGGCCTTCCGACTACCTGGTCATGCATCGTCTTCGTCATCGGTTCTTCAACGCGCACGGAATACCCAATTTTCTGGGAACCGCCGATCATGAAGGCGCTTTAAAACAAAATGAAAAAACTAGATTGGCAGAATATTATGACGGGACCAGCAATACGATGATGTTCATGGAAAGCGCTGCACGACCCAACTGGTTTGTGTTGGGAGCTGATATGAGAACTCTTTTGCCTCGTCCTGAGGGATTTGGCTGGACCGATCCCGATGGCGGTGCTGGTTCGATGGATGGCGCGAACGCAATGACCGGTGTCATTAACGGCAGTAGTGGTTTAGGCAAAGGGATTATTTCAATCAACAATGACAGCGAGCCCTACAGCTTTCATACCGGTGGAATGAACATCAGTCGTGTCGATGCTTCAGCGGGCTTCATTTCCAATAACATCAGCGGGATCGCTTTCGCTGCTTTGTTGACTCCGCGTGGTGGCGAGGTTCTTCCTGACATCCAATAATTCGGTCACTCGAAAACGGGCATCGATGTTTTGCCAGATTCGGCGCCCGTTTTTTGCTGCCAACCTCCCTGCGGTTCTTGATCCTGTTCCGAAAAACATTTTGAGATAATTCGAATGCTTGTTGCCCGTAAAATCTTGGTCCGAATGATTGGCTTAGGGTTGTTGATTTTGATCATCGCGGGCTGCGGCGATAAGCCCCCGAAAATGACGGAGGGGATGAAAGTTGCCGGAAAGGTGCTACTGCCAAACGGATCGCCACTGTCGGGCGGAACATTGGTTCTCAGACCTGAAAACGGACTCTTTGGAGCTACCGCTCAGATTCAACCGGACGGTACTTTCAATTTACAGAATTCGGGCAGTGACAAAATCGCGTTAGGCCAGTACCAAGTGTTCGTGCGGTTCTCCGACCCCAGCCTGACCAAACTGCAAAAGACGATCAACCAGCGGTATCAACAAAACGGCGATGACGGTGACTCCGATGTGATCGTCGATATTCAGGGTGCTACTGAAGACCTGGTCATTCGCTTGAAGGGCTAGCGGCTTGGACGGAAGTCAATATCTGATTGCCATTTCGGTCCGTTCATCCGCCTGAGTTAGTTGGAATATTACCGAAACTCAAATCAGGAGATTCAGCCACCGCAGGATACGCAGGTGGAAGTGAAAGGCAAAACAGACAACCTCGCTTGGGGAATCTGCTTGTTGCAGGATGAGCAGACACCATAAATTCCGGACTCGATCCGCTGCAGTGCCGCCTTGATTTGTTGAATTTCATCCTTCGCCAAATCACCAATGCCAGCCAAAACCTCGTCGTCTTCATGTTCGGTCGCGTTATCTTCCCAGTCTGGATTACCCGGCGTACTCAACCGCGCCTCAATTCTGCCGGCTCGTTCCTGGAGTTCTTTGAGCATTTCCTCGAGTTGTGTCTTTATTTCAGTCTGATCAGTCATTTTTACGACTACCTGTTTGATTCGATTCGCCACGACGAACACAATAAATTAACGGTAAGTCAATCTACACCCGCCTCGTACATGGACATGCAGTGCAATCAACATGCCAATCGCGTCAATTCCGTTTTCGACGAATTGCGATATTCCGCGGTTGGCCAGGCCTGTGCCGATTCGCATACCAGAAACAAAATCGCACAGCCGACGCCAAACAAAGACGAAATGCGGCTCCATTTGCCTGGCGAAAGTACAACTTGGGGACCAGGAGCTTGCGGACCTGGGTTTCATTATTGTAGAAACCGCACTTTCGACGTGACCGTACCACGAAATTGAAACAGCTCAATAGCACACAACCCAAGTCTTCAAATACAACCATTAGTTGACTAATGGCTTTGCCGTAGCTGGCTCGATTTGCTGACCAAGTAGCCTCCGCAAGCGCGTCGACGCGAGCTCCCAATCACCTCGATCCGCATGCCCGATAATTTTGCGCAACCAATTTGCATCGTTGATTTGCAAAGTCCCGGCGACGAGATTGTCGTTGATTAGCTGCTCAATCTGTTGGAGTTTGATGGCATCTTGGCGATTACACACCGAAAACAATGCCAACGCATGGTCATAACCGGACTGACTCAGTTTGGGTTTCGGGTGACCGAAAAAATACCATCCAATTCCGATGATGATTAACAATGACGCAATAAGGGCGGGCCAGCGAATTTTAAAGTCAGACATTTGTTATTCTCCCGTTCCGACAAATTCACCTTCGTTCATACTCGCCAATTCAGCCGCCAAAATCAAATCGATGGATTCCTTCATGAACCGGACCGAACCATCACCATACAATACATTTCCTCCACTGGGATGTTCACTGAACATTTGACCGGGATGTAACGTCGGAAAATTCATCGGATGAATGATGGGGAATCCAGTAATGTCCAATTCGCCACCCGAGGGACCCATGTGGATCAAAACCAATGCTCCCGCTGCTTCCGGCCGATTTAGTGGTGTGATTAACCGAGGATGCACGACGGCACCCGGCACCGCGCCCACCCAAGTCTTATCGCTCAGTCGCGAAGAGTGTTCGCTAACAAAAATGGTGGTACTGGTCCCGTCCGTAACGTCAGCCAGTCGGACGCGGGAATTTCGATAGAAAGGTCCGTCAGCAACCTGGCTGACATCACCGTTGACTGGTACGACTTTGGTCGCGCCTGTATAGATATTGGTGAAGACCGTGGCGGTTGGTGCAGCCCCACACTCTCCCCAACACGATTCCTG
>JANNPW010000061.1:0-48912 GCA_031400405.1 Mariniblastus sp.
GCCCGCGATTCGCAATGAAGTTCGCTGTAATTTGGGCATTCATGACAGTCGTCCGTTGATTGGTATGAGCGGTCGCCACGCACGGGACACCAGTGATCCGGCGGAGCAAGACACCGAAGAAATGCGCCCGGCTCATGTGGGTATGGATCACATCGAATTTTTCCTGACGAATCCACTGGGCGATCCGCCAAAGCTCTGTGGGTGGCAGCCGATTCATTTCGGATTTCCGACGCTCGATCCCGGTCCGACTGAGTCGGCGCCAGATCCAGGAACGTGGGCGACAGAGCAACTTCACCTCGTGACCGCGACTGCTCAGCTCGCGGGACAACAAATCGACGTGCACCATCGCTCCGTTAACGAATTGGCCAGATACGATTTGCAGAATTTTCACGATAAAGGCAACCGAGAGTGTTAAAACAGGCCAGTGAGATTGGCTATTGCACCAAAACCGCACGGTCCAAGTCAACGTCAGTTTATTGATCCAGTCGACCCACCGGCCGCACAGCTGATCCAACTGATTTGGTAAGGGTGTCGCCTAATTCCGCTCGATAGGCGTCCGCCGACTGCTGCAGCCTTTGCACAACTGTCGGGTTCTTCGCCGCGACGTCGACGGTCTCGCCGACATCCGATTTCAGATCGTACAACGCGAATTCAGCCCGATTCTGCTCGTAAGCAATCGGCCGCCCGTCCGCCCGTCCCGAGCGTCCGTTTAGCGAGCGGTAATTGTGGGGAAACACCAGCTTGTATTGTCGATCCCGCACCGCTTGGAGCTCGCCTCCAGCATAATAACAGGCGAAATGGTCGTGCGGCGAAACTGCTCCCTCAGCGCCAAACATCAATGGGCGAATATCCTTCCCATCAATCTTGTGACTCGGCAATTCCCCGTCGATCAAATTCGCGACCGTCGGGAAAATGTCGATGGTGGATGCCAATTCGTCGCAAGTTGTGTCCGCCGGAATTTTCCCGGTCCATTGCATCAGCGTCGGGACGCGATAGCCACCTTCGAACATCGTTCCTTTTCCCTCTCGTAACGGACCCGCCGATCCAGCATGCGTACCGAAATTCAACCAAGGTCCATTATCCGACGTGAATACTACCAGAGTATCTTCTTCCAATTGATGTCGCTTGATCGCACCCATGATTTCACCCACCGACCAATCAAGTTCCAGCATGACATCTCCAAACAATCCAGCTCCGCTTTTACCGGCAAATTTTTCGGAGACGTACAAGGGCACATGGATCATCGAATGAGGCACATACAACAGAAACGGCTGGTTGGCATGTTCGTTGATAAAGGCGACGGCTTTTTCGGTGTATTGTGTCGTCAGCAGCTTCTGATCTTCGGCCGTGACCTCGGAGTCAACAATCTCGTTCCCTTCAATCAGCGGCAAATCCGGAAATCCAACCCGAACTTGGGATTGGGTTGGTAAATTTTCATAGCCCGGCACAAACGGCCACATATCATTCGAATAGGGCAATCCGAAGTAGGAATCAAATCCATGTTGCAGTGGTAGGAATTGCCGCTCCATTCCCAAATGCCATTTGCCAAAACAAGCGGTTGCATATCCCCGCTGTTGGCACAATTCGCCGAGGGTCATTTCATTTGCGTGAATGCCAACTTTTGCGTTTGGGAAGAGTGCCCCTTGAATTCCGATGCGTTGATTGAAACAGCCCGTCAAAAGCGCGGAGCGCGAGGCCGAACAGACGGCGGACGACACTACGAAATCAGTAAATCGACGGCCTGCTCGCGCCAGCGCATCGAGATGCGGCGTTTGATAGGCCGTCGCACCAAAGGGGCTGATATCCGCATATCCCAAATCGTCGATGAAAATCAACACGATATTGGGCAGCCTGTGTTTAACCCTTGATCGAGAGTCGAGTCCAGGTTGTTCCGACCTGACCCCCTTGGACAACCCGACGACACAAACGAGCACGAAACACCACGCGATTTTTGAATGCCGAAACATGACGGGTTTCCTTTTCGTTTGACCGGGGTAGATACTGTCTCCGTTACCGATAAATTATTGTACGTGATCGAAGGTCGCAACTCCATTGCGGCTGCCCTTCATTCGTTTCTTCGCCGGCGCAAGTCCTTTGAAATTTGAGCACTGAACAACTCCCATGACCACTCCCGAAAAATGCTTTGAGCAGCTTTGTCAACATGTGCGGCAAACCAATCTCCTGACAGCAACGCAAGCGTTATTGGAATGGGATCAGCAAACGCATCTCCCAATTCAAGCGAGCGAATTTCGCAGCCAACAAATTACCTTTTTTGCTGGCGAGATTTACCGACGCCAAACTGACCCCCGCGTCGGTGATTGGCTGGGCGAACTCGCACAGACCCCTTTAGCCGAAGACCCGCATAGTGATACAGGTTCGACCATTCGGGAATTACAACGCGAATACAATCGGAAAACAAAATTACCACAGGCGCTGGTTGAGGAACTCGCCGGGCTGACCTCGCGCGGGCAAACGATTTGGGTGGAAGCCCGGCAGAAAAATGACTTCGCGTTGTTTGCTCCGACGTTAAAACAGATCATGGGGTTGAAAAAAAACCAGGCCGCCGCTTGGGGCTTCGATGACTGCCCCTACGATGCGCTGTTGGACGAGTACGAACCTCATACCCGAACTGCTGAAGTTGCCAGTGTCTTCGAAGCGTTGCGCGTTGACCTGGTACCGTTGGTTGCGGAAATTGCTGATTCCGGCATCGATTTGCCGATCGATATCCTGGAACGACATTATCCCCCAGCCGCTCAACGCAAATTGGCTCTCGCGGCCAGCCGTCAAATTGGCTTCGACTTCGAGCGCGGCAGGCTGGATACAACCCACCATCCGTTCTGCACGGAATTGGGCCCGCACGATTGCCGTATCAACACCCGGTTTGACGACAGCTTTTTCAGTACGGCTTTTTTCGGTACGCTTCATGAAGCTGGCCATGGGATGTACGAACAAGGACTGAGATCGGACTGGTATGGCCTGCCTCCGGGCAAGTACTGCAGTCTGGGAATTCATGAATCGCAATCACGGCTGTGGGAAAACCTCGTCGGTCGACGCTTAAGTTTCTGGCAACACTTCTACTGCCAAACTCAGGATTTTTTCCCGCAGGCGCTGAACGACGTCGCGTTGACGGATTTCTACCGGGCCATCAATCGAGTCGAGCCCAGTTTGATTCGCGTGGAAGCCGATGAAGCGACCTACAATCTTCATATCATCATCCGGTTTGAGCTCGAACAAGAATTGATCAACGGTAACTTGGAAATTGATGATCTGCCCCTAGCCTGGAATGATCGGTACCAACAATATCTTGGTTTGTCTCCGCCGTCCGACGCGCTGGGCGTGTTACAGGACGTCCATTGGAGCGCCGGTTTAGTGGGCTACTTCCCGACCTACACGTGGGGAACGTTGTTTGCCAGTCAATTGGTCGACCAAGCGACGGAAGACTTGGGGGACTTGGACCTATTGTTCCGATTGGGTAATTTTCGACCACTACAGCAATGGCTGAAAGAAAACATCTATCAACGAGGAATGCAGTACTCGCCGCGGGAACTACGAGAAAAAGTCACTGGAAAAACGATCACTCATCAATCATTTATGCGTCAGCTGCGCGAAAAGTTAGCGCCGCTGTATGGCTTGTAGTACTTCCCAGCCGATATTATTCCTGTTCATGCATTAATTTTTCGCCTATAATTGGAGACGGCTGGTTTCTATCCGAGCCATGTTCCGACAACAAATTCCCGCGACCTACTTTTCTGCCAAACGCCCTCAAAACGAAGTTCGATCGAATGGACCAACCCGACATCAAACCAGCCTCCCTAATCGTGGGAAATTGCCTGTCTTGCAGCGGTTTGGTTCGAATTCCGGCAGCCGTTCGAGCGAATTCCACTGTCCGTTGCCCGCATTGCGGGGAGTCGTTTTCCTTACGCCAGATCCTGGAAAATTCAATTCCTGAATTGGAAGTCATTGAAACCGAGAGCCCGAACAAAGGTTCCAATGTGTTGTATGTTGATCGGTCGTTGCATAAAGAACAGGATCGGGAACAACCGCGTGAAAAATTCGTGGTACCCCGGCAATTGACGATCGGGGCAAAACGAAAACGCCGAGGCCGACGCCATGGCTCGCCCGGCGATAAAAAAGGGAATGCCACACCGGTCCGAAATTCTCAACCTGAACAACGATATCCAACCGGTTTGGCCATCGGGGAGCACGTCGAAACCGACATCGACACCAACAGCGACTGGGAATTTCGCGGCATCCAGAGTGATAGTATGCAGCCCGTGAATGTAAAAACAGCGGAACGAGGAATTTCGGCGAGTGAATCTCGCGCGCGAATCGGTCGCCGTGAGGTCGCCAACGCGGGTCGGCCGAAACGCTCGTCCCGTTCGGAAAGTGCCCCGATTTTTGAAATTGTCAAGATCGTGTTTGGTGGTGCCTTAGCGTTTCCGATTGCCTACCTGATTCTGTTTTGGGCGTTTCGTCAGGACCCGTTGAAGCTCGGGCCGACGATTGGAAATTTGGTTCCCTTTGTCGTCCCAGCAGAACTGCGTATTCAGCCCGTCGAAGCAAAAAAGAAGGACGACGACGAAAACGACAAGCCAATCGAAGACAAGATTCCAAAGTCCAAACAGAATAATCGAGACAACATCTTGCCGATCCCTGACGTGGATCCTGACAAGATTCACGTGGGCCAGAATCCGACCCGATGATTTGGCAATGTTGTTCTCGACACAATCGCCACAATCACCCTGAGTTGCCCTGTCGTGAGGCTTTTTCTCATCATCCCATGTGGAAAAAAAGCACCATCTTGCCTTTCGTGTTGTACTTTTCCATCAGCGAACATTGTTGACGGCTTCCAGTTGGGACTGGGCTCTACAGAACCCTTATCCAGCCAGTTGAATCGCGTTCAATACAAGTTCGCGCTTCAGGTACTGATGGATCGGGATAGCGATGGGATCACACATACAACTTCGACGTTGGAACGTCCGCTGGACGTGCGCGAAGCTTGCGCTCCTGGTCGCTGCTTGGCCGTTGGTCTGGCAAGTCGGTTGTGCCAGACTCAGGCTGCCCTCCATCGATCCGACTGGCAATCGAATCTTCGTTCCGGGCAATAGCACTTCGTTACTTTCGCCGCGCACTAATGGCGGAGGCTGTTTGGGGCTGAATCCTCTGCGCAATCAATCCGATGCGAATGTCGGCGGCGTGTTTCAACCGGCGCCATTTTCGACCGCTCCTCTGCCAGCCGGTCCCACTCCGGTGGTGCAAAACCCGGTGCCCCCCTCCTATCCAATCCAACCCGCGTTTCAACATGCACCCGATCCACCGCCGTGCAATCAACCGGCGGTTGGCAAACATCGCCAAGTCAAACATGTCATCCCGAAAATAGACGGCAGGAAAACGCCAGGGCAAAATGGTCAGATCATCATGACCCCATCGCGGATTGTCGCGCCAGTTAATAGTGAAGTCGTCGTGTTGGCTGGAATTTGCGGCGGCAATGGCTTTTTTGTAAAAAATCAACCGCTGGAATGGATGCTATCCAATAACAGCGTCGGTCAAATCATTGAAGTCGGCGGCATGAATCACGCCGCATTTAACAAGCTCGTCCCGCCCACGTCCAGGAAACATGATGGACAATATGCTCAGGGCCGGACAGGATTAAAAAACATTTTGTTGACTCGTGGTACACCGACTCCGGTTGATGATATCGAGCTGGTAGAAGGCCAAACCTACATCAGTGTTGCTTCGGCCTCACCGGGTACTTCTTATATCACTGGGTTTGCACCGAATGCCGAAGGCTGGGACCGCCGACGTGCGTCGACCATTATTCACTGGGTCGATGGCTTGTGGTCCATTCCCGCTCCAGCCAATGCGACGGCAGGCACAGTTTATCCGTTGACCACCGTCATTAGCCGGTCGACGGATGCCGGCGGCGTCGAAGGTTGGACGGTGCGCTACGCCATCGTCGGTGGCGCGCCGGCTGAGTTTGCTCCGGCGGGCTCCCAAACCGCAGAAGCCAGAACCGACAACGAAGGTCGCGGCACGGTCCAGCTGCGTCAAGTCTCCGGGCAATTTGAACCGGGCACGACTCAGGTTCGTGTCGACGTCGTTCGCCCGGCCATGTTGGGTGAACCCGAACTGGTAGTCGAGAGCGGCATCACCAGCGTTACCTGGAGCGCGCCGGCCCTAACCATTCGCGCCATCGGTCCACGCACCGCTGGAGTCGATGAGTCCTTTAATTACCGTCTCGAAGTCACCAATCCTGGCGACCAAACCGCTCGCGATGTCGTCGTGCGGACCAAGAACCTGGATGAGGCGATCGAATACATCTCCGCCACGCCGAAACCAACCGAATACGGTCGCCAATTCGAATGGAAGCTGGGCGACATTGCGCCTGGCAGTCAACCACGTGTAATCGACGTCCAACTGAAATCCAAGAAACGGGGCAACGTGGGAATGTGTTTCGAAGTGGCCAGCGACGCCGACCGACTGCGCACCGAAGCCTGTGCCGAAACCGAAATCGCCGCGCCTTGTATTGGACTGGACATCGACGGACCGACGTTTGCCCGCATTGGCGAAACGGTCACTTTTAATTTGAACGTGCAAAATCAATGCGACGAACCACTGGAAAATATTCGTCTAACGGTCCGACATGATCAGGGTTTACTGAATCCGGGTAAGAGCAATCCAATCTCTTTTGACTTGGACAAATTGCAATTCAACGAAACGAGAACCTTGCCTTTAACACTGACCGCGCAAGCACCCGGCACGCGCTGCTTCGATGTAGAAATCACCGCTCAAAACGGACACACTTCATCGGCTCGACGTTGTATCGAAGTCGGTGCCCAATCGTCGCAACAACTCCAAACTCAAATTGGACTGGAGCTTAGCGGCGGTCGTCCCATGAATTTGGGCGGAGAGACATTAGTGACCGCGCGAGTTACCAATCGCGGAAACACTCCCTTGGATAATCCTGTGCTTACCAATCGGTTTGCCTCATCGATTGCCGCAGTCAATCTCACAGACGGCTTGAAATATGACTGGTTAAGCGATAACGAATTGGCGGTCTATCTTGGTCAAATTCAACCGGGACAAACGGTTGATCTATCCGTCGCCTATCAAGGGTTGGTTGTTGACACCAATGCGGTCAGTGAATTTTCCGTAACGACTCCGCAGGGTGCCAATGCGTCCGAAAAAATTTCGCTCCGCGTCGAACCGGCGGGCACATTGAATCAACCAGATCAGCCCGACTTCAGTGGTTCGGGATCCGCTAGCGGAACCGGCACCCAAGGCCCGATTGGTATACCAAGCGATCCCGGCCCGTCGACCGGTGACCTCTCGGTTGCAGTGCGGGCGGTTCAACGGAGCATCCAAGTCCAAAACAGCGCGCAGCCCAACGCCAGCACTCCGAAGTCAGCCAATGTGGAGTTCGTGGTCAAGAACAATAGCCGGTCCAACCTGCTGCGAGATGTTGACATTACGATCAATGTCCCGACTGGATTGCAATTAACCGAATTCAACTACGGACCAACCAATCTCGAATTGGTCCGAAAAAACAGCGACGATACTCAATTTTACGTGCGGCGCGTGGTCGAATTGCGTGCTGGCGAGGAGCTGAAGTTCATTGCGACCGTGGTCGGCATCGTTCCAGGCTCGTCCAACTTCAGCGTCCAAGCCCAAAGCCCGGATTCTGCGGGAGCAATCAATGGCGATTCGATCAGCGTATTACAATAGATAATCCGTTCCACAGTTGCTGGCGTTTTCCCGCTGTCATTTCGCTGGTTTTCAGTTCTAGCCCCATTTTTTCGGAATCACCAGAAAAATCCGCAAGTCCGGCACAGATTAACACGATACAAATCTCTAAGAGTGCTTACATCACAAAGGGATTATCGATGTTAACAAATAAATTGACTGTCACCCTGGCATTGCTCGTTGCATCGACGGCAGTTTTGAGCGCTGGATGCTTTACGGCGTCTGGGCCTTCGTTGGGTATCTTCGGTGTACCGATTCCAGTGTCACCGATGTGGCAAAAGAATCAGGAAGACAAGTTTCATGTTCACGAACGATATGCACGGGTACCGATCCTCGGACCGTTGACGTCGGGTGGGCCAGTGAAAGCTTTGGATCCGCCAAGCGACGATGAAGTCTGGTGGGCGTTGGAGCGTGCCGATTCCACCCAAGGCGGTTTTCCGTTCTTGCATGAAGTTCAGCGAAATAACATGACTTTTGTCAAAGAGAAAATTGCCGATTACATTGATCCGCCGCGAGTCGTGCCGTTGATTGGCCCGGCACAACTGCACCACGCTCATTACAAATGCACGATTTACTACACAGAGCGAAAAATTGTGGGATGGCCGATTCCGCACACTTTGATCGACGAAGACTCAGTCGAAGTAATCTATATCGACCACAACCACTTCCATATGGTCGGTAATGTCGACCTGGGGAAAGAAAACACTCACTACTAAGCGACCTATTTTGCGAGGTCGGGTAGGCATCGGCTGCGGACGATTGTCCACAGGTGAACTAAAAAAACGTTGCGTTATCGGACCGCTCCTCGGGAGCGGTTTTTTTTTGTTCGTGGCGAGTTCCCAGAGTGGACTACTCAAACTGAGTTGCAAAGACTCCAATGAATGCGGTTGCGTCGAGCCTTGGAATGACTTTCCAGCTTGCGTGTGCGTGGCGATACTGCCCTCAGATCGCCGTGAACTCCTCGACACTGCTGAACCGCGCGAGTTTTCAATGTCCAATTGCCAGGTGCTGTGTTGCTGATTCAGTCTGACCAAACCGATCCGCTTCCTTCGGACGCTGGGCCCCCGACGCTTTTGGAGCGTTGGTCGACGGTAATATTATGTTTTACGTTATTCCTGTTGCCGTTAATTGGAATGGGCGCCGCAAAGTCTCTGAAAGTCTATGCCTCGGATATTCGCCAGTGGTTACCGCGCGGATTTGAGGAGGCGATCATTTACGATCAATTCGTGGCCGAATTCGGTATCGATGAGATGGTTATTATTAGCTGGCCTGGCGCGACGATGACGGATCCGCGGGTGACTGCGATGCGTGAGGCACTGGGAGAGCAGCAACTGGAAAATGGTCCGATGTTTTCCAAGGTCACTTGTGGCCCCGACATGTTGGCACAAGTTCAATCAGTTGGTGTTGACGAATCGACAGCGTTGTCTCGGATCAAAGGGCTGGTCCTGGGTCCTGATGGAAAAACTACTTGTGTGATTGGTTATCCCAATGCCAGTTTGAAAAACAGCCTGGGTGCTCTGATTGTCGATCGTACCGAAATCATCGAGCGGATCCGCGAAATCGCGGCGAAGGAATTCAATATTTCTTTTGACGACTTGAAAACTGGCGGTCCCACCGTCGATGGCGCGGCGATTGATTTCGAGAGCAAGCGATCTTTGCAGCAGTTTCTCTGGATGTCGATCTCGGTGGTGTTCGTCCTGACCTGGATCCGCATGCGAGACTTGCCATTGTCGTTAATGGTCATCGGCTTTTCCGTCTTGGCATCCGCAGTTTCACTAGCGATTCTTCACTATTGTGGCGGTGAAATGAACCTGACCATGATCATGCTTCCCACCCTGACGTTTATTCTCGGCGTCTCAGGTTGTGTACACATGGTCAATTATTATCGTAAAGCATCGACGTTGGGCCACGGAATCCATTCAGCCGACCAAGCTTTGAAAGACGGCTGGTACCCAATTTTCCTGTCATCTGCGACCACGGCGGTCGGGATGTTTTCATTGTGTACCAGCCGTGTTACGCCCATTCGGGATTTCGGAATTTATGCCGGCATCGGAGTGATGGCAGGAACCCTGATTATCTTGTTTATTTTGCCCGCGACCTTGTACCTGCTAAAAGGCCGGATCAGCAAATGGTTTTCGTCAACCGGTAAAATGAACAAGCGCCAACGGGCGACTGGTGTCGGTCGCACCAATTCGTGGTTGATTAATTGGGTGTGTCGCGAGCACGGCTTGGTGGTCGTGCCGACATTGATCGGGGTTTCCGTTTTGTCAGTGGGAGTTTTCCACCTCGAAGCCTCCGTAAAACTTCAAAACCGATTCGCCAACCGCGCCAAGATATTGCAGGACTACGAATGGCTTGAGCACAATTTAGGTGCCTTGGTACCCATGGAAGTCGTATTGAAATTCACGCCAGAAAACCAGCTCTCGTTATGGGCGAAAATGAAGTTGGTCCAGGAAATCGAGCGCGCGATCCGTCGTACGACGGCAGTGAGCGCCACGTTGTCCGTCGCTACGTTCGAGCCGTACTTGCCCCGCGGCAGCCGATTGGGGCAACGATTGGAACAGCGCGCCAGATTGGACAAATGGAAAAGCGAGTTTAAAAGTTTCGACGAGGCGAAACTGGTTAAAATCAACGGAGATTCTTCCTCTTGGCGAATCAGCTTGCGCATCGCGGCGCTGAACGACATCGACTATGGGTCCTTTTTGGAGTCCGTCGAACAAAATGTCAATCATCAGTTGAAACATTTCAACCAACCTGGCGTTACCGCAGTGTTAACCGGCGGTATTCCACTCATCTACAAAGCACAACACCAAATTCTAAGCGACCTGTTAATTAGTTTTCTGACCGCGTTTTTCTTCATCTCCGCAATCATGATGTTTGTATTGAAAGGAATTCGATCCGGGCTGGTCGCCATGTTGCCGAACGTTTTTCCTCCAATCATCGTGTTTGGTGCCATGGGTTGGATGGGCCGAAAGATCGAAATTGGTTCGGTGATGACCGCCAGTGTCGCACTGGGGATTGCGGTCGACGACACGATCCATTTTTTGACTTGGTATCGTCGCAGTACTGTGGAAGGGAATTCTCGATACAAATCGATTCGTTTTGCGTTTGAACATTGCGCGAAAGCGATGATTGACAGCACCTTGATCTGTGGCTTGGGAGTCGCGCCCTTTATGTTTGGCATCTTTATGCCGACGGTTAATTTTGCACTGTTGCTGGTGGTTATGTTGTTTGTTGCTTTGATCGGCGATTTGATTTTGTTACCGGCCCTTTTAGCCGGGCCGGCGGGCATCCTGTTTCGATTGAAAAAGATCCCGATCCCGAATCCAAACTTGGATAGTCCAAATTCGTCGCGATTTGAAAAAGAAATCAAGGTTTAGGAATTGAGCGCCTGCTGATAATCGTGGCTTGCACCTGCCTTGAATACGCGAACCCATTTTCCCGTGTTTTTTGGGAAGATTTTCTGGCACGGGGGCCCAAAAGAGGCTGAAAAACCAGCAAAATGGCGTTGCGTGAGTTGGAAATCCAGCTAGACTTAGCTGGCCGAATAAGTGTACTAAAGACCTGAAAATTGACCCTACATTAAATCCTGTGCCTGCCTGAGCGGTTCGCACTCTTGGCCAGCCTCCTAACGAGCAAAGACAACCCATGGCAGACGTTTTCGATAAATGTGACGAGTTTTGGGCTCGCATGAAGAAAGTGACCGGCGAGCACTTCAATCCCGGTATCTTTTTCCGCCAATTCCCGATTACCAACTGTTTGCCGAAGGTGATGCTGGACGGTAAAGAGTATTTGCAGGTTTCGACCAACGACTATTTGGGTTTTGCCACCCATCCCGAAGTGATCGCGGCCGCGATGCGTGTGACAGCCGAGAATGGAATTGGTACTCCGTTGGGGGCTCGTCCGCTGACTGGAAATACTGCCCTGCATCTCGAACTCGAAGAAAAACTGGCGACTTTCCGACGGGCGGAGGCCAGTTTGGTCTTCAACCTTGGCCTCGGAGCGATGTCCGGAACAATCGCTTGTATGGTCGGTCGCAAAGAACGAGTATTTGTCGATGCCTATGCCCATGGCTGTTTGCATGACGGTGCGCGACTATGCAAAGGCGAAGCGAGCTGGTTCGGTCACAACGACATGGACGACCTGGAAAGCCAATTAAAAGCCTGTCCATTGGATCAAGCGAAATTGATCGCCGTCGACGGCGTCTATGGCATGACCGGCGATCTGGCTCCGCTGGATGAATTGGTTGAATTGAAACACAAATACAACGCCCAACTGTTCGTCGACGACGCCCATGGCACCGGCGTCATGGGCGAAAATGGCCGCGGGACGCCGGAACTTTACGGAGTGGAAGATCAAATCGATTTCCACGGCGGCACGTTTGCGAAGTCGTTCGGCACTTTCGGCGGTTACATCTGCGGTCCCAAGCGCGCACTGGATTTTATCAAGTTCGTTTCGCCCGGCTTCGTGCTGACGAAAGCACTCCCCGGTGCGATCACGGCTGCCACCATCAAATCTTTGGAATTGATGCAAACCATGCCGGAGCGACGCCACCAATTGTGGGAAAACACCAATGTTTTGCGCAACGGTTTGCGCGACGCCGGTTTCAATATTGGCAATCCGCGCGGCGCCGTTACTTCAATTTTCACGCGGGGAGCCATGGCACTGACTGCGGTTCAGGTGCTGGAAGAGGAACATGGCATTTTGGTCAACCCGGTAATGTATCCGGCAGTGCCCTATGGCACGTCGATCATTCGCATGACAGCCAGCGCGCTGCATACGCCAGCCCAAATGACACAGTTGGTCAACGCGATTGTGGAAGTGGCCAAGAAAGTTCCTTTGCATGAAGGCAACGAAGCGGCGGCGCATAAGGCTGTCGCCAAATCGACCAATGGCAAAGCGGCCGTGAACACGAACGGTTCGGTCGGACTGAATTGAGCAGTGAACCGGGGGAGATTCGACGGCGCACGATGTCGGCACTTTCGATCCAACCCGTGACGAGTTCCAAACACTGGACCGATTTCTTGTCACTGCGAAGTAAAATCTATGAGCAGGATCCGGCAGCGGTGTTTCCGCTAAAACGGATGGAACGGCAGCAACTTGATCGACTGCACAATCCATTTTATCAACATGCCGAAATGGAATCGTTCGTGTGTTATCGTGGCGATCAACCGGTCGGGCGCATTGCGGCGATTGTGGACCACTTGCACAACGAACATCAACGGGATGATGTGGGGTTTTTTGGATTTTTCGAAGCTCTCGATGATCCGGCCGTCGTACAACTTTTGATCGACACTGCCAGCCAGTGGCTCAGTGGTCGAGGATGTCGCAGTATCCGCGGACCCGTCAATCCGTCGATGAAGTCTGATTTCGGCGTCCTGACCGAAGGCCACGAATTTCCGCCGACCATCATGATGGGCCACACGCCGGGACGATACGATCGGCAGCTGCTGGCCGCTGGGTTTACGGTTGCCAAGTCATTCTACGCGTTTCATTTTGTGTTTTCGCAGCTGGGTGATGGCTGGCGCGAGAAATTTCTGGAACTGCATCAAGCGGAGGTCAAAATCGAAAAACGGTATCCCAGTTTACGATTGCGGGCCGTCGATGCCCGGAATTATGAATCGACGTTGCGGCAGATTAATGAGTTGGGGAATCGGGTCCGCAGCGAAGGTTGGGGGTTTGTTCCGCTGACTCCTGCCGAATTGGATTTCATGATCAAGAATCTGCGCCAAATTATTCGCCTTGACATGATCCATACAGCCTACTGGGACGAGCAACTTGTGGGCTACATCGTCAATATTCCGGACGTTAACTGGGCGCTGAAACGGACTGTCGGTTCATGGGACTGGTTGCGAATGCTCCAATTGCCGTTCCTCTTACGTCGCACTCCCCGGACTCGAGTCATTGCGTTAGGCGTCGACGCGGAATTTCGCTCGAAAGGGGTCGCGATGATGTTGATCAAGCAGTTGACCGACAAGTACACGGCCTATGATGAGTGGGAGTTTTCGTGGGTCCAGGAAGACAATCTGAAGTCGATTCGCGCGATCGAGCGCGCGATTCCGCTGCACCGCTACAAAACCTACCGATTATATGAGCGCAAAATTCCAATTTCCCAGGTAGAACGGTCCGCCGTCTCGGACTAGAATTCAAGTCCTGGTTGGCGAGTGGTTTCGCAGTCACTCAGCCAATTTTTTTGCCGTTCAACGGAGCCCGGAATTCCATGCGCGCGACCCAAGCTCGCCAGATATTTGCCCTGACCTTGGTCTTATGCGGATCGCATTGGACCGGAGTATTGTCCCAGGATTACGTTCCTCTCGCGCCGAGCCCACCGGTAACTGCGGCAGCGAACATTGCCAAATCCGACGATGTTCCAATCGATTTGGGTGTCTTGACTGGGAAGATCGACAACGATTTGATCTATCGTTTGTTTTTAGCCGGCGGCCAGGCGCTGACTACGCGAACCGATATCCTGGATGCGAAACAAATTTCTGCGCAGTTGAAGCAACAGCGCAATCCGGCAGCCTTTCGAATTCCAAACACACCGGATTTTGGCAAACTCGACTTCGAGACAATTGCTAGATCCAGTTTGTTGTTTGGGACCGTTTATGACTGTGGACGATGCAATCAACTGCATGCCAACGTCGCCGGTGGCGTTGTGGTTTCCCAGGATGGATTGGCCGTAACAAATTACCATGTGCTTGATCGAGACGAAAAGGGAACAATGGCCGTATTCGCGATGACCATTGATGGCCGAGCCCATCCCGTGGCGGAAGTCCTGTCGGCCAATAAGGAACTGGATGTTGCTTTGGTTCGATTGGGTGGTGAGGGACCCTTTTTTCCGGCCGCCATCGCGACCAAGATACCACTGCCGATGGAATCCGCGACGGTATTAAGCCATCCCAAGAATCAGTTTTTCGTACTCACTCAAGGCGCAGTCAGCCGCCACGTCGCGTTGACCACGCCCAACGGACCAGAGCAATGGACCGAGATTACCGCGGATTACGCGGCAGGCAGTAGCGGTTCCGGGGTCTTCAATTCGCGCGGCGAATTGATCGGTCTGGTATCGCGAAATTTTCCGATTCTTCGAGACCCGCCTGGAACCAAAACTGCCGCGACCGAAGAACACGATCGTCCCCGGGATTCCAATGTGTCGTTTGTGGAACTGGTGCTCCGGCGCTGTGTGACGCTCGATGCCATCCGGGGTTGCTTCGCCCAATAGCCCCAGGGCATTGGCGGACTGCCAAGTCCACGAGAACCGCTAACCGACAGTGTTCGATCAACAAGTACGCCTCAGGAAAGACGGTTCAGCGCTGCGACGGCGGCCAATACTTCGTCTTCGGTGGTACACAAATGAGGTGCTAGTCTCAAATAGCCATCGCGGGGCGTAATTACGATTTTCTGCCGATTCAAATCGGCGGCAATTTGCTCGGCTGTGGAAATCTTTGGAATCAATGCCAGAATTCCGGAACGGTGAGCGGGCAAATGAACCACCGGTTGATATTTGGAAAAATCCAAATGCGCTAGAATCAGCTCCTGCATCGCAAAATTATGATCACGAATGGCTTCCAGCGTGTTGGGCAGAAAGATCTCTTCGACACCCACCGACAATCCATCCAGCAAGGCATACGAAACCGTAGAGAATTCGAATTTTTTTCCGGTGGCATAAGGATCCCAGGTATGGTTCAGATAATCTGATTCCTGTTTCATATGATCCGAACCCGACATTGTGATCTGGATTTTCTCACGAAACTCGGGACTGGTGTACATGACACCTGCTCCGATATGTCCCAACAACCACTTCCAGCCGGACGACGCGACACAGGCAATCCCGTATTCCTCTGGGTAAATTGGCAGGCAGCCCAACGCTTGGGCCGCATCGATCACCAGATCAATCTGCCGCTGTCGACAAAATGCGCCAAGCCTCGGCAGATCCGCAGCAAATCCGCTGGTAAATTGGACGTGACTCAAAGCAATTATTTTCGTTCGCGGCGTGACGCGCGATTCCAATTCATCAAACGACCACGATCGGGCAAACGAGCCTGGTACACTCGCCACATAATCCCGTTGTTCCTGGTCCATCTCGACATCGGAAAGTTGGATCAATTCGACGCCGCGACGCCGCGACTGAATGACCCAGGGATAATGATTCGCCGGGTACTCGTGAACATAACTGATAATTTGATCGCCGGCTGTCAGCGGATAGCCATTGGCAATCATGCTGAGTGATTCCGACGTATTGGTCGACATCGAGATATTGTCCGGCGATGTTTTTAACAAAGCGCCGAAATTTTTGTGAAATCGAGTTGCCACACTTTCTTCGCCAACATATTCAGCCAACATCCCCCGTCCGACTTCCGATTGGCGATTGATAAACCGAATGGCGCGATCGGCAGCCGGCAGGCTCACGGGAGAGACGCTATTGTAGGCCAGAAAATTACTGTGTTTCTTACTGGGAAAATGAGACAGATTTCGTATGAGGGTCATGGGTTCCTGATTGGCAAAGTATCGCAGAGCTGGCTCAATCATTGTAATCGCGGTGGTAACAATGTAAAAAAGTACTGACCGGAGATCGAAACGATGTTGGTTTGGTCAGCGGGAGGTGGTCTCCACGATACAATAACAGTTTTCCCTTTTTCGGACAAAGGAATGGTGTGATGAAAGTCCAAAATTTTAAACAGGTGGAACAAAAAAAAGTCGATATGCCGGGCAGCGAAGGCTGCAAAGTTCGTTGGTTGGTCGGTCAGTCCGACGGAGCTGAGAATTTTTCAATGCGGCACTTCGAAGTCGACGTCGATGGTTTCACGCCGAAACACAGTCATCCCTATGAGCATGAAGTTTTTGTACTCGAGGGCGAAGGCACCGTTCTCGAAGGGACGAAGTGGCACCCTATCAAGTCCGGCGATGTGCTGTTCGTGTGCCCGGATGAAATTCACCAATTCAAAAATACCGGTAGTGAACCGCTAAAGTTCCTGTGTCTGATTCCCAATTCAGCTCTCAATCAACCGATCACACCAGCACCTGAATGTGGTCGATAGTCCCGCCGCTTTGCTGCCGTCCCACACCAATCACATCCCTTATCCATCAGGCGAGTGGGCGGATACCGGGTTCCAGTTGGCTGGGCATCGTTAACTCGCTGGCTTCCAACGAGGCGACTGGGAACGAGCAATAGTCCGCTGCGAAATAGGCGCTCGGATGATGATTTCCACTGTGCCCACAACCACCGAACGGCAGCTTGCCACTGGCGCCCGTCGTTTGCCGATTCCAATTCACGATCCCGGCACGAATCTGGTGAATGAATTGTTGGTACAGATTGGCATTGTCACTTAACAGCCCCGCTGACAGACCGTAGGCGGTCCGATTGGCTTCCTGAATGGCCGCCTCGAAACTCGGCACGCGAATCACGTTGAGTAACGGCCCAAACAACTCCTCATCACTTCGGTCGGACACATTGGTAACATCGATCAGGCCAGGTGAAATCAACGCAGCGCAATTTCGCTGCGATTGCATTTCGACCAATGCAACGCCACCCTTGGCGATCAAATCCGCTTGAGCCGCCAACAAGCGCCCTCCCATCGCTGCGGAAATCACAGTCCCCATAAACGGTTGGGGCTCATCATCAAAAAAACCAACCGAAACCTGAGCGATCATCGCCTGCAGTCGTTCCAGAAAAGGATGGCACTGGTCGTCTTCGACGAGAATCAACCGTCGTGCACAAGTGCAACGTTGTCCCGAGGTAAAATAGGCAGACAAAATCGTGAGATAAGCGGCCGCGGAGAGATCGGCCGCCTGGTGCACGATCAACGGGTTGTTGCCGCCCATTTCCAACGCCAGGATCTTTTGTGGATATTGGGCAAATGCTATGTGTAAAGCCCGACCCGCGGCCGAGGAACCCGTGAAAAACAGACCATCCAGCTCTTGATGGTTAGCAATTGCGACACCCACATCGCGGCCACCTTGGACGAGGTTCAAAACACCGTCTGGTAAACCGGCGGCTTGCCATTGCTCCGCCATCCACGCTCCGACGGCGGGCGTGATCTCGCTCGGTTTGAAGACCAGTGTATTGCCCGCAATCAGCGCCGGCACGATATGTCCGTTAGGGAGGTGGGCCGGAAAATTAAACGGGCCCAGCACGGCACAGACTCCATGCGGTTTGAACCGAGTAACCGCTTGGGTGCCCGACATGTCAAACGAGCTGGTGTCACGGCGGGTGCGAAACGAGTCAATCGACAATCCAACTTTGGCCGCGACCGATGCCGCTTCCGTTTTTGTTTCCCACAGCGGTTTGCCCGTTTCGCGCGAGATTAAACGCGTCAGTTCGTCGGCCTTTTCGGTGACGATTGCCGCGAACTTTCGGGCAATTTCGATTCGTTGATCTGCGGAATGGTCCCACCATTTCCCGAAAGCCTGGCGGGCAGCCACGAACGCCGCATCGACCTGCGCCGCGCTCGCTCCCTGACCGGACCAAACCTGAAGTTCATTCGTGGGACAGGTCGAAACGAGAATTTCGCCGTGCCCATCCAGCCACTGTCCATTGATCAAGAGTTGGTTTCGTGTCATAAATTTCAGTCAGCGTGTAAATCAAGATTTTGGTTTGAGATCAACAGTTCGAATCGGGTCCCCTTGTCGCAGTTTCAAACGCAAGGCAGTCACTTCGTCAATAATGACTTGATCCAGTTCCCAACTGGTTTCACCGAGGCAGACTCGAAAATCCAAGCGGGCGTTGGAGATGAGTTGTTGTTTTCCGCCCGGGACTTTGGGTTGAATGTCTCCGACAACACCACGACGACTCTCGCGCACGGCTCGAATTTGTTTCGCTTGACAATGCAAGGTCGGTCCGCCATCAAAAATATCGACGAGTTTTCGTGATTCGAACCCCTCTTTTTTTAGCATCGCCAGGGCCGGGCGTGTGTTGTTGTGCACGTCGCCGATGACCGCTTGGGCGGACTCGGGCAACAAGGGAATGTAAATCGGATGTTTGGGCATCAGCTCGGCGATAAACTTTTTCGACTTGGAAGTCAACGTTTCCGCTTTGGGAAAATCAATTTGGAAGAAATGGGCGCCGATGGCTGACCACAGCGGTGAAACGCCATCCTGATCAACGACACCGCGCATCTCGGCGATAACCTCCGCTTCCATGCGCTCCGGAAATTCTGCGATAAACAAAAACCGGGACATGCTTAATAATCGTCCATGACCGCCACCCCAGTAATCGGGAGAAAGGAACAAACTTCCGATTTCGGTCGGACCATCATGCTCTTCCAACAAATGCAACACTTCAATTTCTTTATGTACTCCCAAGTCGGGCGAACTGTGAACCGAAGTTTGAATTTGATAGGAATACATTGGCTCGAAGCCGCCAACCTTGGCATAGATCGAACAAGTCCCGACGATTTTGCCTTTTGCCAAATCCTCCATAACAAACACATAGGGCTGACCGGCAGGCTTGGCAGACTTTTGTGAAAATGCAAACAGGGATTTTTCAATGCGGGCGGCTAGCTCTTCCTTGGAGATTTTCAGCGTCGTGAGCCCATACTCCGATTTTTGAATCAACTCAAAAAGCTGATCCAGATCGCGTTCCTGTACGCAACGGACAATTAACATCGGGTGGTTTTCCAATTTGACCTGGTCTAAAAATATTGGGATTATCGCGTGAAGACGACTTCGACCGCGTCAGGTCGATTCAGTATCGTGTCGCACTCGTTCCGAACTCACAGATTCTACATTCGCCGAGATGTCGTTCAAGTCTGCCCTGCTCATAAACGCCCGCAAGTTCCCTTTCCGGTATGGTGTTTCAATCCCCTTTAGACGATAATGGAGTCATGTGGCCAGAACCGCTTCCTACCGAACAATTGATCGCTCAAGCCAAAGACGGAGATGCATCCGCGATTAATGCGTTGATGGACCGGCATCGCAATTCTTTGCGGCAGCTGGTGCGGATGCGTCTGGACAAGAAGATTCAGAATCGGATTGATGTTAGTGACGTGGTGCAAGACGTCTTGATCGAGGCGAACCGGCGACTTACCAAGTATTTGGACGCACCGATGATGCCCTTCCATCTCTGGTTGCGACAAATTGCCAAAGATCGAATCATTGATGCGCACCGCCGCCATCGTGTGTCAGCCAAACGGTCCGTCGATCGCGAGCAATCGATGGCCGCGCCGCGCGGTTACGACCAATCCTCAATTCAATTGGCTTCCTTGTTAGGCGATCCAAAACTGACTCCGGCAGCAGCGGTGATGCAGGCCGAAATGGCGCGCAAGGTCGAACAGGCGATCGCGACGTTGGATGAAAAAGACTGCGAGATCATTGTGATGCGGCATTACGAACATTTGACCAATCAGGAAATCGGACAAGTTCTCGACTTGACGGAACCCGCCGCCAGCATGCGATATTTGCGGGCGATCCGGCGTCTGAAACTAATCTTGCAAAATGAAGATTCCAGCTTGGAGAGTGATGGCTAGTAGTTTTGCGTTTAATTTCGAGAATGTCCCGAAACCGAACTTCCCGTTTTTTTCTTGATATCGTTGCCGTGTCTGAGCCAATACTATCTACCGCCGAATCCGACGAACAGGAGTTGGCCGCTCTCATCAGTCGCCTTGCCGACCAAGTCGCGCGGGGAGAACAATTGGAATTAGCGACCGTTTGTCGTCAACATCCGAAATTTGCGGCGGACCTGCGGGAACTTTGGGGCGTGGTCATTGTCGCTAATATGGCTGGCTCGAATAACTCGCAAATCGATACGATTGCACTCCACGCTGGCCAAACACCCAGCCATTTGGATCTGCCCTGTGAGTTTGGCAACTACACGCTGGAATACGAGCTTGGCCGCGGTGGTATGGGAATCGTCTATGCCGCTCGGCGCCATGGCGACGATCAACCCGTCGCCATCAAGATGATCCTCAAGGGTGATTTTGCTTCGACAGCGGATCGCGATCGGTTTGACTCGGAAGCTTTGGCAGCCTCGCGATTGGACCACCCCCATATTATTCCGATCTATGAAATCGGCTCGCACAATGGCCGAGCTTTTTTCTGTATGAAATTGATTTCGGGCGAGTCTCTGTCCGAACGATTGGGGCGCGGGCCACTCACCTCCGAAGTTGCCGCCCGGATCATGAGTGAAATCAGTCATGCAATTCAATACGCCCACCAAAATGGAGTGTTGCACCGTGACTTGAAGCCCTCCAATATTTTGTTGGATGAATCTGGCCATGCCTATGTAGCGGATTTTGGATTGGCCAAGCACAACCACGGACAAATGAGCCTGACCAAATCCGGCGCGGTTATCGGAACTCCCGCGTATATGTCGCCCGAACAAGCATCGGGTGCTCGGGGACAGGTCGGAGTACTGAGTGACGTTTATAGCTTGGGTGCCATTCTTTATCACACCCTGACGGGCAGGCCGCCGTTTCTGGGAACTTCGCCGGTCGACACGGTATTGATGGTCATTGAACAAGACCCCGTCGCCCCGCGTGTCATCAATCGTCAGTGTAATCGCTATCTCGAAATGATCACGATGCGATGTCTGCAAAAACCGATGGACCTGCGATATGACTCCGCGGGCGCTTTGGCAAAGGACCTGGATGCGTTTTTGAATGATGAATCGATTTCAGCCCGGTTCGGCCGCTTTAGCCAGATTATCGGCAACGTGTTGCGCGAGACGCATCATGCCGTGGTACTCGAAAACTGGGGCGTATTATGGATGTGGCACAGTTTGGTGTTGCTGGTGGCCAGTCTCGCCACGGAAGTATTCTTTTGGCTAAATATTACCAGCCGTTGGCAGTATTGGTTGATGTGGACGGTTGGAATGGGAGCTTGGGCCATTGTTTTCTGGATGATCCGCCATCGCATGGGACCGGTCACTTTTATCGAACGACAGGTCGCCCACGTGTGGGCCTCGGCGCTGATCGGTGTGATGCTGCTATTCCCGTTGGAGGTGGCCCTAAATTTGCCAGTTTTGTCTTTGGCCCCCTTGCTGGGCGCGTTGGCGGGGATGACCTTTTTGATCAAGGCAGGGATGCTCTCGGGTTCGTTTTACTTACCCGCGGTCGTGATGTTTGCAACTTCGGCCGCAATGGCTGCGCTGCCTTCGATTGCGATGTTGTTGTTCGGAGTCACTTCAGCCGCGTGTTTTTTCCTCTCGGGACTGAAGTACTATCGCCGCAAGAACAATCGTTAACGCAGCGAACAAACAATTGGGATGCGACCACGCTGCGCTGTTTGGCTAGCCAGCAAACATCTGTAAACGGGTGCCAATTTGATCCAGAATCTCGCAAATCGATGCCAAATCGGGATGGCGCACAATGATCATGCCGTCAGAACGCAACGTCTGTTTCCAATCGCGTCGCGCGGCGCCAATCGGCAACAAGTCCACGACGCTAAAATACTGACCATAGTCGGCCAGCAACCCATCCAACCCTTCGATGCGTTGGATTCGCCCGTCGCCCTGGGCCCGTTTAAAGATGTGGGCGGCGTTGTATTTGCGTGCAACATCCAGACCGAATGTGCCCTGGGTAACCGCCTCCGCCCAGCCCTGATAAATGTCGAAGTCGTTGACGAAATTCATCAGATCCACCGTATTGGCTCCTGGGGGGCGCGCCGCGATTTCACCGAATACTGCTTCGCCGTTGGATTTACGATACCATTCCATGTGAGTAAAACCGGATTGAAAGCCCAACGCTTTGATCACCGCGGCGCCCATCTGCCGGCCTGATTCGTAGGCTGGATGATGGACGTCGCGGAGCGCGACCGTTTGTTGGCTGATCCATTGATGAGTGCGTCCCATCAGCGGTCGCGGTCGATACATGCAGATGTTGAAAAACTTGATCTCGCCATCGATGCAGACCGTATCGAAGGTAAACTCATCCGCTTCAATGAACTCCTCGACACTGACTTCAGCGACATGTCCCAATTTGGGCAGGATCTCTTCCAACTGAGCTGCATCATCAACTCGATACGTATCGGCGGAACCGGCACCAGCGATTGGTTTGACACAAATGGGGTAGCCAATTTGTTCGGCGGCGGCCCGCACGCCTTGTCGCGAAGTCGTACTATGATGGCGAGGCGTGCGAATTCCATGTCGATCCAACACCTGTTTCATTTTTTCTTTGTCGCGAAACGGCGTCGTCTGCGCCACCGTCATGCCTGGCAGGTGCAACATCTCGCGAATCTTCGCGGCCAAAATCATGTAGGGTTCCCAAGTGCACTCGACGCTGTCGATGCGCACTTTGCGAGCTGCTTCGGCGACTTTGTTGAGTACCGCCTGGTCGTCGGAAATGTTGACTTGCAGATAAGCCGTCAAGGCGTTCCGAGCGATCTCCGGTAAATCGTGCTCGGGTTGGTCGCCCAACCCGATTACTCGGTTGCCAACTCGCGCCAAACCGCGCGTAAAAAACGGTTGTTCCACAGGGAATCCGGGCGAGATCATCAAAACGTTCATATATTTTTTTTCTTGTAAAGTGCGCCCGTCGATATTCAGGTTTCGTTAAAATGGACGCTTGGGCAAACTCACTCAATGTTAATCACGCCAACTCGATTTGCACGGAGTTGATTATTTGACGCAGCATTTTTTCCACGGCCTGCGTTTCCGGGTGGCGTACGATGATATAGCCTTCTCCTTCGTATCCGCCGCTGGGCGACTGACCGGGTTGGGGAATTTTCGCTTCGACCACGAAGTCGCCAAACGAATGCGCGATTTCTTGCAGGCCATGCACGCGCGAAACGCTGCCTTGCCCCATCCCGCGTAAATAGGCCGCCCCGACCGCATATTTCCGGTCCGGCACTTGAAAGCGATCGTGAATCATCAATTCCGACCAGGCCCGGTACAAGTTGAAGTCATGAGCCAGCGAAATCAAGGTGGTAAATTGGGCTCCGGGAGGGCGTGCGCCGACTTCTGAAATCGCTACGCGACCGTCGGGACGGAGAAACCACTCCATGTGACTCAGCCCGGTTTGCATTCCCAACGCCTGCAAAGCGGCTTCCGCGACTTGCCGAATTGGTTGGTACTGCGGCAATTCCGTTTCCCGCGGAATCATGACACACCATTGAATCCAGGGCTCGCGCACTACTTCCAACGGGCCGGGCGAGTAATGCGAAATCGATGACCAGACGAGCCGTCCGTTCACGCAAACGCCATCGAGCGAATACTCCTCGCCTGTAATAAATTCTTCCAGTACCACCGGTTGCACTGAACTGGGACTCGAATGGGCGAGATAGTTGCGCAATTGACTGATATCGTCACAGCGGAATGTCCCCTTGGCACCCGCACCATCGGGTGGCTTGACGATCAAGGGAAATCCAATTTGATCGGCGAAATACAATGTCGATTCGGCGGATTCCGCTAAACCGTGACGGGCACATGGCAAACCGGCCGCTCGCAATACGGACTTCATCACTGCTTTGTCACGAAAATTATTGGCGACCGCCGCTCCCATTCCTGGCACACCCAACTGCTCGCGGATTTCTCCCAGCGGCACCTGGATTTGTTCAAGCATCCCCATGATTCGGTCGATCCCGCCAAACGCTCCACCGATCGCTTTGACGCCACGCTGTAACTCGGCAGTGCTGATGTCATTAACGGCGTAATGGGCCGAAATTCGTTCGCGAATATCGGGCGGCAATTTGGCAATCGGATCACAGCTCACCAATCCGATTTTTGCATCCGGGACCGTTGTTGCAGCGCCGATAAACTTCTCGGTCGCATCCATGAAATAAGGCGCGACAAAAACAACTTTTTTCATTTGTGGCTTCGTATCAGTAGATTATGCTATGGCTTACAATCGTCGCCGGTTCGTTAGCGGAATAACAGTGCCGACAACCTCGTAAATTCCAGTTCCGTATTTTCCCATGCAAACACGCCGTGAATAGCACGTTGTGGTTACTGAGTTTCGTTGTTCCCGAGTTCAATTATGAATGTAATTTTTGTCGAACCGGCCTTCCCGACCAATCAACGTGAATTTGTTCGCGGTTTGAAAGCCGCCGGCGCGACGGTGGTGGCGATCGGCGAATCAAGTAAAGATTCACTCGACAGCCAACTCCGTGATTGGCTGTTCGATTATATTCAAGTTTCCTCGGTTTGTAACGAAGCGGAAATGACCAATGCCGTCAAATATGTCCAAAGCAAGATGTGGGTGGATCGGCTGGAAGCAACGATTGAATCGCATATTATGCCCATCGCCAAAGTGCGGGAGGCTTGCACAATTCCCGGCGTTTCGGTCGCTACGTCGCATCTCTGCCGCGATAAACCGAACATGAAACAGGTCTTACGGGACGTCTCGGTTCCATGCGCTCAATCGATCGGCAGCGGTAATGTCAGCGAGATTCAGCAGTTCGCCAAACAGGTCGGCTATCCATTAATTGTAAAACCTCGCAGCGGGGCAGGGGCCTCCGGGACGAGCCGCGTGGACAATCCGGGCGAGTTATTGGCAGCCTTGAGTCAGTCCCGGGTCGGTCATGGTGGTGAAGTGGCGGTGGAAGAGTTTATCGAGGGTCACGAGGGATTTTACGATACGATATCAATCGATGGTCAGGTCGTATTTGAGTTCGTCACGCACTATTACCCCAATGTTCTGGAGGCGATGCGACAGCGCTGGATTTCACCCCAGTTCATTACCACCAATCGAGTTGATTCCGTTTCCGAATATGACGTACTGAAAAAAATGGGGCGACGCGTCATCGAAGCTCTGAAAATTGGCACTGCAGCTACGCACATGGAGTGGTTCTTCGGACCCAAAGGATTGAAGTTTTCGGAAATCGGTTGTCGGCCGCCCGGCGTTAAGGCTTGGGACCTGTACAATATTGCCAACGACATCGACTTGTATCATCAATGGGCCCTGGCAATTACTCAAGGTTCGGTCGATCAGACGCCGTCGCGCCGATTCAGTGCGGGGATCATTGCATTGCGTCCCGATCGGGATGGCCGAATTTCCGGTTACAGTGGCGTTGACGAAATTCAAAACCGATTTGGCGAGTGGATCACGGATTGCCATCTTCCGTCGCCCGGTACACCCACCCAAGGAGTCGAAGCAGGCTACATGGCTAACGCTTGGATTCGAATGAAGCATCCTGATTTCGATCACTTGCGTTACATGCTGGACGAAGTCGGACGAACAGTCAAAGTTCATGCTAATTAAGCAGCGAAGGTCGCCGAATGCTTCCCTTCCGCGAACGTTCTGTTTTGAATTCCGGATTTTAGTCCGGTTGTCGGGGAACCGGCGTGGCTACATTTTCAACCGTGATTTAGACTGTTATCCTGCCAAGATTGCCGCAACAACAGTTCTTTGAGTTTTTCATGACTTCAACCGATCGACATTTGATCCTGCTTGGACCGCAGCCGAAACACGCGTCTCTCAAAAAAGTCCTGTTGGAACTGGAGTTGCGCTCGCCGGTGGCCTTGATTACAGCGGGCTGGGAAACGGAAGAGAACCAGGACCATGAACTTCAACGAGTCATTGGAATTGACGCGTTAAATCTGAACTTGTTTGGCCGCACCGAACAACTGTTTGCCGATGACCCCGAGTTGATTCAAGGCCTACAAGCGCGCCAAGACGAACTGCGACACTTGCGCGACGATTATAACGAGCGCTTGCATCTGTTGCTGCAAGCCGCACGAAAAGTCGCCCAACGGAACGACAAATTGATCGATTGGTCGGCAGAACGTGAATCGGCTATCGAAATGATTCGCCAACTGGATCGCCAACATTTTCAACATTCCAGTCGCGTCATCGACGATTACGAAAATCGGTTAAAGGTCAGCGAACGACCTTTGGTGATCGAACACCGCCAACAATTGGCTGAATTGATGGAACGCTGTAACGCGTTGCTGATTGCTGGCGGACACGTGGCAATCATTCTCAATCGTTTGCAGATTTTTGGAATTCTGGACATGCGACCCGACCTGCTCACGATTGCCTGGTCCGGCGGCGCGATGGCGTTGGCAGAGCGGGTCGTGTTTTTTCATGACTCGCCCCCCCAAGGCCAAGGGGATGCGGAAGTTCTGCGTGCCGGCATGGGCTTGTTCCCCGATATTCTGCCGTTGCCCGACGCGCGGAACCGATTGAATCTCGACAATCGTTCCAGCGTGGAATTGTTCTCGCGGCGATTCGGGCACTTTCAAAACGTTGTTTTTGATGAACAAACCAGGCTCGACCGAAAGCAGGGCCTGTGGCAAGATAACAGCGCAATCAGGGCCGTCTGCCTGGGCAACTGTGGAAGAATTGTGGACTTCAAAGCATGATCAAGTCGCGGATATTTGATAAACTCGATGCCCGATCAACCAAAAAAGAAATTGACCGGGTGATCCACGATCATGTGTTTCCCTTGGTCGAAGATTCCGTCGTCACTTTCGTTTACGTCGGCGACGCGGAACATGTGGCCGTGCGACATTGGATCTATGGCCTGCCTTCGAGTCTGCCACTGGTGCGATTAGGAAAAACCAATGTCTGGTTTCGGGCCATGGAATTCCCAACTCGTTCCCGCATTGAGTACAAATTCGGCGTCGTTCGCGGCGGCCATGAAGAATGGATTTTCGATCCGCTAAACCGCAATGTGGCGAACGACCCATTTGGGGGAAACTCCGTCGTCCATTGCCGCGACTATGTGGACCCAGAATGGTCCTATGAGATTCCAGGAGTCGCGCAAGGACGTTTTGAGACCGTGGACGTTCCCAGTTCTGCATTGGGTGGGACGCGCCAGATTCGAGTCTATATTCCAGCCAAATTCCGTGATTATCGGCGGTATCGATTGCTGGTAGTGCATGATGGGGATGACTACGTGAAGTATTCCCGATTGAATCATGTGCTTGACAATTTGATTGCCCGGTTGGAGATCCCACCCCTGATTGTTGCGCTGACCAATCCGCAGGATCGCTTGCGTGAGTATGCCTGTGACCGGCGGCATTCGCGACATATTGTGGAAGAGGTAATTCCGGCGCTCGAAAAAAAATATCCCCTGATTACCGAATCGTCGGGGAGATGCATCATGGGCGCGAGTTTTGGCGGCGTGGCTTCGTTGTCAACCGGCTGGCACTATCCGCATGCTTTCGAATCCATGTTGGTGCAATCCGGATCGTTTGCCTTTACGGATATTGGCGATCATTCGCGCAGTCCTGTGTTTGACCCCGTCGTGGAGTTCATGAATCAGTTCCGGGACAACCCCGGGCATCCCGCCAAACAGATTTTCATCAGCTGCGGGGTCTATGAATCGTTGATATATGAAAACCGTTCGCTGGTGCCTTTTTTGCGTCAGCACGGAATTGATGTTAAGTTTGAGGAAGCCTATGACGGTCATAATTGGGAAAATTGGCGAAACCGCTTGCGGGCCGGTTTGACATGGCTGTTTCCCGGTCCCTTGTGGGTTACTTACATGTAGGAACATGGCGGTCCTTGAGCGATTTTTTTTTGTAAATTGAACCACGCTATCTAAAAATTTCGGAAACGATACATGACCGTCGAAACGCGAAAAATTGGACTCTCTTTGGGGGCAGATTTGTGCTGGCCCAAGTGTTACGAAGAGATCATTCGCAAAATGAATTTGCAGATTCCGCACCAGGGTCATCAGGTCCGGTTCGATATCGAACGAGTGACTATCGAACCGTACGACTTGCGTCAGCCTTGCAAGTATGATTTGGTGATCGATCGCCTGACTCATTGGTATCACACCAGTCGGGAGTGGATCAAGAAGGCCATTTTGATGGACGACTTGTACGTGTTCAACAATCCCTGGTCGTTACAATCGATGGAGAAACAGACGACTTACTGCGCGATGATGAAACTTGGGTTGCCGGTTCCAGAGACCTGGATGGTCCCACCCAAATCGTATTCGGACCATGCCGATCTGGATCCAACTCTACGACGTTACGCGCAAATGTTCGACTTGGGTGCGATCGGTGAGAAAGTCGGTTTCCCGTTATTCATGAAACCCTACGATGGCGGCGCGTGGAAAGGAGTCAGTCGCATCGACAACGCCGACAAATTACGCGCGGCGTATGAGGAAAGTGGAACATCATTGATGCATCTGCAACAGTCGGTTGAAGGATTTGATCGCTTCGTTCGCTGCATCGGCCTGGGTCCGCAATTTCTCTTGGTTAGTTATGATCCCGGTGCACCACTGCATGAACGATACGAGATGAAGTTGGAATTTGCCAACGCCGAAGAAAAATCGTTGCTGGAAGATATGGCGATGACGATCAATGGATTTTTTGGTTGGGATTTTAATTCCTGTGAGTCGTTACATCGCGATGGCACGTGGTATCCGATCGACTTCGCCAATGCCTGTCCCGATTCTCAAGTCACGTCCTTGCATTATTTTTTCCCCTGGCTCGTGATGGCTAACGTTCGCTGGTCGATTTTTTGTGCAACCACGAAACGAAAAATGCGCATGAATCAAGATTGGCAGCCTTATTGGGATGTGCTGCAGCAAGAGTTGCCCTATCGTGAGCGACTGGCTGCCTACGCCGCAATCGGTCATCAACGGATGGAAACCGCACGTTTTCGCGAGTTTTGCGCCCTACATTTACAACATCTGGCAGAAGCCACCCACGAATTTTTTGGGACTTCACTCGCCAAAGAGACAATTCGCCAAAAAGTTCAGGCACTTTTCCCAGAACACGAAGTAGAATCATTTACCGAACATTTCTGGGCACGGATTCAACGCTGGCGAGACGATCAAGTGTCGTTTGTCGCGTGATGTTCTGGTCGATTTTCAGGAACCCATTTTATTTGAGTTGATATGAACGCAACGAAATATCTTGACGCCGCAACCGTGTCGCTAAAAGAAGTTCACAAATGGCATTCTCGCGAATTGCGGATGGACACGCAAATCGTCCGGTGGGGCAATTTTGGGACGCCCTTATTGCTGTTTCCGACTGCCGGCGGGGACGCCGAAGAAGTCGAGCGATTTTTTTTGATCAAACAACTTGCGCCGTTTATTCATGAAGGACGTCTGAAGGTCTACTCGGTTGACAGTATTAATGGTCGGACGTGGATCACTCATGATTCGATCCCGCACCGTGTCTGGATCCAACAGCAGTTCGACAAGTTCATTCGCCACGAAGTCGTGCCGCTGATTCGCAATGACTGCCGTAGCGACAATATCGAAATCATGACGGCTGGTGCGTCCATTGGTGCATTCAATGCCCTGGTAACACTGTGTCGCCATCCCGATGTTTTCAATCACGCCATTTGCATGAGTGGAACCTACGACATTCAAAAATGGCTCGAGGGGCAATGGTTCGATGAATTCTACCACCAGTCGCCAATCCATTTTGTTCCGAGTTTGCCGGACGATCGGGTGGCGTTGTTGCGTCAGCGTTTTGTTTTGTTGGCAACGGGACAAGGCAAAAATGAATCACCCGGCGAATCGTGGAAGGTAGCCCACGCCTTGGGCCAAAAAAACATTCCCAACCGGGTCGATTTATGGGCTCCCGACTGGGAACACGATTGGGGTACGTGGCGCGAAATGTTGCCCAAATATGTCCAAGAGGCGTTGGCAACGTCAGCGCGCTAATTTACGAAATTCGGATTGAGCGCCTGCAACA
This sequence comes from Mariniblastus sp., assembly GCA_031400405.1. GTDB lineage: Bacteria > Planctomycetota > Planctomycetia > Pirellulales > Pirellulaceae > Mariniblastus. The sequence continues at coordinate 30,275 of JANNPW010000061.1, forward strand.
GCTCCGTTCGGAATGTGTTGTTTGCCGGATCATAAAATCCGAAACCAGCGGCGAGCTCCCAATAAGCCCAATTGATGTTGAGCTGTTCACAAACTCCACGCACCGTCGAAGTCCAACGAACCCGGGACGGCAGGTCAGCCAAACCGTAGGAACCAAATTCTCCCACATGCAATGGCAAGCCATTGTCCAAACTGAACTTGGCCGCAATTCGAAAAGAATTTTTCAATGATTCGGCCGCTGTATCGATCAATTTGAAATTCGCGTTGATACCGCAAAGTCGAAGATTGTTAAGCGTGAACAACGGTGAGGGATTGGGTGATGAGTTTTGGAAAACAACATCCTGAATGACTGGCACATTGCCAAACTCACTGAGATTGATCGTGTAGGTATTGGTACCAGCGCCCGTTTGCCGCACTACCGCAGTGCTATCGGTGCCATTGGAATTGATCAGCCAGATCCGCAAATTGGCGGCACCTGTCGTCGTGAAAACGAGTTTGTCGGATCCGCTGACGGTCGATGTTGCATGAAATCGAAGCCCAGCCCAACCAGCTGTATAGGTTACACGCAGCCCATCATCGGCTGCGGTCGTCGTCGTGTTCCAGCTCCAGCTTTGCCATTTGTCTGCGAAACCAATCCGCGTTCCATACCAGGGAGTTCCAACTGGAGGAGTTGGATTGACCCACGTCGCCCCTTGGTGCGTGAATGCGAACGGATCATAGTAGTGCACCGAAAGAATTAAATTCGGATCTTTCGGTGGAAAAAAAGTACCCAAGGATCCAATCGAATTCCAAAATGTCGGACCGACGAGAACTTTTCGAGTTGGGTTGGTCGCGCGAATCACCGTCAACGCGTCGGCCATGAATAAATTCCATTGAGCCGGGTTCGCATTAAACGCCCCATGCGGTTCATTCAGAATTTCAAAGAAGACCGTGTTCGGTTCATTGCGATATCGATTGGCAATTTGCCCCCAAATCGCCAATGCCCGGTTCCATTCAGCGGCTGGATTGTTATTCAATTCATCGTAATGATGGACATTGATAATAATTTTCAGACCCCGCAATCGGGCTTGGGCCACACACCAATCGACTCGCTGGAAAAAGCTCTCATTGATCGTGTAGGGAGCCGTCAGACCCGCATGGTTGGTCCAACTGACCGGCAAACGAATATGATTCATTCCCGCCGCGACGACTTTGTCGAAAAAAATCTCCTGTACGAACAAACCCCAATCGCCTTCATTGGGCGCTTCCAACATGTTGCCGAAATTCACGCCCCGGCCCAGTCCTGCCGACAAGGCCTTCTGAGTCAACGGCTTCACCAGTTTTAGCGGTGTGAAGCCAGATTGATTCTCTCGGGCGATCGAAATGTCATCCAATCGAACGAAACCGTCACGATTGTAGTCGAACCGGTTGGTGATATTGGCGGAACCAAATCCAGTTTGATTGTTGCGGGTGTTGGACACATCAGCGACATTGACAATCGCATTGTCCGGACTGTTTCCTGTTTCGCCCGGTGCATTACCAAAATAAAAGATATCATCCTGTGGCAAACGCGTATTGCTGTTGGCCCGCAGGCGAACCTGCAACCATTTCTTGACGATACTCCCGTCAGGCCAGATCAATTTGATTCGAGACGAGCCATTGATTCCTGCGCCAGCGACAATCTGTAAACTGGGATTCGGAGCGAGCGGCCATTGATCCGGCGAATCGTCATTGCCGATTCGAAATTCAAAATCGGCAAGCGTTACATTATTTGTCAACCCGTTAACATCGATGAAAATACCATTGATTCCAGCCAAATAACTGCTGTAATTGGCCCACGACGCCAGTTGGTCTTCACGCAGCGCGATCTTGTCGGAAGCGATCGCATTCGCATCGCTGATCACGTCGAAAGACGAATTGTTGTAAAACAACTGCCGGGCCAACACCGGATCATCACCCGATCGCGCCGGCAGACCAAACGAGAAAGAACTCCAACAACAAAATGAAAGGTGGAACATGGAAGTGACCACGAGGGCAATTGAAAATCGCCCGAGATTCATCGTTGACTCCTTAACAGTTAGTACCAATTCTGAAAATACTGGTTGACATCCGAATATTGTATAGCCACTTTTTCCGCCACACCATCGTTGCGTCGCCAGATTATTCATCCCAAGGGTGGATCGAACTCACGCGCCGCAGGAATTCGGGACCTTGCGAAGTTTTGCCAGCTCTCGACAAGGGAAGCAGATCAATTCGCGCGAAGTTTAATCGGCTGATCCGACCACTCCGTGACGGTTTTTCGTTTTTCGACGGGATACCAGGCATTTAATCGTCTTGCCATCTCCGAAACGACATCCGGATGCGTACCAGCCAGATTATCTTTCTCGGTTGGATCAACCACCAAATCAAACAATTGAGGTCGAAAATCTTTTGGCGGAAACCTGACACCATCCAGAGGCCCGTCATAGGTCAGGAGTAGTTTCCATTGGCCCTGGATGACCCACCGATAGATTAGCGAAGCCTCCGGCTGCTCGATGTCGACGACGTCGTGAGAAAACACTTCTCCGAAAATCGCCTCTCTCTCGATTGTCGATCCATCACAGATCGCTGGCAATAGATTCAAGCCCGGCAATTCGACCGGTAGCTTGGCCCGAGCCGCCGCCAGAATCGTCGGCATGATATCGATGCTGGAGCACAATTCCTCTCGATCGGCTGGCGTTACAACGCTTGGCCAGCGAAACATGATCGGAGTTCGAGTACCATTCTCGTAGGGGCTCTGTTTGGATCGCTCAGCAAAACTTCCTTGATTGCTGCGCTCTGCCAATTGTGTCCAGCCGTTGTCGGCAACATAAATCACCAGCGTATTTTCGCCAAGCTGTTTCTCATCGAGATAGTCCAATAACTGCCCGCAAGTCTCGTCAAACCATTCGCACATGGCCCCGTATCTGGCAACCGGCAACGGTCGTCCGGCGATTGCGTAGTTATTCAACAATCGTTGGGGTGGAGTGTGCGGTTCATGAGGCAGCAACGGCGCATACCAAACAAAAAATGGCTGCTGTTGTTCCACGGCTTGATCAACAAAATCAAAGATCGGTTTAAGCCCGGTACGTCCAATGGCCAATCCATCATCACCATGTCGACCGCCAGGGTTTGGAAATCCGCGCGTCATACCATGTGTAAATCCACCACGCGAAAAGCTTCCCTCCCACCACTTTCCGGATTGCATCGAGAGATAACCTTGTTCCGCCAGCAACTCGGGCAGAGTGTCGAACCGGTCGATCTGGGCAATCAACTGCTCGCGGCGAACGCCGAAGCCCTCCGAATTCTTGAGGTCGGAGTTCAACGCCGGGTCATTGCCGCAAATCCGATGTTGATGCGCGTACCGTCCCGTCACCAACGTCGCCAATGACGGCCGACACAGCGCGGTAGGGACATAGCCCCGTCGAAACAAGGTACTCTCTCTTGCCAGTTGATCCAGTCGCGGAGTGCGAATGAATTCGTGTCCCATGAATCCATAATCGGCCCAAGCTTGATCGTCAGAAATTATCAGCACGATATTGGGTGCTTGCGGTGGCTTCGTCGATTGAGCCAGCCCAACTTGCGGAAGAAGAAATATCGCCAACGCAGTCAACATATATCTGGAATTCAACGGCATTCAATTCACTCCAATAAAACGAGTCGCATCAGGTTCGGAAACCCAGCGATCGTTCAATCAACTTCTAAGGCACCGGATTTGCTGTAACAGTATCGCGCGCTTCAACGACCAGCAATCACCCAGAGCCCAATATGTCAACCGAACCAGCAAATCCAAAATTTTCCATCGAGCGTTTGTTGCACGCTGACTGCTTTCCGCACGAGATTGGCAAATTGGCAGTGCTGGAAACGCACATCTCGTGGGTCGTTTTGACTGGAAAATTCGCCTACAAGATCAAAAAGCCAGTCAAGTTTGACTTCGTTGACTATTCCACGCTCGAATCACGGCGATTTTATTGTCAAAAAGAACTCGAGTTCAATCGCCGTCTTGCGCCGGATTTGTATTTGGATGTGGTTCCAATTCGCTTCGTTGATGGACAATATTTTGTGGGTTGTTCGTTGCAAGAAACCGCCGGTGCTGCGTCCCTCAATTCCGCCGTCGAGTGTCCGATCGAATACGCGGTCAAGATGCTTGAGTTCCCTCAATCGTCCATCGTGGCGGCGCGGATCAATCATCCAACTTTAAGCAACCGCACCATCGAAAATTTTGGTGTTGAACTGGCGAATTTTCACAAGAAAATTGAGTCTGCCGATGTTGGCAAGGACTGCGTGCAAATCGAAGCCTTGCGGAAAGAGTCCAGTGAGAATTTTTCCGCACTCCGAACGGCATTTTTCGGTGACCCGCGCGCTGCAGTGATAGACCGACTTGAATCTTGGAGTGCCGAGCAATTTGAGTCGTTAATACCGCTGTTCAATCAACGATTGCTCGCGGGAAAGATCCGGCGTTGTCACGGTGATTTGCATTTGAAAAACATTATTCAACTCGAGGATGGCAGGTTGATGGCTTTCGACGGGATCGAGTTCAATGAGGAATTTCAATGGATCGACGTCATCAATGAGATTGCCTTTCCGATGATGGATTTTTTTGCGCGTGGACGTCCGGACCTCGGCTGGCATTTGCTGAACGCTTACTTTGAAGCAACGGGAGACTACGAGGGACTGCGAGTGTTGAGGCATTATCTGATCTATCGAGCTTTGGTGCGAGCCAAAGTGACGTGGCTCAATCCCGCGCATCATTCGGAGACCTCGCAAAAATCGTATCAAACCGATCCCGACGAATTTGATCCCCTGGCTGGCCCTTGGGATAAGTACTTAAACACGGCAGCGTATTTCGCCTTTGACATCCAACCCTTGCTGGGCATCACGCATGGACTTTCTGGCAGCGGCAAATCAACAAAAGCGATGCAAATCATTGAGCAACGCGGCGGTATTCGGATACGATCCGACGTGGAACGACGCCGGATGACGAATGCCGCGACCACGATGCAGCGTTACTCGCCCGAATCCAGTGAAAGAGTATATGCGCTGCTTTTGAAACAGGCGGAACTGTCTTGCCAAGCCGGAATTCCTGTGTATCTTGACGCCACGTTCTTGCTACGAAGTCAACGGATTCAGTTCGAGGATTTGGCACGAAAACTTCACGTCAAGTTTGCAATTATCGACTGTGAAGCAACTTTCGATGAGCTTTGTCAGAGAATCCAGCACCGTTTCGGCGATCCGTCTGAAGCGACGATCGACGTGTTGAAACTCCAAATGAAAAACCGTGATCCACTTACCGTTGACGAAATGGCTTTTGTGCTGAAGTAGACATCCTGGGGCGTCTCACGGGCTGCAAAAAACACAGCTTGTCCGCACAAACGAAAAACTGCCGCCGCCCGCACTGTGCGGATCCGCTCATTGATGTTTGGAGAATTCGAATTTTCCACTCTGAGTCATCATTGATCTGTCCCAACGGGCTTATCTCGGGCTAGAGTTGTCGAGTCAGTGGCCCCGCCAAATACATTGCCACGGGAACCATTATTTTGAGAAGGGTAATTCGATGAAGAAACTATTTTTGATTTGCGGGTTGGTTTTTGGTGCCTTCGGATCCGCTGGGTCCCAGTCGATCCATCGACCCGAACAGGAACAAGAAACGGCAAGCGATCGAGTAAAACCCTTTATGCGAGCCAAGCTCGATTGCTCACAAAGCGTCCTCGATGGTTTGGTAACCGAAAACTTTGACTTGATCTACCGTGGTGCGGCCGAAATGAAAAAAATGAGTGAGGCAGCGCAGTGGCCACGTGCAGCTGACCCCGTGTACGACCACTTCGGCGAAGAGTTTCGCAATCAATCTGAAAAATTGATGCAACTCGCCGATCAGAAAAATTTGGAGGGTACGCATTTCACCTACCTGAGCATGACCACAACTTGCATCAACTGCCACAATTATGTCCGTCGTGCATTTCGCGTCGAGCCAAACCGAGTCGACCCTCAAGGCCCGGTACGACTGATTCCAACTGAGTGGGAAGGGCGTTCTTTACGCAGCCACGACTCGCTGCCGTCTGCCGTCAAGCACCCCTAAAACACCGCCAAAATCGCCGTCGGGCACTACCCCAATCACGGATCTTCGACACTAGAATTGCCAATCACCAAAAAACTCGAATTGGTAGTCCAACACAGCTGCTTGAAAACGAATCCGGTCAATCGGCTCATCAACTAACGAGTTAGCGCGCAAGCGGGATATCCCGCGCACTTTCACTTGGTGAAACTCCCCGATCAAAGCGGCGCCAATCTGGTCCAAAATCAACTCCGCTGCGCCCCCTCCATCGACCAAGGTAGCGACATCGTTGCCGCCATTACCATCAAACTCAACGTCGCGGAATTGTTGCAGCGCAATTACATTCCCGGCCGAATTGAGTACGGCCAAACTTGATGACGACCAAAAATGATCGTTGGCGGCAGAACCGAACAAACGAGCGCTGTCATTGCCACCGCCGCTAATTGCATTGATTGTCGGAAAACCCCAGACTTCCGTTTCAAATCCAGCTCCGGCAAATCGAGTGACGACAGGAGTTGACTCCAGAACTTCCCGACCGACCGACCCGCGTAGAGTAAGTGAATCCAATCCACCAGTCGAATGAATAATCGTTTTATCAAACTGGTAGGCTCGATGATCATAGCCTTGCCCCACCAATAATGTATTCAGCGCCATCGAGTTAACACGATCTCGTCCTGGCCCGTCAAACATCATCAACTGGTCAAATCCGCCGCCTGCATAAGTTGTTGTTCGTTCTAGTCCCGAAACGGAAACTTGAAAATCAGAACCCGAAAAATCGGCGGCGAAAGGACTCAGCGTTAACGCTTCATCGCGGACACTTCCCTGAAAAATAACCGAATCAAATCCGGCTTCTAACGCAACGACGACCGACGAAAATCGGTCGGCTTGTACCATCGTTGTGCCACGAAACAACCGGGTAAATTCGGCCCCAGCCAAGAGCCGTTCGTTGGCCGCTGTGCCCATAAACTGCGCTGTGTCGTTTCCCGCCGAAGCGTAGACTCGGCTGTATCGGAAATGACTCGCTTGCAGTGACTTGCCGTCCATCTGTAACAAAACCTCATTGTCGCGGACTGTCAATTCATCGTTGCCGACCGAGCCATAGACAGCCAAATTGGTATTTCCATCGCCGGCCAACAATTCCATTTGTTTGAATCCGTTACCTCGGACGAATCGTGTCGGAGTCGCCAATGAAACGTAATCCGAATGCAAGAAACCAAAGTCGTTTCCATCCAATGAACCCGTCAACACCACGCGATCCTCTCCGCCGCGACCTTCCAGGATGACTTGGCTCAATTGATCCAATTGGGGCAACTCGAAAGTGACGCCATTAATCCGCAGTTTGGACGTCTGTACGGAAAATTGAACAACATCATCCGCAGCGGTTGCCTCGATCGTCAACCGATTGTTACTCATGGCCAGTCCGACTTCGTTAAGCCGAGTCGCCAGGGCAACTGCAGCCGACATTTCTAGCGTAGCGACAGAATCCGAACCAGAACGCGTCAATGAACCGGATGCAATCAACAACTCTCGCAATTGACGGGAACTCAGGTTCGGATTGACGGACAAAACCAACGCGGCGGCACCGCTAACCATTCCGGTCGCGACACTCGTTCCACGATAGGTCGTCGCAATTCCAGCGCTCGCCGAACCGAAGGCTACTCCGTTCGCATCGATCTGAACCGCGCCTGAATCGCCGACGAGATTGGATTCAGGCAATCGAGAGCCGCTCGCATCCAAGGCGCCGGCGGACAAGACGTTGCCGAAATGGCCGCTCAATTTTGCCAACGATGTTGACACAGCCGCACCATCGTTTCCGGCGGCGACAACCACGAACACATTTTTTTCTTCTGCCCAGGCCAGCGCGTCGCGGATTGCCAAACTGTCTCCATCAACATCCAACGACAACGAAATGATGTTCGCTCCATTGTCGACGGCGTATCGAATCGCCGCCGCAACATCAATACTGCGTCCTATGCCTTGAGCATTTAACACTCTCAGGGGCATCACTCGAGCGTCCGGCGCTATCCCGTTCAAGGCACCAAATGAACCGCCGGCAATCAGTCCCGCGATGAACGTGCCATGTCCGGCCTGATCGGTCAGTTGCCCTCGGGAATCGACGAAATCGTAGCCATGAACATCGTCGACCAATCCATTCCGATCATTGTCGATGCCGTCGCCCGCAATCTCGCCATCATTGGTCCATAGTTTCCCAATCAACTGCGGATGATCCGGATCAACACCCGAGTCGATCGTCGCAATCGTCACACCCGCTCCAGCGGCAGTGGTGATCGGCAACATCGACGCCGGGGCGGCGGTCGCTACAACACCAGCGGCCACCGCATTGGCCGCTCCTTCCACAAACGTCCAACGACCAACCAACCCGTCATCGAGATCGACAAAATACAGATTTCCGTCGGGCCCTTGAACCATTTGCACCACATATCGATGCCCCGTCGCGAACGTCTGTACCTGTGCCACCGATCCGTTGGCGTTGAAACGGACGTTGCGGATAATGCCTTGTCCCAAATCGCCGAAGAAAACATTGTCACGGTATTGTGCGGGAAACGTATTACCGGTGTAGACATCGCCCATTACGATCGCATTGATTCCCGATGCCGCATGGTTCAAAGCATAAACAGCGGGGGTCACCGGTTGACCACTGGCATAAAAAGCCTGGCCCGCCGGCAAGTCCTTATAGCCGCCGGTTTGCAGACTATTGCCGCTTCCCCCTTCATACCAGGGCCAGCCGAAATTGGCTCCAGCAGGTGCCGAATTGAGCTCTTCCCATTGGGTCCAGCCTACATCACCAATGTACAAATTGCCGTTGGTCGGATGTAACGCAATTCGAAATGGATTCCGCAATCCCAATTGCCATACCTTCGAGCGATTGGATTCGGCATCGCCATTGAAAAACGGATTATTGGAAAGCCCACGTCCGGTTAACGGATCCACTCGCAAGATTTTGCCGGACAAATTATTGACATCTTGTACACGCGAGGTACGCGGATCAACCTGGTTGTACGAGGTCCCATCGCCAATCGAAGCGTACAGCATTCCATCCGGTCCAAACTCAACGGAACCGACCGTGTGCGACTCGCTATCCGTAGCGATAAAGTCTTGCACCCAACCGCCGCCCGACAATTGTCCCGCCGCCGGCTCACTGAAGTTACTGGTACTATTGGCAAATGCGTTGAAGTTATTCCACGTACTGTTCTTACCGACAATGACGATCTCGCTGTTGGGCACAATCGTTGTATAATCCGTGGCCGCATCGGCAGTGACACGAGTCACTCGCCCAGCTCGATTGCCATTGCCGTCTGGTCCAGCCAGTGTGCCAGATGATTGACTACTTGTTTGGGGCGGATCGTAGGTGTAGATCAAATAGACAAACGGATTGTTGGTGAAGTCTGGATGCACGGCAATGTCCAACAATCCTCGATCACGGGTTCCATTGATCCGATCGCGGAAGTCTAAAAACGGCGTGGTCAACAAGTTTCCGTTGCGGGCAACACGGATGATCCCGCGCTGTTCGGCCATATAAACATTGCTGCCGTCCGGCGAGAAATCCATGGCAGTCGGCTGCACCAACCCAGTGTAAAGAGTCTGGGTTCGCAACGAATCGCCCGGAGTAACCGGCGGAGGTTCGGCCGCATAAAGTTGACTGCGCGGAATAATTTCAAGCGGCTGTCGGATGCTGCTCCACGATAACTCGGCAATTGCCTCTCCGGTATTTTCGTAATATTCCAAACGAATGTCAGCAAAAACACCGGCTTGCAATGAAATGGTACCCGTACGAACGGTCGCCGACTGATCCAGCCAGCTGTCGATAATAAGTTGGCTATTGACCCACAGTCGAACACCATCGTCAGTCCGAGTTCGAAACGTATAGGTCTCCGTAAAGCGAGGTTCGATCTTACCGGTCCATCGAACAGAAAATGAATCGACCCCCATTCCCGCAGCCGGTGCGCCCACTCCCCAATTAAAATTGACTGTCGTGTCGACACGATTGATAAAACGAGCCGTGAAACCGGGGTTGTCAAAATACTCGCCCAGCAATCCAGTACCGGCCGCACGGATCGCATCATTATCCTGGATGGTAATTGTCGCAGTACGAGGCGCTAACAACGCGGCGCCACCTTGAACATTGTCGATAGTGAAACTGAATTGCTCATCCCCCTCGACGATCGCGTCGTCCAGAATCGTGATCGGGATAAGTTTCGATGTTTCACCGGTCAGGAAAGTTACCGTACCTGCACGGGCGACAAAGTCTGGCCCGGCGGAAGCCGTAAGTGCCACCGTCCGATAGTCGACTGTGATTGTCCCGTCCGAGCCTCCGGTTCGCACGATCGACAGATTCGCGATTGCGGCGTTTTCAGCCACATTGATGACACTGGTTTGCAAACTGATCGAGCCGAAATTTCGTGGTGTTTCGTATTGAAAGTAACCTTGGGCATGCAGCGTTTGCGATGCCAAAAAACCGGGTTGAATGCCGACCGTCGAACGCCAAGTGCCCGTCGACAACACATTGGGGCCTTCGGTTTCATACGTCACTCCGCCAACCGCTATCCAATCGACATTCAAGTTGCGATCAATCCCATTGGTGGGATCGTACAGGTCATTGGTAAACGCCACCCGAATTCGGCTGGCCGCGACGGTTCCCGGCGCCACGAATTGGAAATTTGTCCACGCCGTTGTCACCACATAACTGCTGACGGTCAATCCATCGATCCGCAGTTCCATTTGTTCACCACCTTCGTCACCCGAAGCCCGCATTTGAATCAACGTCCCAGAATTTCCGCTGCTGGAATACTGGAAGTAGCCACTCCCATGCAAGTATTCGCTTTGTCGAAAACCAGGAACAATGCCATCGACTGGCGACCAGGTCCCCGTAGAAAAAACCTGAGACGATTCGGTTTCGTACCGTACTCCGTCGATAACAATCGCATCGATTCGGACATTTCGATCGATACCATTAGCCGGGTCATAGAGATCGTTCGTAAACGCCAACCGGACCTGGTTCGCCGACAATGGACCCGCGGTTGTGTGCGACAGTGTCACAAACTGTCCGCTATTGGCATCACCGCCCAGATTATTCCATGTCCGAACCGCTTGACCGTCGATCTGTAAAACCAGAGTCTCGGCATTGGTTTCGCCAGCCGCGATGACTTGAATGCTCGCCAATGCCAATCGTGGTTCCAGCGACTGGTATTCAATTTGTGTCGCGGAATCTGATCGACGAAAACGACGAGGCGACGGCTTGGGCCGGGAGTAGTTCATGGTGAATTCTCAATGGAGTCAAACAACAAATACCAGGCGTCTCTATCATTCCGGTGCCGATTTACCATTCAGACGCCCAACCGATTGCCGGTGCATCCTAATCGGAAACAATTCAGAATCAACACTTTCGAATCCGCGACCAACCAACCGATCCACGCTGGCTCGGAAATCCGTGGGTTTTTCAAGAAACCGGCTGAGCGGCAGGTTCTTCGCCCCGTTCGTAGACAATATGAGCTCGTCCAACCAGCAACGGATCCATCGATCCGATCGTCTCCACATCTTTGTTGGAATATTGCAGTCGGTGCAAAATATATCGCATCGCATTCAAGCGTGCACGTTTCTTGCAATCCGATTTGATAACTGTCCAGGGAGAATCTGCCGTGTCGGTGTTGAAGAACATTGCTTCTTTGGCTTTTGTATAGTCTTCCCATTTGTCCAAAGAAGCCAAATCGATCGGTGACAACTTCCATTGTTTAAGCGGATGCGCGCGTCGTTCGGCAAATCGCCGCCGTTGTTCTTCGCGACTTACCGAAAACCAGAATTTTACCATGTGCACACCGCTGCGAACCAAATTACGTTCGAACTCGGGTGCTTGACGCATGAACTCGTGATACTCGACGTCGGTACAAAAACCCATCACTCGTTCCACACCGGCGCGGTTATACCACGACCGATCCAGCAACACAATTTCACCAGCGGTCGGGAGATGTTGCACGTAACGCTGGAAGTACCATTGACCTTGTTCCACGTCGCTGGGTTTTTCCAACGCGACGACGCGAGCTCCCCGAGGATTCAAGTGTTCCATGAAGCGTTTGATGGCGCCCCCTTTGCCAGCGGCGTCTCGACCTTCAAACAGGATCACAACTTTTTGTTTCGCCGACTTGACCCACGCCTGCAGTTTCAACAACTCCACCTGCAAATGATATTTTTGTTTCTCATAACTTTTTCGAGACAACAGATTTTTGTACGGATAACCACCATTTCGCCAATCATCCGAGAGTTCCATATCACGGGTGATCACGTGAGATGTCAGGCCGTCGGAATCATTCTGCATCACGCTGCGCAATACCGCCGCATCGTCCGGCGAAGCCCCGGCAAGAATTGCCTTCAGAGATTGCGATAACGACAACAAGTCATGTGGTGGTCGGCTGTTGACGATCGATTTGACCGCTTCAATTTTTGATTCCCTGGCTGCTTCGATTTCTTGACCGACAACAAATCGCTCGATTTGGTCGCCCGCCAAGCCAGGCGAGACATCGCCGGATACGGACTTCCTGGAGCGGCCATTTTTTCTTGCCGCCGCCTCAGCGGATCTCTTATTAGACTTCGACTTATTGGATTTCTGTTTGGTCGAAGTCTTATTTTTTTTCATCGGATATTCGTCGCTGGTAGATCGAATAAACTCACGGCTCGCCGAATAATTCTGGCCGCCAATTGAATTCTAGCTCGCGGTTATTGAACTGTCCAACCTCGGCTGTCGCAGTCGCTCAAGAAACGTCTATTGTCAGAAACTGATCCAATTCGCACGTCGAGCCCGCGGGGAACCGTGTTCTCAGACTACCCCGGTGTAGGTTGACGAGGCCCAATGAGATATATTCATCTTCATGAAAGACTCGATCGAAAAAGCAGCCCCGTGGTGGAGCACCGAAGACTGGTGCGCGATTGCGTGCGGCCTGGCCTTGTTGGCCGTTTCCTTCGTTGCTGTGTTCGTATTCGGACAGTCGGATAGCGGCGTTACCAACCCGCTCACGTCCGTGCTGGCAAAACCGTTGGCTTGGGAAGGGACACCAGCCAGTTCGTTTTCCCCGCTCCCTCTGGCGGTCACGTTGGTTCTCTGCCTGATCGTGTTTGGGGTTGGTGGATTGGCCGCCAAGTCGCAACCTGTACGATTTGTGGGTGCCTTTGGGGGAGTTTTTTTGCTGGCCGCTGCCGCCTTGGCGATTTCAACTCAATCCACAATCAAATATTACAATCTCGAATACGCGTTGTGGGCGATACTGATCGGATTGGCGATTAGCAATTCGATTGGCACACCAGGCTTTTTGCGTCCGGCAATGCGAACGGAGTTGTATATCAAAACGGGATTGGTGTTGCTGGGTGCCAAAGTCCTATTCACGGAGTTGTTGGCTCTCGGCGCGCCTGGATTATTGGTGGCTTGGGTGGTTACGCCAATCGTGCTGGTGACAACGTATTGGTTTGGACAACGGGTTTTACGGATGGAATCCAAAACCTTGAACATGGTAATTTCGGCGGACATGTCGGTTTGTGGCGTCTCTGCGGCGATCGCCTCCGCCGCAGCTTGCCGAGCCAAAAAAGAAGAGCTGTCGTTGGCCATCGGAATTTCGATGGCCTTCACGGTCGTGATGATGATCGTTATGCCTGCTGTCATTAAAGCCACCGGCATGAACGAAGTTGTCGGCGGGGCTTGGATTGGTGGAACCATTGATTCTACTGGAGCGGTGGGGGCGGCCGGAAAAATGGTTGGCCCCGAAGCCGAAAAAGCGGCGATCACGATCAAGATGATCCAGAACATTTTGATCGGAATCGTGGCCTTTGGTGTGGCGCTGTATTGGGTTCGATTTGTCGAGCGTGACGACAACAACATTCGCCCGGACATCTGGGAAATTTGGCGGCGATTTCCCAAATTCGTAATTGGCTTCTTGTTGGCATCCGTGGTTTTTTCCGTGTTGATGCGCGAGCTGGAACAAGGTCCGAAGATTGTCGACGCGACGGTAAAACAGGGAACCGAGATTCTGCGAGACTGGTTCTTTGCGTTGGCGTTTGTCAGTATTGGTCTGGAAAGCAATTTCCGGGAACTGGCCAAATATCTGCGCGGCGGCAAACCCGTGTTGCTCTACGTGTGTGGCCAATCGTTGAATCTGGCGTTGACGCTATTGATGGCTTGGCTTGTTTTTGGCTGAGACCACCGCTGAGTTGGGGCTCGTCCCCAGCATCCGCCCTGAACGCGATTAGCCGTTCAGGCGTCCAAAAGGCCGGACCTTGTGAATGGGACTTTGCCACCGGACGATTAGGCCATCTCGCGGCGCGATCCCGATAGGGATCATAGCCATTAGCCGGTGGTTGAAGCGCAGCGCAAACCACCGGTAGACGCGGCAACTCTCCAAGCGATCCCGGAGGGATCGAAGCCGGCCCCGATATTATTCCAGGTAGGATGGATCAAATTGAACGCCGGCCAACTCCAAAAATTCGACCAATTCTTCTTGAAATGTCTTTGTTCGATGATGTTCTCTTTGATTGGCGATGTAAGCACGAACTTGACTCAAACTGGTTGCGCTCACCGAGAAAATCCCGTAACCCTCTTGCCAATAAAATTCCTTCAAACCGATAGGAAACGAGCCGGGGAAACGAGCCGGGGCCAGACAAAGCAAAACCGTGAGCGTTATTCGAACTGCACGCGAAACCAACAAGAACAACCAGGCTGGCCGTTTGTTGGCAGCACTTGGTTTGATAGTAAAAAGCAAATTAGAAAATGTCTTGGTGTGGCTTTCTTGGATTTCTTATGGTTCGCGGCGACAACCAGAGCGAGCAAGACCACCGGGCAGCGATGGAGAGGTCAATTGAACGCGAACGAGCTGGGCCGATGGCTTTCATGATTAGGACTCATCGAGTACGACCAGCCTGAGTAGGTAGATCGGAGCAATTAGGTGTAGCACACCGGTGCGGCTAAGCAAGTTTGGACAGCTAAGCTGCTCCAATTAATAATGACGCACAACCAGCGATTTTTAAGCCGCTATGCCAATCCCGTTGGACTCAGTTTCGTGCAACTCACAACGTATCGAACGGACTCTTAACACCGCAAGCTCCCATGGTGCTCACGTGCGTATAAATCATGGTGGTTTTGACATCGGCATGGCCGAGTAATTCCTGGATCGTTCGAATGTCCGAACCGGACTCCAGCAAGTGCGTCGCAAACGAATGGCGAAACGTGTGACAGCTTGCCCGTTTGTGAATCCCGCTTTGGCGAACCGCTTTCGAAACCGCTTGTTGAACAGTCGATTCATGAATATGATGCCGTCGAATTTGCTCGCGATCCGCCCGCGCGATTGCGAATTCTGTGGCAGTCTCGGATAATGCCGCGCGCGGATGCGAATCCCGGCTCAAGCTTTTGGCGGGAAAGAGGAACTGCCAAGCCAATTGTCGACCGGCTTGGGGATACTTGACCGCCAGGGCATAGGGAAGCCAAGCCCAACCTGCGTCCACTTGCAAATCTTCTTGATGGAGTTTCTCGACGAAAAGCAATTGTCTTTTGAGTCGCTCAACCAGTTTTTCAGGCATGGGTACATAGCGATCCTTAGCCCCTTTTCCTTCGCGAACGACAATTTGTTTGCGTTCGAAGTCCAGGTCTTTAACTCGTAATCGGCAAGCCTCCATCAACCTCATCCCAGTCCCATAAAGCAGACTGACAATCGTGCGAATCGTTTCGTCGGTCACACATTCAACAATGGATCGAACTTCATCGGGCGTTAAAACAACGGGCAACCGCTGCGGAGTTTTGGCTCGTAGTGAATCGACTTTGAAGTCTCGGTCCAGGACTTGTCGGTACAGGAACAGAATTGCGGAAAAGGCTTGATTCTGGGTACTGGCCGCAACTTTTCGATCGACCGCCAGATGGGTCAGCCACGCTTCGATATGGGGATCAGAAAGATCGTTGGGGTGAACCCAGGTCCCTTGAATGTTTTTGTGGTACTGCAGGAAGTCGAGAATCCATCCGACGTAGGTTTCTTCGGTTCGTTTGGCCAGATGCCGTAGGCGCATTTTGTTTCGTACTTGATCGATCAGTTTTGGTTTTTTGGCGAAATCAGGAGTTGGGTCGTCCATGGTTCGATCCTCGTTGGTTGATGTTAAACTGTTTGAAAAGACACCAATTGAATCTGTATAAAATGATCTGTATAACATCCCGCCAATCTATATAACAACCCGACGCTAGCAGATGGATCGGGACCCGTGTCGAGCGACAAGAGGAGGAGTCGTCGACGAATCAATAAAAAAGAGAGTTGCGTTAGAAAAACCTTGACAGAAGCAACTCATCTCGTAGGATGTTATGCAGACTAGTTATACAGATTTACGGCGACTGAAAGGCAGATTCGCGAATCTGTATAATAATTGTTAGGAATCAAGAAGCAGTACTGCCCTATGACCGACATCCGCGATCGAGCTGTACTCCATGCTGTGTTGCTCCAAACCCTCCAGCAACATCCGAAGGGGATCGATCTCCACGATGCTTACGCCGAAATAGAACGCAACTTCACGTTTCCCGATGACTGGTATCGCCAAATTCCAGCGGGTACGGGACACGATGAGTTGCACGATCGAGGAATAAGCGATTGGCGATCTATTCCCCAAAGCCGACTCGTGGAACTCGTGAAGACTGAACCACAGTGGCAAAACGAATTGAGATGGGCGCGGAATGATCTCCGAAAGAACGGCCTGCTAGATACGTCGGCGCCGCGGGGTATCTGGCGATTAACGTCGACCGGCAGAGACTCGGCAAAACGCAGCTTGGACGATTTGACGCCGGTCGAGAGGGAGATTGCGACACCAAAGGCAAAGCCAACAAGTGCGCCGAAGCAATTGCCACTACTTGATGGAACAACCATTCGTGACGGTTTGCAAGAACGACTGTTGACGTTGATATCGGGAATGCCAATTACCGACCTTGAACTGTTGGTAGACATCGCCCGAACAGTTCGTCAGCGTTCACTTGATCCGGATTCCTAACAAAGCGGTGAACCGGAGCCGCCGATTACGCGAGTCTTGAAACCAGAGTCTTTTGGCGGCGGCCCGGTTACCGCAATTCGTTATGTCGCTTAAGCAATGAAACCTTCCATCGCGATCTTGATATTCACTTCGGTTTTTGCAAACGGCTGTAATAAAGCTCCCTCAAACTCCGTTGATGGAGACAACGGTATTGCTAAGAATTCTGCTTTGCAAATCGTCCCCTCAATGTCTGAATATGAGATTGCGATAGAAACCATCGCAACTTCGTCGGATTTGGGAACTGCTCGTGCTGCAGATGCTTTTCTTCGAGAAGGTGGCCTTGCTTCTATAAACTCGCTACGTAAATACCTAAATGATGATCGAATTCCTCCATCGAATTATCTAACTCGCGCAGTTATTCGTAAGCCGAGCATGGCCAAGCATTGTTTTTGGTTAATTCAAGATATAATCGCACCCCAAACTGTAAAATCGGATCCCTATTGCGCACTTTCATTTGACAACGTTGAACAATGGCTGGATGATAGGGCCAACAAAACATTTCACGAACTAGAGCTTGACGCCGCATCGACATCATTCGCACGTGCTAAAGAAGACTTCGAAACAAATGGTGGTAAATTCGCTCAGAAAGCGATGGAGTCTTACGGACACCGACTGAAAGAACTTGAAACCAACAAACAACAGGGGCGACATAACTAAGCGATCAACCGAAGCCGCGGAACCGGGCGGATTCGGAATGGAAAATCAATTCCCGCGGCTCGCTTATCGCGGATGTTAGCTGCTAGGACCGTATCGCATGTCGTTTGACAAACTCCGAGAAATGCTCAGCCATACATCGCCCAGTTTTCGATGCTACTACGCTGGCGATCGCACCGAGCAACTGGGGTTCACGGCAAGCGTACGACACATCCTCGGAAAACCTGCAACAGTTCAGGCTCTTGTCCAACTTGATTCACAACTGGGTGACGCTGGCGTCGTGATTCGCGACCTTTACGCAATGCACGACGGAATGACCTTGTACTGCGATACGAAGTCCGATGCCGCCGGATTTGAACTGTTCCAAATTGCCGACTGGCCGATGCAAACGGCAGAAATGCGAGAATCGATGGAAGCAATGGGCATGGACATGG
The DNA here is from genome assembly GCA_031400405.1 of Mariniblastus sp. Taxonomy (GTDB): domain Bacteria; phylum Planctomycetota; class Planctomycetia; order Pirellulales; family Pirellulaceae; genus Mariniblastus. Next base: position 48,466 of record JANNPW010000061.1, read on the forward strand.
ATGAAATGCCCGGATGGTTTTCGTCTGGCGTTGTTGTGGGGCAGATTCCACACTCTGCAAATTACTTTGTCATCGGCACAACCGACGATGAATCGGGCAAGATCTTCTACATGGATCACGACGACTTCATCGAGGGGCCAATTGCGGAAAACGCGGAATCATTGATTGCTGTCCTTCTCGGGGACCCTGCTCAATTCCTTTATGACCGCGGTTGTTACACTCGCTATTCGGACGGAAAAACGGATCGACAGTGGATTCCAAAACAATACCTAAACGAGGCAAGCAGCTAAATCGGGTAAGGGCCATCATCGCTGATGGCCCTCCCCACACCACCTGACATGCGGGTCCGCATCAGGCGGTTCCTCGAAGCGGAGCGAGGTCGCACCAGAGTTGTTTGAGCGAAAGTAGTCCCAGTTGCTCCAGCCACTTGTTGGGCATCGCGTAGCG
>JANNPW010000097.1:0-17405 GCA_031400405.1 Mariniblastus sp.
CGAGAACTGCGCGCCGACAAACGAGGCTGCATTTCCGCGAAGTTCGGTCCGATTCTGGAACGGCTAAAGATTGCCGCAGGAGACTTTTGTGAATCAGTGATTTCATTCGGAGCGCGAAATCGACGACAGCCAATGAGGTCGATTGACTCCATGGCATCGACAATTGTGAACGCTGGCGTTGGTTGACCCAGCCCACGATTCGATTCGCCCAAGGTTCCGCGAAAGCAACCTGGCCTCGATCGATTCTTCCACTCCAGCAAGACGTTCCAGCAGAATCAGCCCTGACTGGCTGAAGACATTGCGCTCGGTCGATCGAAAACTCAAACAGACTGCCTAAATCGCGCGGCGAAATTCACCGCAGTGCTCGGACAACGCGATTCCGTTGCTCCTATTTCCGCCATCCTCCCCAAACCAATTCGGAGTCCAACAATTCTTAACCGTCAAAATGGACCGGCAAATCGTTCTTGTCCCAAACTCGTTGGAAACTCGTTGGAAACTCGTTGGTGTGGCCCCGGTTTGCCGTTCCGGTTTGCCGTTCCCCCGGCCCTTGGTGTGGCCCCGGTTTGCCCTCCCTTGGTGTGGCCCCGGTTTGCCTTGGTGTGGCCCCGGTTTGCCCCGCCGTTCCCCCGGCCCTTGGTGTGGCCCCGGTTTGCCCCCCCCGGCCCTTGGTGTGGCCCCGGTTTGCCCTGCCGTTCCCCCGGCCCTTGGTGTGGCCCCGGTTTGCCCCGCCCCGGTTTGCCGCCCCGGTTTGCCGCCCGGTTTGCCGCCCCACCGCCGCCGGTTTGCCCCGGTTTGCCGCCCCGGTTTGCCGTTCCGCATTTGGAGCCTGCGCGGGAATGACAAACCTCTCGACGCGAAGGATTCGCCCCCCATAGGGTATTGAAATCGGGAAGTTAATTCGGGACAGATCCCTAGCCGGTGCTTTCGATAACCGGCACTGGTAGACCGTCTATAGGTACGTCATGGTACGTCATGGTACATCATTCGTCGTTGGGCGAGAGGGAGTATGAAATTTCTCAGTGTCATCGGCTGCCAACCTGTAAATGAACTGCCCAAACAGGCGGGAAGACGAGGCCACGTTGGTATGCTGGAATCCGCCGCTCGGCTGTCATGAAAAATTTCCGAGATTCGCCAGCCGAGGAAAGCCAATGCCCCAAACGGCGGCGTTTGTGCGATAGAATCGGGACATGGAAACTGCTCGAACTCAACCCGCATTGGAATTTGATCAAGGGACTTTGCTCCTCAGCGGCTTCAGCGAATTGGGTGTCAGAAAAATCTTCCCACGGGTGCCATGGCAGTTCGACCGCCGCGTGAGCAAGTTTCGAACGGACGCGAATTGGTTTGCTCAAATTCAAAGCGATTTGACGCGTGTCCAAGGCCCGGTGGTAGTGAACGTGGCCCAATGGGATCGCGTGGAATGGCCTCAGCAGGAACTTCCGGAGTTGCGCGCGGAACAGCAACAAGCAGTGGCTGACTTTTCCGCTGGCGGTAGTCGCGGATTGGTGGTGATGCCCACCGGAACCGGCAAGACGGTCGTGGCTCTGGCAATTGCCTGTCAGCTGCAAGTCTCCTGTTTGTTCGTCGCACCCGTGCGCGATTTGATGTACCAATGGCATCGTCGAATCTGGACTCATCTCGGCTATGATGCGGGAGTGATTGGCGACAATGTTTACAACGTACGCCCGGTTTCGGTTACGACCTATGACAGTGCCGCCATTCACATGCACCAGTTAGGGAATCGATTTGGTCTGATCGTATTTGACGAATGCCATCACTTGCCGGGTAACTTCTATCGCGATGCGGCCTTGATGTCGGCCGCTCCCTTTCGCCTGGGATTGACGGCGACACCCGAACGGAGCGATGGGCGACAGTCAGACTTGCCAATGCTGATCGGTCCGACGGTTTTCGAAATGCCGATCGAGGCCGCCACGGGAAAGACGTTGGCCGAGTATCGAATCGTCCGCATTCCGGTGACCTTGTCGGAACTGGAACAATCCCGTTACGATTCGCTGTCGCGGCATGTGCAAGAGTACGTCTATCAACGCCGGCAAGACGACGACCAATTTACCTGGCCGCAGTTGTGCCTGGAAACCAACTCGGACCCGACGGCGCGCGCCGCGCTGAAAGCATTTCGTTCCAAACAGGCGATTGAGAATCGGGCGGCGGCAAAGTTACGGGTGTTGGAGGACCTGTTTCGATTGCATGTCGGTACGCCCATGATTATTTTCGTGGGTTCCAACGCCATGGCGCGGGATGTATCGCTGCGATTTTTGATTCCGTGCCTGCTCAGTCATTGCGGAAAAAAAGAACGACTGGAAATTTTGTCTGGCTTCGAACAAGGAGACTATCCGGCCATCGTGGCTAATCAGATTCTCGACGAAGGAGTCGATTTACCGGATGTAAAAATCGCGGTCGTCATTGGCGGTTCCAGTTCGACGCGGCAAGCCAAACAACGACTGGGTCGAATTTTGCGCAAGTCTCCGTTTGGCAGCGCGACGTTGTACGAGGTCGTGTTGTCCGAAACGAGCGAAAATCAGCGTTCTCGCGCACGACGACGAAGCGATGCCTATCAGTCCGCGCCGCGATCCGGCAACAAATAGCCCGGGGGCGAACCTTGACATGTTGACCAAACAGGAAGCCCTTGCCGAATACGATTTTGTCACCGGACGAATCTATCCGGACCGTTTGACTCGCGCGACGCATGCCCACTATCTACCGGTCGCCGAACAATTACTCAACCTGTATGCCAATGGTATTGGATCGACCCGGCAACAGATTCACCAACGTGCCGCCGAGATCTTCGAACCGCTGGCTGACTGTCCGATTCGTCGCCTGGCTGGGTTGATCAAATTGCTTGACGATGTCAGTGAATACGAATCAGACCGAGGCAAAAAAGCGGCGACACTGCGGCGGAACGTGTTTCGCGCTGCCGCTGGTCAGCATCCGCTGGTCGAAGTGCCAACAGGAATTTTTGAATCGGAGCAATGGAGAGTCAAGCATCAGATCGCGACGGACTTGAAACTGACCTGGTCCCAAATTGAACGGCGGTTGTTCGCTGACTTTATCGAATTCCATCCTTTGAAGTCGTTTGCTGGCTACAACGGCTCGGCGGCTTTGTTGGCGCGCTACAACGTGGCGCAAGTGCAAGCCTGCTTGTACCGGGCGTCGCGGATGACTTTGTGGGCCAAAGCGGATTTGAAAATCATTGAGCGCGCGATCAAGCTATCACGACTGATGCATACGATACGTCGTGTCAGCGAGGGAGAATATCAATTCGTCATCGACGGTCCGGCAAGTACGCTTCGGCCCACACGGCGATATGGTGTGGCGATGGCGAAAATGATTCCGCTGTTGCTGACCTGTCAGGACTGGCGGCTGCTTGCGCCGATTTCGATTGGCAGCGGCGGACAACAGTTGGCTTTGCAACTGACCAGCCACGACGGGCTGAGCAGTTCGAAGCTGCCGGCGCCCGACTACGACTCGGAAATAGAAGCCGAATTGATCGAAAAATGGAACGCAGCGCCACTGGCCGGTTGGACGTTGCGGCGCGAGAGTGAATTGCTGTTTCGCAATCAAAAAGTCTTCACGCCCGACTTTGTGGCTACCGATACAACTGGCCAGCAAGTGCATATCGAGGTGCTGGGTTTTTGGACCCCGGAATATTTGCGCGCAAAAGTCCAAACGTTAATTGAGTTTGCCGATCATCCAATCCTGGTATTGGCACAGGAGAACAAGAAAGAGAGCTTGGAAAAACTGGGTATGCCGGCCAACCAGGCGATCTTGTGGTACAAGTCGAGTATACCGATGAAACTGTTGCAGCAAAAGTTGCGAAATTTGAGCGAAACATCGTTCTCGAGTTGACCGGGTAACTTGATTGAGCCGCAAGGATTAGTCTGCGCCGACAATTTTTTTCGGCCTTTACGAAAAAAATTGTTTCACAAAGGTCGCGGTGAAACAAAGCAGTCAATTATATGAATGCGCCATCGGCAGAAGTCGATGATTTGAGGCCCGTATCAGTAACCGGGCGACCGAGAAGTTATTTTTTTGCCGTCAATCCTGCAATCGCGGCCGACAATTTGGCTTGCTGGATTTTGTCATCCGCCAGCGCATGGTCTTTAATCGCGGGCAAGAGTTTCTCCCATACGAGCTCCAACTGAGTACTCATCTCCCCGGTGTTCGCAGTCATGGCGATTACGGCATCGAGTTCTGGCAATACGATGCAAAATTGTCCGTCACGACCGTCGCCACGATAGGCATTGTGCCGGCAGCGCCAAAACTGGAAACCATAGCCTTGATTCCAATCATGCGGAGGGCCGCCCCCGTTGGGCACTTGCTTGGCGGTCGCTTGTTCGATCCACTCCGCAGGTACCAGAGTCTGCCCCTCCCATTCACCCTGTTGTAAATAGAGCTGCCCAAACTTGGCAATGTCTTCGGTGGTTAGATACAACCCATAGCCACCGATGGAAATGCCTTGCGGACTGGTATCCCAGGTCGGCTGCGGAATTCCCAACGGCTCAAACAGCCGGGGTGTCAAATATTCCAGCACGGTTTCGTCGGTAACCTGCTGGACAATGGCCGACAGCAGATAGGTCGCTGCGGTATTGTATTGGAAAAATGATCCGGGTTGATGCGGGACCGGCTGAGCGAGAAACGCGCGGACCCACTCGGTTTCGTCGCGCAGATTCAATTCGTCTTGATGCCCCGTTGTCATCGTCAGCAAATCGCGAACCCGCATCGACCGCAAGTTATCCGACGGTGCGCGGGGAGTTTCCGCCGGAAAAAATTTGATTACGGGATCGTCGAGTTTCAGCTTCCCTTCGGCCACGGCCAAGCCCACCGCCGTCGAGGTAAAGCTCTTACTCAACGACCACAATACATGTTGCGTCTCTGCCGTTTGCGGTTTCCACCACGCTTCGGCGACCACCTGTCCATGCCGTACCAACATGAAACTATGCATCGAATCGACTTGTTGGTCGGCGGCCAAAATAAATTCCAAGACCCCACCCGATGACACGCCTTGCGCCTCGGGCGCACTGCGCGGCAGAGATTTATCTTGCGCGAACACAGATGAGGCGATCGTCAAGAGGATCACAACGAGGCAATTACCAGGAAATTGTTTGCGCATCGAAAGGTTCTCAAAATTATCGCGCCATCGCCGCGCGGCCAGCGCGTTTGCGATCGTTTTCCGAAAGCAAGATTTTGCGCATGCGGATTTTGGTGGGGGTGATTTCGACCAATTCGTCGTCTTCGACATATTCCAACGACGCTTCCAGACTGAACGTTCGTGGTGGTTTCAACAGAATGTTTTCGTCACTACCGGAGGCGCGCATATTGGTCAGCTGTTTTTCCTTCGTTGGATTGACCGGCAAATCATTGGACCGGACATTTTCGCCGACGATCATGCCTTCGTAGACTTGATCTCCGGGAGCGACAAACATTTCGGCGCGCTGTTGCAAACTGAACAACGCAAACCCGACCGCTTTGCCGGGAGCCATCGAAATCATCACGCCATTAGCGCGGTGAGGAATATCCCCTTCGATTGCGCGGAATTCCAAAAAGCGGTGATTGATGACTGCAGTGCCTTGCGTGGCATTCAACAATCGAGTCCTCAACCCAATCAAGCCCCGGGACGGGATCGTGAATTTGGCCAGCGTAAAATCACCGCGGGTGGTCATCTCGAGCAGGTCACCCCGGCGGTTACCGACCATTTCCATCACGCTGCCAAACTTCTCCGTGGGAACTTCCACCACGAGTGTCTCAAACGGCTCGCTCTTGATGCCGTCGATGTCTTTGATCACCACTTGCGGCTTGCCCACCGACATTTCAAACCCTTCACGACGCATGGTCTCGATCAGCACCGCCAAGTGCAAAATTCCCCGGCCGGCGACCGCGAACGAGTCGCCACTTTCCAGCGGACGAACACGCAACGCCACGTTGCGTTCCAATTCTTTGATCAATCGCTCGCGCAATTGGCGACTGGTAACGTATTTACCTTCTTTGCCGGCCAGTGGCGAACTGTTGATGGTAAAAATCATTTCCAACGTCGGTTCGTCGACGCAAATCCGGGGGACCGGTTCGGTTATTTCCAGATCGCAGATCGTATCGCCAATTTCGATATCCTCGAGTCCGATCAACGCGACGATTTCACCGGCTTCGGCCCGTTCGACGTCGATGCGTCCGAGTTTGTCAAAGACGTTCAGCGTGGTAATTCTCGCGGTTTTGGGTTTGCCATCCGAGCCAATGATATTGATCGTTTGACCCCGTTTGACAATTCCGCTGAGAATTCTGCCGATGGCAATCCGTCCGACAAACTCCGACCAGTCCATGGTGGTGATGCCCATGCGAAATTTTCCTGGTTCGATCGTCGGTGGTGGAACGTGTTCGACCACCAGATCAAGCAGTGGCTCCATGTTGCCGGACAGATTGTCGAGATCATGGGTGGCGAAACCTTCGCGGGCCGATGCGTAAATGAAGTGGAAGTTGTCAAGAAATTCCTCACCCCCCATTTCCACGATCAATTCCATCGCTTCGCTCACGACCTCCGTGGTTCGCGCGTCGGTCCGATCGACCTTGTTGATGACCACCATCGGTTTTAGGCCCGCTTCCAGGGCTTTCCCGAGCACAAATCGCGTTTGAGGCATGGGTCCTTCGGCGGCATCGACCAACAACAGCGCACCATCGGCCATCTTCAACACGCGTTCGACTTCGCCGCCGAAATCGGCGTGGCCCGGCGTATCGATGATGTTGATCTTGATACCTTTGTAGGGCAACGAGATGTTTTTCGCGAGAATCGTAATGCCGCGTTCCTTTTCGATATCACCGGAATCCAGAATACGTTCGCCCGAAAGTTGTGATTCACGGAACTGTCCACTTTGACGCAACAAACAATCGACGAGTGTCGTCTTGCCGTGGTCGACGTGGGCGATGATAACGATGTTCCGAATGTCTTTACGTTGGGTCATAGAATTTGAGTGATTTGTTCTGGTAGCCGAACTCACGTGGAATTCGGGAGCTTGGATCGCGGGTCTAATTGGGTCAATGGGAACTGCTGATCATACCGCTCGACCCCGAAATGCGGAAGGTTAACCGGCTTATATTCGGCAAACCGACCGGCTTGCTTGTCCGATGCTGGCATTGTCCTTAGACTTGGACCGGTCGATACGGGGTACTCAACGGCTTAAAGAAGTCGGATTTTTGACCAAAACGGGTTTTTTGCTTTCTTTACGAAACAGGGTTTAACGGTGTCACGAGTTGTATTGGCTATGTCGGGTGGCGTCGATTCAAGCGTTGCGGCTCATCTGTTGATCGAGCAAGGCCACGAAGTCATTGGCGTTTTTATGCGACATGGCGAAAAAGCAGTTTCTGCCTGTGCGATCGATGGCCAGCTGGAAAGTTCTCCCTTGCTGCCCATTCTCAATAACCGTGCGGACCACAAACAGGGCTGCTGCAGCGTCTCCGATGCGGAAGATGGTCGGCGCGTCGCGGAACGGTTGGGCATTCCGTTTTATGCACTCAATCTCGAAGAAGAGTTTCGTGGGATCATTGATTATTTTGTCGAAGAATACTCCATCGGCCGCACTCCTAACCCATGTGTGATGTGCAACAACAAGATCAAATTTGGCAAACTGTTCGATTATGCGCAGGGTGTCGGTGCGGATTTTCTGGCGACGGGACATTACGCCCAGCTCGATCACGTAAACGATGAAATCCACTTGACGCGCGGTGTCGATGCGAGCAAAGACCAGTCTTATGTTTTATTCGGAGTCCAGCGTCAATATTTGCAGCGGATGTTGCTGCCGGTGGGCGGTTACGAAAAATCTTTCATTCGACAAATCGCCGGTCAACTTGGTTTGAATGTTGCCGAGAAAAAAGACAGCCAGGAAATCTGTTTTGTCACATCGGGCAAACACGATGAATTTGTGCGTCAACGGCGCGGAGATGTGATTAGCGCCCAAGGCGGCGAACTGGCGGGAGAAATCGTAACGACAACTGGGACTGTCGTGGGGCACCATCCCGGCATTGAACGATTTACCATCGGTCAACGGAAAGGACTGGGGGTCGCGATGGGTGATCCCTATTTTGTCGTTCGCATCGAACCCGCGACGCGGCGCGTCGTGATCGGTCCGATCGCGGAATTGGGACGGTCGGAGTTGACGGCTAGTCAAACCAATTGGCTGGTCGATTTGCCTCAGGCGATCGGCCAACCATTTCGCTGTGCGGCGCAGATTCGGTACAACAGTTCGGCGGTTCCAGCGCAGGCGACGGTGTTGCCCGACCGGCGATTGCAGGTCGTATTTGACGAACCGCAGAATGGCGTTGCGCCGGGGCAAGCGGTGGTATGTTTCGATAGTCAACGGGTGCTGGGTGGGGGCTGGATTGATTGAATTCAACCACCCTGTCGGATCTTGATCGAATTTGTTGGCTTTGCGGGGCTATCTCTCGAGCCCACCAATACTGGCTTTCCCCAGCCCCAACCGGTATGATCAAGCGATTCCTGGACAGCCAAGACTGTTCCCCAAACTACCCGTTTCAAATCGAACTTGAATTGAGAGAACTTCCGTGCAAATACTTCCCCATTTGATTTGCTTTGAAGGATTACTGGCGATGGAAAATTCTGAATTGACCCGCATGGCGATCTGGTTTGGGATCGGCTTGGTGGCGCTGTTGGCGTTTGGAGTGGGGATCGCAATTCTGGCTTTCGGCAAACTGTGGCTGCAAGCCTATATGTCCAGCGCTCAAGTCAGTCTGATGAGTTTGATCGGCATGAAATTTCGGAAGGTCCGGCCCGAGGTGATTGTCACCGCGAAAATCATGGCCAAACAAGCCGGTTTGGAGATCGGCAAAAAGGGCGGGATCTCGACTGATATGTTGGAAGCCCACTACCTGGCGGGCGGAGATGTCATGCGCGTCATCAATGCAATTATCGCGGCCCAACGGGCGAACATCGATTTGGATTTTGATCGGGCGGCCGCGATCGATCTGGCCGGGCGCGATGTGATGGACGCGGTGAAGACCAGCGTCTATCCCAAAGTCATCGATTGCCCCGATCCGGTACGCAGCGGCAAGAACGTCTTGAGCGCAATGGCTAAAGACGGTGTCGAATTGCGAATTCGCGCCCGCGTTACCGTGCGCACCAACCTCGAGCAGTTGATCGGTGGCGCCACGGAAGAGACCATTATCGCTCGCGTCGGTGAGAGTATTATCTCCTCGATCGGTTCATCGGATCGCCATCAGGATGTGCTTGAACAGCCCGACCGGATTTCCCGCGCGGTTCTCGAACGTGGTCTCGATGCCCATACCGCATTCGAAATTGTTTCGATCGATATTGCCGATATTGATGTTGGCGAGAACATCGGTGCCCGTTTACAAGCCGATCAGGCCGAAGCTGACACGCGCGTGGCTCAGGCGGCAGCTGAAAAACGTCGCGCCGATGCGATCGCACAAGAACAAGAAATGAAAGCAGAAGTAGCCAAACAACGAGCTCAATTGGTGTTGGCCGAAGCGAGTGTGCCCAAGGCGATCGCGCAGGCATTTCGGGATGGGAATATCCGGAGTAAGTAGGAACGAGGGGCGGGTTGTTTTCAGTGGTTCAGTGGTTCAGTGTTCAGATTTCAAACAGCAGGCGTTCACGAAGTCGTTTCTCAGAATTGCATTTCTCATTATTGCGTTTAACGGAATTCCGTTTAACGGCAATACCGTTCAATGAATACAAGCCCGTCGCGCCAGCAAGTGAGCTTTTCCCGCAAAACGGGTGCACTCGCTCGCGCTTCGGGTTTGTATTGTCCGCTTCGTTGAACGGAAATCCGTTTAACGGTTAGCCGAAGGCGATGAAAAATGGCAAAGCCATTTTAAGAATCCTCCGAACTCAAAACTCCAATTGCGAATTCAAATTTCAATCACGCAACAACCCAACACTTGGCTCCTAACGCCTCCGTTCATGAAATACTGGCTGCTGAAATCTGAACCAGAGTGTTTTTCGATTGATAGTTTGCGGGCTGAGCCCGGCCACACAACCTACTGGGATGGCGTGCGAAACTACCAGGCCCGGAATTACATACGGGATGAGATGCAAGTTGGCGATCAAGTGTTTTTTTACCACTCCAATGCCAATCCGCCGGGCATCGCCGGAGTCGCCAAAATTGTTCGACAAGCCTATCCGGATTTTACGGCCTTTGATTCAAATCACGAACATTTTGATCCCAAATCAAAACATGAATCGCCGACTTGGATGATGGTTGATATCAAGTTGGTTCGAAAATTCAAACGACTGCTGCCGCTCGCAGAACTCAAATCGCGACCTGAGCTGGAAGGTTTGGTCTTGTTACAAAAAGGTTCTCGTCTTTCGGTTCAGCCCGTTTCGCCCAAGCATTTTAAGGCCATCCTGCAGCTGGCTTAATTTCGGCTGGCTGGTGTTTCGGCGACCAGGACAGTCATCAATTGCACGCGGTCAATAAAATCATTCATGCCAGGTATCCGTTACAATCGAAACTGGCGGATCAGACGGGATTTTCGCACTGAGATTTCGGGATTTAGCCGGAGTTTTTTTGGCCATTGGTTGTTTCGAAACCTATTTTTCAAAATCGGAAATAGTTTCCCGAGAAAACAATGAGCAAACGAACTCTCGAACATTTGATTCCCACGGACCTCGATTTTCAATGTGAAAATGCGCGGATCTTGGTATTTGATGACGATCAATTGATTACGCGGTTTGTGGCATTGTGTTTGAAAAACGCCGGCTTTGAAAACGTTCGTTGTTTGAATTCCACGCTCGATGCGCTTCAGCAGATTGACGAGTACCAACCCGATCTGATTTTGCTCGATATTGAAATGCCACATCTGGGTGGTTTGGAACTGCTGGAGTTGATTCGTGCCGAAAAGAAGTTTCAAGAGATCTTGGTCGTCATGTTGAGTGGAGCGGACAAGGCCAGCAAGTATCGGTCGTTAAATTTGGGGGCTGTTGATTTTATCGACAAACCCGTCCGTGCTGACGAACTCGAAGTTCGCATCCGCAAAGCTTTGCGGGTGGTATAAAGTCTCTCAAAATCTCAAGACGGTGATCGCGACGGCGCCACCAAAACAAACGGCGATATCATGGCCCACCATGCGAGGTCGTTCGCCATATTTGCTGCAATACAGATAGCGCCCTTCGTCGTCAATCAGGAAATCCGCTGGCAACGGATGGCCGTCCTGTTCGCAATCCTGCAGCGACAACTCCAGTAAAAACTGTTGCTGTGGAATGTCGCGGGCGGCTGAACCCGACTCGGCATCGTGAAACCGGTCGGGAAGATTGACATTGACCACTGTTCTGGGTAGCCAGTTGGTTGACGGTTCGAGCAGCCGCCGCAGCACCGGTTCGGTCATCCAACCGGTCATCGTCCAATCAAATTCGGCTTTGAATTTATTTCGGTGTTGGGACAGCGCGATCGAGCGAACGCCTCGCAAATTCGCTTCGCGCGCGGCAGCGACGGTGCCGGAAACAAAAATATCCGCCCCAAGATTCCCGCCGTTGTTGATCCCCGACAACACCCAATCGAAATTGACGCCCAATTGAGTGGTCGCAATCCGCACACAATCGGCCGGAGTACCATCCAGCGAATAGGCCTGCTCCGCGGTCTGGGTTAACGTGAGGGGTCGCTCAAAGGTGACTTGGTGACTGATCCCGGACATCGGACCCGCCGGAGCCACGGTCCAGACATCGCCGAAGCTGGCAGCGCTGGTTTGGAGTACTTTCAAGCCCGGAGCATCCCAGCCATCATCATTAGTCAACAGAATTTTCATGGTTGGTTCGATAGCTACAGTCGGTACAATCGCGCGGGAGACGTGAATTTAGCAGCTCGTTTGCCTCGGCTCAACCAGCGGCTTGTTATCAACCGGGTGTTTTTGCCGGGTAAAGACGGAACCGTTCGGCGCCGACTCTTACAATTATTACCGTTTGATCAATAATGAAACGATCCACCCGTCAGACCCGAAGGTCCGCTCCCGATCCACTCCTGATCCGTATTTTTTTCGGGCGATCGTCGCCCACCATCTTGTTGACCCCATGAGCAGTGCCGAAATTCTCGCCGACCCCACCTCGGTTGTCTCCAGGCTGAGCAGCCATCAGCGCGTGTTGGTCGGGATCATTCTATTTGGTTGTTTCGTGATCGGCGCGTGGTTTGCCGGTCGTTCGCTGCTGACGACAAATTCCCTGGTTCCGCCGAAAACAATTGACGTGGAAGTTCGGCCGCTGTCGGTCAATGTGATGACCGTCAGTTATGTTGATTCGATAACCCAGTCCCGGACCTACACAGGTACCGTGCGTGCCAAAAAACGGAGTGAGCTGGGATTCGAAATGACTGGAAAACTTGGGCAAGTGTTTGTCGAAGTCGGGGATACGGTTGCGGAAGGAACGCCGCTCGCCAAACTCGATGTTGAAACGTTGTCGGCGCAGCGTAACGCGATGCTGGCCAGTTTGGCGCAAGCCGAATCGCTGTTAAACGAATTGGAAGCTGGCCCGCGCCAGGAAACCATCGAGGTTGCCCGTGCCGCACAGGTTGCTGCTCGGTCCCAATTGGAAATGGCTCAGGCCAATCACGATCGCCGGAAGAGTCTGTTTGAGCAAGGGGCGATCTCTCGCGAGGAATTTGATGCCGCGCGCTTCGGCAGGCAAACGGCGGCGGCGAATTTGCAATCCGCGACACAACAGTTGGCGGAACTGGAGTCCGGTACGCGACAAGAACAGGTCGATGCGCAGAGTTCCCGTCGAAAACAATTGCAAGCTTCGCTGGCCGAAATCGATGTCGCGATTTCCAAGAGTACTTTATTGGCACCCTTTCCTGGCACGATCACCGAGCGGTACCTGGACCCTGGTAGTGTGGCATCCGCGTTGACGCCGGTTGTCAGGTTAGTCGCCGATCGGGATTTGGAGTGCTGGATCGGATTGCCAGTTTCCGTGGTTGCCGAACTGAGTATGGGGGACCAACGGGAGATAACTGTAGACGGAAAACCATATGCGGCAACCGTCGAAGCAAAAATCAAAGAGCTCGACTCGCAAACTCGTACACAAACGGTAGTCCTGAATTTCAAAGCATTGGCTTCGCAGGCGATTGTCTCGGGTCAATTGTGCGAATTGAAGGTTGACAGCCGAACCGAAACCGCCGGTTTCTGGGTTCCCAATTCGGCGTTGACCAAAGGAGTTCGCGGACTGTGGTCGGTGATGGCGCTCGTACCTGATTCGCTTGAGTCGGTTAACTCCGAGATTTCGGCGGAGGCAGCAGCGACGTACCGCATCGAGAAACGGGACATCGAGGTCTTGCACACGGAATCCAATCGCGTGCTGGTTCGAGGCACGCTGGAGTCCGGAAACCAGATTGCCGTCGATGGCGTACACCGCGTCGCCAATGGGCAATCGGTAGTACCGGTCGAGAAATAAGACTACTTTCACAACTCGTTGTTATGGCTTTCTTCTATCACAATCCGCGGTTGATGCTGCTGGCGATCTCACTGATCGTGGTCGCCGGTCTGTCCTCCTATTTTGTATTGCCTCGGATGGAAGATCCACAGTTAATAGGACGGGGTGCGTTTGTCCATACGTTGTTTCCGGGGGCAGAGCCGGAACGGGTCGAGTCGTTGGTAACCGAGAAGATCGAGGACGCGCTCAGTGAAATCGGCGAGATCAAAGAACTTCGCTCAGCATCGCGTAAAAATATCTCCACGATCGCCATCGAACTGCGCGACGATGTGATGGATGGGGATCGGGTCTGGACCAAGATCCGTGACAAACTCAAAGACGTGTCGCCCGAACTTCCCACGGGAGCCCGCAATCCGAACTTTGAAGAGATGGACTTCAAAGCGTTCGCGCTATTGGTCGGCTTGCGGTGGGAACAGGATGGGCCAGTGAATTTCGCCATCTTGAATCGTTTGGCCAAACAATTGGAAGACCGACTCAAGAGCCTGAGCGGAACTGAAAAAGTGAAATTTTTCGGCCAACCGGCGGAAGAAGTGCTGGTCAGTCTCGATGCTGCCCAAGTGGTCGCACTCAATTTGTCGGTGGCCGACGTCGCGCGGCAGATTCAAGCCAGTGATTCTAAAATTGCCGCTGGGCAGATTCGTGGGCCGAACGAAGAAATGCTGATCGAAGTGGCAGGTGAATTGAACTCGATCCAACGGATCGAAACAATTCCGATTCGATCTGCCGGGCGGACGGGGTTCGTGAGATTGAGCAATATCGCGCGAGTCGAAAAGACCATGTCCGATCCGCCAGATAGCTTGGCCATTGTCGACGGTCGGCCAGCGGTCGTACTCGGCACGTTCGTTCGCCACTCGTTGCGAATCGATGAATGGGCGGCTGACGTGAAGCCAATCCTGGATGATTTTGAATCAGAGCTGCCGCGGGGCGTCGTCCTGGACCGGATCTATGATCAGAACGATTACGTGGCTCATCGAATGAACAAATTGCTGCAAAATCTGTTCATGGGGTGTATCGCGGTGTTTGTAGTGGTTTTCTTTTTGATGGGTTTACGGAGTGCGATTGTCGTGTCACTGGCATTGCCTCTGTCAGCGATGATGGTCCTCTTTGGCATGCGAGTGATGGGTGTTCCGGTGCACCAAATGTCGATCACGGGCTTAATCATCGCGCTCGGTTTGCTGATTGATAACGCGATCATAATCGTGGAAGAAACGTCAATCCGACTTCGCGCCGGGCTGACGCCGGTTCTCGCCGTAACCGACAGTGTGCGTCATTTGTTTTTGCCATTGTTTGGTTCGACGTTTACGACTGCATTGGCTTTTGCGCCGATCGCACTGATGCCCGGACCGGCAGGAGAGTTTGTCGGAGCGATTGCCATCAATGTAATCGTGGCGATTTTTAGCTCGCTGTTTCTGGCCTTGACCATCATTCCGGCAATTGCAGCTCGGTTTAACTCTTTGGTGCGGGCTCCGCTCGAGAATGCGACCGTTTCCCGGCGCTACCATTGGTGGCAAACAGGATACTCAAATCCACGACTAACCGAGCGCTATCGCCAATCACTGGATTATGTTTACCGGCGACCCTGGCTGGGAATAGGCAGTGGCCTGGCGCTACCGGTGCTCGGTTTTTTGGCGGCGACACAATTGCCAGAGCAGTTTTTTCCAGCGGCCGATCGTGATCAGTTACAGATCGAGGTCGAATTGTCACCGCAAAGTTCGTTGGCAGGAACTATGGCGACGACAGCGGCGATTCGAGCGGAATTGTTGAATGATCCGGCAGTTCGCCAAGTCGACTGGTATCTTGGTGCCAGTGCACCGGCCTTCTATTACAACATCATCCCTCGTCGATCCGGCGTTCCACACTACGCCCAAGCGATGGTGCAACTGCAAAATCCAAACAATCAAGCCGCCACCATTCATCGCTTGCAGCAGATCCTCGATGCGAAATTTGCCCACGCGCGGGTGTTGGTTCGTCAACTCGAACAAGGACCGCCCTTTGATGCTCCTGTGGAGGTTCGACTGTTTGGTCCGGATCTCGAACGACTACAACAACTCGGCGAACAGTTGCGGCAGATTCTGGTAAACACACCGAATGTCATTCATACCCGATCGGAAATGGATGAGCGGTTGCCCCGGATTTCATTGGCCATCAAAGAAGAGAACGCGCGGGCCGCAGGGTTGAGTCTGTCCGACGTGGCGATGCAGTTGGATGCAGCGACTGAAGGGATCCGAGGCGGCAGTATCGTGGAAGCGACGGAAGAACTTCCTGTTCGAGTGAGATTAGGGGACGCCAATCGGGTCAGTTTGGAAGGCATCGCGGCGTTGGATTTCGTCGCCGGGACAGCCAATCCGGATCCCAATCGTCCAATGCCTGATTTGAGATACCGCGGTGTGCCATTGTCTGCTCTGGCTGACGTCAGTTTGACTTTCGGATTTGCCACGATCAACCACTTGGCAGGACGACGACTGAACGAGATCCAAGCCTATATTCCAGCCGGCGCGTTGCCTTCTTTTGTGCTGGCCGATTTCCAAAATCGACTAAAGGACTCAGATTTCGAGATCCCACCTGGCTACGAATTGAGTTACGGGGGCGAAGTTGCCAAACGCGATGAAGCAGTCGGCAATCTGCTGGCGAATATTGGAATTTTGGCGGTGCTGATGGTGGCCACATTAGTGTTGTCGTTTGGAAGCTTTCGTGTCGCGTCGATCGTTGGCTGTGTGGGCCTGTTGTCGGTCGGTTTGGGTCTGGGATCGTTGTGGTTGTTTGGGTTTTCCTTTGGTTTCATGGCGATCATTGGCACCATGGGATTGATTGGAGTCGCGATCAATGACACGATTGTCGTGTTGGCCACCATCCGCAGTGATCCTCTGGCAGCGACCGGCGATCCGGTGGCCATGCGAGAGGTGGTGATGCAATCGACTCGACATATCATCTCGACGACCGTGACGACGATCGCTGGATTCACTCCCCTGATTTTGGGAGGGGGAGCATTTTGGCCTCCTTTGGCGGTTGCGATCTCGGGCGGTGTTGGCGGGGCGACGATCCTGGCATTGTATTTCGTGCCATCCTGTTATCGTCTGCTGATAGGTCGACATTCAACACGTGATCTCGATGGAACCGCGGCAGCGTGATAAACTGACGATTCGGATTTAGACCGCTACATATTTGATGACACTACGAGGCGAATCATGCGACTGGAAATGAGAACAGCGGAAGCACTTGTCGAGGGGGACGAAGAATATCTTTGCGCTGAACCGGAGATTGTCATTGGAGAACTCGATGGTCCCGTCGGCACGGCCTTGGCGACATTGCTCGGCGATCAGGTCAAGGGACACACCCGCGTGTTTGCAATTCTCAACAGCGACTTCCAAGTCAAACCGGCGACCCTGATGGTTAGCAAGGTGACCGTTACCGACAGTAAGTACACAAACATTCTGATGGGAACAGTTCAGGCCGCGATTGCCAACGGAGTGCTCGATTGCGTGCGCGACGGCAGCATTCCACGAGAAAAAGCCAACGAGTTGGGCATCATTTACAGCGTCTGGCTCGATCCACGCGTGCGCAAAATGGACACCATCGATCATGCGGCACTATTCGAGATTCATCGTCGCGCTACGGTCAAGGTCATTCACAAAGCGTTGGCCAACGAACCCAGCATTGATTCGTTGCTGGAAAACCAGGACCAAATCAAACATTTTTATCACGAGTTGGGGCTGGCTGGCGGGTTGTAAATTCATCGGGATCGATCGCCAGAATCGCCGTTTTTCGTTGCCTTGGGTACGGTCATCAGAGCGCAAGATGCGGTGTCTTGCCGGCCAAATTAGATGAAAAATTGACAGTTCTCGCTGAACGCCATCACTCAGGTTGTTAATCCCGCAGGCTTGCCCTGCGGATACTTCGGTTTTTTACTACACAACGAGTCCACGCCATCCTCGCTTTGCCGCCGGATTTGCCGGAG
>JANNPW010000117.1:0-93383 GCA_031400405.1 Mariniblastus sp.
AAAGGGGAGAAGGGAGCAAGGTTTTGGGATAGGCTCTAAGCTTTGTTAATCGCGTCTCGGATGTCAACCGGTTGTGTAAATCCGTCACAATGCACTAGATTGTCCGAGGATCAGGCAATTGATCGGGCAAAAGAAAACGGTGACATGTTATCCAGGCCCCAATTCGATCGGTTGCTTGAAGTCCCCGTAATGGACATTAAGCAATGTGCGTGCAAAGCAGCGGGCTAGATCCGATTGAATTCAAAAACCAAATCATTTGACGGTGAATCAATGAACAACGCGGTGAACTCAATCCACTTTCGTCTGATTTTGTTATTGGCAGCGGCGGTTCCTGGTATTGCCACTGGTAAGCAACAATTGGACACAACAGCCGGCCTTGCCCAGTTCGGCCACGCCACGAACTGGCGCGGTACATTAAATTTAACATCGGATGAAGCGCTGGCAGTCGCCTGGAACATCGAAATTGGCGCGGGCCGCTCACAAGTGGTGGGCTTGGGCGACGAGATCTATTTGACTGCTGGAACTGCAGAGAAACTGGATGGCAAAACGCGGCTTACCAATCGTGTCGTGGCGATCGATGCCACGAGTGGCCAAACGAAATGGTCCACTCAACAGGAATCGTTGATGTGGGATGAGCAGGAAAACTTCGGCGAAACACCCGTTTCACCTCAAGCTACTCCTTTGATCGTCGGACTCGATCTGATCACGGTCAGCTTTACAGGACATTTGATCTGTCAGAGACGGGCCGATGGCAGCAAGGTCTGGGAAAAACAATTGGTTGAAAACCTGGGTGCTGAACCAGTCCAGTTTGGTTTTTCCGCCAGTCCGGTTTTCGATACTTCGGATCCAGAACGCATCTATGTGTTGGCTGCAGGCAAAGACGCCGGATTCTTTTGCTTGAACGTTTTGGACGGCACCGTAATTTGGAAATCCGCGTGTACGTCGTGTAGTTACGCCACACCAGTCGTGGCGAATTTCGGTGGTACGAAACAGTGGATCGTTGTTTCCGAGGATGAAGTCTTCGGAGTGTCGCCCGTCGATGGCAATCGGCTGTGGCAATATTCCTGGCCGAAGGGTGGCCTGACGAACGTGCCTTCGCCACTGGTAGTTGATGATTCACACCTGTTGATTTCTGGGCAAGGTTGCGACGGAACAAGCTGCCTTGCGATAAAAATGGACCAGAACAAGTGGGGCGTCGAAGAGTGCTGGTCCACTCGAAAAATCAAGTTCTTTTACACAAACTGGACCAAGGTATCCGACGAAATCGTGGCGGGTTGCACGGACAAACTCATGATGGCTTTCGATGTCAAAGACGGAAGTATTCTCGGCCGTTGGCGTGGCTTTGCCGACGGCAATGTGACAGTGGTTGGCAACGACCTGTTCGTTCTTGATGGCAAAGGTAGCCTCAATGTCATCGAACTTGGTCGAGCCACTGAGACCAAGCCAATTAGTTTCACGGCGAAGGAGAAACTGAAAATCATCGAGGCCCGGTGCTGGACACCTTTCTCAATTATCGGCAACCGAATTTTTATTCGAGGCGATGATCGACTCGTTTGCTTGATAGTGAACCCGCGACAGGATACTAACTCAATAAAAAACCAGTTGACCGTGCCGAATTTGCTGGAACTTCAACCGGAGAACAGAACTAACTAAATCGACCACGATCCGGTCGTGTTTATCGTTGAAACAACTCCAACCGACGTTCAGCCAGCGGCATTGGCGCCTTATAATCAGCAACGCGCCGACAAATCGTTCGCCGAAGTCGCTCGCATTGTGATCGCCAACGGCGCGGGTCGCCGGACGTCGCTCGAATGGTGGGCTCCACGGCAAGGAGGATCTGCCTTATCTGCCAGAGCTCAAATTGCACGCGAAAACCACTTTCGGCAAGTAATCCGCCAAAACGGGGAATCACGCTGACTAAAGAATTCGATGGCATTACTTCTCGACACTCAGCTCCACGCAAATAATCTCTTTGTCGTTACGAATATAGGCGTGGCCATTTGCAAAGGCCGGCATGCTCCAAGCGACATCGCGACCGAACGCGACATTGGTTGGTTCGATCACTTTCGCGCGGTCTATTTCTTCAAAACCGGTTGAATTCAGTTTAGCGATAACCAGTTCGCCCTGGTCATTGAAGAACCAGTAATTATCACCGGCGCGGACGAGGAAGGCTGTGGCATTCGCGGCTCGTCGTTTACTGACCGGTTTCGAGGTTGCCCACAGCAGTTTGCCTTCGGGTAGCTGCGTCGCCCGGAGATCACCGTTTTGATCCATGCCATATAGGATCTGCGTTTCACGATCAAGAAATGGCTGCACATTAACCGGCGAAATCGTGTCTCCGGCTCGATTGGCCCACACGACTTCGGCGGCAGGTTTGTCCGGACTCAGTTTGATCAAAATACTTTTGCGGGAATAGCCCGCAGCATACAAATAATCCCCGAACTGAATGGGGGACATGATGATCGATCCGCTATCGGCTTCATACGGCAACGACCAATACTCGGTACCATTGTCCGGGTTGACGGACGAGACCGCATCGGGTCGCAGTAGAATCAATTGACGTACACCACCTGCCTGGATAATTGTCGGCGGAGAATATCCTTGTTCGACGGCCGTCAGGCTGCGCCAAACTTCAGTGCCGGTATTTTTGTTGAGCGCTACAACGTGACTGCCTGATCCGCCCGCCAAAGTAATCAGATTTTCCCCGTCAATTAACGGATGTGCCGCATAGCCCCACAACGCAGAGGTAGTTTTGTATTCCTGTTTCAGGTCTTTGGACCAAAGAATCTTTCCGTCGGCCAAAGCAAAGCAAAATAGATTTCCTTCGGCGCCCAATGTGTAGACTTTGCCGTTTTCGATTATCGGTGTACACCTGGGTCCGGCGGGGTAGGAAATGGAATATTCGATCGGTAATTCGTGTTGCCACAAAATTTTCCCAGAGATTTCATCGAGACACAACACTCGCTCGGTTCCTTTAAGAGCAAGTCGTTCAAAATTGGCTAAACGAAAATCGCCTTCGGTGACGAAGTCGCCGACGACAATGCGGCCTTCCGCCACCGCTGGCCCGGCGAATCCATTGGCGATGGTCGACCGCCAAAGAATCTTGGGGCCACCTGCCGGGAACGATTGCAAGAGATTCTTTTCATTCCACGTATTGTCTCCGCGGGGACCCATCCAGCGAGGCCACTCGTCCGCGGAGGACGCCATGGCAAAAAAAGTGCTGGTAAAAACAAAGGCTATGAAGGCGTTAACGGATCGAAAGGTGGACATAGTTGTTTCAAGCTCGGCACGAGGAATATTGTTTCTCCCAACGGTAGCGATAGGATAGTCCAATCACGGCGATAAAACCACCACCGATCGCCGTCCCAATCGAGTGAGTATTTTCTATGAATTATCTCCGGTTACCCGTATTCCTCCCGGATTCCTGCTCACGATTTGGCTTTTCCATTCAAGGGCAAGTTGCAGGGAGCAACCGATGAAGGTACAACCCATTACGCATTGATTCACGATTGGAATGGGATGCCATCAGCCGTGAATGGTTTCAATTTTCAATTTCGAATCTCCTGTAGCACTCATGAAAATTACGCCCGGTAAACTTTCACACTTCGAGCTGGAATCAATTGTTCGCGAGCATACCATTGTCGAGTTGGACGAGTCGTGTTGGGAACGAGTCGAGTGGGCCCGACAGGTCGTATTGCAAGTGCTTAAGAGCGGGAAATCAGTTTATGGTGTGAACACCGGTTTTGGTTTGCTCGCCAACAAGCGAATTTCCGATGAACATCTCGATCAATTGCAGTTGAATCTCGTGCGGTCGCATTGCGCTGGAACGGGATCGTTATTGCCGGATCGAGTTGTTCGCTTGATAATGGTGTTAAAATCAACCAGTCTGGCACAGGGATATTCCGGTGTGCGTCGGTCACTGATCGAATTTATTTTGTCGGCATTGAATGCTGGCATATTGCCATGTATCCCGTCCAAAGGCTCGGTCGGTGCCAGCGGAGACTTGGCCCCGCTGGCGCATTTGAGTTTGGCGTTGATCGGCGAGGGCGACGTATGTGTTGGAGGTATCGAACAGCGCGCTGGCCAATACTTCGTGGCCCATCAGAGGCAGCCTCTTCGACTACAGGCTAAAGAGGGCTTGGCACTGCTCAACGGGACGCAGGTTTCAACCGCACTTGCCCTGGTTGGGTTGTATGACGCGCGGTTAATTTTTGATGCGGCAATGGTAGCCGGCGCCATGTCTGTGGATGCTGCGCTGGGAAGTGACACGCCGTTCGATGCGCGCATTCACCGCATTCGTGGACAGATTGGGCAAATTGAATGTGCCAGTCGCTACCGGGAATTGCTGCAGGGAAGCGAGATTCGTGAATCACATCGAGATTGCAGTCGCGTCCAGGATCCCTATTCGCTCCGTTGCCAGCCTCAAGTGATGGGAGCCTGCCTGGACTCGATTCGACACGTTGAGCTAGTTCTGTTGGCGGAAGCCAACGCCGTCTCCGACAATCCGCTGGTATTTGCCGAGGATGGTTCCATTTTGTCCGGTGGCAATTTTCATGCGGAACCAGTTGCACTTGTCGCGGATCAATTGGCCGTGGCCATCGCAGAAATTGGTTCGCTGTCGGAACGCAGATTGGCGTTATTGATCGATCAACATCTAAGCGAACTTCCTCCTTTCCTGGTCCGGGAAGGGGGATTGAATTCCGGTTTCATGATCCCGCAAGTGACCGCCGCAGCATTGGTCAGCGAAAACAAGCATTTAGCCAGTCCGGTCAGTGTCGATAGTTTGCCGACCAGCGCGAACCAGGAAGATCATGTGAGTATGGCGACGTACGCTGCACAGCGTCTGCAAACCATGTGCGAAAACTTGGCGACGATTATCGCAATCGAATTAATGGCCGCCTGCCAGGGAGTCGATTTTCGTAAACCGCTCAATACCAGTCCCAAGTTGCAAAAAGTTCATCAATTGATTCGCCAGCGCGTCGCTTTTTACGAGCAGGATCGCCCTTTTCATCTGGATATCGCTGTGATTAGCCAATTGATCGTGTCGGGCGAAATCCGAAGGTGTTTGGTTGGCGAATAAACAGGCCACCTGGACTCAACCGGTTACCTAGTTAGGCCAAAGCCAATCGCATTTCGCGAATCAACGCCAATAACTCCTGCTGCGGTTTGGCAAATTTGGCCAGACCTTCCTGCATCAACACCTCTTCCAACTTGCGCGGGTCAACTTTCTGATCAATCTCAGCCAACACATCTGGACTGGGCAATTGATTGACTTGTCGGGTGAATCGCTGGTCGGACTCGGCCACTTTCTGGTTGGTGGCTGGCGGGTTGGTCTGGATGTCGCTACCGGCCAGAGCAGCCACGTACTTCCAGGCTGCATCGGTTGGTTTTTTGGTGCCGGTACTGGCGAACACAATTTCTTGGCTGAGCGGACAGTTCAACTGTGCCCAGAATTTTTGATTGGCCGCCCAGATTCGTTTGGAGTTAACGATTCCGACTTCGCCTTGAGCAGCGGGCGATAGGTCGGCACAATGTTGTTCGGTGTAGACGTCGACGCGCGAAACAAAAATGCTATAGACCGATTTAAAGTAATTCAGGTTCTCCCGTTTTTGAGCGCCGCGCCAGATCGCATCACGCGCGGCCAAATATTGACGATCCGAAAAAATCAAAGTTACATTCAGCGAAATTCCTGCGGCGGCCAGATCCTCAAGCGAGGCCAGTCCGGCCGGTGTGGCTGGAACTTTGATCATCCGATTCTTGTGTCCGGCCGACCATTTTTTGCCCAATTCGACATAGCGGGCGACGCGTTTTGAAACGGGCGTTTCGCTCTTGGGATCCTCAATCAGGGGGTCAAGTTCAAAACTGACATAGCCATCATTGCCGGACGAACGCTCCCAGGTGCTGAGAAATACTTTTTGTGCATCCTGAACCAGTCGATCCGTCATTTTCCAGGCAACTTGCTCATCGCTCATTCCCTGGCTCATGAATTCTTGTAGCGCGTTGTCAAAGCGGCCAGACTTTAACAGATCGGCAATAATAATCGGATTGGACGTGGCTCCCGTTGCGCCATCTTTTTTGGCCTGCAAAACCAAGTCCGGGTCGATACTATCCAGCCACAACTTGGTGCCGGATTTGATCAGCGAGGAGAGGGAGTCCGACATTTTGAGCCCTTGCGAAAATAACCAAATGATTGAGTGAGCTTCATTGTAAGGATCTGGCCCGTTTCGGACAGATCGATTTCGGGCCGGGCAGTAGGATCGTTGAAACGGACCTCAGGCAAAACTTTCAACTCCACCGATTGCATGATACAATTGGCAGGTATCGCGATTGATGTAATGCGTCGAAATCACAACTTTCCCTTAGAACCCGTTGAATTGTCCAAATGGCGATGAAACTCATTGGATATGCTTTCTCAAAAGGCCGGATCGATTTCACGCGTGAGGAAAATCCGTGGGCCTTTGCGCGAATTGACGAGGGTATGAAACAGTCCCAGCGTGATCGGATTCATGTCGATCCCAGCCAAGCTCAGGTCGAAATTCGCTCGGCGCCCGTCAATGAGGGTGGACATCCGGTCTGGATGGCCGAAATGCAGGGGGTTTTGCGATCGGCCGATTCGATGTATTTGCAATACAAAAACGGTGTGTTGCGTTTTCGGCGGGCAACTCATCACGCCGGTGAAAATCGACAATTTGTCACATTGGGAAATCAGGATGAGTTTGATCTGTTTGCCCACGAACATTGGCGACGGATTCGCTACTTGTACGCGATGCGTCGCGCCGGGGCATTTTGTTTTGACGTCAATACGATGATCACTCATCGGACTGACAGCGCAGACAGTACACGTCGAATCGAAATGCCCGCGCGACTTGATTTGACATCGGCCAGTGGCGAGCCTCATATCAGTATCGATTCCAGTGGTCACAATGCCAGTGCTGAAATTGTCGAATGGCGCGGGTCGGTAAAAGAGGGTGAAGTGGGGCGCTACTCGCCGGACAATTCGCATATTGAATTTACCGTGCACCAAGTGCATCGTCCCTATACTTTTCTCCATGAAGATCGACGCGAGTTCCATAATCATTCGTATACGTTTGCCGGCGATAAAATGCGCGACCAATTGCGACGACTGATGAAGAAAAAACTGGCTGCACAAGAAACTTGAACGACGGTTCGAACCAATGCGGAACGCGCAGCGCTCAATGGTAGCTCGTGATCTCGTTCAGCGGTTTCTTGGTGATTGCGGGAACGGTGGCATTTTCGGCAGGATAGCCGACCACTAACAGTACAAATGGCCGTTCTTCGGTCGGTCTCTGCAGGATTTGATTCAGAAACTTCATCGGACTGGGCGTATGCGTCAAGGTTGCCAAGCCGCAATAATGTAAGGCGTTGATAAGAAAGCCGGTAGCGATTCCCACGGACTCGGTGACGTAATAGTGTTTGGCCGGCGTTCCATCTTCGCGCTGGCCTTTAGTTTTGGCAAACACGACGATCAGGTAGGGCGCTGTTTCCAAAAATGGCTTGTGTTCGTCGGTCCCCAATGGAGCCAAGGCTGACAGCCAATCGGCCGGTGCTTTGCCATGGTAGAATTCGCGTTCTTCTTTTTCGGCAGCTTCGCGAATTTGCCGCTTGATGGCCGGATCTTGAACGATGGCAAAATGCCAGGGCTGCAAATTCGCCCCGTTGGGTGCGGTTGCCGCGGCACGCACACAATTTTCAATAATTTCTCTGGGAACCGCCCGATCGGAAAAATCTCGCACCGACCGACGTCGTCTGATCTCGGAATAGAATTCCGCAGCGCGCTGCAGCATTTCGTGTTCGGCATACTCGCGAAACTCGTTCAATGGAACTTGATTGCTGGGTAAGTTCATGCGTGGTCGTCCGCCAATGTAGATTTGTAACGATTTGAGGGACTATTTGAGTGCGTAAACTTGGTGTCTCAGCCGTAACTTGTCCCTAACGGCTCCCTTTATCTTGTAGCATGAATTGACGTTGCCACCAAGTTCCAGACAAGTTCGACTACCCGTAGGCGGGTAATTTTTGTTAAACTTCGTGGGTGACGCGGAGTACGCAAATCGGGTTCGGCGTTGGTAAAGGCGAGCAGACTGGCAAATTTGTTGTAGGTTGCCGCAGTGCAAATGGATCGGCATCGCTGTGACGCCGAAGTACGGAAATAGTATCAAGCTGAATCGCGGCTAACGGTCAAAAAAATAATTACGATCCCACACGAGAAACATGACTCATCTTCAAATCGCCGTCACTGGATTCAGCATCAACAGCGCTTTAGGCATTGGAGGCCCGGAGAATTCGGCTGCCTTGCAAGCCGGTAAGTCAGGTCTCATTTCAATTCGCGAACTGTGGCAACCGCATGGATTCAAGAGTCTGGTGGCGGGTGATATCCGTGTGGCGGGCTTGAGAGATCGCTTCGATCGGAAGCAGCTCCGGTTCATGTGCGAGGCGGCTTTATTGGCTGCCGCGGCGACGCAAGAGGCGATTGATCATGCTGGTCTAACAGACGCCGAAGTCCAATCGCCCGACACGGGGCTAATCATGGGTACGGGCGCTGGAGCCAGTATCGTGGATGTGTTGTATATGTGCGATCGACTGCGCGAACGGGGCGCCGCCAAGGTCGGTGCCTATCACACTCCGATCATCATGGGTTCCTCGCTGACCGCCAATTTAGGCAGCGTGTTTCATATCCACGGCCATTCCTATTCGATTACGTCAGCCTGCGCCACGTCGGCCCATGCCATCATGTTGGGCTTGGATACCATTCGCTCAGGGCGGCAAAAACGTGTGATCGTTGGAGGAACAGAAGATATCAACATCTATTCAGCCGGTTCGTTTGAAGGCATGAATGCACTTTCAAGTGGTTTCAATGACCGGCCCACGGCCGCCTCGCGTCCACTGGATCGGGACCGCGACGGATTTGTTTTTTCGGGCGGCGCTGGAATTTTAATTTTGGAAGAATTGAAAACAGCGCAAGCGCGGGGCGCGACCATTCATGCGATCATTGCTGGGGCGGCGGCGTCCTGTGACGGCGACGAAATGGTCGTACCCAACGGTGTCGGTGCCGAATTGGCGATGCGTTCCGCGCTGGCGGACGCGCGAATCGACCTGAGCGAGGTGGATTATGTCAATTTGCATGGCACATCGACACCCATCGGTGACGCCGTGGAACTGCAGGCAGTCAAACGAGTTTTTGGAAATCGTGTCCCACCGTTTTCGTCAACGAAATCCATGACTGGCCATGCGTTGGGGGCAGCGGGTTCCCAGGAGGCGATCTTTTGTATCCTGATGATCCAGGATGGATTTTTGGCACCGAATATCAACCTGGATAATCCAGATCCGGCAGTAGGGAATTTGCCGATCGTAACGGAAACTCGGTCGGCCTCCATTCGATATGCTTTAAGCAATTCGTTCGGTTTTGGCGGAACGAATTGCAGTTTAGTCATTCGCAGCCCGGAATAGCCTGTGAATTGCCGGCGGTTGTGTTCCGTTCCCGTTCGGGATGTCAAGCTAAAATTGTTTGCCTTTGGAATCGCTTTGGACGACAATGGAACAGCTCACTACAAGCATACTCCCCATGAATCAGGCGCCATGAAATCCACCCTATTTTGTTCTAGTCTCGCGACCTTGCTGGCGGCCGTTTTATGGGATGTGTTGTTGGTCTCGAACAGCGTAAGTCAAACGGTTTCTGGTTTGGCGCCTATTTCCAGTCGGCCCAATATCATACTAATCAATCTTGATGATGCCGATCGACAGATGTTCGAGTTGTCGTATTCTGGCATCTTGTTTCCCAATATCATGAAAGTTGCCAGCGATGGCATGAAGTTTAAGAATTTTCATGTCACGACACCGCTCTGCGGTCCATCGCGGGCCTGTTTGTATCGCGGACAATACGCCCATAATACGGGTATCAAAGTCAATATCCCGCGTGTGCCCGACTCGCACAATTTTGACGGAGGATTCCAGTTCTATCGTTCGCAAGGGTATTTCGAGAATGATTTGAGCACCTGGATGAAAGGGGCTGGTTATCGGACCATGATGGTCGGAAAATTTTTGCATTCGGATTTTCAACCTTACGTGCCGCGCGGCTGGGACGATTTCTATTATTATCTCGGGGGTCGGTATTTTGGTACCTTTCGGTTTACCAACCGGACGTTTCCACAGGGCAAGACTGACAAGATCGGGGAAGATGAGTATCGCACGACGGCCGAAACCCAGGATGCCGTTCGCTTGATGCAGGAACACGTGGCTCGGAATAACAGCCAACCATTTTTTCTCAATCTCAATCCACTGGGACCGCATAAACAGCAAGCTGGCGATCCTTCAATGATCGCCAAGAATTATGAAAACTGGTGGACAGCCGCACAGCAGACTTATTCGGCCGCCTACGACGAAGTCAATTTCAGCGATAAACGGGGGCATTTCCGCCCGCTTAAGCGATTGACTGCTGAAAGCCATTTTCTGGTGCGAGAACATTACCGGGAAAGGTTGTTGGCAACACGGTCAGTAGATGACATGGTGGCGCGCGTCCGACAAACTCTCACGGAGCTAGGAATCGCCAATAACACTTATATTTTTGTGACTTCCGACAATGGATTTTCCCTTGGTCATCATCGGTCAACGGGGAAAGGGACTCCCACCGATCGTTCATCCCATGTGCCGCTATTTGTCCTTGGACCCGATGTCCAGCCGGGTCAAGTCTCCGATCAATTGATGGGACATATTGATCTGGCTCCCACAATCGTCGCATTGGCGGGTGGCTTTGTTCCATCCTTCGTCGATGGTCGATCTTTCGCAAGTGTACTAAAGCATCAAGGATCCGCTGTTCTGCCACCGATACGCGATGCGCTGTTAATCGAAAACTGGGCCAACCAATTCCAATTCGGCACGGAGTCCAGCGCCGCCTCAACTTCGCTTCGATATGCCAATTCGGTCTACACCGAATGGTCCAATGGCGATCGAGACTTCTATGATCTGGTGAATGATCCCGAGCAGCTAAAGAACAGCTACGACGCGCTCGCTCCGAACGAAAAGTTGTTTCTGGAGTTGACCTTGCGGACGATGCGCAACCCTCAAAATGCTCCCCAAGCGCGGTTTTCCAATCCGATTTCGCTTCAACAGGTACTGCCGCAAAATGCGATTCTCGGCGGGATGGCCGAAGACTCAATCGGCATACATCAAGTCCGACTGGCCATTCGAGATTTGTCGACGAACCGGTTTTGGGATGGCCAACAATGGCAAACCGGATTTTTGCAGGTCTCCGCCGAATTGAAGAATCCGGGTGGCCAAATCACCGAATGGTACTATCCTCAAATGCCGACTGGCGTTAATTTACCGGCGGGAAAAGTCGTCTGTTGGGCTTGGGCGACGGACAGCCGATTTCGGTATTCGGCTCCTGCGGTCGCACGATTTGAGTTTGATCGTAGTGGTCCGGAATTGTCCTTGATATCGCCCCAAGCCGGGCAACGATTTGAACTTGACGCATTTATTTTTGGAACGGTCTCCGACCAGGTCGGAGTGAACGAGGTCCGCATTCAACTGCGCGATCTCAATACGAACCTATTTTGGAATGGAAACGTGCAGGTGTTTCAATCCTCGATGTTTGACAATGTGGTGCGACCAAAGAAAGTGAATCAATGGGAAATGTTAGTACCTTTGCCTCAAGGATCCTACGACGTCAGGGCCCTCGCCGTCGATACATCGGGAAACTTGTCCGCACCGGTGGGAGCCAACTTTTTCGTCGACTAGTTGGGTTGCAATCAACGTTATGACGGGGCACACGGATGACATTCACGCGATTGCGTTTACCCCGGACGGCACCAAATTCGTTACTGCCAGCGACGATCGAACGATCCGGATCTGGGACTTGGCCAGCCGCGAGACGATTCGTGTCCTCACTGGACACCAAGCCCAGATTCCGGCGATGGACGTCAGCCCCGATGGCAAGCTGATTGCGTCGGCCAGTCGAGATGACTCGGTGCGTGTTTGGGATTTGGCAACTGGCAATTCGTTGGCAGTGTTGGATTCGAAATCGGGTGACGTCTTGACGGTTGCCTTCGAGCCAAACGGAAACCGACTGGCTTCAGCAGGGATCGATGGTCAAGTCCGACTTTGGGATCTTAAGGAATTTCGAATGCTGAAGTCGTTCGCGGCCGATGCGGACCGAGTATATCGGGTGGTATTTCACCCACTAGCGGATCTGTTGGTGTCGAGCGGGGAAAACGGAATTCGAATGGATAACCTGACGACCGGAACGTTTTCCAAATCGGGGGGGCAGGAAAAAGTCTCGAGCGTCGCAATTCATCCCTCCGGCAAGTTACTGGCGTCGACCAACGCCGCCGGCGAGATCCACCTGTTTGATCCTCGTTCATTGGAAACCTACCGGATTTTTCGCACCATGTATGGCGAACGCGGCTTGGATCTCAACGTTCAATAACTGGATCTTTTCGACCGGTCCACAGCGCTCGTGCAGACCCTGCACTCTGGCTCAGGTGGCAATCGCCGTTTAGTTTCTCAAGTTGGCCGACCAAAACGTTTTAGACATAGTCATGATTTTTGAACCAGTCCCAGGCATCAGATAACGCGTCGTCGACATTGTTGATGTGGTAGCCAAGTTCCTGTTGAGATTTTTGGCTGGAATACCAGTGGAACATTTGCCCGAACTGGGTGGCTGCCGAGTTAACATCGAATTCTTGGCGAAGCAACCGTGACGCGAGATCGCCGCAGCGGCCAACAACGCTGGCCAGGGTATTGGACATGGCACGAACCGGAGGGCGACGCTGCATCACTTTGGCCATCCGTTGCCACAGGGCCAAATAGCTCAGGTTCTCTCCACCCAGAATGTATCGTTCGCCAGTCCGGCCGCGCTCGATGGCACTGACGATACCCGCGGCCACATCCCGTACATCCACAACACAGCAACCACCGGCTGGGGCGAAAAACAATACCGGCTGTTTGGCCAGCATCAACATCATCTTGCCGGATGAAGGCTTCCAATCTGCCGGCCCAACCATAAATCCAGGATTGACGATGACACCATCCAAACCTTGAGCGATCTCGGACAAGACCACTTGTTCCGCTTCGCGTTTGGACACGACATACGAACAGAGTGGCTTGGCGGGTTCCAAGTGTGTTTCGTCAGCGATCGCATTTGGCTTGGCAGCCGCCAGCGTATCCACAGAGCTGATGTGAACCATCCGAATGTTTTTACGGCGGGCGGCAGTTGCCAATAGCCGGGTCGACTCAACATTGATTTTTCGACTGGCTTCAAGTTGCGTCCAACCCACATGGATCAAGGCCGCCGCGTGGATTATCAAATCGACTTCGTTCACGGCCCGCGAAATGGCATTGATGTTGGTTAGGTCCAGTTCGAGTCTTTCCAATCGCCAGCCGGACAATGGGCGAGGGTCGGACGAATGTCGAACGGCGGCCGTGATTTCATGTCCATCGGCGAGTAGCGATCGCACCACATGATTGCCGAGAAAGCCAGTGGCACCGGTGACAAGGATTCGCATGATTTGTGGAAAGGGGGGAAGTTTGCTCAATCGGAAAACGTGAGAATTGTACCGTAATTGTGTTCCGGCGACCATTTGTCGTCGAACCCTAAAGCGGATCGTTTTTTCGTCTGTCCAGTCGGCCTGTGAAATCAAGCGACGTGTCGAGAGTTCGCGATTGAACTAACCGGGCCGACGAAACGGGGAAAATGAACAGCGACATTGTTCCCAAATCACTTCGGCTTTACAGTATAGCCTATCCAGGACTCCGTTTTTCACTCGCCGCTACTATGAATACTCACTCGACTTCCGTTGTACCCGTGACGACCAGGAGCCAGCAGAAACAATTTATCAAGTTTGCTTGGGATCTATATCAGGGTGATCCAAACTGGATTCCGCCATTGCGAGTCAACATCAAGGAGTTGCTGAATTATAAGCCGCACCCATTCTATGAAAAATCTGAGATTCAGACTTTTCTGGCAATTGCCAACGGGCGGGTGGTTGGTCGAATCGCCGCGATCGTCGATGGCCATCACAATGAGTATCACAAAGAGCAACGCGGTATGTTCGGGTTTTTCGAATCGATCGACGAACAGGCCGTAGCCGATAGTTTGTTCGACGCCGCCAAAAACTGGTTTGCGGAACGAAATATTTTTGCTTTGCGCGGTCCTGCAAACCCGTCTCAAAATTATGAATGGGGCTTGCTCGTAGATGGCTTTGAAAGCCCTCCGACATTTATGATGACCTACAATAAATCCTATTATGGTAAATTGATTGAGAATTACGGATTCCGAAAATCGCAAGACATGTTTTCCTATTTGGGGCAAATCGAAATGCTGGATAACTTGGATCCCAAACTTCAGTTTGTGGCCGAAGAAGCCAAGCGGCGATTCAAAGTTCACGTGCGTCCAATCAGCAAGAAAAATTTCGCCCAGGATGTTGAAAGTTTCCTCAAAATTTACAATGCCGCTTTGCCTGGTCAGTGGGGATTTACGCCGATGTCCGCTAATGAGCTGCGGGCGACCGCTGCCGGCTTGAAGCATTTGATCGTGCACGAAATGACCACGATTGCGGAGGTCGATGGTCGACCTGTCGGAGCTGTGTTCGGGTTGCTTGACTACAATCCCCTGATCAAGGAAATCGATGGCCGGTTGTTTCCGTTCGGATTTCTTAAAATGCTCTGGAAACGAAAAAAAATCACCCGGATTCGTTTGATCAGCACGAATGTAATGCCCGAATATCAACGTTGGGGATTGGGGTTGGTGTTGATGACCCGTTTGGTGCCGGAGGTTCGCGCCTGGGGGATCCGCGATGCGGAATTCTCGTGGGTGCTCGAATCGAACAAACTGTCGCGCGGGTCGCTCGAGCGTGGTGGCGTGAAACGTGAGAAAACCTATCGGATTTACGATTATGGTCCGTAGGACCTGCGTGGGAGACCACCGCCCAGACCAACGCCAAACGTGCTTTCCGTTTCAAATACCCGATCCGCCATGAATTTCAATCAGATTGTCGTAATCACAGGAATCGGAGTCGTCAGCCCGATTGGGATTGGAGTCGACGCGTTTTGGCATTCGCTGGCTAACGGGATCAGCGGCGTTCGAGTGCGACCCGAGTTTGTCGGGACTGAAATCCCGATTCGGATCGCGGCTCAAGTGCAAGGATTTGATCCGAAACTATTTGTCCAACCGCGCAAAGCAATCAAAATCATGTGCAACCCGATTCAATTCGGGTGCGCTGCGGCGATGATGGCTTGCGCGCAAGCGCAGATGAGTGACGGTCGAACCGCGCCTGATCGAATCGGTACTTTGTTTGGAACGGAAACCTTTTATGCCGATCCGTCCGAAGTAGCCGATGTATTTCGCCACTGTACGATTGATGAAGATTATCAACATGACCGCTGGGGTGAATTCGCGATGCGAAAGATTCAACCACTGTGGATGCTTAAATACTTGCCGAACATGGCAGCGTCTCACGTCTCGATCGCGTTGGACGCACGAGGTCATAGTAATTCCATTTGCCAGGGCGAGGCCTCCGGCTTGATTGCTTTAATCGAGGCCGCGACCGTCATTCAGCGCGGTGCCTGCGATGTCGTAATCGCCGGTGGGACTGGGTCGGTGGCAGAGCTGACGTCCATGCTTTATCGAGGCAATAATCTATCCAAAGGCTTCAATGAGTTTCCAGAACGCGCTTCGCGTCCGTTTGATTTGCTCCGAGATGGGATTGTCGCCGGGGAGGGCGCTGGTGCCCTTGTCTTGGAGTCGGAAGCCCATGCTGCGGCGCGCGGCGCGACTCCGCTGGCCCGGATAAGCGGCTGGTCCCGCATGTTTGGCAATTGGGAGCGGCCCGATTTTTCGACATCCATCGCCAACAGCTTTCGATCGGCGTTGGCCGACGCGAAGATGCAAGCGATTCAAATTGGTTCGATCAATGCCGAAGCTTCAGGCAGTATCGCCGGAGATTTTGCCGAAGCACAGGCGATCAAACAAGTCTTCGGAGAGACACCTGTGGTGGCTAACAAAGGGAATTTCGGCAATCTCGGGCCGGGCACATCGACGATCGAAACAATTGCCGGGATCTTGAGCTTGCAGCATGGCCAGCTGCCCCCAACTCTCAATCGAGACCACCCCGATCCCGCTTGCCCGGTGCGAGTATTCGACAAGGTCACTCAACTTAACGGGACCGACGGAAATGCGTTCTTAAAATCCAGCATTTCCGCTACGGGACAAATTGCGACCGTTATTATCAGTTCGATCTGAATTTTTCAATATTTTTCGCAGTGATCTGGCGTAAGCAGACTCCACGAGATCGATTGTCATTCGCGACACATCAGCATGCATTATTGTGTCCTCGCCCAACTGAATTGACAAAAACCGACGATTCCCCTAACTTGATCGTCGGATGGTAGACCTGTTCGATCCCCCTTTGACGCACCACTGAAAGGAACATCAATGAAACTTCATTTTTTAGTCTTGCTCATCGCCGCGATTCCGATTTTTTCTACAAGTGCCGACGAAATTACCAAGACGTCGGGGGCTGCCGGGGCGATCCCAGACGGCGCTGGAAGTCTCGTCAGTACCGTCACGATCACGGCTGCTGATATTACTACCGCAGGACAGGTAATTCAAACGGCCGAGTTTCGATTAAACAATATCCAACACTCTTGGATTGGCGATCTCGTCGTTACCGTCCAACATTCGTTGAGCGGACGTACTGCGACGTTGTTCAATCGGGTCGGCAAGAATTCGCTGACGACTGGTAAGGGTGATTCCAGCAACTTGAACGGGAATTATAGCTTCCGCGATGGAAGCCCGAGTCTCTGGTCGGAAGCGGCCAACGGCGGGGACACCTACGATCTTGCGGTAGGCACCTATGCTGCATCGGGTTCGGATGAAGCGGAAGTATCGTTGAACAATACTTTTTTCGGATTCAATCCGACTGGCGATTGGATGTTTACCCTGCGTGATTTGGAAGGCGGCAATATCGGATCGATTGGATCGACCACGGTAAACTTGATCACGGCGATTCCTGAACCAGGTGCGATTGCAGGCCTGGGTTTGCTGGCCATGTTTGGTGGAATTTACCTGCGCCGTCGATTTTTAGGTAATCGAAAAACAATTGCCGACTAATTCGACTTCGTTCGCAATAAAAATCTCAACGCCGACAGGAATTCGCTTTCCTGTCGGCGTTTTTTTTCAGTCGGTTTTTGGAGGGGTGATCGTTTGCTTGAGATACGGAAATTATTCAGTGATTTTTGCGGGAATTTCAGAAATCTGGCCAAAGCAGGGAGTTGTTTTTGCCAAACCATTTAGGTCACTTTGCAAAAGCCAGTGTTCAGAGCGTTTTTCGTCGCACGATTATTGTCCCATGCGCAGTTTTTTCGTCACTCAAGACGTTGAACATGGGATACAATCAGATCAGCGGCGAGTAAAATGAGCTGTGTTGTCAATATGCTGATCTTTACTGGAATTGCCAATGGTTTCGATTTCCAAAAAAATCCAGCATTCAAGCACTTCTTTTGTGATGTCGTTGAGTGTTCATTTAGCAATTTTGCTATGTCTGTCGGTCTTTTGGGTGACGGGTAACTACTCGAAGAGTATCTTGTTGGACGGATTCACCATCCAGTCCTCGGTCGATGATGAATTCTTGAATCCACTGACGATTGAGTTACCGGAGTCGACCGAGACATTGGCGATGGATTCACATCAGTTGGAGCCAGTCGCCGAACCAGAGTTGGTTTTGGCAACTGAGGTCAAATTAGATTGGTCGGAATTAGCCAGCGGTCAGGTGGAACTTGCATCGGGCCTTGATCAGGGGGCGATCGAAGGAACCACGGAACCTATCTCGACGGAATTGATGGCCGATTCGCAGAAGTCAGGATTTTTCGGGATTCGTCCAACCGGCGATCGCATTGTCTACGTAATGGACATCTCATCGAGCATGTCGCAGGGAATGTATCAAAGCCGAATTGAACGGGCGATTATCGAAGTGATCGACTCCATTGATCAATTGAAACCCGAGCAGGAATTTCATGTGCAACTGTTTTGCTTTCAGAATGCCGCAGTTTACTTGGGGCCGAAGAAACAGGACTATTATGCAGCTACCGATGAAAACAAGGAGTTGTTGCGAAAGTGGCTTCAGACGATTCGTTTGTTTCCGGGAACTGACCCGCGCGAAGCGATGGTCGATGTCTTAAATCTGGAACCGTCATGCGTATTTTTATTGTCCGATGGCGAGTTCAACGGCCAAGCGTTTCAAAACGGGCGATTTGGCGGCAGCAGCAACGTTGCGGGATTGGCCCGCAAGTACAACAAATCAAAATGCCCGATCAACACGATCGGGTTGGAAGACGTGGGAAGCCAATTCGAAATGAAAACGATCGCCAAAGATTCGGGTGGAGTCTATCGATTCGTGTCCGCGGAAGATCAATAGCAAACGAATTCAACTCCTCGGCAAGCCGCAATTTCCAAGCCGTTGAATCGGGAACTACCGGCCGTAAATTTTCAATCCCATCTCGTCGACCAGCTCTTGATTCCATTCGAGATTGACTTGACTAAAATAAACTTGCGACAAACCCGAAATGTCAGCTGGAATTCGTTTTGCTGGTAAGTACTTCTTTTCGACGAACTCGGTACCGACCGTCGCAATCGATTGGCGATCACTCAACATCTGAACGACGTACACGATTGACTGAGACTCGTTTACCGCCGCAGCAGACTGCATTTTCGCCAGCGCGAAAGTCGCTTCCATGAACTTTTGACCCGCGCCATCAACCCCTTCCGGCTGACCGTACAAAGTGTTTCCAAATGTGCTAAACCAGGAAAACTCGCCCGTTGGCGAAACACGTTCGCCGTACAGCTCTTTAAGTGTCTTTTGTTGGCCATTGACCGTTTCGGCGATTTTTTTCGCTTCGGCTTTGGCCAACTCAATTGCACGTTTACTCTTCCAGAATTTCTCCAGTTCCATTTGGCATTCTTCAAATTTCGGAACGGTCGCGTCTCGTTTGTCTTTCAACCAATACACATACTTACTTCCGCCGGACCGCATATCGGCAGTCGATTGTGGATCAAAAGTTTTCAAATCATCAAACCGATCAAAAATGTTTCGCGCTAAAGGAACAAATCTGAATTCTTGTTGCCCGTTTTGTCCCATCCCCAAGACGGGTAAATCGATCGCGCCGAAGGGAAGTTCAACGAGTTGTGCGTAGTCGACCAATTCGGTTTCATTGGCAATCATATTGTAACTATCGGCCAACATTTTGATATTTACTGCTTCCGGTGCGGTGCCGCGTTTTGATTCGTCCGACAGTTCCCAATTCATTCGCAAGTTATAGTACACTGCCATCTCGGCGTTCACATTTTTGGCGGCTTCTTCCATCGCCGCCTGGACGTCACTCTCGACCATTTTTCGCTTGATTTTTTCCGCGACATCCTTCAACGGCAAAACTCGTTTCTCAATTTTCTTATCGTCCGCGAACAAAGAGTCGATCTGATTTTCCTGTCCCGGCTCCTTAGTCGTGGCCGCGCTCGTTGGCGTCGCCTGGGCTTCAGCCGGCGCGGCGCCTGGAACAGCGGACGGCTGGTCGCTGCCAGCGCTTTCTGGAGTTGTTTCCTGTGTTGCGGGCTTTTCTGCCGATTCCGGCGCAGGCTCGTCAGTGGTTGGAACGTCTGCAGTTGGATCGTGAGTCGGGGGTGTTACGTTCTCAGGTTTAGGTTCATCTTGTTTCACATCGTAGGCGACACGCTGGATTTTCGAATCACGCACAACTAACGATTGATCTCCCTCGGATGGCGTAGCGGATTTTGGCGGATCGGTGACAGGTGTCTCGGTTTTGGGTGCATCGAGGTTGAGCGAATTGGCGTCAGGCGCATCTGTTTTGGGAGCATCGGAGGCCGGTTCAGCTGTTTTTGGAGCATCACCGCTTGGTGCATCGGTACCGGTACCTTCAGAGCCCAGAGTTGGCGGAGCGGTGTCAATTTGCAGCGGTTTGTCAGCCTCATCGGGAATTACTTCCATCACGAGATCGTCTTTTTCGGCAACCAACCGGTCATATTCGGTTTGAACTTGTTCATCGGACAATTTGTTGATGGCGTTTTGCATAAACGTCTCAAAATCGGCAGTCAAAAATTGTACTGCCACTTTGTTCGGAAGCTTGAATCCGGGAGTTTTTCCAGTCGCATCGCGATAATCGTATTTGCCTTCTTCGTAGAGCTTTTTCAACTCGGATTGCGGCGGTTGTTCGGTAATCTTTGTGAAATATTCTTCGACTGAAATCGGCAACACAAGACACTCGACACGTTCAGTAACTTGTTGGTTCAACTCAGCCGCTTCGGTTGGATTTGGAACAACCGGCAGCCCAACCATTTTGTAGATTCCCATCTGTTGGGCCAATAACTCGATCCGCAAATGTCTCCGTATACTTTCCAAAGAAACACGTGGATTGGCTTTTTGATTGATTTGCGTCAGGTCATTTTTGCTAAAACCTGCCCCGCCGGATAGCATTTCGAGATACTCGTCAATGACTCCGTCCGAAACAACAATCCCTTCCTTTTCAGCTTTCTTGGCCAAAATGAATCGGTTGATCAACTGTTCATCAAGCTGAATTTGCGAGGAGCCATTTCCCTCGTCCAGGGGTTGAATTGGCTGCACCAGAGCTCGATAGTCGTCTTTCTTGATTTCGAAAGCACGCTTTTGCAGTTCCTCGAGAAATCGGACCGTTTGAAAATGATTGAATTGCAGTTTGTTCAGGTCATCGCGGGTAATTTCACCACCATTCCAACTTGCCAAAGCGACCTTCAGGCTATCATTGCGTTGAGTTCGGGCGCCAGGTCTCATAAAGGAGTCCAGCACATTGCCCAGACCAAAAATGGCCATCGCGAACGTGCCAATGACGACCATCATTATTTTTGAGTGCCGACGAAACCAGCGAAGCGGAGAATCCATGGGTATCTGAGTCCGTAAAACGATCGTTTTAGATGTGGAAAAAAACTGAGGGGGTTGACAACCGGCCAAGCCAGCGATTATCTGTCATCCTAAGCTTTGGGCGCACTAATATAAATGGGCGCTTCGCTGGTGCGGTGAATTTATCGGTGTCGGCCCGTAAATTCAATGCCAAATCGTCGTCGACAATCCATCCGCGTGACTCGGAATCGCGGAAATTTTTATTGTATGTCCGCCTGTAGGACAAATTCGGAACGAAAACTGATGTCAAAAACGGTAATTATTGCTGAGAAGCCCAGTGTGGCGACCGACCTGGCCCGCGTATTGGGAAAATTACCGGAATTTGGAAAGTTCGAAAAAAATGGCGATTATTACGAGAACGAGACCGCCATCGTCGCCTCGGCAATTGGCCACTTGGTCGGATTGAAGATGCCCACCAAAGCGGACGGGAAGAAATTGCCTTGGAGTATGGCACATCTGCCCCATATTCCGGCTCGGTTTGAATTGGAACCGATTGATAAGAGCCTGCCTCGATTCAAATTGCTCGTTCGGCTCTTGAATCAAAAAGACGTCGACACGGTCATCAACGCTTGCGACGCTGGGCGCGAAGGTGAGCTGATTTTTCGCTATTTGATGCAAATGGCGGATCTCAAGAAGAAACTCACGATGAAACGTATGTGGATGCAGTCCATGACCGATGGCGCGATTCTCGATGCCTGGAAACACATGCGTTCCGGTGCCGAGCTCGATACCTTGGCGGATGCGGCGATTTGTCGGAGTGAGAGCGATTGGTTGATTGGGCTTAATGGCACGCGAGCGCTAACGGCCTATAATTCGCGAAATGGAGGATTCAATGTGACCTCCGCGGGGCGCGTGCAGACTCCGACGCTGGTCATTTTGGCGGAACGCGAGCGGGAAATTCGCGAGTTCGTGTCCCGGACTTATTTTGAGGTTCATGCGAATTTTCAGGTCTCCAACGGCGATTATGAGGCTCGCTGGTTTCGGGAAGGCTTCAAAAAGATTGAAGAAGATCCTCATCAGAAGTCGGAACGGCTGTGGTCCAGGGAAGAGGCCGACGAAATCGTCAAACGTTGCACGGGTCGGAGCGGAGTTGTTGATGAGAATAAAAAACCGACCAAACAAGCCCCTCCGCAGTTGTTCGATCTGACCTCTTTGCAACGGGAAGCCGGTAATAAACATGGCTTCAGTGCAAAACGAACGCTGCAACTTGCGCAGTCCCTGTACGACCGTTATAAGCTGCTGACCTATCCTCGTACCGATTCCAAATATTTGCCTGACGATTATTTGGACACGGTCAAGTCGACCGTGGCGAATTTGGCCAGCGTTAAAAAAGCCGGCGACGCGCTGCCTAGCAGTTTGCAGAAATGCGCCAAATGGATTGTCGATAACGATCGCATTGTTCCGACCAAACGCGTCTTTGATACCAAGAAAGTCAGCGATCACTTTGCCATCATTCCGACGGAAAAAACTCCGTCAGGAAAAATGGACGATGGCGCGATCAAGCTCTACCAATTGGTGTTGCGACGTTTCATGGCAGTCTTTTATCCGCATGCTGAATTCGAAGTCACCCAACGGATCACGCGGATTGACCACGACAGTTTTCGCACCGACGGAAAAGTGCTGGTCGTACCGGGCTATCTGGAAGTGTACGGTCGGCAAGCCGGTCAAGCTGGCGGCAAAGACGAACTCGTTGGTGTGACCGACGGTGAAACCGCGCAAGCGATTCAGGTCGAGACGCAACAAAAGGAAACTCGCCCACCAGCCCGCTACAACGACAGTTCATTGTTGTCGGCCATGGAAACCGCAGGTAAACGGGTCGATGATGACGAACTGCGCGAGGCCATGAGTGAACGGGGTTTAGGGACGCCGGCCACACGTGCGGCAATTATCGAAAACCTGATTCGACAGAAATACCTGTTTCGGGACGAAATCAGCAAACGGGATCTGGTGGTCTCCAACAAGGGATTGGCGTTGGTCGACTTACTCCATGAACTGGGGATCACCACGCTCGGCTCGCCAGAGATGACCGGTGAGTGGGAATACAAACTAAAACAGATGGAGCATGGCAAACTTAGTCGCCGTGTTTTCATGGACGAGATTTTTGCGCTGACCAAAGAGATTGTGGAACAAGCGAAAGCAAAAACCGCCGAAAAGCAAAACCAGAATTTTCCAGAAGTTATGGCGGTTTGCCCGGCTTGCGAGCATATGGGTATGCGTCAGACCGACGGCACCTATGAGTGCCAGAACCCCGAGTGCGATTTTCGACTGAATAAATATATTGCCAGTCATGAAGTCACACCGGACGAAGTTGTTCGATTACTCCGTGATCGCCAAATCGGACCGATTCTAGATTTCAAAAATCGGTTTGGCCAACCGTTTATCGCGGAACTCGCTTTGACGAAAGAAAAGAAAACCTGGAAAGCGAATTTTGTATTCGAAGGTGACGATCGCCGTGTACAAGAACTCAAAGATCTGACCGACGATCAAGTAATTTGCGAGGCACCGCTGCATGATGGATCGGAACAGTTGATCAAAATTTACCAGGTTGATGGCGCTTATCTGGCACCCGCTATGGCCACACAAGTGGATGAACGCGGAGTGCGAATCAGCAAGACAATTCTGAAAAAAGAAATTCCGGCTGAGCAGGCGATCAAGCTTTTTCGTGAGGGAAAGACCGATCTGATGCCCGGTTTTATTTCGAAAAAAGGTCGCCCCTTTGCGGCCCACCTCACGCTTGATCGGGAGAAGGGCAAACTTGCGTTTGAATTCGCCCCGCGCAAAAATCCCAAAAAGTCCGCCGATGGTGAGCCGGATTCGGCGAGTTCTGAAACTGGGGAAACCAAAAAGAAGGTCGTCAAAAAATCTGCGGCTAAAAAGACTACTCCCAAAAAAACTACGGTTAAAAAGCCCACTAAAACAGCCAAGACTACCGTCGCAAAAAAGAAAACGACCAGCAAGAAAATCAGTCCCAAAAAGAATCTCGATACTGTCGACGAGTAAACAACGAGCGGATAGTAAGTGGGATTGGCTTCCAGCCGGTAAAAAAAAGTGCGTGTTCGCCGTTGCGAATATGGCAGTTATTGACCGCACGATGCTGACGACCAATTGATTTCACGACCGATTTGACAACCTTTCCGTTGGATCATTTCCCAGAATTGAATTCTGGATCGCCAATCAGAGAATCAACGCAAGATGGGCGGGTCGAACTCGTTGTCGTGAACCATTGAAACTTGAGAGTTTTCAAAAAATTTCTCGTTTCAACATCTTTGCCGGTCGCCGCTGGACTTTTCTGAATTTTCCTGCAACTGCCCCGCGTTTCTGATTGACTTCTGGCATCGAGAGGGCAAGTTTCGTTCGTTCCGTCTCCCTCCCGAGATGAACTTTCGAGATCAAGAGCAAGTCATGAACGTTTCGACAAATTCGGCTGGCAATACTCCCTTCGACCTGGGCTCATCGGTTCCCGCGATAGTCACCCCCTTTCGTCGATCGACGTCGCCGGCGCTGCCTCCCGCCGGCGCGACGTCCCGCGCCGCGACTCAACATCCAGCGGAACGCGTATTGGATCGAATTGCCGGGTTGGTCGAAGAGGCTGTCGACGAACAGTCAATCGAACTCTCGATTGTGATGCCTTGTCTCAACGAAGCAGATACGCTGGCGACATGTATTCAGAAATGCAACCGGGTGATTGCACAGTATGGTTATTCGGCTGAAGTTGTGATCGCGGATAATGGCAGCACCGATGGTTCGATTGAAATCGCGAAACAACATGGCGCGCGCGTCGTGCATGTTCAAGCCAAGGGCTACGGCAACGCATTGCAGGGAGGAATTGCGGCCGCTCGCGGAAGATATGTGATCATGGGTGATGCGGATGATAGTTACAATTTTCTGGAGATTCCGAAGTTTGTTGACCTTCTGCGAAATGGAAAACAGTTGGTGCAAGGGTGTCGACTGCCAGGCGGCGGCGGTACCGTGATGCCTGGGGCGATGCCGTTTTCGCATCGTTGGTTGGGCAACCCGATGTTTACGGCCATGGTCAAACAGATGTTTCGAGCGCCGATCAATGATGTCTATTGCGGATTGCGAGGATTCTCTCGGCAATTTGTCCAAGCCCTGGACCTCAGGTGCTGTGGGATGGAATTCGCGACCGAGATGATTATCAAATCGAGCTTATTTAAAGCCGAAATCGCTGAAGTGCCGATCACCTTGCATCCGGACGGACGAAAGTCACATGCGCCGCACCTGCGAACGTTTCGCGACGGTTGGCGAACACTTCGTTTTTTTCTGGTCTATAGTCCGCAATATCTGTTTCAAATTCCCGGCACGCTGTTGTTGTTGGTTGGACTTTTGGCGTATGCGTTGGCGCTACCCGGTATTCAGATGTTCGGCGTCAGTCTCGATGCACATACGATGTTGTTCGGGACACTCGCGATCTTGATGGGCTATCAATTGATTCAGTTTGCGGTGTTCAGCAAAACATTCGCGATCGAACAAGGGCTGATGCCCGTGGATCGGCGATTGGTTCGACACGCGAACATTTTTACGCTGGAACGAGGATTGATCTTTGGCAGTCTGTTGTTTGCGATCGGCATTGGATTACTGGGATTGGCCGTTCATCAATGGCAACAGGTCAATTTCGGCGCACTTGATTATGGATCGACAATGCGAATTGTGATTCCCGGCATTACCATGGCGGCGATCGGATTCCAGACAATCGCGGCCAGTTTCTTCCTGGGCGTATTGAAACTGGCTCGACGCTCAGAAAATTGACCTCGCCAGCGCAATGGGCGAGGCGCGAAAACCTCACCCAAGGTCAGACCTTGAACTGACAAACGCTGCTTCAAACATCGTTTCGATTTAACCAGTAATTCATATTCGTTTATGCATCAAACGTTGCACGAAATTAGAAAGATTTTTCGCAATCCACGTTTTTGTGTGGTATCGGCGTGGTTGGCAGCGACTTGTTTTGCGATTCTCTTGACGTCAGTTCAAGGCGTTCCGGTACCGGCGGTGCATGATGAATTCGCCTATTTGCTGGGCGCCGATACGTATGCTCAGGGCCGCGTAACCAATCCGACGCATCCGCTTTGGCAACACTTTGAGACGTTTCACGTCATCCATCAGCCGACCTACATTCCGAAATATCAACCGGCTCAATCGCTGACGATTGCGGTGGGACAGCTCTTGGGAGAACCACACATCGGCGTCTGTTTGGCGACGGGAGTCTCGATTGCCGCGTTGGTCTGGATGCTGACGGGTTGGCTGCCGCGTAAATACTATTGGTTGGTCTGGCTGTTCTGTGTATTTCATCCAGGATTGCAGATTTTGTGGGGGCAATCCTATTGGGGCGGTGCCGTTCCGTTGACGGGCGCTTCATTGTTACTGGGTGCATTGGGTCGCACGACGCACAAAATGGAGCGCCGATTCGCCGTCGTGGCAGCGATCGGGATTTTATTGCTTGCCAACAGCCGCCCGTTTGAGGGAGCCGTGCTCACTGGAATGGTTGGACTAGGACTTGTCTGGAAATTGACTCGGCATGCCGAATTCAAACTGACCACATTGATTGTCCAAGTGCTGGGGCCTTGTTCGATGGTGTTGGGGGTAGGAGCGTTGGCGATGGCGGCCAATAACTATTCAGTTACCGGCAATGCCTGGAAAATGCCCTATCGCGCCTACGAAGCGAGTTACGGTTGGAGTCCGTTGTTTCTTTGGCAAACAGCCAAACCCAAACCAGAATACCGTCATCACGAAATGGAACTGTACTATACAGTTGACAAAACGATGAACGAAAATGCTTTTCAAACCTGGGGCGATGTCTGGTGGGCGAAATCAAAAACTTCCGCCGATCTGGCGAAGTTTTTTTGTGGCGGGGCAGAATTATTGACGATTGTTGGGCTGCCATTGGCCATTCGAAGACCTCGTTTTCGTTTCGCGTTGATATTAATGACGCCCGTGTTTTTGGCCGCGTTGACGAC
Organism: Mariniblastus sp.; assembly: GCA_031400405.1. Lineage (GTDB taxonomy): Bacteria > Planctomycetota > Planctomycetia > Pirellulales > Pirellulaceae > Mariniblastus. The sequence goes on from JANNPW010000117.1 coordinate 26,927, forward strand.
ACCTTGGGCTTGGGCGCATTATGGGGCTCCGGCCGCACCGCTGTTGATTTTGCTCATGTTCAGAAGCTGGATTGAGATCTGGTTAAAAACCCAATCCCCCAAACTCCGCGTAGTTCGCTGGGCGATCATTGGAGTGATTCCCGTGTTCTTCTCGATCTGGTTTTCATCGATCTTTCTGGCAAATGGAATCAAGTCGAGAGAAAATTGGGCGTCGCAACGGCTGAACATCGAACGAAAATTATTGGTCGAACATGGCCAGGATCTCGTGTTGGTCCGCTACTCCACCGATCATGATCCGAATTATGAATGGGTTTATAACGCGGCCAATATTGATGCGGCCGGCGTCGTCTGGGCTCGCGAAATTTCCGATCAACGTCGCGGCGAGCTACTGCACTATTTTTCGGACAGAAATATTTGGGTGGTCGACGCGGATGCGAAACCACCAATGCTGACTCGTTTTTCTGAGCCAGATCGTTCTCAGCAAGACTGGGAACTCGGCCTGAATTCTATCAATCAAACTGTACTTCAATAACAAACAAGGTCGAGACATGGCAACTGCAATACAACCAACGCGAAACATCCACGTCTGGAAGAGTCTCGACATTCCGCTGGACCGCCAATGGGAAGCAGCCTACCAACGATTTGAGACTCCCGGGCAGGAAATCGCTAAATTCAAACGACGATTGCACTATCTGGGCTACCAAGACTGGCAGTCCGACGCGCAAATTGTGGAGCTGTTTTGTGGGCGGGGGAATGGTTTGCATGCCTTGTCACAACTCGGTTTTTCCAAGCTGGAAGGGGTGGATCTATCCCAAGAGTTGCTCAATGTATTTGCCGGCTCCGCGACATTGTATGCCGGGGATTGCTGCGAATTGCAGTTTGATGATCGCAGTCGCGATGTCATGATCGTGCAAGGTGGCGTACATCATTTGCCGGTCATTCCGGGGGATCTGGATCGCTGTTTAAGCGAAATTCGGCGCGTGCTGAAACCGGATGGAAATTTCTGCATGGTCGAACCGTGGCGAACCCCATTTTTGACTTTCGTACATAGGGTATCGGACCACCCGGTTGCACGTCGCTGTTGGTCCAAGCTCGATGCGTTAGCGGAGATGACGGAACGCGAGATCACAACTTACAGTCAATGGCTGAGCCAGCCCGCCGTCATACTAGCCACTTTGAAAAAGCACTTTCAAATCGAGCGCCAAAAAATCGCCTACGGAAAAATCATGCTACGAGCTCTGCCCAGGAAGTAGTCTAATCCTGGCGGTTCCCGCGATCATGGTCAACCTGGTTCCGGCCGTTGCCTGGCCTCGACGGACATAACCCAATCCAACGAAAGTTCCCGTGTTGTCGTGGGCCACCGAGGTCAATCGACCGACGACTTTCCCGTCCAGTTGTAACTCCATGCCCGGTTCAGGTGGAATGGTGGATTCGATGTCTAATCCAACCAGCAGTTGGTTGACCCGGCCGATTGCATCGATGCGGGCCACCGTTTCCTGTCCCAGATAGCAGCCCTTGTGAAACGAAATTGCTTTTTGATCACGTTGCAACTCTTGGGGTAAATTAGTGTCGTCCAGATCATCTCCGTACCAGGGAGTTTGGTTTTCAATTCGATAGAACTCCAACGCTGCTGCAGAGCAACAGGCAAAATCAGCTGATTGCAACCATGATTCGATGACGGTTCGATCGAGCGTGTTGGTCAACAAGAAATATCCCCATCCGGCAATTTCCAGTTGGCTGATTGTCAAAGAAACAGCGCCAACCGCTCGGACGGCAATTTCATTTCTGTCCGGCAAGTCACCAACCAAAGTGCTGAGTCGCGAACTTGCCGTTGCCCCAAAGATGAAAAACGAATCGAGATCGTCAGAACGGTCGATCAACTGCACGTCGTCACGAATAATGTAACGATCAAGATGCGCGATCAGTTTCGCGGCGTGGGTGCCGGCACCGATTAGCAACAATTCAGTGTCCATTGACAGCACCAATCCATGCCACAGAATTTTGCCTTTGTCATTAAGAACAAAAGCCTCCGTTGCACACTGAAGCTGCAACACTTTTATGTCGGCTGTACAAAAGCTGTGCAACAAACGATGCCGATCTCGACCACCAATGGACACGCAGGTTCGATCGGTCAGTCGGATAAATTGATCGCTCAGGGTACTTGATTGATTTTCGGTGGCGTTCATTGTGTCGCGTAAGGCTCGGGAAAGTCGGCCGGAGTGGACCATTTCGTTTTAGTGTTAGTGCACTGTTGCACCATAAATTTCGGGTTGGCGAAATCAACCTTCGGGCGCAAGCCTCCGGTGTTTTTTTTCCAAGTAACCGGACGCTAGTGCGTTCCGGTTAATCCGGCAACCGGACGCTAGCGCGTTCCGGCTAATCCGAAATCTATACTGTCACACACCACTAGACGCGTTGATTTGTTTTCGTAGCACTAATTTGGCATAGGTGAGCATCTCGAATCAACAAACCGGTCTGCCAACCTTCCGCGATCCGTTGAATTTCGGTCACCGAATCGATATGGCCAACACCCAGCGCCTCCACTTCATTGCGGGTCAAATGACTGCGTAAATAAACAGGACGCTCCTGCATGACGGCCGCGAGAGTTTGCAGGGATCGGGGAAGCTTTTTGCTGATCTCATCCTCAAACTGCGCAAGCAAAGCGCTGCGAATTTGACGGTTCGGCCGGGCTGACAACTCTGACCAAACAATGACCGGACCGTTCGCTTTGGACAGTCGGCTGGCTGTCAGCACTGCATTCATGAAATCGTCCCACGTGGGTGGCCCCACAGTAGATTCGATCGTGGCCACAGTAACCTCACTATCGATTGGCCAATCGAATTCCCATAGCTTGGCTGTTTCCGCCATCGCAAGTTTTACGACATCGTTTCGGGCACCGGAAAGAACTTGCCGTACGATTCGACCTGGCCCCGTTACCACTTGAATGGAAAAAAAAGAACCCAAATTGTCATTGGCCAATTGAATTTCTTGCCAGCAATCGGTTGCGTTTAGCTCCGTTTCCGCAAATCGCAATTGAACTGCCGCCGAACCGAACGCCGGATACAGACAATCCGTTTGAGCTTGCAGATCGCCCAGGGACGGAAAGCCAACCGGCAAAATCACATCCGCGTCGACCAACTGCCGATTGACATACATCGGATCGCCAGCTTCGTTCGCACCCAAGTAGGCAACCGCTGAAGAATTTCCGGGGCTGTGAATTTGAAAATGAATTTGTCTACCATCGATTTGCTTCGGCAATGTCGCCGGCGCATCCTGGGAGTCGGGATCGCAAGCCGCTTCAATCTGAGTCTTGCTAAATCCGAACTGGTCGGCCAACTCCCGATTGATCACGACGACAATGTCCTCCGGTTCAATGGATGCGTTGGCCAGCTGTGCGATCAGCATGGAAAGGATTTCGATCGCGTGCGGCAAGCCGAATTGCAGCGCAATGGCGACTCGATCCCCGGGAAACACGGATTGCGAAATTGCCGGAAAATGAAGCGGTTGAGCCAAAGCAGCACCCAATGCCTGCGGCAGGTCGATCGGCCGACGAGCGCTTAAGTCGATTTGCGGCTTTAGGAATTTTTCATCCGACAGTTGATCGATCAAAGCCGTTTGAATATTCGATAGTTGGGGCGGAGTTGCGGTCACGGGTCTTCGGATTTGGGAACAAGTTGCCAGCCGAAAAACATCATATCGCGGCAGTGCGACGGGTCAACAGGTCATGCTGCTCGCCGCCCCCGATCGGCCGTTTCGTCCGCAGTAAACGCGGATCGCATGATCGCCAACACTTCTCCGTCGTTCCAGTAACTGACATGGCCCCGGCAGCCGACCGGATGGTTGGTGTAGTTGAGTGCTGATGAACTGCGCTCCACATTCATGTTGTTGGGGAAATTGATTTCCGTTCCGACCGGATCATCAATTCGGAATATGTTGATCCAGCGGTCGACTCGCTTTCGCAGTCGCGACCAGAACGGCCGGTCCAACGGCGGGTAAAAATGTGCAAAATAGTGCTGATACAAATTGGTCAAGGGTGAACCCAGAGTCACCAGCGAAACTTTAGAAAAACGATTTTTGAGCCAGTCCAATTCAGGGTCGTTCAAGACCTCGATCGCAATGATGGTTCCCTGACTGTGACTGACGATAATCAGTTCCGGACGGTGTTCGATGGTATCGCGATAATAACTCAGGATTCGTTTCATCCGCAAATGAATGGCATCGCGGCGCGAAAAATAGAGAGTCCCGTGTTCGAACGTCGTTTCGTTAATATCGAATTCGTCTTCATCATCGAGCGCGTCGTCGATTTTTGTGGAACGAAAATAGAAATGGTTAACGACGTCCAACACAATGTCGAACACCGGTTGCAAGCGGGGAATCAAAAAAGCAAATATGACGCTGCCAGGCAACAACAGGGAGAGCACGTACCGGTTGCTGTCGGCCAGGAGTTTGGCGAAATGATTCGCTGAATGGTCGTGCGCGCGAAGTTCCAGCAACCCGATCGTCAGCACCAACAAGACACCGCAGATCGTACAAACCGCCAGCACGGATTGCACGCCGCCATGTACAATCAAGCGTGGCGCGCGAGCGCCCCGCAGAAAGTCTTCAATCCCGTGTTTACTGCGCCAAGACAAGAAGCGGAAGCCAATAATCGCGGCCGATGCGGCCAATATCGAGCACATCAAGAACTGTACTCCGAGCAGCGGAATTGCTTCCTCAAACAGGGAATCAATCTCCTTCAAGTCGAGCAAATTCTGCATCCCGCTCTTGGCCGAGACCCAGGCCATCGGCAGTACTTGTCCCCAGATTCCGACCGCCAGGGCGGGCAATAGAAAGGCGATATGCAAGGCTGGACGATGCGCGCGCGGATGCCAGAGCGCTCCAAACCAACTGGCTCCAATACCAAACAAGACCACAATTTCCGCGAACCATAGCGACCCCAGCAACAACACCAGAACTCGACAATACCAGAGCAAGCCAGGACGAATTTCATCCGTCGCCGCCTCCGGAAACGCGACATCCAGAAACATGGTCTTGACCGTCATCAGCCCCCCCACAAACATCGCTGTGACATTCACCCAAAACCAGAACCGTTCCAACACGCGACTGTTCGTCACACGCCAACCGATCGCTGACGTGGCCAAGGCAAAAACGCAACAACCAGCCAGCACCGTTTGAGTCCAGAGCACCGACTTGTACGAGTCCGGCCACATCAGTTGTGTGCCGGAGATCGCGACTGCCAGGATCGCCAGAAAAAATGTCACCGCCAGGACTGGTCCGTGCAAGATACGCGAGCTGTAGAGACCCAGTCGTTTCAACCAATACGCGCTGCGGCCCGGTTGATCTGCCGCGACGTAGGCCACATAGCGCAGACCAAACACGATTTGAAAAATGGCCAGAATCAGCCCCGGCCAACCGCGCAACACCCGAGAAATGTCCCCCCAAAAAACTTCCGCCAATTCGATATTCCCGACATCATTTTTCAAATTTCGAATGTGAGCTGGAAACGTCCGGACATAATTGGGGTCGGCCGATTTCTCGTATAGCCAGAGGGTCGTTTGCCGCTCTCCCAAGGGATGCTTATCATCTGCCAACGAGCGCGCAAAAATACTCAGTGTTTCGCCTGGCGCCGGATCGCCGACGCCGTGAACAACCAATACCAGTTTATCGATTTGGGAGTCGCCGCGTGTCAAGTTTTGCCGCCCAACTCTCGTCTATTGTTTCATATCCAGGGCCGTGTAAATAACGCTGGTGTGCCGATCGCATTTCAACAGGTCGTCGATGCCAACACAGTCGCGAAATATCCGGCCAGCGCTGGCCACGAAATCGCGATTGCTGATGGGGCGGAGAATAGCGATTCCCTAACAATCGCTCACCACCGAACTGCATTGCTAGCGACGTCGAATCGGTGATAACTTCGAAACGCAATGCATGAGCCCGAACAATCGTTAGATTCAGGACAAATCGCCAAAGTCCGTTATCTTTGGAGCGAGTGCTATCATGTGTCCGATAGCATCTGTAAGCCAGCAACCTCACAACTCCATTTACGGGCTCTCCATGACCAACGAATTTCAACGCCGCGCCGACGATACGGAGTTCAAAGAGCTGAAAAACGCCGTTACTAGCGCGCCTGGCAACAATTTGCAATCCCCGCTGGAAACCTACCTCCGCGAAATCAATGAAACCAAATTGCTGAGTGCGGCGGAAGAAAAAGACCTCGCGCGGGCAATCGCGGAGGGGGATGTTCGCGCACGCGACCGCATGATTCGCGCCAACTTGCGGCTGGTCGTCAACATCGCTCGGGGCTATACCGGTAAAGGCCTTGGGTTGCAGGACTTGATTGAAGAAGGCAATCTCGGATTATTGCGGGCGGTCGAGGGCTTCGACCCAGATATGGGAACTCGGTTCAGTACGTACGCCAGTTACTGGATTAAACAATCGATCAAGCGGGCGTTGATTAATTCTTCCAAGACGATTCGCATCCCTGCTTACATGGTTGAATTGCTTTCCAAATGGCGCCGCGCCAACGCACGTCTAACGGAAGAATTGAAACGCAATCCGACTCCCGAAGAGATTGGTCGATTGCTCGGCTTGCAGAAACGAAAATTGCCCATCATCAAGAAAGCAATTCAGATCTACAATGCAACGCCGCAATCCGATCAATCGGACTCAGGATGGTCATTGGGCGAAATGGTGATGGACGAACGTCGCCGCAGCCCGGACCTCGAGTTGATGGAAAACGACGTGATGTCAAAGATCCAGTCGATGTTAAAGGATCTGGATGATCGCGAAGCCGCGGTCCTGAAAATGCGATTTGGCCTTGATAACACCGAACCTCATACGTTGAAGGAAATTGGTGAACTGATGGGACTGACTCGGGAACGCGTTCGGCAAATCGAAACCGAAGCCTTGAAACGACTGGGAGATGGTCTGCGCGATCCGATTGACATGGAAATGACCATGCCGAACTAGGCTTCCAGTTGCTCCAGCTCTTCCCAGCGGGAGTACACTTGGCGCAAACTTGACTCTTTCAATTTCAATTGATCCTGAACCGCCGTAATTTCGGTTTTCGGTTTGCGGTAAAATTCCGGGTTGCCGATAATTTCGTTCAATTGCCCAATCTCGCGTTCCAACGATTCGATTTGAGCCGGCAATTGTTGCAACTCCATTTTTTCCTTGTACTTAAGTTTTCGCGGTTTTTCGTCGATCACGACGTTGCCCGCGTTGGATCGCGGGAGCTGTTTTTTGTCGTTACTAAACGAGAGGAGCGCGGCGGATTTTTGTTGGTATTGCCGTTGCCAATCGTCATAGCCACCGACGTACTCGTTCAGTCCATCGGGTTCAAATACGATGGTTCCCGTCACCACGTTATTCAGGAACGCCCGATCGTGACTAACGATCAACACGGTGCCAGTAAAATCAACGACGCGATCTTCCAACAGTTCCAGCGTTTCGGCATCGAGGTCATTCGTTGGTTCGTCCAGAACAACCAGATTCGCGGGTTTGGAAAAAAGTTTCGCCAACAGGATTCGGTTTCGTTCACCACCGGAGAGAAACTTAACCTGGGTACGCGATCGTTCCGGCGTGAACAAGAAGTCCTGCAAGTAGCCTAACACGTGTTTTTTTCCGTTGGCCAGGTGAATCGTGTCATAGCCGTCGCCGACGTTATCCTGGACGGTTGCATTTTCGTCCAATTGTTCACGCAGTTGATCGAAATAGGCGACTTGCAAATTTGCGCCGAGCTTCACGTTTCCGGTGGTCGGTGCCAATTGTCCCAGCATCAGTTTCAACAAGGTGGATTTTCCCGCGCCGTTGCGTCCAATGATGCCGATTTTGTCACCGCGCATTACAACCGTCGAAAAATTGTCGATGATCGTATTTCCCTGGTAACCGAATGAGACTTCGTCGAGCGCGATCACCAAATTGCCGCTGCGCTGGCCGTCCTGGATCTGCAACTTGGAGGTTCCCAGTTTTTCGCGACGTTCACTGCGTTCGGCGCGCATGGCTTTGAGCGCTCGAACACGGCCTTCGTTGCGAGTCCGGCGGGCTTTGATTCCTTTGCGAATCCAGATTTCTTCTTCGGCCAGCCGTTTGTCGAACATCGCATTTTCTTTTTCTTCGGTCGCCAACGCCTGTTCTTTGCGAACCAGAAACGACTCATAGTCACAGGACCAGTCAAACATGCGACCGCGATCAATTTCCAAAATTCGGTTGGCCATTCGCCGCAAAAACATGCGATCGTGCGTGACAAACATGAACGAACTCACATGTTTCGTCAAGAATTGCTCCAGCCAATCGATCGCATCAATATCCAAATGGTTCGTCGGTTCGTCCAATAACAGAAAATCCGGTTTTGAAACCAGCGCCCGCGCCAACAGGACTCGACGTTTCATGCCCGAGGAAAGCGACTCAAATCGATTGGTTCCATCCAGTTCCATGCGCGACAAAATCTGTTCGACGTCGGTTTCAATTTCCCAGTCTTCGAGTTCATGTCCTGGAATTTGAATCACGCCGGCGGTCACCACGTTGGTGATGGAATCGTGGATGTCCATGGGAACTTCCTGATCCAGAATCGCAACCTTGGTACCGGGCGCAATCGAAACGTTGCCAGAATCCGGCGAAATTTTGCCGCTGAGAATTTTCAGCAACGTCGATTTTCCAGCCCCATTTCGACCCAACAGGCCAATCCGGTCGCCAAGTTCAATCTCGCAGTCAATGTGATCGAGCAGCGGTGGGCCGAGGTAGGCCATAGTCAATTCGCGAATAGAAATCAGAGCCATGAATCGAATCACTCAATATTAAAACAGGAACGCACTACTGGTATTAGAAGAAAAAAATAAAAAGCATCGCTGGTTTCAGTCAAAGAACCGAACCGCATTTTGAAAAATTGCCAGCCCCTCGCCCACCTCGGCCAGACCCTCTCGTGTCCAGCGGGGATGTTGTGTCGGATCGATATGCCGTTCGGGATGCGGCATCAAACCGAAAATACGACCCGTCACATCACAAAGACCGGCGACCTGCGCGGTCGAGCCATTGGGATTGTGGGGATAGGGAACGTGCCCATTCAATCCTCCGGGACGACAGTACTTCAGTACCAATTGCTGGTTGGATTGTAGCGCTTCCAAGACGGCCTGGTTGCGTGGAACAAATTTCCCTTCGGCATGTGCGATCGGCAAGTAGAGTTGGTCGATGCCTTGCAAGAAGACACATTTGTCGTTTTCAGTTTTCAGATTAACCCAGGTCGCCAGAAATCGACCCGAGTCGTTCCACGTCAAGGTTGCCGGCAAGCCCTCATCGTCGGGTGGCAATAAAAATCCGGACTTGATCAGAATCTGAAATCCATTGCAAATACCCAAAATCAACTTGCCTGCCGCATGAAACTGGTTAATGGACGCAGCCAATTTGGATTGCAATTGGCTGGCCAAAATCCGCCCGGCCGCAATGTCGTCGCCGTAGCTAAATCCTCCGGGCAAGCACAAAATTTGTGAATCGAGCAGCAATCGCGGAGACTCGATTAGTTGATTAATGTGCACAAAGTTCGTCGTGCCACCGGCCCGCTCGAACGCAAAAGCAGTTTCCTGATCGCAGTTGGTACCGGGAGCTCTTAAGATCAGGACACTGGGCTGGGACATGGTTCGTTAAGATTGAAAGAATTAAGGGCTATCTGGACGGAAACACAACTCGATTGAATCAAGCTACTTCCAATCCAATGGACTTTTCCAAGCGGCTTTCAAATCAGTGACGGGGAGGTCGACCAGAATACCCGTTTTATCGCTGATTCGCAATTGCGAGTCGGGGGCCACCGCACCAATGAGATAGCAGGCAACCGATTGCATGGCCGTTTCGAATTCAAGCTGATTGGCCGGAGTCACTTCCACCAGGAACCGGGAGTTGGACTCGGCAAACAAACTCACCAGTGATGGCATTTCCGTTTCGAACGAATTCACCAAAACCTGATTTGCGCACGTAGGAATTGGGTCCAGGTTTAGCGTCGCGCCAAGTCCACCGGCAAACGCCATTTCCGCAACGGCGACGGCCAAGCCGCCTTCGGATAGGTCATGGCAACTGCGAATCAAACCTGCATTGATCGCGAAGTGAACTGCTGTGAAAATCTGTTTGGCGGATTTGGCATCGACGGTTGGAACCTGTCCGCCTGTTCCTTGATTGACGATCGACCAGTGTGAGCCGCCGAGCTCGGCTTTGGTGCGGCCCACTTGATAAATCAAGTTTCCGGCCGTTTTGAAATCCATGGAAACACAATTCCTGACATCCGGAACTTGGCCCAACGCGCTGATCAACAAAGTGGCTGGGATGGAAATGGATTGTCGATTGCCGTTGGCGTCCGTGTAACTGAACTCATTATGCAGGCTGTCTTTGCCGCTGATAAAAGGAGTCTGCAATTCGATCGCTAGATCGTGGCAGGCGATGGCCGCGCGGACCAGCGAACCTAAAGTGCTCGGACGATCGGTGTGGCCCCAGCAAAAATTATCGAGGATCGCAATTCGCTGTGGATCAGCGCCGACCGCGACACAATTGCGAATGGCTTCGTCAATCGAACTGGTGGCCATGTGATAGGGATCGAGATCGCCAAAGTACGGATTCATGCCACAGGAGATCGCCAATCCACGACGTGAATTCAACACCGGACGCACAACTGCTGCATCGCCAGGACCGTCGTTATCGATTCCGACCAAGGGCTTAAGTACACTGCCGCCCTGGACTTCGTGATCGTATTGTCGAATGATCCAATGTTTGCTCGCCACGTTCAGTGAACCGAGAATTTTTAATAAATCGTGATTCCAATCGGGAGTGGAATTCGACCCCAGCGAGTTAACTGACAGTTTCGTCATCGGTTGCGGGACGAACTCGGCGGCCCGAATAACTCGTGGCCGGCCGTCGTGCATGAACTTCATCGAGAGCTTGCCTACCGATTCGTTGCCGTATTTGAGTTCCAGCTGACCGGTCGGTTTGAATTGTCCAATCACCGTGGCGACAACTGACTCCGCCTGACACAAATCACGGAATATTTCCCAATTCGATTCCGGTACGGAAAAGACCATCCGTTCCTGCGCTTCGGAGATCCAGATTTCCGTATACGACAGTCCTTGGTATTTCAGTGGCACGCGATCCAGCCAGACTTCGGCACCTATTTTTTCACCCATTTCGCCGACGGCGCTGGAATATCCTCCCGCACCGCAATCCGTAACCGCAGTGTACAAGTTTAGGTCGCGCGCCTGCAGCATCACATCCATCAGCATTTTTTCCGTGATGGCGTTACCAATTTGCACGGCACCGCCGGACATGATATCGCTGTCTTCGGTCAGTTCAGCCGAACTGAAGGTCGCACCGTGAATGCCATCGCGTCCCGTTTTGCCGCCGATTGACACGATCAAATCGTGTGGCTGTGGTTCTTTGAAAGATTTGTCGCGAGGAACCAGGCCGACATTGCCGCAAAAGACCAACGGATTTCCCACGTAGCGCGGATCAAAATAAACCGCGCCGTTGACCGTGGGAATTCCCATCCGGTTGCCATAATCTCGCACGCCCGCCACCACGCCCTGCATAATCATGTGGGGATGCATCACGCCCGGCGGGAGTTGATCGTGGGGTGTTGTCGGCGGCGCGAAACAAAACACAGTGGTACTGCAAATCGGTTTGGCTCCCATGCCAGTTCCCAGCGTATCGCGAATCACGCCACCAATGCCGGTATTTGCTCCACCGTAGGGCTCCAACGCCGATGGTCGATTATGCGTTTCAACCTTGAAGGCTACGTTGAAAATGTCATCGAACCGTACGATTCCCGCATTGTCCGCAAATACGCTGACGCACCAATCCCCCGCACCGAGGTCTTGGCGAATCTGCAACGTTGCCGCGAAAATCGTCTCCTTCAACAGGTTGTCGAAAGTCCGTTCCGTTTGACCGTCACGATAGGCGATTCGCCCGGCTAGTGTCTTGTGGCTGCAATGTTCGCTCCAGGTCTGGGCCAGCGTTTCCAACTCGATATCGGTCGGTTCGCGATCGAGCGCCCGAAAGTGTTCGCGGATGGTTTGCATTTCAATCAACGACAAACTGAGTTGACGCTGTCGGCTGATTTCCACCAGTTGCTCATCAGAAAATTCACACAACGGAATTACGGTGCGCTGAAATTCGTAGGGTCGACCAAGTTGCAACTCATTCAATTCCAATGGGCCACGTACGATCATTTCGATGGAATTGTTGCACAGCACTTTCGAGCAGAGGAGTTCCAGCTGTTGGTCGGGAAGAGGCGAAACCCAATACTTTCGATAAGTCCGTACCGCTCCTACGTCGTACCCCAAATTTTGCATCGCCAGCAAAGCGCTTTCAGCTTCCGGATCGGTCACGCCAGGTAACGGCAAAACGTAAACCAGGTTGTGATGTAGTGCTAACGGAACCGCCAAGGATTCATCACCGATCCGAGCCACTTGCGATTGTTCAACCACCGGCTCGACCAACAGCCCACGGGAAATTTGTTTGACCGCGGCCAGGTCGAGAGTACCCTGGATCAGGAACCCGCGCGATGCGATCAGCCGCAACGAAGTTGGCAATTGCCAATCGCAAGCGCCGGCAAGCATTTTTTCAGCGATCCGATCAGGTTGACCGGCGACCGGTCGAATGTCGATCTGCCACAGCGTCGTAGTTGCAGGGAGGTTGGCAGAATCGCGAGTCGCCGAAGATAAAATGCCGTGCGTCACAGTCTCAATCCAGTTGAGAGTTATAGGAACAAACGCCTATTTTATCTGTGATTGGCGATGACAACAGGGGGCGGGTCGTGCTCGTCAAGCCCCGGGGATTGCCCGGAAATTATCGATGGGAATGAAGATTGCGCTGCAAACAACTTGTAGATCTAAGCGTCGTCTTTGCGCATCAGGGAACCAAGAGGTTACGTCTCAGTGTTTTTCCGGTGTGAAACTTATTGAGGAGACGAGGCGAAATTGGCGGGCGATTAGTTGCTTTTTCGAGCAGGGAAGACTATGGTCTAAATCAATCAACAATAGGAAACTGGCCCATGAAAATCGATGTTCATTGTCCTGATTGCGGCAAGGGCTATTCAGTTGATCCAAAATTTCTAGGCCGGAAAGTAAAATGTAAAGTTTGTGAAACCTCGTTTTTGGTTGAAAAGGATTACGTCTACGAGGCGATGGCAAATGACGTTGGGGTCGCGAATCGCTCGGGTAACATCGTCGACCGTAAAACGGGGCCGAGTTTGGATCAATCAATTCTAGCGGTCGTTGTTTCAGGCGGCGAGCATCGTTTCCAGCTGTTGTCGACCAGTTTATTGGAAGATCCAACCGGTTTTTCGCTGCATGGCGGAGTAAAACTCAAGCACATTGCCGCCATGTTCCCCAAACAGGTCGATGTCTGGTCGTTAACAGCCAAAAACCAAGTTGATGTCGACTCGAATTCTTCGTATGCGAATACTGTCATGCCCTATGGCCGACAAAACCAAAGCAAGAAATTCGTCCGCCGCACAGAAGATTCAGCAGTGGCGTCGATGGGTTACCTGGCGCTATCGGTAGGTGTCGCGGGACTTCTACTTACGATTTTGATAGGGCCGTTGAGACTATTTGGATTTTGGCAGTTGCCGGTTTTCTCAGTGATCATTCTGATTGGCATTTGTTTGGTGTTCCTCGGTCTGAACGGACAGTTTCGAAAGAGTCTCTTGATCACTTTGATTCCCGGTCTATTGATGATGGTCGGATTTTTATTCACGATCATGAGTCTGGGTTCGCTAGGACGAATGGCATCTAGTTTTCCACAACGAGGCGGGTCCAGCGTACTCAATTCAACATTGAATTCCCAATTTACGGATGGCCGACCAGCCAGCCGGAATAGCAACGTTGCTCCTGCCGGGCCAGCCGGGAACGCAAGTCTGGCTCCGACGATGAACCGACCTTTCCGCCCAAACGAAAACGTAGATTCACAACAACATGACAACTTCTTCAAGCAAACAGTAACTCAACCGGACCGAAATTCACCGCCTAGCGTGGATAACAATCGAGTTGATCTTGAAGTTATTGATTCCCAATCAGATTTTCCGGGATCCCCTGATTCGCCTCGGCCCGAATTCTCCGAAAAATTTGCGGAAGCGCAACGGAAAATGCTGGAATTACAACGGAAGATGGAAAGTGAACAGAATCCCGCCAATCGTCGCACGGATGTTCAGCCGGGAGACCTTACGGAAGGAGGCGTCGAATCGGAAAATCCGTTTGAACAAACTATCGAAGAAACAAATCAAGCGCCCGGTAATATCGCCTCCCAGCCGAGCTTTCCAGCAGGTCAGGGGGGTGTACCCAACGGTAGTCGTAACATGATTCAAGAAATGGCCCAGCACCGAATTGCGGTCCATGCCTTAGATATCGCCAACCGTCGTTTGGATCACGAGTTCAAAACAGTAAACAGTGCACCGGCCGCCCAAAAGAGATACAAGAGGTGGATCGGAACCGGAGTCGGAGATCCAGGCAGCTTGCCATTGTATGCTGTCCGCGCTCCATTCAGTCCCGTGGTGGGTGCGTCGATTCTCGTAGAGCCGTCGGATAAGAAAATTTCCGTTGTTTCGCCTCATTATTCTGACATGGGAAATGTCGAGGCGACGTTTCGAGCTCCGGAAGGATTCGTGATCACAGGTTTGAATGTTACGGCGGGTGAATTCGTCACCGCGATTCAGTTTGTCTGTCATCGTCAGACGAAGACTGGGATCGACTCGCAAGATCTGGTCACCAGCGATTGGTTTGGAGAACAGTCCGGAGCGGCTCAATCGATCGGTGGTGACAGGCCTGTTGTCGGGTTCTGGCTGAACGACTCAATCGCAGGCCTTAAGGGAATCGGCCTTTTTCGCGACCCGAAACAGATAATCCAATAGTGATCGATCTATGACCCCCGTTGAAGCGCAAACCATTCGCAACCAGATCCTGAATCAGATCAGTTGTCCGGTCGGCACGATCGAACTTGTTGCCGGCTATCGTTTGAAGCTGATGTTGGCGGCAATTATCACCTTCATTGCCGTGTTACTTTACGCTGCCTTGATTTTGGCCACAATATGTTTTGCGATCATGGCAGCTTGGGCTGGCGCATACGGGATGTCAACGGCTGCCATACATTCGGGTCGGGCTCGGGGATTTGGATATTTGTTGTTTGTCTTGGGGCCGTTGTTCGTCGGATTTTGCGTGGTGGTGGCACTGCTCAAACCGCTGTTGATTCCTGCCGCCGCCGACGAGCTCGAAGGGGAATTGGAACTCAGTCCGAAAACCGAACCGTTTCTGTTCGAGTTTGTTGCGCGATTGTGCAAGTCGCTCAAGGCCCCGATGCCAGCGGTCATCGCGGTTAATTCGGACGTCAATGCATCAGCGAGTTTCATTCGTGGCCCGCTCGACGGAAGGATGAAATTGACTTTGGGGTTGCCGTTAATCCTTGGCATGGATGTCCAACAGGTTGCCGGAATCCTTGCTCACGAATTTGGGCACTTTTCCCAGCGCGGAGGCATGTTCATGACCACGTTGATTTGGAACATCAATCAGTGGTTTTATCGCGCAGCCTTTGAACGGGACCAATGGGACCAATGGCTGGCCGAGTCGTCAAAAAGTCTGGATTCCTGGCTGGCCATTATTTTATTGTTGGCCCGGGGGTTCGTTTGGTTAGTAAGGATTGTTCCCATCCTGTTGCTGCTGCTGTGCAAGGTGTTTTGTGCCGGATTGATGCAAGAAATGGAGTTTGACGCCGACCGGTACGAAGCCCGAGTGGCCGGGAGCCACAAGTTCGCGAAAACCGTTCGCCGTATCCAAAAACTGGCATTTGGCCAGGCCGGATCCATTGAAGACCTCGGCCGTTTTCATGCCGAAGGTCGCTTGCCAGACAACCTGTGCCAATTGGCCGTGGCGAATGTTGATTTACTGCCGCCCGAGATAATTCGCAATATCGAGGAACAAATACGAACGGGCGAAACTGGACGATTTGATACCCATCCAGCGGATCGGGAACGAATTGCCAATGCTGAACGAGAAAACGCCCCCGGGACGTTGCGGCTCGAATGCCCGGCGGAAATTTTATTTCGTGATGCAACCGCGCTGGGTCGGCATCTGACTTTTAAAATCTATTTGAATATATTTGGCAAAGAGTTTGACCCAAAAAAGGTTCTGGCGACTGGTGGCCTTGTACAGCAACTTGTGGTCGAGAACGAGGACCGCAAAGCTAGTGAAAATTTTTTGCTCTGCCAGTTCCAAATGCATCGCAGTTTCATTCTCCCCAGGGAAAATCTAGGCACGAAAATCGATCAGGCCGTTTGGAAACAAGACACGGAAAATTGCCGAAAACGCTTGCTCGGGACCGCGATGGAGTTTGCCCTGTGCCGTAAACAGGCAGGGGAGCTTAGGGATTCGATGGTCGACTTGATCAGCGCTCGAGTGTTGTTGGACGTCGGTTGCCAACTCGAAAGTCTTCAGGGAAATTTTGCTGCGACCACGGTCGACGAGATTCGCCGGAAACTTGTCGAGTACAATCGCCGAGAGGCAGAGTTTTCCAAACAACAGGAACCTTTTCGCAGGCTGCTCGGTACGCGATTGATGAATAACCTCGAATGGATCCGCTCGGCTAAGATCCGGGAGAAAATCGCCCAATCCGATAAATTGGTCCAAGAAATCGGCGAACTTCTCGCCTGTTGGTGCAATATCTCCCGGCACCAACTGCTGCTCGAGCGATTCGCTTTTGAATATCTGGTCGGATATCGAGTATTGCAACACCTTTCAACAAACGAGAGCGAGGAATCGCTTAAGGGTTTTAATAAACAGGCCGAACAAATTGGCTATTTCCTGGGCAAGATTCGGCGGGAATTCGAGGCGATTCCCTATCCGTTCGAGCATGGCGACGGGAAAGTTTCGCTGGGCTACTATGTGTTGCCCGATGTCCCCAATGGCAAAGCTCCATTTGAAATCCTGGAAGCCGCAACGGGCTTGCAAAGTGGAATTGTGGGGACGATGCAACGCATCGCTTGGCGACTGACATCCATCGCTTGCAAGATCGAACAAGAAATGGGATTCCCCCTCCTCGTACTTCCCAACGGACTGGCTGAATTGAGCGAAAGTCTATCGTCGCAATCCGAGGAGGATTGATCGGTTTAGACGACCTGAACAGGACCAACAGAACAGAGCCGCAAGTCTCTGTTCCGGTCTCGCCGATCAGCACGTTAGACCAATCTGATAATCGCACACTTGGCGAATCGAATAACACTTGGCGCAAGCCAACTATTTGGGAATCGGCGGTTTTACTGGTTGTTCCACGGGAACCGTCGCTTGCAACCCGATTTCCTTCATATCGGTCCACAGCGTGCCGGGACCGGCGTACATTAGTTTCAGATCGATATCGGCGGGCAAGCCTTCGGCGAAAACCCAATCATTGTAAGCGCGGGCGGATCCAAATGCCTCCACCGCCAATCGGAATTGATCGGCCTTGGCCTCTTCGATCAACTGTTTCCCTTTGTTGTCGGCTTCGCCGATCAAGGTAGCCGCCTCGGCATTGAGCACGGCGGTTTCTTTCATGATCGCCGCAACCATCCGCGCAGCTTGCGCGTCGATCGTTTTGGCTTCCCGATCTCCCTCGGCCAGTTCGACTTGATACTGGCGTTCGGTATCCACTTCAACTTTCTCGGTTTCCAAGCCGACATTTTTTTCCGCTTCGCGCAGGAGCGCTTCCGCTCTCGCGGTCAATTGTTCTTGTTCGCGAGTGATCTTGTTTTCGTCCGCGATAAAAGCCGACTGAATTGGCTCACGAACTTCGCGCGGAATATAGATTTGACGGATCAGGCCGTACAGCAATTGGATGTTTTTTTCTTTAAGAACTTTTTCAAGTTCCAAGCGATTGACTTGTTGGAATTTCTCTCGTTCGTCGCCGACCAACAACTGCACGGCGGTGTATTTGGAACCGTTGTTACGACAAATCGATTCGATCTGAGGTTGAACGACTTTGTTTTCGACCTCTTCGATATTGCCGAACATCTCCACGGCATTGGAAGCCTGGTCCGGTGTCAGTCCCCAGATCGCGGTGAAATCCATCTGAATGGGGAAACCGTCACCCGACGGGAAATTGATGCCGTCATTGACACTGTTGACAATCGGTTCGCCAGCGAGGTCTAATTTCAAGGAGCCGTCCGGGTTGCGCTGTTTTTCGACCGTGACCGTCGTCTTGCGAAAACCAACTTCGACGATGTCGATTTGTTGTTCCCGGTTATTGACTGGATAAATACCTGGCGGAAAAACTTTTTTCTGGACGCCTTTGACTTGGCCGGTGGCTGGATTATCGGCAAGGTTGGTAATCACGCCGACAAAACCAGTTGGAACGACGACCCAGCCACCGTACTTGATTTGTTTGCCGGAGATTTCTTGTTCGGTTCCAATCGTTTTAACTTCATATCCGTAGCTATTGACCCGATAGCGACCTGGGCTGAGGGCCTTTCGCAAAACACCTTTGAATAGCGTTTCGCCCATATCACCATCAACCAGGAACTGTCCGGCGGGAAGATCATCCCCGAGCTTGCAAGTAACGATCCCGACTTGGCCCGGATGAATTTCGACGTCCGGAATAATGCTGCGTTCCCACCACAACGGGCAGTAGAAATGCCGACCGGGACCGCGCAGGTTTTTCAAGATTCCGACTTCGCCTTCTTCGGCCCAATAGCCTTTTTTGGCCATTTTAGCGGTCCCGAAAAATGGACCCTTGTACCGCAGTTGAAGGCTCTGTCCTTGCTCGACATAGACGCGGTTGACGAACCAGTGAAATCCGGCCGCCGCCGTAATCAGCATCAGACCGGCAATGATTGAGGGAATAAGGTATTTCATATCTTCACTTATTTCGTCGGTGATGGAGTGGGTTGCTGATTTTCAGTCGCAGAAAAATTTCTAAACACTTCCATGAGTGGTGAGTCGTTTGTGTTGGTCATGATCGATTTGAAACCGGGAGCCAATTTCTGATACATGACATAGCGGGCATAAGCAGCTCCGTCTCCCTTGAACGCTGCCACTGAGGCTTTCCAACCTGCTGCATTAGCATCATTGGCGAATTTGATAATGGACGCTTCGGCCGTTTTTTCAGCCATCGTCGCGGCGGCTTTGTCCCGGGCAGCGGCTAACTCTTCGGTGGCAATATCTTTGTCGCGATTAGCGCCGGCGATGGATACCTCTTGGCGTTTTTTCGCTTCGGTGACCAATTTGATCACTTCCCGGTCGGCTTCCACTAACGTTTGAATTTGCTGTACCAATGCCACTTCGCGGGCGAGGTTGGCTTCTTCCACTTGTTGCAATTTCTGTTGTTGATACTGTTTCAGTTTTTGATTGGCAACTTCGCGATCACGAACGGGCGCCGCGATGGCTTGAGGTGGATGAATTTTGGTAATCAAGGCCTGCACGATTTCGATTCCCTGCGCGTCACAAGTTTCACGAAGCTGTTTTTGAAATTCCGCTTGGAAACTTGACCGGGTGTCGCCACCGATGAACTCGCGACCGAGCGAATTGGAGCCTCGCAGACGACAAATCGAACGCGCGTTGGGCGTGATCACTTTGGTGATGATTTGCTCCTCAATTGACGTCGCGAGATTGTCCTTGGACTTGGATTCGTCGTACAACACATACACCAGGGCCGCTTCTTCGGGCTTCACACGAAACTCGACAATTCCTTCCAACGAAACCCAAAAGCCGTCTTTGCTGGGAAAGCCCATATCGTCGCCATCGGCCAGATTGAATCGCTGAGAACGGCAATCGATCGGTTGAACGCGTTGCACATAGGGATTGAGATAGTACGTGCCTTCATCGAGTGTTTCCTGTTGTACGCCCCGAAAACCGGATTCGACCAGAAACATATTTGGATTATCCGGAATCGGGCCGGATAGATTGGTGACAATCCCTTTGTGGCCGGCGGGGATTGTTACGGGATCGCACAGTTCAATGATTTCGATGTAGTCGTTGCGCGGGCGCGGGCTGACGATTCTTCCCGTTTCGTCTTTCAGGATTGCGTTGAAATCATAGCGTCCGGCGCGCAACTCTTCAGGTACGATTCCCTTGAATTGTGTTTCGGGATCGAGACTGGTTCCGGACGTCCCGGCGGTCATCGTCGGAGCCACGAAGTGACCGTAAGGCAAATCCTGGCCATACAGTCGAACGCGGACGCCGATTTTGTTTTCCGGAATTTCGATCATGGGATAGACCGACCACTTGTAGAAAAACGGATTGCGAAAGTAGCGTCCTTCGCCGAGCACGTTGAGTTGCAAACCTTTGTGTTTTTCCGACGGAGCAATTTCCTGTTGGTTTTCCAGATCGATGCCGGTCTTCGTTGTGATTACCGCAATATGTTTTGCGGGAACATCAATCCGGCAAAAATTGTAAATGCTGTAGCCAACGATCAGGAATGCAAACACAAGAATTGCCATGCCCGACAGCGATAGCGCAGCCAGGTTAATTCGGCCAGCACGTTCCGGTCTTCGCGGAGTCGCGTTTGGTCGAAGTGGCGATGAATTGGTACCATGCTTAGGCATCCGTAGGATCTCCCGGAAGAAAATAATGTCTAGGTATCAGCGTTATCGGCGTGGCTTGATCGTGTGGTAAGAGAAATCGGTTAGTTGGAGTTGGACTTCTGGGAAACCTGTGTTGCCGCTGGTGCAAGCAGCATAATCAGCCGCTCCGGTACAAATGATTTCCGCCCGACGTTAACACGGTGGATTCTAACACGGTGATCACCGGAAACGTAATCATCAAACCGAGAATTGTGGTTGAGTTTGCCAGGCCATCCCAGGTGCCGGACATGGGCGATTATTCGTTCGCAGGGAACAAATCTTGTCACAATTAGAGGCTGATTTGACAGGATCAGCGCATGCAAAAACGAAGGGTTTCAGCTCGCCGCTACTGAAACCCTTCTCAATTTGGCTGTCCGATTGTGGAACAAGTCCTTTTCGGAGACCCACAGCCACTAATGTTATCGGCCCATTGGCCACATAATCCACAAAAAAGAAAAAACATTTGCTAAACCGCTGCAACAGTCAAACTCGTTTGGTAAATTATGTTGGCTGAAGAAATTTATGGTTTTCCCAAGATTATTTGCAAAGTTACATCCAAATGAGTTCGTCAAGTTTGACCCCACAACCCAATCCACCCCAAACCGCTCGCGTGGCCAAACTCGCCCTTGAGGATGGGACTGTTTTCACCGGAGTTTCGTTCGGCGCGACCGGCACAAGCGATGGCGAAGTCGTTTTCAACACTTCGATGACGGGATATCAGGAAATCCTGACCGATCCCAGCTATCGCGGTCAGATGGTGGTGATGACCTATCCAGAAATTGGCAATTATGGAGTTAATGAAGAAGATACCGAAAGCGGTCGTCCGCACTTGGCCGGCTTCATCATTCGAAATCTCAGCCGATTGGCCAGTAATTTTCGCTCATCGGAGACGTTGTCCGGCTATCTCGAACGAAACAACATCATCGGACTCGCCGGAATCGACACCCGCGCTTTGGTTCGACGAATTCGCAGCGTCGGCGCCCTAAAAGGCGTAATTTCAACGGAAATTTTGGTTGATTCGGTGCTGATTGAACGAGCGAAGAACAGTGCGGGCTTGGTCGGACGTGATCTCGTGAGCGAAGTGTTGCCAACTCAGCCCGTCAATTGGAATGAACAACTCAGTCGCTGGTGGGATGTCCGAACTACCGCTGTGGTACCCGATCTGCCAAATTCATCGTCGCCGCATGTGGTCGCGCTCGATTTCGGAATGAAATGGAATATTGGGCGGCATTTGTTGAACCAGCGGTGCCGCGTGACAGTGCTACCCGGCACAGCGACTGCAGCGGAAGTGATGGCGTTGGCGCCGGATGGAGTTTTCCTGAGTAACGGCCCGGGGGATCCAGAACCACTGAGTTTCGCGATTGCCACAGTGGCCAATTTGATCAAAGAAGTCCCCGTGTTTGGCATCTGTTTGGGCCATCAATTGTTTGCTCTGGCCTGCGGCGCAAAGACCTATAAGTTGAAGTTTGGTCATCGCGGGGCCAATCAACCTGTCTTGGATTTGGAAACGGGTAAGATCGAGATCACTACGCAAAATCATGGCTTCGCGGTCGCCGATGAGGGATTACCGGATTGTCTGGAAGTCACACATCGCAATTTGAATGACGATACCATTGCGGGATTGAGGCATCGCGATGCGGCGGCATTTAGCGTGCAATATCATCCCGAAGCCTCGGCCGGTCCGCACGACAGTCAATATTTGTTCCACCGTTTTCGTGAACTGATCGAAAGCAATTTGGGCGCTCGAACGCAGTCAATTGCGCTGTCCCCGTGAATTGTAATTTGTCACCAAAATTAGCAATCGATCATGAAGTTTTTTTTCATCCGCTTGGTTGACAGAATCCTGTTGCTGCCGCCACTCTATTTTTACATTGGCTGGGCCGCCGGATTTTTGCTGATTCTACTACTGCTGTATCGAAGTCATCTTGAGCCATCACCGGTTTCGATCGGAACGACCAATTCTCAATTGAGTTCTCAGGCAGGACCGGAAACGCTGGCCAAAACGGCAATCGAGTTCGAACAAATTTTGGGTCGTGCCGCGCCGGCAACAAGACTCCGAGCGGAAATAGATTTCAAGTTGCAACAGTTGGCGAACTTTTTTTCGCGTCGGATCACGAGCGAACAATTCACCGTACCGGATTGGATCAACCCGGAATTTACCTGTTCAGGCGTCGACCGGATCAAATTCAAAACTCGCTATTCCAAGACCCCAATTTCGGTGCAGCGTTGGCAGACTTCCGAATCCGCGCCGCAGTTTAGCGGCAGCCAGGCGTTTGAAGAATTGACGAAATCCTGCTTTATGGCTTGGCAAGCGGCCAGTGATTTTCGGATTGAATTCACCCCCATTGAAATCCAGATCGAACAATCGCAAGTGCGGATTGGCCTATCGTTTGAGTGCGTCGCCCAAATTTCCCCCAACAAGTGCGGTCAAGGATCGGGAATTTGGCAGACCAACTGGATTCTCATGCCGGATGCGACCTTGCAATTGGTTTCCATTTCGGCCGCGGCACAGGAAGAGGTCGAGATCGCCGTTGCCGGCGGGAAACTTTTCCAAGACTGCACGTCGTCGATTCTCGCCAATTGCGATTCGCTGTCCGGACAATTGGCATACGGACTCGATCAATGGGCGAAACGAATTCCTCACCTTGATATTGTGGGCAACCAAGGACTTTCGATTGGCGATGTCAACCAGGATGGTTTAGACGATCTGTATGTTTGCCAAGGTCACGGTTTGCCGAATTTGCTTTTGGTCCAAGATCCCAACGGAACAGTTCGGGACGTCAGTCACGATTCCGGCGTCGATATTCTCGATCAGTCGTTCGGTGTCTTGATGATCGATCTGGACAATGATGGTGATCAAGACCTCGTCGTATCAACCGACGAGGCACTATTGCTGCTGGCCAACAATGGATTCGGCTATTTTCAACTGGAGAAGTCCCTGCCGATTGGTCGAGGGGCCGAGAATATCTCGGCCGCCGATTACGACCAAGATGGCGATCTCGATTTGTTTTTATGCAAACCGTTCGCGACTGATCGTGTAAAGGATTGGGTAACCTGGCCGACGAAATTCGATGCCGTTACCGATGGTGGCCGAAACGTGTTGTTGCGAAACGAGGAAGCGTGGCGGTTTGACGACGTCACCGAACAAGCCGGCATCACCACTAACAATCAAGAATTTACGCGGTGTGCCGTGTGGTTGGATTTCGACCTGGACGGGGATCAGGATCTGTACTTGACCAATGAATTTTCCAGCGACCGCCTGCTCCGCAACGACCGCGGCTGGTTTTCGGATGCCACGGCATCGTCGAAATTGAATTCAAAAGCTCGTCATCGGACTGTCTCCATAGGAGAATTCAATCAGGATGGCAAACTGGATTTTTTTGTTGGGACCGATGCAACGTTACGCGTACCGGATTCGGTCGCTGTTTTGCTTGCCAGTTCCGCGATCGATCCAGGTGAGAAGTCGCTGGACAAAGCCAAGATTCCGCCGGGGCTGCCGGCCGCCATCCAACAGATGTTTTCGGGTGAGAGTCATGTCTGGTTTTCACAGGGCGAAAACAAGCAACCCCCCACCGGATCGGCGCCGGTTTCAGCAAATTCGTCAGGGCTCCATCGACCGTTCTTGTTGCGGGCTCCTATTTTTGATTGCGGATCGACCAACGGATCGTGCGCCGTTGATTTGAATAACGATGGTTTGGATGACTTGATCGTGTCGAACGGATTCCTAAGTCGCAGTTCAACGGAAGATGTCGGGAAATTGCTGTTTGACGGGGCATTCGATGAACAGGATGTCGCACCAGCCGGGGGTCGCCAAACAAAAGTCTCGCAAGCATTGCATACCGTTTTGGATGTGAGTCGAGCCGGATATTCTTTTTCCGGGCACCAGCGCAATCGCTGTTTTCTGGGGCTTGGTACAACGGGATTTGCGAATTTTTCGAGCGTCTCCGGTTTGGATTTTTCGGATGATGGCCGTGCGCTCGCCACTTCCGATTGGGATCACGACGGCGACGTCGATGTATTCATGACCTGTCGTACGTCGCCGCAGTTGCGAATTCTCTCCAACCAATCGGGAACGGAAAACAAGTTCATCAGTTTTGAGTTGATGGGAACAACATCCAACCGCGATGCAATCGGAACGAGAATCGAGTTGTATTGTGATGGCAGCAAAGTTCCCTTCGTTAAGTTGTTGCAGGCCGGGTCGGGATTTTTGAGTCAGTCCTCGAAACGATTGACTTGTGGATTGGGAGAAGCCAAGCTCGTGGACAGGGTGGTTGTCACTTGGCCCAATGGTACACAACAGACTTTCGAAAAACTGACAATCAACTCCAGGTATTTAGTGGTTGAAGGGAAGAAAGAATTGGTCGAAAGAAATAATGACCGTTTCAATTTGTCGATCAACACAACCACCAAGCCACTGGATTCCAATCAACCGACTCCTCAACGATCAATTTTTTATCCGTCGCCGGCCCTGCCGAAATTGATGTTTCAGGGCGCGAGTGACAAGTTTTTCCCACTCCGATCCGTCCAAGAACAACCGTTACTAGTCATGTTTTTTGGAACTGATGAGGGCTCCTTGCATAACGTTCGCCAGTTGGGAAAGTCGGTCGATCGGATCACCGACGCCGGCCTCGATTGTGTTGGTGTCATGTGCGATCCCGCCGTTTCGACTGCGGGGGACAACGCGAACGCAGCCTGGAATCGAGCTGAGTCGATCGTAAAGGACCTGAATCTTCCATTTCGCTGGGGCGTGTTGACGCCGGCTTCGATCGAAAAATTGAAATATTGTGCGGGCGATTGGTTTAGTGATCAACAGTTGCCACAACTCCCGTTTGGCTTGTTGTTGGATTCAACTGGCCGCGTCGTGGGTTATTATCCGGGTTCGGTGTTTACCTTAAAAAGCGTGATCAGTGATTTGCCTTTGTTAGCCACCGATGAAAGAAATTACTCCTCCGCCGCGTCTCCACTCAGCGGACGTTGGATGGCGCGGTATCGCTACCCGGAGCTTTCCCGATTGGGCATTCGCCTGGCGGAAATCGGCTATCCGGACGATGCCGATGCCATGATGGCCAGCGAGATTCCGTTTCAAGCCTATTTGCTTTGTCATCGAGGGATTGAGAAGGATCTGATTAGCCAGGCCGCGACCGCCAAGGCCATGTTTGAAACCGCCATCGCCAATGATCCGTTCTGTGTGCCGGCGCTCGTCCAATTGGGCCATGTTCAACGCAAGATGGCCTTCCAAGAAATGGCCACCAATCCGGAAAAAATGCGGATCATGCAGCAACAAGCCTTGGCGGATTATGCGCGGGCTTTGCAGATTGATCCCTTCAATACTGAAGCGGTTCTTGGCCTTGCAGAGATTGCAATCGACCAGGAACAATTCGATGTGGCCCTGCAGCAGTTGATGGCATACATTCAAATCGATCCTACGCGTTATGAAGTTCATGCGGTGATTGGACGATTGCATTTCTATTTGAAAAATAATGTCAAAGCTGCCGAGTATTTGGTAACGGCCTTCGACAATCGCCCATCGCTGCCGTTTGTCGCGGGTGATTTGGGGTTGCTGTACCTCAATGGCGGCGATTACAAAAACGCCAGGAAATTTTTGTTGCTCGCTCATCGGCTTCAACCGAGTGATGAGAATATGACCCGATTTTTGTCGGAAGCGGAGTTTCTGACCGGTAACTATTCCGAATGCGTGCAGTTGTTGCAGAAAGTAATCGAGGCGGAGCCTAACCGACAACGCTCAAAATTTATAATGGCCTGGATTTTGGCAACCTGTCCAATCGAAAGCGTGCGTTCGGGTGAGCAATCGCTGGGCATTATTCTTCCGCTAGTTGAATTGTATGGTGACTCCTCGCCGGCAATTCTGGAAATTTATGCGGCGGGTTTGGCGGAGAGTGGCAGATTTGATGAAGCACTGGCCATTCAAAAGAAATCGCTGACGTTGTTAGAAGAAGGAAAACTCCAAGAGCCGTATTCGAGCGCGCAAAAAGATGCCTTGGTTGCGCGCCGTGAACTTTATTTTCGGCTACGACCGTATCGGACTGGAGATCCGCAGCGAAATCCGATTTCGGCTCCGGGGTTGAGTTTTGAAAGAGAGTAGGGCGGTCGGCTGTATTTTTCGCAACTA
Source organism: Mariniblastus sp. (assembly GCA_031400405.1). Lineage (GTDB taxonomy): Bacteria > Planctomycetota > Planctomycetia > Pirellulales > Pirellulaceae > Mariniblastus. Next base: position 53,605 of record JANNPW010000117.1, read on the forward strand.
ACTGCCCAGACAGTGCCTGTTCCGAAACTCACTGAAACAACGACTCTGCAACAATTGAGGGCACAAATCCCGCTGCGTTAATATAGATCAGACAACTGTGGAGTCATCATTAGAGTACGGGGGCTGCGAGAAATTTGATTTCAGAAAAATAAAAAGTGTATTCGAGTTGATGGGGAGCAAATTACTCGAGCAACACAAATGCCTGTCACCCCATGAATCAAACACACGATGCCGCTCCAAGCCGATTTGGCCAGAAGAAGTACCGAGTTCGAGGATTCTACGATTTATAGTGATGATCAACCCAGTTACGATACTCGCCGGATGTAACGTTTTTTACCCAACCCGAATTTTCGATAAACCATCGAACCGTTTTTCGCAGGCCGGATTCGAATGTCTCGGCCGGTTCCCAGGCCAGTTCAGATTTCATTTTGTGAGCATCGATAGCGTAACGAAGATCATGGCCTGGTCGATCCTTGACATAGGTAATCAAATCGCGGTAATACTTGATGCCGATTGGTTTTTGCGGCTTCAGTTCTTCAAGTAAATCGCAAATTGCCCATACCACGTCGAGGTTCTTCATTTCGTTGTGGCCGCCGATATTGTAGGTTTGGCCGATCTGGCCACGACGAACCACGATGTAAAGCGCTCGAGCGTGGTCTTCCACAAACAGCCAGTCGCGAATCTGGTTCCCTGCGCCGTAGACGGGCAAGCTTCTTCCGGCAAGGGCATTGAGAATCATCAACGGAATCAATTTTTCAGGAAAATGAAATGGTCCATAATTGTTGGAACAATTGGTGATCAATACCGGCAGACCATACGTTCGATGCCAAGCCCGGACCAGATGGTCGGACGCCGCTTTGCTGGCCGAATAAGGAGAACTTGGATCATAGGCCCTCTCTTCTGTAAACAGCTCTCCCGAGTCCGCCAAGTCGCCGTAAACTTCATCCGTCGAAACATGATGGAAACGGAACCTGGATTTAGCGTCGTCGTCCAATTGATTCCAATACGACCGCATCACCTCCAGCAGTGTGTAGGTTCCCACGATATTCGATTGAATGAACTGCGCCGGACCGTGAATTGACCGGTCCACATGGCTTTCGGCAGCCAAATGCATGACCGCCTCCGGCTGAAATTCGAACACCGCGTCTGTCAGTATGGATTGGTCGCAGATATTCGCCCGCAGAAAACGATAATGAGGTGACTGCTCGATGCTGGACAGCGATTCCAAATTACCGGCATAGGTCAAAGCATCCACATTCAGCACGTCGATCTGTTTTGAGATCAACAATCGAACCACGGCTGAGCCGATAAATCCTGCGCCGCCCGTGACTAAAATTTTCATAGTGGATCGAAAAAAAATAATCAGAAAACGGGTGTCGAACCCATTCGGAAAATCACGCCATCAAAAAACACAAATTCGCTGGTCGGAAATTGAGTTACCTGCCGCAAAATTGGCGTGCCCTTGTCTAGTGAAAATCGTCAGGTCAGCAGGTCCGTAATCTACCAGCGAAAAATAGTGTCTCGCGACGTTACTCACAGTCGTCCATCCACTTCGGTGGATTTGAGAACATACTTGATATCGTATAACACACTGTTCGATTTGCCGAACGCTCGAATTGCCGTGGCTCCCATTTCACGAAACTGGCGGTGTGCCACGGCCAAGACAATCGCATCGTAGGTAGCGGGCTTCGGATCGTCGATCGGCAGAATGCCATATTCATGTTGGGCCTCGGCGCTGCTGACCCAAGGATCATGTACCGTGACTTCAGCGCCATAGTCCTGGAACTCGGTGATCATATCGATCACGCGCGTGTTGCGCAGGTCCGGACAATTTTCTTTAAATGCCAGTCCGAGTATTAGGACTTTCGAACCATGGACGTGGATTCGTTTGCGAATCATTGCTTTGACAACTTCGGAGACAACATATTTCCCCATGCCGTCATTAATCCGTCGGCCCGCCAGGATGACTTCCGGCGTGTAGCCAATTTCCTGGGCTTTATGGGTGAGATAATAGGGATCCACTCCGATGCAATGTCCTCCGACCAGACCGGGACGAAACGGCAAAAAATTCCATTTCGTGCCCGCGGCATCAAGTACCGATTCCGTATCAATGCCCAAGCGATTGAAAATTAGAGCCAACTCATTAATCAAGGCGATGTTCAAATCGCGTTGCGTGTTTTCAATAACTTTGGCCGCTTCAGCCACCCGGATCGAAGGCGCTTTGTGAGTTCCGGCGACGATGATTTGCTTGTAAAGTTGATCAACATATTCGGCGACCTCGGGAGTAGAACCCGACGTGACTTTCTTGATCGTTGACAACCGATGCGCTTTGTCCCCGGGATTGATCCGTTCGGGACTGTAGCCAGCAAAAAAATCAGTGTTGTATTTCAATTTCGACCCACGTTCGATCAAGGGAATACAATCTTCCTCGGTCGCACCCGGATAAACGGTCGATTCATAAATCACGATGTTGCCAGTCCTGATAACACTCCCGAGCATGGTGCTGGCGCTGATCAGCGGGCCAAGATCTGGCCGTTTATGTTCGTCAATTGGAGTTGGGACGGTCACAATGTAGACGTCGGCCGCGATCAGGTCATCCAACTTTGTTGAAAATTCAAGTCGTCGCGCTGCCTTCAACTCATCGGTACTAACCTCGAGTGTCGAGTCGTGTCCCGCCTGGAGTTCTTCGATTCGACGGGAATTGATATCGAACCCGATCGTACGGAATTTACCGCCAAACTCCACCGCCAATGGCAACCCGACATAGCCCAAGCCAATAATTGCAATCACAGGATCAGACTGAAATGCCATCTAAGTTCCCCCAAGAAGATTGTTAAAAAGCCATCGAGTCATTTTAAACAACCCCTGACATTTCCGCTTGATCATTCCGGGAAAACTGATATTCCGGAACTATTTCTTTGACTTTCTTAGCAATATTATCGGTTTTGCCGAAGGCAGTACTTAACAACCCGTAAAGACCGGCGTTGAGCCGCGAAGTCGTTTGGCGATTTCGACCAAATTGTCGGACGTACAAATACCCGAAATTGACCAGCTGGATGCGACGAAACTCTTGATTTGAGAGCGTCAAGGAACGAATTTTTGACGGGCCGGTTGAGCCAGGAGTTGATCGTGAGGCGCAATCTGGCCGCAGCGATCGCTCAAGTCAGTGTGTTAGCAGTTGCGCTAGTTTGGTCTTGCCAGTATCAACGAACCTGCTAACCTACCTCGCGCTAAAACTCGGATTTTGATCGGATATGACCGATTCGTCGAGTTCGATAAATCGAATCTGAGCTGAAATCGCTGGTTTCAGGGATCGAAAAGGATGCTGCGATGTCACGAAATTTATGGGTCTTATTGGCGATCGGAATACTTGCCTCCACGGGGTGCCGGAACCGCTATAACAATCCGTATGGCGGTGGACTTTTTACCGGAACGCCAACGATCGCGGCGCCAGGCACCTACAGTTTGAATATTCCCTCACTGGCCAGCAATCAACCCTATTATGTTCCCGGACAATCCAACCCCGCCGTTGCTGCAACTCTGGACCCGCGCGTGCCTACATCCGCGAACAACAATTACCCGTCACAATTGAATGGTTGGCGGGCAAGTTCAGACAATAGTGGCACCAGCAATTTCAACTCCGGTCAATCCGTTTTGGCAGCGACGAACGTCAACAATGGCTATTCCGTACCGCCGGGTTACCGCAGCGCTTCCAACACGGCAATGCCTGGTTCGGGGATATCCTATACCGATTCAACCAATTACCAGTCGACGGGTATTGATGAACGAACCGACCGGACACGTTTGGCGGCGACGGATGCATCGAACGTTCGTGCACCGGCCCTGAACAATCTAGGATCCGGGTCGCCGCAATTCACACAATTTCAAAATAGCGATCCTCGATATTCGGCGACCTTCAACGCCCCAAATGCTGGGCGTACCAATAATTCTCTTATCAACAATCAAATCAATCCGGTCGTTGGTAATGGGGCCTGGGGAGGGATGGCCAACCAAGGGCCGGTCGGAACCGGTCAAGGTGGCTATCGCGCGACACCCTATTTTACGTCGCCCTACGCCAGATCATCACCCTCGGTACTAGCGCAGTCGACAACGAACTTTGAGCCAAACGGCAATGGTTCCCAAGTCGGATGGCGCGATCGCGAACTCGGTTCGGAATCCCTTAATCGCTAACAGTTCCTCAGTCGAATATGTTTTTACCGGCTGGTATACAACGCTCAATTGATCGCTCGTCCATCGCTAAATGGCGCGGGATCGTTTCACGGATCGAGCAGAAGTCCAGCGAATTGTCCAAGTTGACGAACGCCGAAATTCGTAAGCAGAGTCTGTCGCTTCGGTTTCAAGCACTCAGCGGAAAACCGCTTCACGAAATCATTCCGGCCGCCGGCGCCTTGGTGCGCGAGGCGGCTGATCGCAGCATTGGATTGCGACATTATCCGGTTCAATTGCTCGGCGGTATTGCCATGCACTTCGGCAGCATTGCCGTGATGCAAACAGGCGAAGGGAAAACGCTGACAGCGACGTTGCCGCTGTATTTGGCGGCTCTCGGTGGCCGAGGAGCGCATTTGGCCACCGCGAATGATTATCTCGCGGCGCGAGATGCAGAGCTGATGAAACCCGTGTATGAAATGCTGGGTATAACTATCGGCGTCGTGCAAAGCAAAACGTCGCGACGAGAACGACAAGCTGCTTACTCAGCCGACGTCACGTACTCAACAGCGAAAGAACTTGGATTCGATTTTTTGCGCGATCGACTGTTTCAGCGCAGTTTTCAGCAGGGCCGCGCAGGCTTGATAGCCGGTCTCTTGGGGGATGCTCAATCGGACGGTTCCCAAAAACCCGTACAGCGGGAACCAAATTTTGTACTCGTCGACGAAGCGGATAGTATTTTAATCGATGAAGCCAGAACGCCGCTGATTGTCAGCAGCATTCCCGACGAAGTTGCCCTCGCCAAGCGCGCACTCTACCGATGGTCCGCAGAAAATTCTGCCAAGTTCAACGAACACGAACACTATCAAATTGATCCCAAGTCGAAGCAAGTCCAGTTAAACGGTGCCGGCAGGAAACGAATACGGCAATTGCCGCAGCCAGAATTACTGCAACAGACTCCGAGTATGGATATTTACGAGCAATTGGAACAAGCAATCTATGTCGATCGAAACTACACTCGCGATCGACATTACGTCGTCCGTGACGGAGAAGTCGTGATCGTTGATGAATTTACGGGTCGGTTGGCGGAAGGACGGAAATGGCGATCGGGACTGCATCAGGCCATCGAGGCTCGCGAACAGGTCGAGATTAGTATTGAAACGGGGGAAGCCGCTCGCATTACCATCCAGGATTTGTTTTTACGTTACGAGCGATTAGCCGGCATGACCGGCACAGCCGCCAATTCCGCACCCGAATTGCGAAAGCTATACCGTGTCAAAGTTGTTGAGGTTCCGACCAACCGTCCGCCTAAAAGAACCCAGTGGCCGGACTTGGTTTTTGGCACCGAGTCGCAAAAATGGAATGCCATTGCGGATGAAATCGATTCGCTGCATCGTACTGGTCGGCCGGTTTTGGTTGGGACGCGATCGATCGACAAATCGGAACGCTTGAGCCATATTCTGGCCGCTCGAAAAATTCCCCACGACGTCTTGAATGCCCGTCAGCTCGATCGTGAGGCCAACATCGTCGCCGCCGCCGGTCAGGTCAGCAAAGTTACGGTGGCAACGAATATGGCGGGTCGAGGAACCGATATCAAAATCAGCGGGGCCGCCCAGGATTTGGGTGGCCTGCACGTAGTTTGTACGGAAATGCACGAGTCCGCTCGGATCGATCGTCAGCTAATTGGACGGTGTGGACGCCAGGGAGATCCGGGTACTTTTCGACAATTTATGTCCCTCGAAGATGATCTATTGGATCAGGGTTTGGGTGGGCCGCGAGCCGAAAAAATTCGTCTGCACAAACAGGACTCGACCAAAAACCTGTGGCGGTTTGCGGAATTGTTTCGTGGGGCACAGGCCAAACTGGAACGAAAACACTTTCGGTCGCGTATGCAATTGCTGCATCAGGAAAAACTACGACAGGAAATGCAACGCGAGATGGGACAAGATCCCTATCTCGATACTGCCGGTGCCTAGCATCATTCGCTCTCGCAGTTCTCGCGAGTATTCCGATCAATAGTCATGATTGGAACTTTTGACGCATCTTGATTGGAGTGCTGGCTTGATTGCCGAAGGAAGTATCAACTTGGCGTTTTAATGCACCGAGTCTGCGTACACCTTAACCGGTCGGGAATCTTGGCACCATGTCGACAGTTAGCAATAAATCCAAAATTAGTGAATACGATCAGCTAAAACAGCGCATTCATCATAAGTTGATTGGCAAACTGGATCTAAGTCGCGTAGGCGACTTGGAAGGAGAAGTCCTGCGACGCGAGATTCGCGTTGTCGTGGAACACCTGTGCGACGGAGAAAACAGCTTACTAAATCGTTCGGAACGCGACCGGCTAGTCGATGAGGTGCTGGACGAAACGTTTGGCTTGGGGCCCTTGGAGCTACTGTTAAAAGACCCCACGATCAGCGATATTTTGATCAACGGTCCCAAGAACATCTACTGCGAAAAAGGCGGTAAGATGCAGAAAACAAATGTCGAGTTTCGGGACAATGCCCACCTCATGCAGATCATTGATCGCATTGTATCCAAGGTTGGTCGTCGAGTCGACGAAACCTGCCCGATGGTCGATGCGCGGTTGGAGGATGGTTCCCGTGTCAACGCGATCATCCCGCCGTTGGCACTGGATGGTGCCGCGATGTCCATACGAAGATTTGGTTCCAATCCGCTGAAGTTGGAGGACCTGTTGAACTTCAAGGCTTTCACGCCGGAAATGGTGATGCTCCTGGAGGGAGCCATGAAAGCCAGATTGAACATTGTGATTTCCGGTGGTACGGGTTCTGGAAAAACGACCTTGCTCAACACGTTGTCGAGCTTTATCTCCAACGAAGACCGCATTATTACCATCGAAGATGCCGCCGAGATTCAACTGCAACAAGAACACGTCGTGCGACTCGAGACGCGCCCACCCAACATCGAGGGCAAAGGAGCGGTGACCGCAACGGATCTCGTGAAAAACTGTTTGCGGATGCGTCCGGAACGAATCATCATCGGCGAATGTCGGGGACCGGAAACACTGGATATGTTGCAGGCGATGAATACCGGTCACGAGGGTTCTCTCACGACGACCCACGCGAATACGCCTCGCGACTGCATCGCGCGGATGGAGACGATGATCATGATGTCTGGATTCGATTTGCCGATCAAAGCCATGCGAACGCAAATCGCCAGTGCCGTGGATCTGGTCATTCAAGCCAATCGTCTACAGGGTGGTGCACGAAAAGTCACATCGATTACCGAAATATGCGGAATGGAAAACGAGACGATCGTGATGCAGGACATTTTCCGGTATGAGAAATTGGGGGTCGATGAAAACGGCCGCGCCAAAGGCAGGTTTATTTGTACTGGAGTTCGTCCCAAATGCATGGACAAACTCGAAGCGATGGGCATCAAATTGCCAGCCAGTATCTTTCGCGAACGAGTCATGTTGGAAGACTAACACGAGAATCAAATCATGATGACGTATGTATTTATTGGCGCTATCGCGATCGGGATCGGCGGGATGATTTTTGCCGTGACCTTGATCTTTCAAGGTGGCAATGCTCAAGTCGAAGATCGCTTGGCGGAACTCACGAAGAATGGTGGCCGCGGTGGTCCGAAAGCCGAAGATGCCAGCTCTCGGCTGTTGCTTTCCCCGTTGGACGACGCGCCCAACCGACTGGAGGAATTCGCCAACAGATTTTTGAATATTCGACGGTTTATCGATCAATCCGGCGTCGATTTGACTGTTTCGAAGTTCGTGGTGCTGACTGCGGCGGTTGCCGGTGCAGCTGGATTTGCCTGTCTGATGTTTTCACCGTGGAAAGTACTCGTACCCGCTGCGGCCGGCGTGGCCGCGATTTTACCACTCGGATTCGTGTGGTGGAAACGAAAAAAGCGGCTAAACAAATTTAGTGCCCAATTACCGGCCGCGTTGGACTTGATGGGACAGGCGTTGCGCAGCGGACAGAGCTTGCCAGCTGGTATTCAGTTAGTTGGTACTCAAATGGAAGATCCGTTAGGTCCGGAATTCAACAAAGCATTTGAACAACAAAACCTGGGCGTTCCGCTAACTGATTCACTTAAAGACATGTGTGAACGGATTGATAATCTGGACCTGCGGTTTTTCGTGACGGCCGTGACCTTGCAACGACAGACCGGTGGTGACCTGGCGGAAATTTTGGACAAAATCTCGCACCTAACCCGCGAACGATTCCAGATCCGAGGGCAGATTCAGGCATTGACAGGTGAAGGGCGAATTTCTGGAATCGTGTTGTTGGCTTTGCCGCCCGTGCTATTCCTCGTGACGCTGCGATTGAACTACGACTACGTCATGATGTTGTTCGAAGATCCAATGGGTCAAAAAATGTTGATTGGGGCCACCATTATGCAGTTGATTGGTGCGTTTGCCATTAAGAAAATTATTGATATCAAGGTATAGTGCCGTGGACCATTATTTACTCGCAGAAATCAATTTCATCTCGCTGCTACCATTTGCCTTGTTTGGGGCAGTGGCAATTGGCGCCTGGGTTGTCGTCGATTTGGTTTTCAATAGTAAAACCAAATCCGAATCTCGTTTGGAACGATTGAAAAATCGAACTCAGGGAAAATCGGATATCCTCAAGGATTCCGGTGGAGCCAAACAGGGCATTGCCAAACTATTGGAGTCGGCCAGTCCGAAAATCTCCGATGCATTGAAGCCAAAAAGCGCGAAAGAAATCAACGCCTTGAAGCAAAAGCTGGACGAAGCCGGCTTCCGCGGCGAAAATGCGGCGGCCATGTTGTCCACTTTGAAAGTAATCGCGGCGGCTTTTGGATTTTTTCTGGCGGGTGGGATTACATTTTTTACCCAAGGCGCAAACGTCTGGAGTCTGGTGTACTCATTGGGAGCCGGCGTGGTTTGCATGTTCCTGCCAGAATTGATCGTCAAGTTTATTGGATCAAGCCGAAAACAGCAATTGTTTTTGGGGTTACCCGACGCCCTGGACCTGATGGTCGTCTGCGTCGAAGCGGGACTGGGTATGGATCAAGCTCTGCGTAGGGTAGCCGACGAAATGAATAAATCCCAACCGATCGTTTCATTGGAATTCAATCTCTGTAATCAGCAACTGCAAATGGGTTCGACACGCGAGACCGTGCTCACGAATTTGGGAGTGCGCAATGGTGTCGAAGATTTGAAAACGCTGGCGTCGGTGATGATTCAAGTGGATCGTTTTGGAACCAGCGTTGGCAAAGCGCTGCGTGTGCAAAGCGAAGCAATGAGGACGCGTCGCCGGCAAATGGCTGAGGAAAAAGCGTCCAAAGTTGCCGTGAAATTGATCTTTCCGTTGGTATTGTTTATTTTCCCAGGGATCTTTGTGGTTCTTGTCGGGCCGGCGGCGTTAATGATGGTTAACCAGATGTTACCCATGATGACCAACCGCTAGTCGGTTTCACAGGGCCTTTAACGATTGGCTCGTTTAGGCCTGTGCCAGCGTGTTCCGCCAAGCGCTAACCGTTGCCACCGCTACAATCCGATTGTTTGGTAAGCATCGGACAATCGGTGTTTCTCGCCGACCCCCGATTGCTTCTCAAGTAAATGCGGTAGGGTCTAAATTTCTGCTCCCAGATGCGGAATTGTTCCGTTCCGGAGGGGGCTGATGTTCCGATAACAATCTCCATATGGATTGTGTGCGTTATTGTGAACAATCCACTGATTCCGTGGTTCGGCAGTGGCTGACCCGGTTCACCGGCAATTTACTCACTCCCGTCATTTCGGAGACCCTTCAAATGCTGAAATTAAAATCATTTCTGACGCTGGCGTCTGCCGTGTTGATACTCGGTAGCGGTGCATCGGCCCAGGATTGTTCGACCTGCGGTGGCTCGTTTGGCAGTTCTCAATTCGGTTATCCGTCGATGGGCGGCAGCTGCGGTTGCGGCTCGCGCGGAGGAAGTCATCACGAACGCATGGACGCCATCCGCGCGGAAAACGCGAAAATCACTGCCCGCAATGATGCTTGGCCCAAACCATTCAGTTGTGCCGATCGGCAATTGTACCACGAAATTTGGGCGCCCATGATTGATCAAGGTTTCGAAGAGCAATGCCTATTGAGCTCGGAGCATTTCGATTCATCAACGCACGCGCTCAACCGATTGGGCATGAGCGCGGTCGCGGGAATTATGCAAAACATGCCCAGTCATCGAAAACATGTTTTCATCCATCGCGATGTTGATGAAACAGTTTCTCAGGCGCGCTGGGATGCCGTGGATTCAACGGTTCGCACCTACTATGGCCAAGTTGCTCCTGGTGCTCAAGTTGCGTTCTCCAATCGACAGCCGTCGTCCGTCTCCGGTGCCTGGGCCGAAGCGATCAGTAACAAATACCTGTTGGCAGCCCCAGCGCCGGTCATTCCGATTTCTTCAGGAAAACAAACGGTCGCCTCTTCGGTCGGGCAATAACCTGGTTGAAATTCGGAATGGCAATGATTTGCGCGTCAATTCGCATCTGATTGACGGACGTCAAAACAACCGTATAACCAACAGGGTCGGGCTATTGTGGCCCGACCCTGTTCTGTTTTGGGCCAGCCTCTATCGTCTCAAAGAGAAATCGAATTGTGGACAAGAAAGATAAAAAACGACTGGAAGTCTTGCGCCAAAAAGTTGAGAAAACGGTGAAGCTGTTGGCCGACGCGCAAGCGCAAACCGACGAGCCGGACGAAGTTTCCAAGTTGCGTCAACAATTGTTAGAATATCAAACTGAAATTTCTCAACTCAAACAGAAATAATGCATGTTTGGTTTTCTCGTAATTGATAAATCTCGCGGTCTCTCGTCGCGAACTGCCCTCAATCCGCTCACCAAGTTGTTTCGTCCCGCAAAGGTCGGCCATGCCGGAACACTCGATCCCTTGGCGACCGGTGTGTTAGTGGCTTGCATCGGACTGGCGACCCGACTGGTAGGCTACGTCCAGCAACTACCGAAAAAATACTCCGCTACTTTCCGGTTGGGATTCGAAAGCGAAACCGAGGACATCGAAAGTGAGCTGGTTCCAGTCGCTGGCGCCACAACGGTCAACCAGCACATGTTGGAATCGCTGTTGCCGCAGTTTATCGGAACAATCATCCAACAGCCGCCCCAGTTTTCCGCTTTGCGAGTTCAAGGCAAACGGGCCTATCACTTGGCTCGCCAAGGTAAGACTTTTGAATTGCAGCCAAGGACGATTGAAATTTTCAGTTTGAAATTGAGCCGGTTTGCCGAACCCGAGTTTGAACTCGAGATCGAATGTGGCAGCGGAACTTATGTCCGGTCATTGGGGCGCGATATCGGTCGCGCATTAGGTTCGGGCGCCGTGATGACCGCATTGGTTCGAACTGCCATTGGCAAATTCACGATTCAACAGGCTCAGGATGTTTCGGCGGGATTTTTCCAACCAGGGTCGACAGAATTGGAGGATGTTTTGATTCCACCGACGCTGGGTTTGTGCGACATGCCCAAGGTCACCCTGAGCAGGACGCAAGTCACCGGCTTGAGCAATGCCATTCCCATTACAATCGAGCATGCGATTGGTGCAACTGAGGTGGCAGGGTTGGATGAACGCGGTCGCTTGATAGCGATCCTGCGACGATTGCCGGATGGCACCCACTCTCCCGCGATCAATTTTGCTGGCTATTGGCAACAACGGTCGGTCTCGAACGTGGTTTAATCGTGTTCCGTCGGATCATCATCAAACGCCACAACATAACTGGCCCCGGCGAATGTCACCTGGTCGCCGACAAGCAATGTTCTGCGGCGGCGGGTTTCCAATTTGTTATTGACCCACACCTCGCCCGCCTGGATCATTAATTTGGCTTGTCCGCCCGTAGCTACACCGCAAGTTTTGAGAAATTGATCCAAATGGATTGTCGGTTCTTCGCTCATAAGTCTGCTATTACCAGTCGGGTGAATCGACATAACCATGTTGTAAAAGGGTATCGCCGGCGACGTCTTTGACCCAGCGTTTGACATCGTCGGTGAAGTAATTCTTCCAATCGCCGACCGCACCTTTGCGGAAGAACTCGGTCGGGCGTTCGATGTCAAAACCGGACTTCAGGTCGGCACTCAAATCAGTCGCTTGTGCGGGATCAACGTCAAGGAACTCGAGTAGGCTGTTTCGTAGATTGAAGGTGTCGGCGTGCAAGTCTTCGTATTTCACAAATCGAATTCGCAGTTTTGGATATCGCTCGGCTGTTTCCTGATCACTGCGCAGGTGTTCCCGCCACCAAGCCATCGATTCGCGAACCATCGTTTCATGGCACAATAATTTTTCCGGGTTGGTTCGAAAATACCAAGGGTCGGCCTGAAAGTTCTGCAAAGATTCCGCCATCTCGGGAATTCGCCGAAAAAGCCGATGCACGTCGGGTGAATTGTACAGATGAAACGCCCGGCTGACCAAGACATCTCGACCATCGCGGATAATTGAAATGTAGGGAACATTTCGCAACGTGACTGGAATAATCGTATGCGGAGTTCGGTCGCCAATGACACGGGCACCGGGTTTAGCAGCCTGGACCATGGATTCCCGGATCATGTACTCGAAATTGCGTCGCACCGATTCTTGATAACGCGGATCGCAAAACAGCGGTTCTGTTTGCAATTGGTGGTTAAACCGAGCGACGACTTCCTGCCAATGAAACTCACCGATACAACTGACCTCCGGATGACTGTTGAGGAGACTACCCAACCAGTTGGTACCGGATTTCATGAATCCCCGCAGACAAAAAAATCGTGGGTCGTGCATCTGTGTTAGGGCAAGAGCAAGCAGTCGGGAAACTCACCATTTTGCTCGTTCGGACGCGTTCGTCAATCCGTCGAAAAAAACAGTCCTTTTTCAAATTCGGTGAATTGACGCCAATGATCAGTCAAATATGCAGTGACATCGACCGGTTCGTGATCGATGGGATGTTCAAAGGACAATCGCCGCGCATGCAGTGCGATCCACCGTTTGCGCTGATCCAGCGTTGGCTCACCAAACAGGGTCGTGGCCCCATACATCGTATCACCTACGATCGGAAAACCACGAGCCGAACATTGAAGTCGAATTTGATGTGTGCGACCCGTTTCCAGTTCGATCTCAACCCAAGTCAACCGATCGCTTCGACCGAGGACCGAATAGTGGAGGATTGCTGTTTTGGCGTCCGGATGATCGGGCGAAACAATTTCCGATTTCGGTTCATCAGGCAGCTTTCGCATGGTATCAGCCATCGTCCCGGCGTCGTCGACGATGCGACCCTCGACGACAGCCCAATACGTCTTGTTGACGGATCGGTCTTGAAGTTGTTGAGAAATTCGCTGTGCCGCGCGCACGTTTTTGACCATGACCAGCACGCCGGAGACCGGGCGATCGAGTCGATGCGGAACGCCTAAATAGACGTTTCCCGGTTTGTTCTCACGAGATTTCAGATACGCTTTCATGCGCCATTCCAGACTGTCGATTCCCGGCGGGCCTTGTGTCAACAAACCGCCGGGTTTGTTCAGCACTAACACTGCACCTCGTTCCAGTAAGATTTCCGGGGGTGGCAGGTTATTCGGAATCATCGTTGGACTCAAGGTAATTCAACAAGGTTGGCGAATCGCGTCGCAAAGAAATCGCATATACGGCAGCGCAAGCTTGGCACGGTTGATAAACATATCGATCAAAGCCGGCGTCGCAATCTCGCGCCTTGATAATGGAGCCGCGATGAAATGATCTTTCCGCTTGAGATCCTCAATCAGCGGATGCGACTTGTCAAAACCTTGTGGTGGGCGTTTCAGACTCTCACCGTGAAACTCAAATGTTTCCCGGAACGGTTTTTTGTTTTTCAGTCGAGTCCAACGTGATGGGTCATCATCGATCAATTCACGAATCTGTTTTTGAACCGCAACCTCGGGGTTCCAAATCCCGGCTCCCATAAAAATCGAATCTTCATCGAGATGAAAGTAAAACCCCGGGGCATGTGCGTCTTTTCCCGCCTCGTGACGAAATTGGATTCCCAAATTTGTTTTGTAGGGAGTTTTGTCTTTCGAGAATCGCGTGTCGCGGTAGATTCGCATGATCGAGCCACCGGATTTCTTGGCGACGGCCAGATAATGGGGCGAAACTTTGTGGAGCGGTTGCTGCAACGCGGCGATAAATTCGAGCGCTGGCTTCAGAATATTGACTTCATACCGGGACTTATTCTTGGCAAACCAATCGCGATTGTTGTTTTCTCGAAGTTCGCCAAAAAAATCTAATGCTTGAGCAGAAAATCCGGTAAACATTGGTTATCATCAAAATCAAATCAGGTATGCCAAAGAGTACGAATTGTGTGCTGGAAACTGATTTTTGGCAACCCGTCCTCATTTTTTTTGGGTGATCGTCGGTTGCGTTTCCTTTTAACAGGTGGGCTCTCATGTCATCAAGCTGGTTCAATTTTTCGTGGGGTGTCGTGCTGATTTGGATTCTGACTTTCGTTACCGATCATTCAGTCGTGCAGGCACAGGATCGAGTAACGGGACGTGCGTTTGCCACGCGCAGCGAGGTTATTGCCCAACATGGCATGGCCGCGACAAGCCAACCGCTGGCGACGCAAGTCGCCCTGGACATTCTCAAACGAGGTGGTTCGGCGGTCGATGCCGCCATCGCGGCCAACGCGGCTCTAGGTTTAATGGAGCCGACCGGCAACGGAATTGGTGGCGATTTATTTGCCATCGTGTGGATCAACTCCGAACAAAAATTATATGGCTTGAACGCCAGTGGTCGTTCCCCAGCGAGCCTGACGATCGAAAAATTGAAACTCGAAATTGGCAACGGCACGACGATTCCACCGCTGGGACCATTACCAGTGTCGGTACCCGGTTGTGTGGATGGTTGGTTCGAACTCCATGGCAAGTTCGGGAAATTGCCGATGACCGAAGTCTTGGCTCCGGCGATTGGATACGCTCGCGATGGTTTCCCGGTTTCAGAATTGATCGCGTTCTATTGGGGCCGGAGCAGCGGACTGGCGCGCTATCCAGGATTCAAAGAAACTTATCTACCCAACGGTCGGGCACCTCGAACCGGAGAGATTTTCAAAAATCCTAATTTGGCCCGCACGTTGGAAAAAATTTCGGCGGGGGGCCGAGATGTTTTCTATACCGGCGAAATGGCACACACGATCGCCGATTTCATGCATCGACACGGCGGCTATTTGTCGTATCAGGATTTAGCCAACCATCGATCGGAATGGGTTGAGCCGGTAGCGGTTGATTATCGAGGATTCAAAGTCTGGGAGTTGCCTCCCAACGGTCAAGGAATCGCGGCCCTGCAAATGTTGAATCTGCTGAGTGGTTATGATGTTGCTGCGATGGGTTTCGGCAGTGCTGATTACGTGCATCATTTTGTGGAAGCGAAAAAACTTGCGTTCGAGGATCGGGCGAAATATTACGCGGATCCGGCTTTCAATCAGATTCCCGTGGCTGAGTTGATTTCAGCAAACTATGCCGATGCACGTCGCAAGTTGATTCAACGCCGCGCCGCGATGCGATATCCGGCGGGGGATCCCAAGCTCGAAACAGGCGATACGATTTACTTGACCGTCGCGGACTCGGATCGCAACATGGTCTCATTGATCCAAAGTAATTACCGAGGCATGGGATCGGGTATGTGTCCCGATGGATTGGGTTTTTGTTTGCAGGATCGGGGTGAACTCTTTCATTTGGAGCCCGGGCATTTTAATGCTTACGAGCCGGGTAAACGACCGTTCCATACGATCATTCCGGCGTTTATCACGAAGGACGGCCAGCCGTTTCTGAGTTTCGGCGTCATGGGTGGCGCAACTCAACCACAAGGTCATGTGCAGATCGTGGTCAACATGGTGGACTTCGGGATGAACGTGCAGGAAGCCGGAGACGCACCCCGGATCTTGCACAATGGGTCTTCCGAGCCGACCGGCGAGACCATGACCAACGGGGGACAAGTGCTACTGGAATCGGGTTTTCAATACGAGGTGATTCGTGAGCTAATGGATCGCGGTCACTCGATTGGCTTCAATCGAGGCGAATTCGGTGGCTATCAGGGTATCCAATACGATGCCCGCAACGACGTGTTTCGCGGTGCATCGGAATCCCGTAAAGATGGCCAAGCCGCCGGATATTGAGCCGTGGAATCAACGACTATTGCGTTGAACCAATTTGCGTGTTGTCTCGAACTTTTCCCAGCAGCCGAAAGGCGGCTAAAAGATTGTCTCGCAAGAGGACTTTGTTTGGCTTAAAGTGACCCAGAAAAATCGTGGCGTCATCATCGAGCAGGTTTCGCGCCGACATGGCTTGAATTTTCGCGCACAGGAAGGGAATAACGTCCGGCGCCTTCGGTTGCGGCATTTGGTTCAGCACCTCCAACAATCCAGCAATCCCCAATTGATTCCCGCTCTCATCAACCGCTTCAATAAAAGCGTCGCTGTACAACATGAACAGGTCACCCTGTTGGGTCGAAATACTGCGGCCGGAGTAGGTCGCGTTGTCGATGATTCCCAAAGGCAAATTGCCGATTTGGTCGTCTGGCAACTCCTGTGGGTCCAGATGAACCCATATTCGTTTTGCAGCCCGATAGTAAATGGGATAGGGATGACCTGCCAAACCAAAAGTAAAATTGCGTGTGGGCTCAAAATACGTTGCTACCACCGCCGTCGCAAAACACCCCTCTTCGGCGACGTTTCCGAACTCACGGTTCATCGCTTCGATAAAATGCGATTGGCTGATCGTGTTCACGTTCTCGCGCAATAAATCTCGCAAAGTAATCGCCAATTTGGAAGCGGATTCACCATGTCCGCTGACGTCCGCTAGGAGAAGTCGCGTGATTCTTCCCGAAGCACAGGACGTGCAGTAATAGATATCGCCACCCCCGGTCTTACTCGCCTGAAAAGGGACGCTGAAAACATATAAGTCCAATCCGGGAGCTTCAAAGCTTTTGTCGACGGCCCGATTTCCACCCCAGATTTCCATGCATTGCATGCGCTCGGTGGGCATACTTTTTGAAGTTGTTTTCATGGACCCATCATACACGTAATTGGTCAACGGCGGGATTCAAATCAATCTGAAACCAGGATTCATTGGTTAGTGATTTTGTGATTGTTGCTATTGAGGTTTTTATTTCGATACTTGGCGATCGGTCAAACAGCATTGGGCTGGTTGGCGGACCGCGGAAATTCAGTGATAATTGTTACAGTCGAAAGTCCGGTGGGCGGTAGGCTTGAGTTAATTATTAAGAATTAAGAACTGATTGGACTGCCATGCCTTTTCTTACGGAGCGTCTGATAGCGCCATTGACTCTCGTGGCGGATGTTTCATCCGAGCATGCCAACACCGCAATGATTACCAATGATGCGGTGATTTTTGGGATCTTGATGTCCCTATTGGCACTGATTTTCTGGAGTGCGAATAGTCAGTTTCAAATCTTGAAATCTTTTTACAAGATATTTCCGATGTTGTTGCTGTGTTATTTTTTGCCCAGTCTGCTGACGTTTTTCGGCGTCGTCGATCCCAACAAAACGCAACTTTACAGCATGGCGTCGCGATTCCTATTACCGGCGAGCTTGGTCTTGTTGACGATCAGTATTGATTTGAAAGAAATTATCGGACTGGGGCCAAAAGCGCTGATCATGTTCCTGGTAGGTAGCTTGGGTGTGGTCTTGGGTGGTCCGATTGCGATTTTGGTGGTCGGATTTTTTGACCCTCAGTTAGTCGGAGGATCCGGCCCGGACGCCGTGTGGCGTGGATTGTCGACCGTGGCTGGAAGTTGGATTGGTGGCGGTGCCAATCAAGTGGCCCTTAAGGAAATTTTCTTGCCGTCCAACGACTTGTTTAGTGTGATGATCGCGGTCGATGTCATCGTGGCTGAAATTTGGATGTTGTTTTTGTTGTTGGGCGTGGCCAACGCGGACGCCATCGATCGGTTCTTCAAAGCGGATACGTCGGCCGTGGAAAGACTGAAACTGAAGATGGATCAATTCTCGCAAAACTCGGCGAGAATTCCCAAAACCCATGAGCTGTTTGCCATCGGCGGAGTTGCGTTTGGTTCGACGGCAGCCTGCCATTGGGCGGCGGATTGGCTCGCACCCTGGTTTACGGTGAACTATCCCAATTTGAAGCAGTTCAGTCTGCATTCAGATTTTTTCTGGATGATCGTCTTGGTTACAATCGTAGGCATTGCAATGTCCTTTACGCGATTGAAAAACCTTGAAGGAGCTGGTGCCTCAAAAATCGGGACCGTCTTTATCTATATTCTGGTTGCGACTATTGGCTTGAAAATGGACATTCGAGCGCTAGCCGAACACCCCGGTTTGTTCGTCGTGGGAGGAGTGTGGATGTCGTTCCATGTGGGATTAATGGTTCTTGCGGCTTGGCTGATTCGGGCGCCTTATTTCTTTTTAGCGGTTGGAAGTAAAGCGAACATCGGCGGCGCTGCCAGTGCGCCAGTTGTGGCGGCCGCGTTCCACCCGTCATTGGCCCCGGTCGGCGTTCTCTTGGCCGTGCTCGGATATGCACTGGGAACCTATGGCGGTTGGTTGAGTGCGTTGATGATGCAAGCCGTTTCGCCGACTTAGGTCGACCGAACATTCTGTCGTGACAATTCCTAGGCAATCAATTCCCGAATGATGCGCGCGGGTTCGACGCCAGTTAATTTCTGGTCAAGTCCTTGATGCTTGTAAATTAACCGCTCGTGATCAAATCCAAGTAAATGCAACACCGTGGCATGGAAGTCGCGGATATGGATTGGGTCTTTCACGATGTTGTAGGAGAAATCGTCGGTCTCTCCATAAATCGCTCCGCCTTTGGCCCCGCCACCGGCCATCCACATCGTAAAACAACGGGGATGATGATCGCGTCCGTAATTGGTTTCCGAAAGGCCGCCCTGTGAGTAAATCGTGCGACCGAACTCGCCACCCCAAATCACCAGCGTGTCGTCCAGCATGCCTCGCAGTTTGAGATCTTCGAGCAATCCATAACAGGCTTGGTCGACATCTTTACATTGGCTGGGCATGCGACCATTCACGTTACCATGATGATCCCAATTGTTGTGATAGATCTGGACGAACCGGACTCCGCGTTCGGACAGTCTCCGCGCCATCAACGCCGTATTGGCAAATGTTCCTGGTTGTTTGGCGGCTTCGCCATACAATTCAAACGTTGATTCCGGTTCACTGGCCAAGTCGGTCAACTCGGGTACGCTCGCTTGCATCCGAAACGCCATCTCATATTGACGAATTCGCGTGTGAGTCTCCGGATCGCCCAGTGCCGCGTAATTGAGTTCGTTCAGTCGATTAATTCCCTGAATGGAGCGCTGACGAATCGCCGAGGGCACTCCAGGCGGATTGTTGATGTACAGGATCGGATCGCCGTGACTGCGTAAGGAGACGCCGGCGTGTTCACCGGGAAGGTAGCCACTGCTCCACAGCCGCGAGGAAATCGCTTGTTCTTGTTCTCGATTGCTGGGGATCGCAACAAGTACCACAAATGCCGGCAGGTCTTTGTTCAACGAACCCAGTCCATAGGAAGCCCACGAACCCAAACAAGCGCGTCCGGTAACCTGATTTCCCGTCTGCATGGCCGTGATCGCCGGCTCATGGTTGATTGCTTCGGTATGCAGACTTCTCATCCAGCAGATTTCGTCGGTCTTTTTTGCAAGCCAGGGCAACATTTCGCTGTTGATCCACATACCGCAGTCGCCCTCCCGGGTGAATTTGAATTTCGACGGTGCGACCGGAAACCGCGTCTGCCCACTGGTCATGGTAGTCAACCGTTGTCCCTGGCGAATCGAATCGGGAAGATCCTTGTCATACCACTCCTTCATGCCGGGTTTGTAATCAAAGAGATCCATTTGCGATGGGCCGCCAACCATATGCAAATAGATCACCCGTTTGGCGCGGGGAACTAAACTCAAGACGGCGTCGTCTGGCAGCGCCGCGTGGGCCAGCGATTCCGACAACAGCAAACTCGACAAAGCCGCTCCACCGAGTAAGTGAGAACTTCGAGCAAAAAAATTTCGACGGGATAATTGAGGATCCATCGGATTGAGTTCCTACTTGTTAATGGTTTCATCGAGATTTAAGAGTTGGTTGCAGACCATTGTCCAAGCTGCCAGCTCGGTCGGTTCAAGTTGGTCTGAAGAAACCGAATTACCGACCTTGAGCAGTTCATTCGCATCGGTTGGATGCTCGCGGTAATGGACCAAATAGGCGGCCAGGTCCGCCAGAACCAAATCGCTTTCCAAAGAGGTCAACGATCGATTCAAGACCCGTTGAGCAATGCTTTCCAACGCCTGCAAATCATCGCCGCGCTCGGCGAGCAACGCAGTTTGCGCGAGGATGCGGGCTGATTCCACAAACAAGGGATCATTAAGTACCACCAGCGCCTGCAACGGTGTGTTCGTTCGTTCCCGTTTAACGGAACAGACCTCCCGACTGGGCGCATTAAAGATATCCATGTTCGGCGGCGGAGCCATGCGTTTCCAAAACGAGTACAAAGTCCGGCGATACAAATTCTCGCCCGTGTCCTGTTCGTATTTTCGCGTGTTGCCTTCCGGCAGGCCGACGACATCCCAGATATTTTCGGGTTGATAGGGCTTGACGCCGGGTCCATACATTTTCGCCGACAACAATCCGCTTGTATGCAACGCCAGATCGCGAATCATCTCCGCATCCATGCGAAATCTCGGCCCGCGCGAAAACCAGGTATTGGATCGATCCAGCTCCAGTTTTTCGGCCGTCGCAGTAGCGGCCTGCCGATAGGTGGCACTGGTGAAAATCAATTTATGAAATCGTTTCACATCCCAACCGTGCTCCCGGAAATCTATCGCCAACCAATCCAGGAGTTCGGGGTGACTCGGCGCGCTCCCCATCACACCAAAATCTTCCGCCGTCGTTACCAGTCCCTGACCAAAAATGTGTTGCCAAAAGCGATTAACCGTGACCCTCGCAGTGAGCGGATTATGGGCATCCACGACCCAATGCGCAAGTCCCAATCGGTTGTTGGGCTGGCCGCTGGGCAGCGGATGCAATGCGGCCGGCGTGGCGGCGTGGACTTGCTCACCCTTTTTGTCGTACTCGCCGCGCATCAAAATATCTGCCAGGGGTTCCGAATCGCCACGTTCCTGTTGGATATGTGTGATCGGGCTGCGCTTCTTGATCGCGGCATACTCGGCCTCGAGTGCGCTGATCTGAGCGACCAGTTCCGGGTAGAGTTGATCGCTGGATTGCAAATAAAATTCGAAAACGGACTGCTTCTGTTCGGGAGTTCGTTGCGGTTCAGGCAGCGTCAGAAACGCCGACAATAGTCCGACCTTCGCGATCGTCGCGACCTCTTCACCCGTCAAAGCCCGATCGTAAAGTCTCAACTCCTGAATCATTCCGCCGGAAAAAATCTGCTGTTCGCTCCGCTGGCCAATCCGTGTTGGCGTGGCAGTCTTGATCGATGCATCCGGTTTGATGGTCTTGTTTTCTATCTGCAACGACTCGGCTTTTCCATCGACAAAGATCTTGATTCCCTCCGGTTTTCGTGATCCATCATAGGTCACAAACACATGTTGCCATTGATTCTCTTGTTGGGCATCACGGCGTGTATGAACTTTAATCGCGTTGTCGGGCCAGTGATCGACCAGGTGAACGGCGAAGGAACCACCAATTTTCAACAAATCCCAGCCACGGTGCGCTGTCTGATCATCCATTCGCGCAATGATGGCACCATTGGTCTGGCGAGTGCCGGAATTGACCCACGCGCCATAGCTAAAACTTTGATCGAGATCCCAATCGCCCGGTTCGCCGATAATCCAGGTACTGTCCTGGTTCATGATTGGCGCGGCCCCAAATTTTCCTTCCGGAAGCCACTGTGATTTACCAGCGACGGAAAAAGTGGCGGGGCCAGACCCCTGATTACTAACTTGATCGCCAGTTCCTTCGTTCAATTTCACGTGAACCGACAATCCCTCGCTGGAAATTCCTGAATTGACACTCTCGATTGTCATTCCGGTGAGCCACGTTTCAAATTGTTCTTTTGCGGAAATCTTGCGTTCCTCCAATGCCGACTTAGCCGCCGCAATCTCTTGCGGTAAGTTGTCCCAGCGGGGCAAGTCCATTTCTGACGGCAAAACCAAAATTGATGCACTTCCGTCCTTTGAGTTTCCGTCCAAGCCGGATTGGGTCGTATTTCGAAAAAACGCGGCTAACGAATAATAGTCTTTCATTGAGAGCGGATCGAATTTGTGGTCATGGCACTGACAACAGTTGGTGGTTAGTCCCAGAAAAACCCAACCAAATGTCTGGACCCGGTCCGTGGCATACAAGGCCAGATTTTCGTCTTCAATCGTACCGCCTTCGTTCGTCGTAATGTTGCAGCGTTGAAAGCCAGTCGCAATCAATTGGTCCTTCGTCGGATTTGGTAACAAATCCCCGGCCAATTGCTCGATGACAAACTGGTCGAACGGTTGATTGGAATTGAACGATCGAATCACCCAATCGCGATAGGGCCACATCTCGCGGTAGTTGTCGAAATGCATCCCATGTGTATCAGCATATCTGGCCGCATCCAGCCAATAACGGCCGCGATGTTCGCCCCAGCTCGGCAGCGACATCAACCGGTCGATCCAATTCTCCAACGCGACTGCTGGCTGTTGACGGAACTCCGTTTCGAAAGACAACGTGTCGGCTGGCGAGGGGGGTAGTCCGGTAATATCCAAATGCAAGCGTCGAAAAAGTGTGCGCGGATCCGCCGCCGGAGCCGGGGTCAAACCCCGATTCTCCAACTCCTGGAAAACAAACCTGTCGATTGGATTGCCGGACCAAGTTTCATTCGTTACCGCTGGTGGCACCGGCTGTTGCGGAGCGAGCAGGGCCCAATGGGATTGATAGTTGGCGTCTTGAACGATCCACTGCTGGAGACGGTTTTTTTCCTCGACACTGAGAGATTTCTTGCTGGTTGGTGGCGGCATGACTTGCTCGAGATCGTCGGAGAAGATCCGTTCGATCAAGGTGCTGTCCTGCGGCTTGCCAGGCACAATCGCGCCATTGCCAATTGCCTCCTCGCGTTTATCCAACCGCAAATCCGCTTGCCGTGCCGCGCTATCAGCCCCATGACACGCAAAACAATACTCGGCCAATAGCGGACGGATATCGCGGTTGTATTCGAGTGGCTCGTCAGCCCAAACCCTTGAGCGGTCGATCGCCAAAAAAAACAATCCGAGGGTCAAAGCCCACCCGGAAACGTAGGCCCAGCGTCGAACGGTCCATGGACCGTGGCGGCTATCAGTTATCATCAAATCTTCGCCTTGAATTGGATTCATAGTGACTCCCAATTGTAGACCGAACAGGTCTAAAAATCAGGCCCAGGTTAAACGCTGACAAATGATACTCCAAAGTTTAAGTGTTGCCGTCGCAAAATTCGCGCAATTGCTTTGGCGCTGTGCTGAAAAACAAGACCCGATTAAGTCGAGCGGATGATCCAGCACGAGTCATGGGGTTCCATACCAATATGTGGATAGTAGCTTTGTGCTGCGGGGGCGGCCAGCAGGATCAACAATGTTGATCGCCCAGCGTGTTGATGTGTTTCTTCAATCAATTGTTTGCCAATTCCCTGCCCCTGGAAAATCTGGTCGACTGCCAAATCAGAAAGGTAAGTGCAATACGCGAAATCCGTAATGGACCGTGAAACGCCGACTAACAGTCCATTGTCAGACCGAGCCGCGACAATGACGTTGGCCTGGCGAAGCATGGCTTCGATGCGGGGCAAGTCGTCGACGGGACGTCGTTCGGCCAGGGTCGAGCGACGCAACACATCCACAAATTCGGCAGCCGACAAATCTGGTTCGAGGGTATAGCGGAAAGGCATTTCGTTGTCAGTTTTCCCTTGAAAAGAAGTCGTTCCTACTCACCATATTTGGCGCGGAGTTTTTCGACGATTTTTTGAATTTCGCGTCGTTGTTGCGCCGACTGACTAATCTCAATCGCCCGATTTTCGGCTAGTCGGGCCTGACGAAGGCGATTGGTTTCGCGCATGATCAGCGATTTGTGCAACAACGCTTCCGCCCGCAAATCGACCGGTTGTTTATTGTCATCGGCGAAATTATCCAACGTCTGCAATGCTTCACTTTCCAGCTTCAACGCGAATTGCGCATCGGCCTTAGCGCTGACCAATTCAATCAGGATGTCGGGATCGTTGCTGGCCGCCTTGATCGCGACGTCGTAGGCTTCGATGGCGGCCGTCGATTCGTTGCGGGAATCGAGAATTTCCCCTTTGGCCTTCAGCAAATGCAGACTGTTTCCATTTTCCTGCAGGGATTTTTCCAACAACGCCCAAGCGGCATCGAAGCGTTTCGAACCAATCATCAAGTAAATTTTCTTAACGAGTAACCGCTCCCGCGTTTCCGCGGTGGGACCTTCCATCGCGATCATCTCATCGAGGAGTGCATCGCTCGCGGCCGAGTCGTCGAGTTGCCGAACGAGATTCAATTTGATCTGCAGGACCTCCAGTTTTTCCTGGGCTGGGAATTCCATTTCCTTAAGTACTTCGTCAATGAACTCAATTGCGCGTTGCGGTTTCTCCAATCGTGAAATCAACATCACATCCGTCATGATGACTTTGCGTGTTTCAGCTTCTTCGGCCGAATTCCATTTGGTTCGTAGGCCCAAAGAATCCTCTTTGTCCAACTCGACAATTTCGGCAACGATTTCCGGATAATACAGCGACACGATCTCTTCACGAATTTCACCCAACGCTTCGTCCAGTAATTTAGCGCGCTCAAGTCCGGTTTGTTTCTCGGCTAGTTTCAGTTTCTCGTCTCGATTGATCCGCAACTGGCGGCTTTCTTCGAGCATGCCCAGATAGTTTTGAAAACCTCCCTCTTCAAAACCGGCGATCGCGTACGGTTTAGCAGTCTGATCTACCAAGAAAATTGTCGGAAATGCATCCACGCCAAATTTCTCAGACCATTGCTTATTTTGTTGAGCGATGGTCTCGTCTTGAGGCGTGGATCGCGGAAAATCCAGCTTGACCAACACAAAGTGTTTGGTGATTTCAATTTTGAATTCGGCTTGTGAGAGCACATCCGCTTCCAATTTCTTACAAGGTGGACACCAGTCCGAACCGGTGAATAAAAGCAACAAGTCCTTATTGTCTTTTTTCGCGGTTTCAAACGCCGCCGTTACGTCTTCGGTCCAATCATCTTCGCCGATCGCAACGACGGTGCAAATCGAAAAACACCTCGGGGAAAACACACCGCAAATCACCAACAAGACCAGCAAGCTGGTGATCGAGCGCTTCAGGAAATGCATGGGTCTGCCTGTATGGATTGAAAATGGGCCGCCGTTAATTGCAAATCGATAGTCTAAACGGAATTCAAGTTAAACGGAGTGTAGGTGACCCGATTGGCCAAAACAATTCGCCGGTTTTTTTATTTGTTGCAATACGCACAATTCTCGCTACTAATGACTCAGCATAAATTCATCAAGATTCAAACTCCACCGAGTTTTTTGAAAAATCACTCATCGGCCTTGCCACGATCGCTCGCAAGTTCGGCTTTGGAATAGGCCTCAATTTCAAACGGATTCTCAAGGTACCAGTCGCGTTTCAAAAACCACAAATAGGCCGAACAAGCCAAGTAGGCGGGCACAAACAACGGCCCCCAACGTTCATACTGTTGCACATGGATCTGTTCATGATCACGGCAAATCGCTAACGCATCGGCCGACTTTCCGATAATCGTATGTCCCAAGGTCATGGCCATCACTCCGTTGGGCGGCATTCGCCGGAGTATCCAGGAAACGAATCCGCCATAGAATTCCAAGCAATTCCGGCGGACTTGGATTCGTCCACCCGTCGCCAAACCAGACATTCCTACCAGCAGTCCGATCAAAGAGTTGGGTGCGACCCACAGCAATAACAGCGCTTGGAGCAACCATTTCATACAATCGAACTAACCCGTTTTCTTTCCGTAACACGACTGCGTCACTATAATCCTGGTAGCAAAATAGTCGTCCCAGGCCATTCTTAAATCTGACAGCAGGCCACTAAATCCTTGCCCTGTCAGGATTTAGGCTGGATGTAATTACTGTCAAAATGAATAATATAGAAGATCTGGTTAATTTGCCGATACCCAAAATAACGTGTTTGATTGGACGATCTAACTTAGCTGAACGACGGGATTGTACTTGATTTTTTGAACCGGTGGCCGATGGATGGTCACGACTCTTTTAGAATCGGAAGCCGAGTGAACGCTGCCTCACCGATTGTCAACCGCTTACCCAAGCGACGTGCTGAACGACTTCTCGCGATTGTCCTGCTCGGTTTCCTGTTGCATGCCTGTGGTTCGGTCTGTCGCGCCCACGATTTTGCGGACTTGCAGCGACTTAAAGAGATCGAGCAAAAGGTCAGCTCGGTTGTTTCTCGAAATATCGGCACGTGTGTTGCTGTTACCGATGGAGTGGGATTTGGTAGCGGAGTAATTGTTAGTGCGGACGGACTCGTGTTGACGGCGGGTCACGTAATGACTGGTGACGGTCCGTTTGAGATAATTTTACCCACGGGTCGCACCGTGAAAGCGAAACCGCTGGGTAAGAATCTTGATGTTGATACGGGCATGATTCAAATCACCGAACCCGGTCCCTGGCCGTTTGTGGAATTGGCGAAACTGGATCGTGCCGGCAGCCTGGCTGATCCACTCCTGGGACAATGGCTGGTGTCGTTAGGACATTCCGGCGGATGGGAATTGGGACGACTTCCTCCAGTTCGCACCGGGCGAGTGATCTCGCGCAAGCGTCATCAAATAACTACGGATGCGGTGTTGATTGGCGGTGATTCCGGCGGACCACTATTTGATCTCGACGGACGCCTGGTGGCGATTCACAGTTCAATTGGGGATTCGGTAGCTGAGAATCGCCACGTTACCGTCGACATTTTTGAACGAGACTGGGATCAACTATTGGCCGGCAAAACGTGGGGCAATTTGCCGGAGCTGAATGAACCTGGTACGAAAAGACGCCCTGGAAAAATCGGCATCACAGTCGATCGAACCGCTCCAAACGCACTGGTCAAATCGGTCAATGAGGGCTCACCCGCCGCGGAGGCGGGAATTCGAGCTGGCGACGTTGTCCTGCGGTTTAATCGAATTCAGGTCAAAGATGGAACTGCTTTGATCGACCTGATCAAGTCCTTGAATGCTGGCGACGTCTTTCCGATGACCATTTCAAGAAACGGCAAGAATATCCGTTTTGAAATTCAGTTGAAGTAAAATTTTGGGAGGTCTTTCGTATGCGACGAGGCATAAAATTTTTCGCGCTGTTTGTGCTGGCCATCCACGGTGGATGGTCGATATCCCAAGCGCAACTCCCGCAGGACGTCCGCGACGTTTTCGAACGTCTGATTGAAGATCTCGACGACGACTTGGCTAAGAGCTTTCAGGACGCCGTCCAGAAGAATTCTGCGACGGTCGAGTTTACACCGCAACAGTTTCGACGTTTTCGAGACGATCCGATTAATCCCTTCGACGGACTCGATGGAATTACGGCGACCGATGGTGGTGGCAACATTGCCCTCAAATTTGAATTGCCCAGTTTGCGTGGACGTTCGTTCCATCCGCTGGAACGACAATACGACGGCCAACGTGAATTGCTCAGGCCGGTCGTCGGATCCTCAGCCGCAAGTACTGTCGGCATCTTCAATTCCGATAAACAATTGGCCTTGGGAATCGTGATCGATGCCCAGGGTTTGATCATTAGCAAAGCGAGTGAAGTCGAAACCGAAGAGAAGATCTTTTGTCGTTTCGCCAACGGTCGTCAATTGCCGGCCAAGGTCGTACGCGTCGATAAACGGAATGACATCGTCTTGATTTCGGTCGACGTCCTCGAATCGGGTTTGCTACAACCGATTCGTTGGTCGACGGCACAACCGTTGTTAGGCTCATTCGTACTCAGCCCAGGTAACGACGGAAGCGTGATGGCTCTGGGAACCTACAGCTCCAACGTTCGTTCCACGGTTTCGGGAGAACAAGCGTTTCTCGGCGTTCAGCCTCAAACCACGCCGCGCGGTGTGTTGATATCGGACGTGAAACCTGGTACTGCTTCCTACAGCGCGGGTTTGCGAAATGGTGACGTAATCGTTCGACTGGGTGATCAGCCCGTAAAGGACGTTTCGAATCTGGTGCATCAGATTCGCAGCAAGCGCCCTGGGGATCGAATTGAGATCGAGTATTTGCGCGGTGATGCGACAGCCACAACCGTTGCTGAATTGGCTGGTCAGAGACTATCCGGCGAGCGCGCGGCCCGGTTCAAAATGATGAATCGACTGGGCACGATACCCAGTCGCCGCGCCGATGGATTTCCATCGGTGTTTCAACACGATTCCCCGTTGTTTCCGGAACAATGCGGTGGGCCGATCGTCGATCTGGACGGTAACGTGATCGGCCTGAACATCGCGCGCAATGGTCGAGCAGCTAGCTATGCGATTCCCAGCAATTATTTGCAAACAGTGATTGAGAAATTAACTGCCGATCATTTGGCCAAGCTCAATCCGGATTCGGTTCAGAACTAACACCTTGAGCCAACCCGACGATCGGGTTTCAACGTCGCAAGCATCAGTATCAGCTAAACGATCCCTGACCAATGCAATTCCGCGTCTTATTGACCGATCAACCATATCGCTTGATCGACTTCGATGCTCCAGCCAAACCGACTACCGACGGCGGACTGACTACCGACCCACTCGATCCTTGCTTGAACCGATTTAGTCCCATTTTGGACAAATCTGCCCAAATCACCGGTCGGTGTTACATCCAGCTGAAGATCGGTTAGCTCTGCGGCACGCATATCGACCACTTCATATAAGCCAGTGTCATAATTGAGCAATTTGATCGACTGGATCACGTTCCCGAAAGGTGAACCAGCCACAGCTGCTTCCAGACGAAAAGCAAAATCGGTAGGCGTTTCAGTGGCGGAAGTAGACTTGAGCTCCAATTCAATCGTTGGCGGTGAACCTCTTGAGGCTAAACCCAGCTTGAAATCCACATCGTCACTCAAAAACACTTCTGGGAACATGCCACCAATCGCCAAACCTTTTGTTACTACGAAAGATTCTGGAATTACTTGTTGAACAAGATCAATGTTCATCGTAGAAACAGCGCCCGGCCGAAACATTCCTAGGGTCAATTTTCTGGGGGGCAGCTCCGAATCACACCAAAATGAATAGACGGTGTTCCAACGTATCGCATTAGCGTTTTGATTTGCGGCAAAAGTCTCCGTCGACCACACAATGTCACTGCCGATGGTCGTGGGTGTCCAATTGGTGCCTGCATGGGGTTCATATTGGTAGTCCACATCGCGGAACCCCGGATTGGAAATTGTGTTTGAACCATATTTTACACCCAGTGACCTTACCGATTGATGCGAATTCAAGTTTTCAACGGCGAATTCCGTGTGATAACCCGTATTGCCCGGTAATGGCGTGGTACGCATACCGACAATAATTCGACCATCGCCTGGCACATCAACCACAAAAAGTTTTACGTCTGGGTGCACGGCCTTCCAGGCATTGATGGCCGGTTGCTCGCGAACTGTAGCTGGAGTTCCAAACGCAATCGTCCAGTGACCGGCCCCTGCCGCTTGCACAATCATCTCCCGATAGGACGCGTTATTAAGTCCGTTACCAGCAGCGGCATCATCCGCGGCCACATACATCGATTCCCCAAAATATCGTGCGCCTACATTGAGTGCGGGGTTGAGATCGTCATAATTGACGCGAATGCGACCATCCAGATTTTGGGTTTGAGGCAGACTTCCCTTTGGCCAAGAAAAAACTCCAGTCAGAGCGTTTACCTGGCTTCGTGGACCAAGGCCACTCTGCGATCCGTTCAATCCGGAACTGTAGGGATCGGAACAGCCAACACCGAGAAAACTACCAGTTGGGGAAGCCGTACAAGGGCCGCACGCGGTTTGTTGTAATGCCGTAAACCCGTGTTTTAGCCATGACATGCCCAACATCTCAAAACGACCGTTCTTAACGCGGTACAAGTTTTGTGAAATCACCGGATGCGCATTCGTGTTTGAAATCCAGGAAAGTTGGGCATTTCCAATGTTGCAAGAGGTTGTTCCGATCGAAAACGCCACTTCATTCCCAACGGACCCAGAAGTTGGGAACCGTGAAACGCCAGTAAGTACACCCACAATGACGTCGGGACCGGCCATCGGCGGAGGACTAATAGGCTCTTTGGTGCCTGTGGAGACACGATATTCCCAAGCTGCCCATAAACAAGTAATGGCGATTAAGTGGCAAATAACAATGGATCGAGAAATGAACATAAATGAATCCTCTTGACTCGGATGCTTGCCCTGGACCGAATTGGTCCTGATTGGAATTCGAAACTTTGAGTGTAGAATCAGTAATTGATTTTTCGCTAATGCGAGCTCAACATCCTTTTTACACGAATGTTGGCATATTTTCTACCACTCGACAGCAAAAATGTCAAATTATTCACGATCAACCTTGCGCGAATAAGGGGAGCCAGAGTTCAAAGAATCAAGGTGATTGCTGCCGAGTCTTGAACAGGCCCCCGGTTTCATCCCAGATTTCATGGTATCGCGGCATCAGCCGAAGGGCAGATTTTAATTGAATTGGCGGCGGAATTCCCAAAATGCCCAAGAAAACAGCAAAACCAAACAGTTTCGAGTTGCCGATACTGCAGCTTGGCAAAAGCGACATCGGTGCGAGACAACCAAAATCGGGACGCGGTCCTATTCGCGCTGGTGTCCTGATCGTTGTCCACCTGGTGATTCTTGTGCACATAACGCACTACTGGATATCCGGTCGGTCCGTTTCACCCGTCGAACCGTCCGAGGCCATGTACACGATTGAATTGGGCCAATTGAATGCTGGGGCAATTTTTTTTGGTCTTGCAATTTTGAGCACCGCAATTTTTGGACGTTTCTTTTGCGGATGGGGTTGCCATATCGTTGCCTTACAGGACTTGAGCGGATATCTGTTACGGCGTATCGGCCTCCGACCAAAACCTTTGCGAAGTCGCCTGTTGGCTTTGGTTCCGTTTGCGTTGGCCTTCTACATGTTTTTCTGGCCGACCTTGAAACGGCTTTTGCGAGGCGATCAGCACCCCGGCTTTACAAATCATTTGATGACGGAAAATTTCTGGTATACGTTTCCAGGCATGGCGGTTTCGATTCTTACTTTTGCCGTCTGCGGTGGGTTGATCGTGTACCTGTTGGGAAACAAGGGATTTTGTACGTATGCCTGTCCCTACGGTGCTTTCTTTTCGGTTGCCGATCGCTTGGCGGTGGGCCGCATCCGTGTTACCGACGCTTGTCACCAATGCGGGCAATGCACAGCCCACTGCACCTCTAATGTTCAGGTTCATGCTGAAGTGCGAGATTTTGGCATGGTCGTTGATCCAGGGTGCATGAAATGCATGGATTGCGTTAGTGTTTGTCCCAATGACGCGCTCTATTTCGGACTGACAAAACGGCCAGGCTCAGCGGATTCCAGTAGCACGTTACCAATTTTGAATAAATCGCCCAGGAGCAAAAAAACATATGATTTTGACTGGGCCGAAGAGTTGTTCGGTTTGATCGTGGCGGGTGCAACTGTGTTCTCGTTTCGAGGGCTTTACGATATCACCCCGCTACTGCTGTCCGTCGCCTTCGGTGTCATTACCGCCTATCTGACAATTCAGTTTTTTCGTGTCCTTCGCAAACGTGATCAGCGACTTCAAAATCTTCAACTCAAACGAGATGGCCGAGTCACGAACACCGGGCGGTTGGCAATTGTCTTGCTTTGTGCCTGGTTCGCGTTTGTTGTTCACAGTTTTTTTGTGCAATACCATCGATACCAAGGCCGCGCACAGTTGAGTCACATAACTGAAACGTGGTCTGACCTCTTCGACGGAAGCGCACAACGGCGCCTCACCGAAGTCGACCAGACGCTTATCGACAAAGCGATGAAGAGCTATCGATTCACGGACCGCATTGGGATCGTGGATGTCGTTGAAGTCAAGCTTGGACTGGCGAGTGGAAGCCTGATGAATGGTGACCTGGCAGCCGCCGAGAAATACCTCCGACAAGCGTACCATTGCAATTCATCGAAAACTCGCGAATTGATCAAGGGGTTTTTGGTGGCTCAGAACCGGCAGGCAGAAGCAGCAGAATTTCAATGAAGCACTCCACATCTCGCACTGGTATCCAAGCCGCAATCCTCCAAGCTCAACCTGAGCGTCAGGCAATTCTCGAACGCCGGTTACGCCTAAACGATCAGCCAAGCATGCTCGTTGAATACAAAAT
Organism: Mariniblastus sp.; assembly: GCA_031400405.1. Taxonomy (GTDB): domain Bacteria; phylum Planctomycetota; class Planctomycetia; order Pirellulales; family Pirellulaceae; genus Mariniblastus. The sequence continues at coordinate 86,032 of JANNPW010000117.1, forward strand.
CAACGCGCCGCTTCGTATCGGATTGGGATCATCCAATCTGCTTCCTGCCATACATTGATTTTACGGCGGCCACAATTGCCTGAGCCGTAATTCCGAAATGTTCATACAAGACGTTGTCCGGTGCGGAGGCTCCGAATCCGTTCATGCCAATAAACGTTCCGGCATTTCCCAAGTATTTTTCCCAACCCATTTTGATTCCGGCTTCAATCGCGACCCGTTTGGTCACGGACGCCGGCAGCACGCTTTCACGATAATCAACCGATTGTTCGTCGAACAACTCCCAACAGGGGAGGCTGACCACGCGAGCTTTGATATTGGACTTCGCCAGCTCTTCTGCGGCAGTCAAACAGAATTGCAGCTCACTTCCCGTTCCAATCAAAATAACATCCGGTGCCCCGCCAGTAGGTGCCCCGCCAGTATCGGTGACAACGTAGCCCCCCTTTAACGCTCCTTCGGCTGCACCGAATTTGTTACGATCGAGGGTCGGACAATCCTGTCGCGTCAGCGCCATCACAGTGGGGCGGTGCGAATTTTCCAAAGCCGCGCGATAACAAGCGGCAACTTCATTGGCATCTGCCGGTCGCATCATCAACACTCCGGGGATCGCCCGGCAGGCCGCCAAATGTTCGACCGGTTGATGCGTCGGACCGTCTTCGCCCAAACCGATCGAATCATGGGTCATGATGTACAACACCGGTTGGTGCATGATTGAGCTCAACCGAATTGACGGCCGACAATAATCGGTAAACACGAAAAACGTCGCGACGTACGGACGCAATCCGGACAACGACATTCCGTTACCCGCTGCCGCCATGCCATGTTCGCGAATTCCGAAATGGAAATTTTTTCCACTGTAATCGCGACTGCTAAAGTGACCAGCCCGCGGATCGTCATTATTGGATTTATTGGAACCGGCCAAGTCGGCGGACCCGCCAATGAAGTTCGGTATCACGGCTGCAACCGCATTGAGTACTTTGCCAGACGAGATTCTCGTCGCCATTCCCTTTGCGTCAGCCGGAAATTTCGGCAGCGCTTGCTCCCAACCGGTCGGCAATTTTCGTGAATACATCAACTCCAATTGTTTCGCTTCGTCGGCAAACGTGTATTGATACTCGGCGTATTTCGCCGACCAGCTGGCGAAAGCGGCTTTTCCGCGAGCACCGATGCCGGCGGCGAAATGCTGCCTGACCTCGTCCGGCACGGAAAATTTCTCGGCAGTCCAGCCGTAAGATTCCTTTGCCAATTTGATTTCGGATTCGCCCAATGGGGAGCCGTGCGCGCCGGCGGTGTCCTGTTTATTAGGGGCACCATAACCAATGATGCTCTTCACGACGATCAAGGTCGGCCGGTTGTTTTCATCGCGAAAACGTCGGAAGGCCGCATCGAGGCTGGGGAGATCGTTCGCATCGGTAACCGTCACGACCTGCCAACCGAGTCCTTCGAAACGGGTTGGCACATCTTCGCTGAATGCCAATTCAGTACGGCCTTCGATCGTGATTTGGTTGTCGTCATAAATCCAGCACAGATTGGATAGCTTGAGATGACCCGCTATCGATGCCGCCTCACAGGCGACCCCTTCCATAATGTCGCCGTCACTGCACAACGCATAGGTGTCGAAGCCAAACAACTTGAAGCCGGGACGATCGTAGGCGGCCGCCAACCACTTGCTGGAAATCGCCATGCCCACACTGTTTCCCAAGCCCTGTCCGAGCGGGCCAGTGGTGGTTTCGATCCCGTCGGCATAGCCGAATTCCGGGTGTCCAGCACAGGGGCTGTGGAGTTGGCGAAAATTCTTGATGTCATCCATCGAAATGGAAGGTGCGCCCGTCGGCTGGCCAGACTTATCGGTTTTGCTGATACCCGCCAAGTGTATCAAGGAATACAACAACATCGAAGCATGCCCACACGACAACACAAAACGGTCACGAGCTGGCCAATTTGGATGTGCGGGATCGAAATTCAGATGGTCGTTCCACAAAGCATACGCGACAGGAGCAAGTGCCATCGGCGTGCCCGGGTGCCCACTATTGGCTTGCTGAACCGCATCCATGGAAAGCGTGCGAATTGTGTTAATCGCGAGACTGGAGATACCGGCAACCGATGTTGACATAAGACTTTCCTTTGCTTGATTCAACCGATCAGATCGTGGAGTCGGCTCGGATGCAAAATTTTCGTTCTTCCGAGTGATTTCCGAATAGTCCGAGATTATCGACGGATTAGCATTGCGGTCAATCATGGTTCACTGATTTTCTGTCGAGAAATTAATTTTCGGACATCGACTTGTTTCCGATCGCTGGGGGTGCGATTGGTTTTGACCTCGGCAATAGATAAGGTATGATGTTAGTGCTTTGTTACATCATGGATTTTGAATCAGCCGGAACGCGCTAACGTCCAGTTGGGTTGGAAGAAACCGTGGGCTAGCGCCCTGCGGCTGATTTGTTACGAGAGCCATCGTGTTTTTAAAAACCTGACTACCGCCGGACTGAGCCCACAATGGACAAATTTTTTGCTGATCGACCTGCCCAGAGACCTGGGGAACGGCGAACTGAAGTCTCTCGACGAGATTTTCAACGACTCGCCGTCGGCTTGGGATTGGCCGCCGTCGCTCCCGCTGCGCTGTGCCCGGTGCCGCTGTGGGCTTTGGATCGTAAAGCCTCGCCGAACGAAAAATCACCGGCTGAACTGGTTACCGCACCCGCGCGCAAGACTGTCGATAAAGCGTTGTCGTTTCTGCTTCGAAGCCAGGTTAAAACAGGTCGCAATCGAGGCGCGTTTGGAAACAATGGACTATCCGTTGGCGTCGCGACGGCTTCGCTGGGTGGATTGGCGATGATGTGTGCTGGTCACGCGCCGGGAGAAGGATCGTTTGGCAAAGCGATCGACTTGTGCGTTGAATTCGTCTTGGCCAATGTGCGAGAAAATGGCTACATCGCTTTGGACGATGGCGGGGCTCGGGAAAACATGTACGGGCACGGCTTTAGCATGTTATTCCTGTCGCAAGCCTATGGAATGACACGCAAAACAGAAATCGGCGACAAGCTTCGTGCGGCCGTCCAACTGACGATCAACAGTCAGAATAACGAAGGGGGATGGCGCTACCAACCGGTCAAGAGCGATGCCGATTTGTCGGTCACGGTGTGTCAGATCATGGGTTTGCGCGGCGCGCGCGACGCGGGTATCGATGTGCCAGACGAAACGCGACAAAAATGTATCGAGTATGTCCAGAAGAGCCAAAATAAGAACGGCAGTTTTCGCTATACGATGCAAGGGGGCCACACCACATTCGCCATGACGGCGGCAGGCGTCACCTCACTATACAGCGCCGGTATTTATGAAGGCGAGGCGATTGAAAAAGCGCTGACCTACCTCGAAAAATTTAAACCGAATGGTGCACAACAAGGCGGCGGGCATTACTTTTATGCGAACTACTACGCCGTTCAGGCGATGTGGCACGCCGGTGGAAAATACTGGAATGAATGGTATCCGGCGATTCGGGATGAGTTGGTCAACACCCAATCGGATGATGGTTCCTGGCGATCGAGTGAGGCCGGTCCAGAATTTGGCGCCGCGATGGGTTGTATTATCTTGCAGATTCCACTGAACTATTTGCCAGTGTTTTCGCCCTGATGACGGTCCGTTATTTGTTTCGCCAAATGAGCTCATCGTGGATGCCTAGTTGTTTCTGACGAGCGGAAATCTCGCCTTTGAACCGTTTCGCATCTTGCGGATAACCTTGGGTCGGTCGAATTCCAGGCACTTGTTCGCGCCAAAAGTCGTTCCACAGGATCATGAAAATCTCGCGCAGATATTTTGAGGTCATGGAACTCAGCGCGGTCGGCAAAAACGTCTCGCCCTTGGCGGCAAAACGCAATTTGATTTCGCGGTCGGATTCGATGAATCGGTAATCACTGGAGGCAAGCGATTCTTGCCCGACATATACAAACTCCGGACTGACGACCGACTGTATCAGGCTGGCATACTTGCTGCGTCCACCGTGTTTGTCACAGCCCACCTGCACGTTGGCGTCAGTTTGATTCAACAACTGCCGTACGATTCGCAATGTTTGAATGGAGAGCAATGATGCCTTGTTGCCCAAGGTCGTCAACTCACGATTGAATTGTTCCGGGCCGATGGCCTGACACTGCACTTTCAACAAGCGAACCTGCGCGATCTCGCAGACTTCGCCGAACCGAGACGACATTGCTTGAATTTCTGGTTGGCTGGCGGCGATTGGCAAGTTCAATTCGCGATCCGCGAGCCAGGGCTGTCGGCACGTCGTTTGTAATGCGTCAGGCGTCGTGAGTGCAATCAAGAGCTGTTGCCAATTCGATGGTGTATGCCCCAATACCGCCGACAACGCCGCCAATACGGGAAGCTCCAATTGTCGCAATGCCCCGCTAACATAAACTTTTTTGGAATCAGCAAAGATCATCCGTTTTGCTGAAACTTCCGAGCGCTGACTGGTAATGACTGAATCAAGCTGCTGATAAAGATCGTGCGAGTCATCCGCCAATTGCCAGAGAGTACCCGTAATGGTTAACGGTCCGAGGTTGGGACCATACCCGGCTTCGTCGGTGCCAATTTGGTAGATCATGATTGGAAGTTCAAACGCTGGAAAGCAAATTCAAGAGAGTCGATGCCCAATGATTATGGCATAATCAATCGGATATTGCCTGGCAGTGGCGAAAGATGATCGACGCCGACCGGAAGTCGTGACTCGTTGAGCTGCAATAGCTCCAGGTAACGTGAGGCTTGCCCCAGTCTTTGGGCAGCGATTCCGAACAACGTGTCACCGGATTGGGTCTCGTAAAATTCGCTCGCCTCCGACGGTGCCGTCGGCCAGCCATGTTCGGCAACAATTGACGCTGGTTCCGCTGGCATTGCCGCGGGATTTGCCTCTTGAATCGTCGCATCGGCGAGGCGTGGATTTTTTTCCTGATCGCTGTAACTAACTGAACTCTCCATTGCCGGACACAACTCCGGCCAACGTTGCACCAAGGTCTGAACCGAAGGCGTTTCTAACCGTGAGCCGGGAATTAGTTGATCAAAATCAGTCACGTGCAATTCATTATGTTTGTACAGCGCGCGAAAATACCGACCATCGTCATAGTGCAATTGAGCGATCGTCCAAAAACTTTCTCCCGTGCGGACTAGATGAAAAGGTGACTCCTCGATCGGAGTTGCCAGTTGATCCTGTTCGTCGATTGGCGGCGCAGCACCGACAACTTGAGGTTCTTGCGTTTCCGTCGTCGAACGAGCGGTCGTCGTAAAGGACGGAAGATCCTTGGCCATGCTCGCGACGATGGGGACACCGGTGACAGCGATGTGTTGTTTCGATTCCGGGTTTACTTCTGCTGTCGAATCGGGTGCCGAATTCACTGCGAGACTCGGCGCCGGTTTTACCGCAAAATCACCTCCGCGCAATTCATTGGCCTGGATCGGTCGCGGGGATTGAAGTTGGGGTTGAACTCCACCCAAGTTCGATCGGGCAACCGTGTCGAATTTTCGGTAACTTTCGTCGACGCTCGGTGATTTCAGTGGCTGATCCGCGGTGGTCGTCGGGAACTCACGCAGGAATTGGTTGTTCCCCGCAGCTGGATCAGTTTTCGTCGGGGAGTTGTTGTCGATCGAAGTAGTTGGTTCTTCCGGGCCTGACTGCGATTCCATTTCCAGGCTCGTTTGGGGAACACCCGCCTGGGTCCGCGCGGTTACATCTTGGATCTTAGTGTTGATGGGTGGGCCAACGGGTGCTGGCGGTGTGAAGGCAATATCCGTGTTCGCGGAATTATCAATCTTCTGGTCGACTACCGGTTCGAAGGGCGCATCAAAACTGGAATGCTGAACTGATTCGCTATCCGGTGCTGATGGCAATCGTTTTGCTGGTTTGTCGACGGCAAGGGCGGGAACTGGTTCCTCGTGAGCGGTTTGAATCGCGGGGCCATTCAATTCGTCAACCTTTGTTTTGATTCGAGCTGTTTTTGGATTGCGCGGTACGGAAAATTGTTCGGCCAGAAACTTACCTACCCTGAAGCCGGAAGACTCGGTGGATTGTGCCAAGCGATCTGAATCCGATTGAGAATTAGGCCAGACCCTTTCCGCGACCGGTGAGTTGCGCACATGTTCGGGAATCGTTCGACCATAACCATTGATCCGATAGAATGCGACGTACACAAACAAGATCAACAGAATTGCGACCAACGACAATCCTATCTGTGCCTCGCGAATTAACTGTGCGTTGGAGTTGGGACGAAATGGATCGCGCATAAAAACCGGACCGAAAAAAAGACAAATTTCAGCCGGAGTGTACCGAACCTGGCAAATTGTCGATACATCGAATTCCATGCGATCGAGTGCCCGAAAAAGCAACGGATCGGCAAAAATAGGGCTAATTCCCTGCCCTCAACGTCCTTGAAATGCTATCGTACGGTGTCGACCTGAAAAAATAATGACTTCCGTTGATTGGAATAACATGCAGCTTGATGCCTTGGTGATTGCTCCCCATCCCGACGATGCCGAATTGGGGATGGGCGGAGCGATCTTGAAAATGTTGGCCGCCGGGAAAAAAATTGGCGTGTTGGATCTAACCAACGGCGAGCCCACGCCGCACGGCTCGATCGAAATTCGCCGGGCCGAGACGGAGGCGGCGACGCGCATCCTGGGGTTGAGTTGGCGCCAGAATTTAGGGCTGCCCAATCGAAGTCTACAGCCGACCTTGGAAGCCCGGGAAAAATTGGCTGTCATCTTTCGACTGACTCGACCGCGTTGGTTGTTTGCGCCCTATTGGACCGACGCACATCCCGATCATGTCGCGGCAACCGAATTGGTCGAAGCGGCACGATTTTGGGCTAAATTATCCAAGACCGAAATGGATGGGGCACCCTTTCATCCGCAGCGAATCTACAACTATTATTGTGTTCATCTAAAACTGCATCCCACGCCGGCGTTTGTGCTCGATATCAGCCAACAATGGGAACAAAAACTAGCTTCGATTGCTTGCTATCAAAGCCAGTTCGTCATTGGCCGGGAACAGGCCGAGCCAACGTTTTTGGAACAACTGCGCGACGAAGCCGCTTATTGGGGGAAGACCATTGGCGTGCGATATGGCGAGCCATTTACGTCCCGCGAACCCATCGGATTGACTGATTTTTCAGCGTTGATTTGAACGTCCAATTGACCATTCGGGTTCATTAGCTGGTCGGTTCGAACCACCGAATGTGCGGGCCGGATAGAAGCCTGTGAATGTCCGAATCAGCAGCTAAATCTTCGCAGGATTGCCGAAGAAGAGAGTGAGGGCGCTGGGGCTCGAACCCAGGACCTACGGATTAAAAGTCAGGGATTCACATTTAACCGAA
>JANNPW010000129.1:0-8486 GCA_031400405.1 Mariniblastus sp.
GCCCGACGTCAAGCCAAACGATCCCGCGAAAAACAAGTTGCATAGTCTTCGATCAGCGGTTACAACCAAAGAACTTGCACGGAGGATAGGGCAACGCTGAGGAGCGACCCGAGCGCCGCTGCAAGCGTTGAAGTTAGAAGCTGGTGGCTGGCAACAGACACCCCTTCGCTTCTAACTTTAACCGCAATGCGATAAACCTAACTCAAATCTAAGCCAAGCTTCGTTACTTTTTTCAGTTAACCCAACGAAAGAAATTCCGTTTCCCGCTGAACCAAGACAGGTCGAAGCAGCTGCCGGGGCGTTGTTTACCGCATGCAAAGCGGAAGCACATGCCGATGTGGAAATTAATGCCTCGTTCAAGTCACACAAAACTGTGACCATTGCAATCAGCGATAGTACCACTTTACCGAAGTGTCGAGGAATCTCATATAACTTTACGATTCAGGCATTTACGGCCAATGGGGAAATTGACACTTTTGACCATAAAATGAGGTGTCAGTATTTGCAGACAACGGAATTTGAATCAACCTACTGCAACCAAACTAAGCTGACCGGAACGGCCGCTGGCTGGGGAAGTACGAGCTCCGGTTGGATAAATCCGATAGTACTCGTTCCTTGTGGTTGCGATGAAATAATTCCCGTAGAAGGTGGTGGTGGCAACGGTACTGGTGGTAACTAAGGCTGTTTATTCCACTTACAAATTGAAAGTACCAAAAATGAAGACGTTAGGACTAGCGATTTGCATTCTCGTACTGGTGACAAATCATCGGTCATCTTGGGGTTGCCAAAATGAGCTTTCTGTTCAGGCACCGGCAGACACCGGCTCGAAAGATCCGCTCGTGCTCGCGAAATCGGCATTAGCTAATGGATTGGAAAGCGCCTTGTCGAATCTAGATCAATCCCAAAAAGTCTCGTTAATAAAATTTTACGAACGTGAACTCAGGGCGTCGCGCAAGAAAATGGCGGAAGCGGATTACCTGTTGGAACTCCAAGAGGTGGCCACGATGTATTGGCAAAACCGGAATCATGACGATGCTCAGAGTTTGTTTCGCGAACTTGCCTTGCAGGCTCCGAATTCTCTATTGGCTGCCAAGTCCCATGTCATGATCGGCTGGATCGACTATGGTAATCTCGGCAAACTTCAATTGGCCATTCCATCGTTCGAAAAGGCACTCGAGATCATTAATCAATTGCCTGGCGGCGATCAGTTGCCCGGCGGCGAAACGAATTATCCGAGAAATGCGCTGGCGGCGCAAGCCATGAGTACGCTGGGTGACCTTTACCGTTTCACCGGTGATAACGAAAAATCGGTTCAGCTGCGCGCTGTTATGATGGCAGATGAAGCGATCGTCGCCGCTTCCGATCCAAGGAAATTGATCAGTGTCACATCGGGTTGGGCCAGAAGTCTTAAAGACTTAAGCCGGTTTGAAGAAGCGGCGATTCAATATCAAGAGTTAGACCGACTTATTAAGGCCCACCCCGATGTGATGGGAGTCTCGCTGCGGATTGGATTTGCACTGGAGTCTCTGGCCGGCCAAAGAAAAGATGTTTCGGAGGCCGAACTTATTTTTCGACTAGAGGAAATCTGGTTTGACGTGAAAGATGAGTCCGATCCGGGAGTCCTGAGAGTTGGCGGTATGCTGGCGTTTTACTATTTTTTCAGTGCCGACCAACAACAACAAGACAAATTTTTATCGTTCTCACAAGAATTAATCCCGCTGGCAAAAGGCTTTTTGTCATCCAAAGAACAATTCTCTATGGAGAAACTCGCACAAGCCTATGCAGTCATGCAGCAGAATCGACTGCTGCTGATCCATTGCCATAAACTTAAACATGAAGATTCTGTCGCCGAAAAAATTGCCGACGAATTTCTCGAATCAGTGAATGAGAATCCGCAAACTCCGATTTTTGCTGTGGCAGCGCTGTTTCCACGGAAAGTCTTGGACACGCTCATTAAACTCCATAAAGAGCATATTGTTCCGAAAACCATGAAATCCGTTTTGGATACAGAAACTCCAGAAGTAAAAACATCGAAAGCGAAAACTCCCGAAACAACAACTCCCGATGCGAAAACTCCGTCCGCTGACAAAGCCACCTCCGAAACTAAGTCCCCGGAGAAAAGCGGTTCGTAATCGGTGACCTAAGTGTTAACTCCTGTTTGAAACGAATTATCGTGGGTGTATGAATGAATTCGAACAATCTTTATTTTTGATTTAGGAAACGTCAATGTTTATTTAACAAGACTACGGTTTCCTGTTGATGCGATGTGATGTAGCGGCATATCTCACGAACTCGACGAGTCCAGAAAATCGGAAACTGGGGTCAACATAATGCTGGATCACGTAAAAAGCAAAATAGTACGCGCGCAAAAGCCCAAATCGAAATTGCGTGCAACAGCAATACTGATAACTGTGGCACCTGGATCGCAAGCAGGATCGTCGCGAATACACCCAGCAACAAAAAGACGGCTCCCTTGGCGTACAGCAATCGCGGGTCTTGAATATCACCCAGAATTGAGCGGTTTGGTGAACCGGGTTTTTCTACAGAGTGCTGGTTCATGGGGCTGATCTCTTCGTTCAATGTAGATGACGGTAAGATCATATTCTACGTCGGCGAGTGTTTGGTTTCAAAGCTATGTGTTCTATTGATCGCGCTGGCAATTGGTTGAGTTTAGCCTGGGCTGCTAAAAATTTGGGGGCGACAAATGGTTTCGAGATTTCCATTCGTTCAAAAATTGTGCCGCAGGAATTGAGTTTCATCCCGAAAGGGATTGCAGCCATTAGCCGGAGGTCGCAGCAAAGCTGCGCACCTCCGGTAGGCAGCAATCGCCGCGTCGACCCGGAAAGGGTCGCAGAGCTACGACCCTTTCCGGGTCCATAAGCAATCTTCGAAACGGTTCCGGTGGTGTCGCTCCGCTCAACCATCGGCTAATCGCTTGAATCCCTATCGGGAAAAAACCTGTGCAATCCAATCTCGCTACAACCCCAGATGTTTAGCAGCCCAAGTCTAGCCCAATGGAGCCCTGCAGCTTTGGACATCGTGTGTGGCTGGCCGTTAGACGTTTCACTCGGGTGTTGATTGGCAGTTGGGTGTTTTTTTCGATATATTGGGCGGTTCTATTTAGGACATTACTAACTTTGCCAATGAGCGTTGCCATGAGCCGATTTGTTTTGCTGTTATTGTTGTTGCCTCAGGCTGGGATGTTCTCAACCTCTGCGGCGCAAGAAAAAATCCAGCTCGATGCCAACACGCAAAAAGTTGTGGCTTCACCATGGCAATTGCAGACTTCGCCAGCCAACGTCAGCTTGCGCGGGTTACAGGTTGTCGACCAGAATATTGTTTGGGCCAGTGGCACTGGCGGGACCGTCATTAACACCATTGATGCCGGGAAAAATTGGCGCGTATTGAAAATTGCCGGAGCCGAGGAGCTCGATGTTCGCGACGTTCACGCCATTGATGAGGCGACCGTGATCGCCATGACGTCGGGGACGCCCGCCCGAATTTATCGCTCGACCAACGCCGGCATCAGTTGGCAAATGGTCTATGAGTCGACCGATGAAAAAGTTTTTCTCGATGCGATTGCTTTTTTCAACGATCGAGTTGGCGTGGCGATGAGCGATCCAATCGACGATCGCCTGTTGTTGCTGAAAACCCTGGATTCCGGGTTGACCTGGCAACGGCTCCTTGACACTCCGAAAACCTTTCCGAAAGAAGCGGGCTTTGCAGCCAGCGGCACTAACATGGTGACGTGCGGCGGAAAAAAGTTGGTGGTCGGATTGGGTGGCGGCGAATCGGCTCAGCCAATGCGCAGTCGCCTCGTGATGACTGACCTGGATCTGAAGACGTGGATTGTCGCCGATGTACCGCTGCCCCGACATGAGTCGGCTGGAATTTTTTCGGTACATTTCGCGAATGACACCGATGGCGTGATTGTCGGTGGTGATTACAAATTGCCGGATGCTACCGAGGGGAATTTTGCGTTCACTCGGGATGGTGGTAAAACCTGGACCGTTCCTCGCGAACGCCAACCGCCGACCGGATTCCGCAGTTGTGTTTCGGTTTGGATGAATGGCAATGAGTTGAACTTCGTCGCGGTCGGACCCAACGGAACCGATCTTTCGGCCGATCTCGGTCAATCCTGGATCCGAATTTCCAACGAAGGCTTTCACGCAATTCAGTATTCGCCCGATGGAAAATTCGGCTGGGCTGTCGGCGCCGAAGGGCGAGTGGCAAAATGGCTGGGGCGAAAATAGGCTTTTTGTAACAATTCAGCCAAGTGAAGTGCCTGACGTAGTAGTAGCGGTAGGGTGTGTGTAGTAAGTCGAACTGCGGTGGCGTGTTGCGTCGGCATTCTAGCCGACCAGAAGTTTACACCGTGCATTAACAGGAACTCGACTTGCGAAACACACCAAGAACCCAATGCCGACTACACACACCCTACTTCAGACTTTATTGAACTCTTTCTACCGCTCGTTGTTCGGATGGCGTTGCTAGCTAGGCCATTAGGATTTCAATTTTTCCTGAAAAAACCCGCTTGAAACTGATCCGAACTGTAAAATTGGCATGGTTCGAGACCTGATTCGCGAAATTTTTTGGGGATTCCAAGATCGACAGCGACTATTAAATAGAACGAATCAAAGAGTCAGTCTGAAACACCGCCAGAAATTGCTTCATCCCGTTTTTCCAATCCATGACCCAATCCTTTTCCAATGCGATCGATTGGCTCTCCATGTTGGAAACCCATAAGCCTTGGTTGGCCAAAGTCTTGCATTGTCGAATCGGAGATGGTCACGCTGTCGATGATTTGTTGCAGGAAATTGCCTTGGCTGTGATTCGACAGAGTGGGCCCGGTAAACGAACGTCCAGTGAACTGTTGGCGAACGCCACAGAGCGCTCGGGGCAGGTTCCGATTGATCCAGAGAAAGTCGCCCCCTGGCTGTATCGAATTGCGGTGCGGCAAGCGGTTAATTTTCATCGGCGGACGAATCGGAAATCGCATCCGAAACCAATGGCCGAGCTGGAGACTTTTTGTCCGACACCATTACCACTCGATGGTTTGTTGGCTGTGGAGGAACAACAACAATTTCGCGATGCACTGCGCCAACTCACACCGGCCCAGCGCGAAATTTTGACTTTGAAGTACACCGAAAACTGGAGCTATCAACAGCTAGCCGATCATTTGGGAATTCCCCTTCGATCGGTGGAGTATCGTTTACTCCAAGCCCGCACGGAATTGCGAAAACATTTGACTGTTCACGATGGTTACTCCGCGAGCAAGTGAACTGACCGTCGAACGATCTCTCGAAACTTAGACCCTGACAACATTCGCGCCTTTTTTGATTTTGCAATTCCATGAATCCCGTCGAACCACTTACATTACAACGATTGATTGACGGCGAATGCTCGGCTGACGAAGTCCGTTCCGTATTGGCCTCGGCCGAACAACACCCGGATCTCTGGCCCATGATCGCCATGGCACTGGTTGAAGATCGTGTTTGGCAGCGGCAGTTTCAACGCGAGACACGGAAGCCTGGTTTGGCGTCTGGTTCCGGTAAAGTCGCTGCGAGCGGACCGGGCAATGTCGCATCCACGCTGGATGTTGTCGTTGACGGCTTGCCGAAAAACTCGACGTTATCAATGCGTCCTAATTCTAACCCGAACCATTCAATCGCCACTCGATCGACGGTTCCGTCGACGCTGGTTCGATTGAACCGCTTGGCTTTGGCGGCCTGTGCTTTGCTCGCCGCCATGTTGGGTTACGTGGCCGGGCAAAATTTCCCGTCCGCCAATCCTGGTCGTGAGTTGCTGGCGCAGACCGACCATGCGAAACCCGCGTCCCAGAGTCTCGATAACCAAGTCGCGGCCGCACCAGTCGCGACTCCCAAAATCACGCCCGCCAGCTTGCAGGCGGACTATCATTTGCAGTTGCCAAACGATGACCGCTCGAATCTAAGTGGCGACATTCCGCTGTACAACGTGCAATCGATGGAACAATGGAACCAACTCAGCCAACCCACCAACGACCAATTCCAATTGTCACAGGAGATGTTGGCAGATTTGAAAGCCAGAGGAATGCGAGTACGGCAAGACGTAAAATTTCTATCTGGCAACCTGCAAGATGGTCGGAAATTTGTCATTCCGATTCGTTCGATCAATTTTTCACCCGGTCAATAGTCTGGTAAACAACCCCTAACCTGGAGCTTTAATATGAACACTAATATTTGGACCAAACTCGCAATCGCTTGCGCGATTTCCGGAGGACTGACCACCAGTTTGACGGCCCAATCAAAAACGGAGGAAGTCGAGATCATTGACCAGAATGGACAAACGGTCGAAGGACACACAATTGTGTTGCAAACTTCCGCTCAAGATGGTACCGCGAACTCTGTCGCGGGTGGTATCAGCGTCAAAAACGAAAATGGCAAAATCACGATTTTGGATGCCAGCGGCAAAGAGCATGTCATCGAGACTCCAGGCGCTCAGAGTGTGACGGTCACTCAATCGGGCAAGACCGTGGTCAAAGACGGTCAAAAACATACCGAGAATGTCGGCAAAGCGATTGTGATTGGCCCCAATGGCGAACGACAAGAAATTATTTTTTCGGGAGAGCCAACAGGCGAAGGTCAGCTGCCTAATGCTTTATTTTTCACCACGGCCTCGACTGGGGAATTCATGATTGGAGTTGGCTGTTCGCCGATTCCAGAGTCATTGGCTGCTCAGCTTATTCTGGATAACGGTTTGGGCTTGCTCGTCGAAAGTGTCAACGAAGATTCGCCAGCGTCGGCGGCCGGTTTGCAGAAACATGACATCTTGATGTATGCCGATGATACCGGATTGAAAACGACTGCCGATCTGATGGCGGCCGTCGAGCGGGCAGGAACCGACAACAAACCATTATCGTTGACGTTGGTACGGGCCGGCAAAGAAATGACGGTCGAGGCCACTCCTGCAAAACGACCCGAGAACGAACACAAGGGGCTGCTCGAGGTCCACCGCCATGGATTGCCATTATTGGGCCACTTGAATGTACTCGGTGGCGAGCAACTTGATCTGCAACAAGCCGGTCCAGGTATTGTTGTCGGTCGAGAATTTCCTGACGCCGAACTCCACAAACAGATGCAAGTGCAAATGGAAGAAATGAAAGCCGAAATGGAACGCCTGAAACAAATGTTTGAAGACCAAAAACGTGGAAAATGATTTACTGTCCGAGTTCGCAGCTTTGTCGAACCTGAAACTTTGGTTGGTGTTGCTTCCAGACGCCACAAGTTGATAGAAATCCAGCTGCCGAAACTCAATTCGATCCTTTTTTTAAGACTCCCTGTTACCAACACCACTAACCCTGGATAGTTTCATGAAATTCAAGTTTTACTTATGGTTATTGACGATCGCTGGCTGTTGCGGTTTCACTTCGATCTCATTCGCGCAGGAAGAACCCGTCGAGCCCCCCGCCAGTTCCGGTCAACAGGTTGAAATGGCCGTCATTGCAGGCGACGAACTTGGCGGAGCGCCGATGATTTTTTCCACGGTCACCGATTCTTCGGGTGACGGAGCACCGCAAATGCAATTCATGACGGGAATGCCTGGCGGAGCCGGCAATTTTTCAATCGGCGGCCCCGGGATGATGTCGATGGGAGCACCCGACTCGTTTAGCATGCTTAGTGATCCCAGCGTCCAAAAAGATCTTGAGCTGGTTGGCGACCAACTGACTCAACTGCAAGATTTGCAAAAATCTTTCGGCGCTAAAATGAAAGAACAAATGGGAGACATTTCCAAAGGAAAATTTGACCCCGAACGAATGAAAGGACTAGGCGAATTGGCCAAACGCCTGAAGGAAGAACAACAATCGCAGATGAAAGATTTGTTGTTGCCCCACCAAGTCGATCGCTTGAAACAAATCTCGGTTCAACGACACATGGAAATGGCTGGCACGGCCGGTGCTTTGGCGTCGGACAAACTCGCTGAAGAGTTGGGGATTACCGCCGAACAAAAGGAACGATTGAAAAAGCGTAGCGAGGAAATTACTACGGAAATGCAAGCCAAAATGGAAAAAGTCAAAGCCGAAGCCAAAGAGCAACTGCTCCAGGAGTTGACCGCCGATCAGCGCGCCAAACTCAAAGCGCTCACCGGGGAGAAGTTCAATTCAAATCCCCAAGATTGGTCTGAGAAATTCCAAGGACTACGTCGGTCGCGCACTGAAACCAAAACAGAAACTAAAACCAAAACTGGCAGATAGTTTTGCGTTGCCAATTGGTCCTGAAGACAACCCTTGAGTTGGCCGCTAAAGGGAAAAGTTCATGTGAACGGCCGCGGTGGAAATCGACCACCGCTTTTTTTTATTTGTCTGTCAAGGTTTCGATCTCCCCGAAATCGCCCACTCTAAATATTCATATTCAGCGATTTGCCCCACCGTTTTACGCCTGCAACTTGTTACCGATTCTAAGAAATTTGGCGAAAAACAGACACTTCTCGCTGAACGCCATCACTCA
>JANNPW010000155.1:0-52424 GCA_031400405.1 Mariniblastus sp.
ACCTAACCATCCACCGGACAAGCCGGTGGGATTCACAAGAAACTAAACTGCGTAGCATGCCCAAGCAACAACTTTTTCATCAGGCCAGTGCTGTGGTGTGGCACCCGTTATTCTCCTCAAACATCGGTGCCAGTGATTGGGACGCTGGTTTGCGACGACGCTGGCCAGTTCAAGTTACTGACCGAGCGCTTGGCATTGCGTTGGATTCATGCTGACAGACATTATGAAAAACTGTCGCTAGTGGTTGCCAGTCACAAACAACTTTTGGAAGATTTCTTGAATCGCTTTGGGGATTATTACCTGTCGTCGCAGCATTACCGGGCTGGGCCGACACTGGCCCAAGCGGAAATTTTGTGGAAGGAGTTTGCTGACAGCTTTTCGACCCGAACCGGATACGAGGCACTCGATTTCAGGATCGCCAAAACGGCGGAAAAGAAAGACCAGTTGTTGACGGTGGTGGATGTGCCGAGCGTTCCCTTGCACAACAACGCATCCGAACTGCAGGCACCTGTCAGTGCGCGCCGTGGCGATGTGAGCCTGCACTGTCGCAGTGCTCGTGGCGCTCGCGCGATGGACATCTTCACGACGCTGATTCCGACTGCACCGCTTCACGAGGTCAGCGCCTACGCATACTTCCAAGACCGAATCAGCCGAAATTTCGGCCTCCATTCACTGGTACACTCAGTTCAAAAAGCCGCTAGCGGTTGAGAGAAAACCGGTATTCGGGATAAACCCATCGGGGTGGGTGAAATTTTCTTCTGCCGTACTAACTTAAAAACTTCTTCACCGATGGAATGAACCCGTCGGGGTCATGTATCAGGAAGACGATTTTCTCGCGTGAATAATCCTCTACGGTGACGCCTTAACAGGGCTGCTCGGCGGAGGACTTGCGGCGACCGGCACAAAACACTAGCGCAAAAATTGCCGACGCCAACGATGTAGCCGGTTCGGGAACTGCTGTGGTTGTCACGACGAACAAGGAATAAGCGCCCAAGTCCGTTGTCGTTGCGGCCGAGACTCTTAAGTAATAAGTATCGTCTCGTGGGGCGAGAAAATTGTAGATCGAAGAATCATTCCCATAAGTCGTGCCGCCAATATTAACACCCGTGGCGCTGACTTGCGTGTTGGTATTGATTGCCCAGATTGTCGTTCCATTCGAATCGAACAGGGCGAGATCGGAATTGATGTTATCGCCCCCAAGTACGCTGCTGATGATTTGCATGGTCGCGAAAGCACCCTGGGTCAACTCGAACGAGTAAAAATCCAATTGACTATTGGCGGTTAGACTCCCTTCCACCACAAAGCCAGCGCGATAGGCCGAATGCGCCGTTGTAAAAATAGAAAATTCAGCGTTTTGTGCGGTAGCAGCAGTCGCATGGGGTGCAGCCTGCTCCGCAATGGGAGCGATCGGGTTTGGAATGACGCCGCTGGCAAATAGCAGTTTGGCATGACTCAGACTGGAGAAAGTGCGTGGTACAATTCGTTCAGCGTTGGTCAGTCCAGTAATTCCAGTCGCCATGATATGCGTATTCTGCAATCCAAACGTCTGGTGGCCACCCGCGGCGTTAGCGCTTCCGATCCCAGGTATTCCGTAGGGATCGCGATGTTCTAAACCGAGGTTGTGTCCGAGTTCGTGACTGGACGTCCCACCCAACGAATTGCTCAAACTGGTAATTTGCAACGATCGCGGATCGGAGGGGTTGAGGAATGTGCCAAAGTTGGCTGTGAAAACTCGCGATACATCGTTTCCAAAACGATTGCGAAAATCAATCCGATCAGCTAGTCCAAATCCGCTTCCAGTTAGTCCAAACGTCAAAGTCTCAAACGTTCCTCCTGGATTGGTCGTTGAAAAATTAATCATGTATCCATTAAAGGCCGTATTCAAGTAATTCGAAATGTTGCCTTGAATCGTCTGAATTTCAGCTAATGAGAAACTTGGAACTCCAGCAGTTGAAGTCGCGGAATTCAATCGAGTTTGGAAATCTGCGTAGTTAATGAAGACATTAATCTGTCCGCTGGCCTGACCGTTGAACGCTGCAACGATCAATACAGAGATCGCAAACGTCTTGGTTAAAAACATACGACTGGCGAGACTATAATTTGCAATCATGATGCCGGCTCACAAGTTAAGGGAAAAAGGTCAGGCAGAGACCATGCTCAAGTCGCACCGATCCTAAGTCGTATCTTAGCTTGGATCAGACGATCAACAAGTCAGACGATGCGCAGAAGCGACAATTATTCCTGACGAACATCGAGCCCGGTTGCGACAACGAAAATCGCGATTTTTTGTTGAACTTCCACAAGTTGGCAGTGGATTTTGCCAAAAATCCTCGCAAGGCGAGTGGCGGGTTTGTTCCTATCGGGATGGCTTTTGACAGGTCGATTTTTACCTGCCGCTCGGCTAATCCAGTGGGAATCTGCGATGGGGAAGACCAAGGACCTATTAGCGATACGCGACCATTAGTGATTATTTAAACTTTCTCGTCCCGTCCGCATTGGGAAACGGACGAGTCGGGATAAAATGCCTTGGTCTGGCCCCGGCGATCTGGTCTGGCCCCGGCGATCAGCCCCGGCGATCACCGGCATTCATTCTGCTGGCCGAATCCCAGCCAGTTATTTTTTGGCGTCGACCTTGGTCGACGTTGTCGCCGGTTCCGGCAACGATTCAAAAAAGGCTTTGAGCGGTAGTTCGCGGGGCTGATTTCGGTTGGGATCAACACGTGGGTAAATCCCCTCGAACACGCCTTTCAAGGAACGGACATACGATCATCCATCAATCGGACAAAAACGCGGATGCCGCGGGACTGATCCAAGTCCGGTAGTTTTAGTGCGTTGGTTCGCTCCGGCACGTCGCGCAGATTGAGCTGCGGCAATGTGCGTTGAATTTCCCGCGCAGTAAAATTCGCCAACGCATCCCGGCGTCCGGTGTTCCGTTGCGAAAATGCATTGAACCAGTGCACGACCTTTCCCGTCGAGTCGAGTACCGCCAGATCAACATTGCTTTGGTTTCCGGATTGCGGGCCTCGGCGAGAATTGAATTTTTCTTTCCAAACCTGTGCCACGGCAGCGGGTATATTTGCATCATTGCGATGCCCATGCCAGGAGGTCACGATAAAGGGCTGTAATTGCTCGACGACTTCTTCCTGGATCAGTGAGGTCCCCCGGACCTGTGTCGCAGTCGCTCAGCAATGTCCCGAAGCGATGTCGCCGTATTGAGCGTGAATGATCACCAGAAAAATCGGCCGCTGTTCCCGAGCTGCTCGGTTGAGCGCTTCCTCCAGCGATGGGGCCCAGTCCAATCGGTACATGGCCAGTTCGCGATCGCTGGGGCGATTGGCGTCGTACCGGGACAGCATCCGGCTTGGGTCTTTATCCTGCGTATCCTGCGCGGACGAAATGCCTGCCGCTATTGCAACCATGATCAGCACAAAACTGACGCGAAGCATAAGTCACCACCCGGCTGAAATACAATCAAATTTGCTTGGACGTAGCAGCAAAAAGCGTAACGCCTATTCCACGCCCGAAACAGCCTATCCAGTTTCATTCTATCACGAATCGAAGGGAGCTGACTCCCATCCTCTCGGGGGCAACTGGAGAATATCTCAAAACTTTCCGGAGCTACTTGTTAAGTGCTCCTAGGAAACCAGTTTGCGCCCTTGTCTGAGCGCCAATTCCGAGGACGTTTCCCACGGCCATTAAAGGTTTTCTCAGAATCGACTTCGAGTCCAGCATTGAAGTCCCTCCATCAAGTTCTTTGTTTAAACATCAGTCCGCTTGTTGACAACCCCAAGACAGTCGAAAATCAATCGATCAACCATTGCCGCCAACTGAGTTATTTTTGGGCCCCTGCCATGAATTCACCATCACGTTTGGCGGTTTTTCGAGCGTTCAATGTCGCTAAAATTTATGCAATGGGTCAAATCAGGATTCATGCGTTACGCGGCGTGAATTTAGAACTCTTCGATCACGAATTCGTGGTCCTATTGGTTGGCCGAGTTTCCATATCGCGGAGAGAGTCGGGACCGAATTGATCGCCAGCTCTACCGTGGACAAATTCCAGCTGTTTCTGTTTTCAGCGAGGCTGTGACGGCGCTTGAAAATCGTCGAAATGCGGTGCCCAAGGATGGGATTCGAATCCGCCCGAAAAACCCGGCTGGGGTGAGACCACGGCAATCCGATTTTCAATTCGCTCGACACCGGGCATGCCGCGCAGCGTCTCCTGCGCCAATTGCTTTAGATAGAATGAAGGAACTGTACCGGCCAAACATAAACATCGCTCGCGAAAACAACATTGGACATTGGAACTAAAGTGTTGCAGATGGGGATGGGAATGCAACAACACCGACGCCCGCACTTCCACCGCGCGATCCGCTTGGACAGGGGTTCCGGATTCCAAGAACACCGGGTGATTGTCGACTGCATGACTGGAAGTGTCAAAACGCGCATCCAAATTTGTTTGTTGAATCAACATGGAAACCTCAACCAATCTGAAGAAAGAAACACTAGGCTCTGACGTTGTGGTCCAATCGCACTAGTTCCGCTCACCGGACCGCCGTCAAACCGTCCGACCGCTGCAGTAATCTTTTCTTGCACCTAAACAAATTCAAGTCACGCAAAACTTATGCCGGAGCGCTGATTTGGTGTGGAATCTACTTAAACCATTAAAAATGCACGAGGAAACATGCTGGCACTTACCGCAAAAAAATGAGGCGGTCCCGGATCGCACAATTTTCGAGCACGTTCTTGCCCAGTTGCACACGGCGTTATCTAAACACGCTCCAACACGTTTGAGCCTAACGCAAAAAGTCCAATACCACGTCACTTCAAACGTCACTTCAAACACCACGTCAATCAACTGCGCTAATTCGCACAGCTGGTTTGAACCTCAAACTGTTTCTTTTTCGAGGCTTATCGTGCTGTGGATGGAAGCGACAGAATGGCACAGCGATTGCGTCAATCAGCTGCAATCTTCCATGGGGCGGAACAACCGCCCCTACATTGGAACCAACCATCAAACCGGGAAACTAACCATGAAATCGCTCGCCGTTGTTTTGCTGCTTTCACTACCGTTGCCTTGGGCGCTTTGCACCGCGTTCCAAGATCAAGAATCAAAACCACAAAAATCGCCTGCCGTGCAAGATCCAATCCCCGTCCCTGACGAGTCGTCGGTCGAGCGGCGCGATTTCATGCGTACGAAGCTGATGTATAGTCAAAACATTTTCGAGGGGCTGACCATTCGCGATTTCGATTTGATCAATCAGGGAGTTCGCGAACTTGAACAAGTGTTAGAAGCCGAAGCGTGGGTGACGATCGACAATGACGACTACCGGGAATTGACTCGCGAATTCAAAACCGCTGTGCAGCGTCTTAAGATTTCTGCCGAGACCAAGAACATCGAAGCGACGGCGTTGCGATTTTATGAACTTTCCACCCGCTGTATCGATTGCCACCAACACTTGCGCCATGCCAGCTATCATTTCTAACGCTGAATAAGTCCAATCTCCGGCCAGGCTACCACGCGCTCGTGGCGCTCGAGGCGTCGACGGCTGTGGCCGGTGATTGTTCTGCCAATCGAGATCTACGCGAACACCGTAACCGACGTGTGTTTCGCGGCGGGTACTTCTACCGGTGGAGCGGTTCTTAATACCAGGACCGGGCAGGGAGCCAGTCGGACGATGCGTTCGGCAACACTGCCCAATAACAATCGAGTGAATCCCGATCGACCATGCGACGGCACGACGATTAACTCGGCGTGATGCTCAGCCGCGAAATCACAGATCTGCCGACCAGGATCGCCAAACAGGACGGTAAAACTGATTTCTTGGAATCGCGTATCCGATTGCATTTCCTTGCGGAACGATTCCACCAATTGAGTTCGCAGGGTCTCTTCCGGGATTACTTCCCAAGCCACACCCAATTCGTAGGGTGATACCACAGGTGATACATGCACGACCCGAATCAAAGCCGGTCGCTCGACCATCTCATAGGCCTTGACCAACGCAGCCCGGGAGAGATCCGAATAGTCCCATGGGACCACGACCACGTCGTTAACTTGCTGAATTTTCATGGTAATTTAATTCCTTAAAATAACTCAAAATGGTTGGTCCACGAAGCTTTCGTCGGCCAGCGGGCATTCAACCGCTTCGGACACTCCTGCGACCGGCTTGCGCGGTGCAATCACGCGACCTTCGACATCATCGAATAGGATCCGTCGAGGCGGTGTCTCCAAATCGTCGAACTGTCCGCTGCGAACCTGGTACACGAAAGCCACGACCGCAATTAGCGAAATGAACAATGCAATCGGAACGGCAACAAAGATTACACTCATAGGACTATGCAAACTGCAACCTTTTTGCCGCGTTCCACTGGATTAATCAACTAAGCCCGCTGAGCGTGGCCCAATTTCCTGCCAACTCGCGTTGGACTTGTTGCCCGCTTAGTTGCCCCTTTTGCTGGCGGCATGATCGATCGCTGGCAAAACAAAGAACAAACAAAACATGATGAGACTGGAAAATCCGGTAACAAATAGAATGGCGTTCATAATCAAGTCTCCACACATGTTTTCAAAATTGGAATGAGCCTCAACCAACACTTGGGCTCCACTCCACTCCATCCGCAAACGGTATGCCAACCAAATTGCCGGCAAATGTTGGTCGTAGTTTCAAGTTGTTTATTTGCCAGACAATCCCAAGACATCCCCAACCTTGCCATCGCAGCACAGCCAGCGCGCTCTATCGCACAGTTTTCTGACGATGGAATTCCTAAAACGAAAAGAAAATCAATCTTCCATCCGCCCTGACCGCAACGAAATCGCGATTACCGTCAGGGAACTAACGGGCATCAAGATGGCCGCCAACAACGGATGAATCCAACCGAGCATGGCCAATCCAGCCCCGATCACGTTGTATCCCAACGATGCCGCGAAGTTCCGCCGAATGGTGGAGCAGGTCATTCGGCTGGCTGCCAAGAGCGCGACGATCGGCGCGAGACCTGATTCACCAAGATAAACCGGAGCCGCCGCCAAACTGGCCTCGGCACCATTGTGGACAGCAATTCCAACCGTTGCCGCCGCTAGCGCCGCGCTGTCGTTAACACCGTCTCCTACCATTACGGTCGTCGCAAATTGTTGATTCGATTGGCGGACAATGGCCAGTTTTTCTTCGGGCGTAACGCCGGCCTGGACATTGCTGATTCCCAATTTAAGTGCCACGTCACGAACCACGGCCGGATGATCTCCCGAAAGGATTCCAATGGACCAACCGCGGCGACGCAAGACCTCCAAAGTTTTCGCTGCATCGCTTCGAATTCGGTCTCCCAAGCTGACCAAACCAACAACCTCGCCGTCTACTGCGATCCAACAAGGTGAGTGTTGTTCAGCCAGTGCCGATTGTTCAATCGCATTCCAATCGTTGATTACTAGTCCTCGGGTCAAGTCACTGTCTTGGCCTGTGACTCCGCGCACCCCCGCACTCTCGAGGAGTCGTCGATTGCCGATCAACAGGTTTCGTCCTGCAACGTCCGCCGAAACTCCGTTCGCATGAGCGAAACAACTGTTGATGTTCAGCGCCACCTCAGTGAGCTCACCCAGCGACGATTCAACCTCAAGTTCAGTGGGCGAATGCGGTCTGCGCTCGTGATATTTCACGAGCGCCCAGGCGATCGGATGACTGAATTTGCGTTCCACGGCGGCGACCCAGGGAATCCACTGCGGGTCGCCGATCCACTGGACAACTTGAACCTCACCTTCGGTCAATGTCCCAGTTTTATCCAACCACATCATTCCCGGTCGATCGAGTGCTTGGATCACGTCCCCGGATTTAATCATGATTCGACGTCGTGCCATCCGCCCCAACGTCACGGCGATCGCCAACGGTGTGGCCATGGCCAAGGCACAAGGACAGGCAACGACCAACAGGGCAACGGCGTGATCGGTCGCCAGCCGGCGATCGATCAGCATCCAGACACCAAACGTCAAAACCGCCAGTACGATGATGACGACCACAAAATAGCCGCCAATTCGATTGGCCCAGTGCACGATTTGCGGTTTGTCGGCGGAAGCCTGCTCCACCAACTCAACAATTTTGCTGATCCGGGTTTCCTGACCGACGGCAGTTGCGCGGGCGATCAACAGTGAATTCAGGTTCTTGGTACCCGCCAACAGGGAAGCACCGACCCGTTTGTGAACCGGTTTCGATTCACCAGACAAAATAGACTCGTCAACTTCGGAGCGACCTTCAACGACGTCGCTATCGGCGGAAATCAAATCACCGGGACGAATCTCCAACAGATCTCCGATTTCGATGTCTTCGACATCCACCTCGATGACCTTGCCAGCCACCAACTTGCGGGTCCGCTGCGGCGTCAAGCGATACAACAACTCAATCGCATCGGCAGCGTTATTTTGTTGCCGAAACTGAATCCACCGACCGATAAGTAACAGACAAATCAACACCGACAACGAATCGAAATAGATCTCTCCCGTACCCCGAATCGTATTGATCAAGCCGTTCAGCGTTCCGGCCACCAATCCGAGCGCAATCGGCAAGTCCATGTGTGGTGTCCGAGTCCGAATGGCACTCCAAGCGCCTCGTAAAAATACCCGTCCCGGTCCCAACAGTGACGCCACCCCGACCAGACAACTAGCCCAACGCAACAGCGTCACGAAGCCAGATTCCATGTAAGTGAACATGCCCAAATAAAGCGCCGCCGCAATGATCATGTTGTTCCCGGCAGCTGCTGCCGCGACGCCAATTCGCGAAAGGTGCTGACGATTCTCCCATTGCCGACGCGCGCTCTTGCCGTTGGTCCGAATGGGGTGCGGTGTGTAACCGAGTCGAAACAAGGCGATGGCGATTTGGGACAATTGAACTTGATCGGCGTGCCAACCTAGTTTGATTGTTCCGCTCGCCCAATTCACTTGAGCGTGGACGACTCCTGGGACAATTGTCGGCAGTTTTTCGACCAACCAAACGCAAGCCGCGCAATGAATCCCCGTCAGTGCCAATCGAATCTCACGTACACCGCCGGGTGCATCGCGAGCAAACTTCGTCAGGAATCCTGGTTCGTCAAAGTTGTCGAATTGCGTCTCGTTTCCGTTCCGGAGTTGCAAAGTTGAATCCGCGCCGGACGAATCGACCATCGCATAAAACGCTTCCAGTCCGTTGGCCGAAATTAACTCGTAAGCCAGCGAGCAACCGTTACAACAGAATTGCTGATCGCGATTATTGACAATCAAACCCGCCGGCACGGGCAAACCGCAATGCGTACATTCGGTCGTCACATTTCGGACAATCATGGCTGTTGTTCGCTGCAACATGGCAGCGTGGCTTGATCCGTTTCCATCACTTGCCGAGTCAACGTGGCCGTGTCGGATACGACTCGAGCCTGTTCGGTCATGCCACTGAGATCAACGGGGGCGCGAAAGGCAATCGTAAACACACCCAACAGGACGACCAACAGCGCCATCAGCAACGGAATCCGCTGCTGCAAGCCGCTCCCGATCCGGCTGACGCCCAGCATCAGTGCGGTCATGATCGGAACGGTGCCAGCCCAAAAGACCATCATCAAAATCATTCCCGACAACGGGTTGCCCGTTCCGGCCGCCGTTATTCCAAACGTATACAACCAACCGCAGGGCATCAAACTGGTCAGCATGCCGATGGCCAGCGCCCGGGGCAGGGGCGACAGCTGAATCGTGCGCTGAAAATTGGCTTGCAGAAATTTCTGCAACGGCGAGACGATCGTCGGCAAGCTGATTCGAACACCGCAGCAACGGGCCAAGGCGATCAGTCCGACTCCGATCATCAGTCCACCCGCAATATAGGTCGCAGTTTGTTGCCACTGGTTGATAGCCGAGCCACGATTGATCGCCATCCCCAGACCGCCGAAAATCAGACCAATCAACGAGTAAGTGATCAAGCGACCCAGACTATAGGCCATCGTCGGCACAACTGCAGCAGAACGCCCCCGCGGATTCGAACTCGCCAACAACGCAAACGGCCCGCACATTCCCACGCAGTGCAGACTGCCGAGTAGACTGGCGAGAAAAACGGTGCCTAAGAGGATTAACATATTACGCGTACTTACAATTGACCGGTGCTGACCAGACCCAACAGGATTCTGATCCAACTACTTTCGTACAAGCTCAATAAACTGTTGTTCATCAAAATAGAATTGATCGCCACTATTTCTGATCGTCCCGCTGAATTGCCACTGCCCCTGTTTGCGAATCTGCACGATACCCTCGTAAATCCCCGGCAGCGTCGACTGCAAACGAACGGATTGCTGATTGGCTGCCTGGCCACGGTGAAACGCGATCAATTCGACGGTGGGTTGGGGTATCGGTTGGTCGTTTCGATCATGCAATGTCAACGTGACCAAACGGTTGCCGACAATGTCTGCCGCAGCATCGATTTTCAAACTTGTTTGCCACCCGAGTGCTTTGCTGGCCCGCCGACTGGCCTGACTTTCGTCCCAGTGCAATGATTTCTGGTCGTAATCGACCAAGACCACATGCGATTGATCATTCGACGTGATCGAAATCGCGACGGTCCAGATAACGGCCTGGATCAGGAAGAACGACACGATAATCACAGTCCACACGAGCTGGGCAGTTTGTTCGTTTTTATCTATCTGCAATGAATTGGTCATGGATTCGATTCAATCGGAAAGACGACAGATTTACTCAAGGGAATACAGCAGGCGAGCACTAAAAGGGACCGATCATTTTAAAGCGCATCGTCCGAGAGACTCCCTGATCATTGGTGAGTTCGATTAACAGGTTGGCCTGCCCCATCCGAAACACTCCCGTCGGTGCAATCGCACTGAAGTGAAACGTGCCGGAGTCGCGCGCATCGAGTTCGAATTCAGATTCCTGCAATTCGAACATTCCGCCCGAGGGCTCCAGAATTTTTGCCGAAAATTTCATTTCTTCGTCGGTCCGATTGGTCATTTTGAACTTCAGCATGTTTCGAACACGCCCATCCTCGGTCAATACATGGGGGTTGCCGGGCTCTCGCAAAACGACTGCATCAAACGTCTTGCCGGCCAGAAAAACGGCGAAAAAAGCGCTCACCAGCCCAATCAACAGCAGCGGATAAATTGCCGTCCGAGCGCGAAACAGATTGGCCTGCTTGCCTTGATCGCGGCTTTGCGAACTGTAGCGAATCAAATTCGGCGGACGTTGGATTTTCTCCATCACCAAATTACAGGCATCGATGCATTGGGTGCAGTTGATACACTCCATCTGCAATCCCTGGCGGATATCGATGCCGGTCGGGCAGGTCGTCACGCAATTCCCGCAGTCAATACAATCACCCAACACTGGCAACGCGGCAGCATCTTTCTTGTTCACTTTGCCACGCGGATCGCCGCGGCGGGCATCATACGACACAATCAAAGAATTTTGATCGAGCAACACCGATTGAAAGCGGCCATAAGGGCACGCAATCAAACACATCTGCTCACGGAAGAAACAGAAATCCACCATCATCGCAAACGTCACAAAGGCCATCACGAGAAAGGGTACCGGATGCTGAAGTGGAGATTGTGTCACCCACTGTTCCAGCCGTTCGACGCCAATAAAGTACGCGAGAAAAGTGTTAGCCAGGTACACACACAGAAAAAAATAGACCAGATATTTGCCGGCTGTTCGCCAAGCCGGCACCTGTTGTTTTAATCCTCCCCGGCCGATAGTACCGTCGAACAAGCGTTCCACCGGGCGAAACAAAAATTCCAAATAAACGGTTTGCGGACACGCCCAACCACACCAGACCCGCCCGCACAACGCCGTAAACAGAAATATGGACAATAGAAACCCCACCAAGAAGATCACCAACAACACGGTATCGGTGGGCAGAAACGTAAAACCAAAAATGGTAAATCGTCGCGCGGTGATATCAAGCAATACCAGCGGTTTGCCAGCGACTTTGATAAACGGAATCAGTGTGAATACGGCGATTAGCAAATAGGCGAACCAACGCCGCAATCGCAACAATTTACCTTTGCTCAGTTTCGGTTTGAGCCAGCGGCGAGAACCATCGCGCTCGAGCGTACTCAAGACGTGTTCCTCGGGTTGCAGAATATTGGACATGGCGGTCAATTGACGCGGGACGGATTGGATTAAATGAAAAAAAAGTCTCAACCGGAGGGTCGCGAGAATCCGATTTCTTCGCCACCGTTGGCCACAACATCGTCCGCACAAACCGTTCGATCTATTGCCAATCAGGAATCTTGATCGCTTCCTTTTCAGGCGCTTTGCCACTGACCGGGTTGGCTCGCATGGACGCGATGTATGCTGCCGTCAAGACAATTTGATTCTGATGGCTAAGGCGATTTTTCCAGGCCGGCATGGCGCCGTCGGCAGCACCCTTGGCAATCACGGACGCAATGTCCTCGATGTTGCGAACGTTTTTCCAATAATCGTCTGTCAAGTTCGGACCAACCAGACCTGCGCCCGCCGGACCATGACAACTGACGCAATTCGTTTTGTAAACTACTTTGCCGACTGCCAACCAATCGGGTTTGTTCATGTAATTGAGGATGGTAGCGCGATCGGGTTCCAAATCACCAATTTCTTTGAACCGAACTTCAAAAATACTTGCCATCTGAGTTTCGTACTGACCATGGATCGAGCGATCCGCATTGCCGGCATGAAAATAGAACAAGTAAAATGGCGAAAAAATGATGGAAACCCAAAATAGAAATTTCCACCAGCCGGGCAGCGGATTGTCATATTCCTGAATCCCATCATAGTTGTGGCCCGTCAAGTTCTCGTCGGCCGATTCGTACATCGGTTCTACTGTGTCGCCACTCATGCGTGTTTCTCCGTTTTTTCACCAAGCACGATATTGGCCTGTTCGTGGATCGTTTCCGTCTTTATCCGCAGCGTATGGACGACGATTGCGATGAAGACGGTCGCAAACATCACCAGTGCCGCTTCCGCGAAGATTGATGCGTTGAATTGACTGAGGACTAGTTTTATCATGGGTTCTTTCTACTTTTTTTGAATCAAGAATTGCCGAGCGGCCGGCTACGGATTTTTCGCAACGGGCGGCAAGGCGGGACCCTCGGGCTCTACAACTGGTCCAGTTGTGGGCAGCGCTGCCCCAGGCGTCGAGGCAGAAACTTCTCCGGCTGGCACCTCGGTGGCAAACAAATCGATACCGATCCGTTGCATGTAGGCAAGCATGGCGATCATATAGGTTTCTTCCAGAGGAATGACTTCGCCTGTCGAATCGGTGAATGTAGCTTTTTCGTTTTGCACGACCAATTCAGCCACAATTTTTTTGGCCTGCTCCCGCGCCATTTCGATCGACTCGGTCAATTCTCGATCATAGGGTGCCCCCAACATTGCGGTGGCTTTGACCCGCGCCGGAATCGAATTGAAATTCAGCTTGTTAGTCAGAAAATGCGGATAGGCCGGCATCACACTGCCGGGCGTCATCGACGGCGGATCAATGAAGTGCCGCAAATGCCATTGATGTGAGTTCTTGCCACCTTCGCGTGCCAGATCAGGACCAATGCGACGCGATCCCCATTGAAACGGACGGTCGTAGATTCCTTCGCCCGCCATTGAATAGGCGCCATAGCGTTCCGTCTCGGCAAATAGCGGTCGAATCTGCTGCGAGTGACAGTTGTAACAACCCTCGGCAATATAGATATCCCGCCCCGCCAATTCCAGCGGCGTGTACGGCTTGACGGTCGCAATCGTGGGCACGTTGGCACGAATCAGGAACGTTGGCACCAATTCCAGCGCCGACGCTAACAGAACCGCAATCGTTACCCAAACCGTAAATCGCACCGGCAATCGCTCCCAGACTCGGTGCCATGCCGCTTGTTCCCACACATCGATCTTGTTGGCCACGTTCATGACGGGCGCATTTTTCAGGCGGGATTCGGGAGTCGGCTGATCGGCAAATTCTTTCGTCAATCGAGCGGCATGCAAGACCGGTACTTCATAAACAGACGGCCGCGTGGTCCAGGTCATCAAGTAGTTGTACGCCATCAATAGCATACCCACGATATACAGGGCACCTCCACCGACACGCGCCCACCACATCGGCACGATCGCATTGACCGTCTCGACAAAATCTGGATAGGCCAAATTTCCATCGGGAGTAAAAGCGCGCCACATTAATCCTTGAGTCAATCCCGCAACGTAAATCGGGATGATGTACAACAGGATTCCCAATGTGCCCAACCAAAAATGCCAGGTCGCCAGTTTCGTACTCCACAATTTCGTCTGGAATACGCGTGGCAGCAACCAATACAGCATGCCAAACGTCATGAAGCCGTTCCAACCGAGTGCTCCAGCGTGCACGTGAGCGATCGTCCAGTCGGTGTAGTGCGACAGGGCATTGACCGACTTGATTGACAACATCGGTCCTTCGAACGTCGACATTCCATAAAACGTGATGCCCACTACGAAAAATTTCAGCACCGGATCGACGGCGACTTTATGCCAAGCCCCGCGAAGAGTTAACAATCCGTTGATCATTCCGCCCCAGCTGGGCATCCATAACATCAACGAGAACACCATCCCCATCGAGGACGCCCAAGTCGCCACCGATGTGTAATGCAAATGATGGGGGCCCGCCCAAATGTAAATAAATACCAACGACCAAAAGTGGATGATCGACAATTTGTAAGAAAATACTGGCCGTTCCGCCGCCTTGGGTAAAAAGTAATACATCAATCCCAAAAACGGAGTCGTCAGAAAAAATGCCACTGCATTGTGACCATACCACCACTGCATCATCGCATCCTGGACGCCCGCATAGATCGGGTAGGACTTGAAGGCCCCCCAAGGAACCACCAGATTGTTGAACACATGCAAGATTGCCACTGTCACGATCGTCGCAATGTAAAACCAGAGTGCCACGTACATGTGGCGTTCACGCCGATTGATCAACGTCATTAAAAAATTACCACCAAAAATAAACAACCACACCACCGCAATGGCGATGTCGATCGGCCATTCCAATTCGGCGTATTCTTTCGATTGAGTTATCCCCAGCGGTAGCGTTACGGCGGCGGACACGATGATCAGCTGCCAGCCCCAGAAATGCAGACGACTGAGCAAGTCACTCCACATCCGAGCCTTGCATAATCGCTGGGTCGAATAGTAGACGGCTGCAAAAATAGCGTTGCCTCCGAAAGCAAAGATCGCTGCATTGGTATGGAGCGGACGTAGTCGGCCAAACGAAATGTACTCGATCAAGGACAATTGCGGGGCCGCCAACAAAATCGCGACGATCAATCCCACAATGGTGGCGACGATCCCCCAAGCCATGGTCGCCACCATGAACATGCGCACGATTTGATCATCGTAAGAAAAACTTTCGAGCACCGGCTTCGGTGAAGTCTGCGGATTTAGAGAACCAACAGGCTGATTAAGCACACTCATTGTGAATAACTCTGGCACGGGAAAAAACAGAACTGCGGCAATCCGGCATTGCCTTCGATCCGGTCCAAACGCAAAGGTGGTGCCAAAGTTTGGTGGGCCTGAAATGTCGCAGGTAATCGGATCGTGTTGGCAAACAATCTCGCAATACCTCCCCGGAGTGAATTTGCAAATTGAGTTGACGCTTCAGCGAATTCGCGCGAAATTGTGGCAACTCGGTCAAAGATCACCTGATCGTAACCCCGCAACTGAATACTACTGTGCGATGCCGCTCGCGCGCGTTCGATTTCGCTCATCCCTGGCTGTCGATGTTCTTCGAGTTCTCGCCATCTGCTTGCTCCGACGAGGCTAGGCTCGTCAAGGCAATCGAATTCCGGCGACGTGCGGCAAGAATTCCCGATTCTGCGGCTCGTATGATCGTTTCAATTCGAATTGGTAGCCCGCCCGCAGATCCATTGCTGGCGTTCGATCAGATGAACTCGCGGCTATTGATGACTGGGTACGAGAATTGCTCGTCAGTGGACAAATCCCACCAAGCACCATTTTAATCGTAATCCGTTAACACTGGAGAATCCACATGATCTGTTCCACATTGCATCAATTGTTTGAGCTTTGTCACAACCAACAACGGGTATTCAGCCCGGCTGACATGATTCGCGTGGCTTGCAACAATTGTCCATCGACCGAGGTCTGCCCCGCGATGGGAGTCGATGAGTACGAGGCGCGCCGTGTCGATCTGGTAGAGGGAACACAACATGTCAAACTCTGAAATTCTGATCAAGTTGCGCAACCTGCACGAAGCACTGGCCGCGATCAACAATAATCACAAGTTGGCTCAACAGGTCGACGAAGAGACGATTGATGCTTTAGGGCAATTGGTTACCGATGCCGGTGCAATTCTCGATCGACAGAAATTGGCCGACGAATCTGCGGACCGTCAAGCCGAAGGTCAAGCGTTGCTGGAGCGGATTCGGCGATTCGAAACGGACCACCCTGGCGTCACCCGATTGCTCTCACAAGTCACCGATGTACTGGCGATGATGGGAATTTAGCCGGATGACACCATGAATCCGGTGCAATTTCAACAAATATTCGCGTTGAGGCGGTGGCGACTAACTTGAACCTTGAACATTCGGGTTCCATTGACGATAACAGTCGGCACTGTTTTCCATTGAACGCTGCGCGTCTTGGCGTTTTAATCTTCACTCTGATTTGCTGACTGTGGCATTGTGGATACTTTCTTCAATTTCGATCAACAACATCATCACACACTGGAAGCGATTCATGATGGGGCCGTTGATGCGATCATTACCATCAATCAGCAGGGCCTCATTGAAACCGTAAACCCGGCAACGCTGATTCTGTTCGGTTACGACGAAGAAGAATTGATTGGCAAGAACATCAGTCAATTGATGCCCGCCCCTTACCATGATGAGCACGACGGCTATCTCAAGAAGTATCTGGCGACTGGTATTCGCCAGATAATTGGCATTGGCCGCGAAGTGGTGGGGTTAAAAAAGAATGGCATCCAATTTCCAATTCACTTGGCCGTCAGTGAGATCAAGTTGCTTGATCGTCGCGTATTTGCCGGCTTTGTTCGCGACCTGACAGCGACGAAACAGATCGAAGCTCAGCTGCAATCCAAGCTGTTAATCAACGAACGGCTGGCGGCGATCGGACAGACTGTATCAGGCATGGCTCACGAAAGCCGCAACGCTTTTCAACGCAGCCATGCCTGTTTGGCCGAATTGGCGTTGGATCTGGAACATATGCCAGCGAGCTTGGCGCTGGTTAACAAGGTCCAGAAAGCGCTCGACGATTTGCATTTGATGTTGGAAGAGGTGCGTTGCTATGCGGCACCCATCATTCTTGAACGTCGATCGTGTTCGCTGGAACTATTAGTTCAGGAAGTCTGGCAAAACATGTTGGACGCCAAAGTTTCGAACATTGCTCCCCAGTTTTCCATCGATGTACAGTCCGATTTTCCCAATTCCTGTCTGCTCGACCGCGACCGCATCAAACGTGTCATTCGAAACCTGTTGGAGAATGCCTGGTTTGCCGGGCATGAACCAAAAATGATCCAGTTAGGATTGAGCTGGGAGCAACGCCCACCGAACGCTGAACCGATCCTTCGATTGGAAGTCTCCGATAATGGAGGAGGCATCGCGGAGGCGGACCTCGAGACGGTTTTTCTCCCCTTCTATACAACAAAGACCAAAGGAACGGGGTTAGGTCTGGCGTTATCGCGACGATATGTGGAAGCTCATGACGGTCGAATCTATGTCACTGATGCGGAGCTGGGAGGTGCCCGTTTCGTGGTCGAGTTACCTTTCTATCAAAAAACATCGGCTCAAATTCCAGTGGTCAAAACCGCCTCAGGCTAGTTTCCCCCGCAATTTGAGTCGCTGAATTTGGACCTGTTGGATTGAGACTCGACAAAATGGCACACGCCTTGCACTGGTTAGGCCCGCTGAATCTTCCAACTTGAAAGATCGCCATAACTTTATACCAAATCCTCGTTTTCCAGCGTTTTTTTGTATCCTCGATTGGGGCGCTGGGTATGCATTCGTGCTCGCGCAATCGAGCGGTGCACGCATGGTCGAGTCGGTTTTCACCAAAAATTGATGAGCAGTATTGCTGTGGCCGTGATAATGAACGCGAAGTGTCCCGTTTTGAAAATTTAGCTCAGTGCGTTTGCGGCATTGGCACCGTAATATAGTTGGATTAATTGGCGTCTTGTTTTCCCCTCAACTGATCCTCCCAACAACTCCGACTGGCTGTAATTATTCCCCGACCTGCAACCCAGTTGGTCCGCAGCATGAGTTCACCTCTTTCCATCCGCAACCAGACGCGTGCCCCAACCATGCACTCCATTCCAGATTCGCCCAGCCCCCAGACCAAGTCTGCCGAAATCAATTTATTGATTGTTGATGACGAAAGAGATTTTCGCGAATCGGCGGCGCGATATTTCACTCGGCTCGGCTTCCATGTCGACCAAGCAGAAGACGGTGAAGAGGCGCTGAATGTCTCCACGAACAAACGATTCGATGTCATGCTTCTGGACATTCATATGCCGATCATGAACGGTATGCGGGTGCTCGACGAAGTGATGAAACGTGATTCACCGCCCAAGGTAATCATGTTGACCGGCGGAGGAACCATTGAGAATGCGGTCGAATCGATCAAGAAAGGAGCGTACGATTTCTTGACCAAACCGGCTCGATTGGAGGACTTGGCGCGGATGCTCAAACGGGCCTGCGAAACACAGAAACTGGAGCAGGAGAATATCCGTTTGAAAGAAGTGATCAAGCGGCAGACTTCGGTGGGTGAACTAATCGGTCAGTCGCCGGCGATGCAGGAAGTGTTTCGCCTGATCGAACGAACCGCCGCATCCGACAAAACGGTGTTGATTCAAGGTGAGAGTGGCACGGGCAAAGAGCTGGTCGCGCGAGCCATTCATCGATCCAGTGCCCTGGCCGACCAGCCCTTGGTGGTCATCAACTGTGCGGCACTGGCTGAGCAGTTATTGGAAAGTGAATTGTTTGGCCACGAGAAGGGCTCGTTCACGGGCGCGATCGCGGCCAAGCCGGGGTTATTTGAAATCGCCGACGGGGGAACTTTGTTCATTGATGAGTTTGGTGAAATGAGCGGAGCTTTACAGACCAAGTTGCTGCGCGTGCTCGAAGATGGCTCACTTCGTCGCGTGGGCTCCATTACGGAGCGACACGTTCGGGTACGCGTCATCGCGGCCACCAATCGGGATCTGGAAAAAGAAGTTGCCGAGAAAAAATTCCGCGAAGATTTGTTCTATCGCATCAACGTACTCGAAATTCGACTTCCGCCGCTGCGCCAACGCTCCGGAGACATCCGCCTGCTGGCTGAGAAATTTGCTGGTGAAGATTGGATCATCGACCCCGCCGTGATGGAGCGGCTGGTCAATTACAGCTGGCCTGGCAACGTCCGCCAATTGCAGAATGCGATCGAACGAGCGAAAGTTCTGGCCGACGAAAATCGGATTGAGTTGAAAAATCTACCTCCCGCAATTGTCGATTTAAAATCGGAAAAATTATCAACTGCCGTTCTCGACTTGTGCGATTTGGAAACACTCAATCGAATCCATGTCGAAGAGACCTTCCAACGAAATAACAAGAATAAAACACGCACCGCCCAGGCGCTTGGTATCAATCGCCGATCGCTGTACCGATTACTCGAACGATTTGAAATCGAGTAGGTCGCTTGACGGTTCTGAACCCAAACCGCAAGTCAAACAAATTTGCCAATTTTTTGTGTTAAGGCCACCGATTCACGGCGGTTTCGCCGGTCGGGAGACTGCGTTTTCCCAACCCGCAACGTTACCGCTGGTTGATTTGGACCGTCTAACGGCAAGCCGCAGGCGAAATGTTCTGATTGAAGTTCGCCTGCTGCTTGCCGTTAAACATAGCCGGCTCGCCGAGTATTTAATCAATCGTTACGTTTCGGGTTATGATTGGCGGTTGTCACTCTACCGCTCTCTTTAGCGACTGAAAAACGTGTCTGGCAATGAAGAGCCTTACGAATCCAACCTGTTAGCAACGAGTGGACAACTGCGAAACATGTTTGAGCTCTTCCCACGCGATTTTTTGCGGATTGGCTACTTCAATTGGTGGTTGGTGTACATCTACGTCGTGCTACTGAGTTTTTTTCTGTATGGCGTGCTGAGGCCGAGGAAGAAGAGCGAATGGCGTTCGGCGGGTGCCGCTCAAGCCTGGGTGATTGCGCTCTATGCTGAAATGTATGGAACGCCGTTGACCGCGTACTTGGTGATGGGCTGGCTGGGTCGATCTCAACAGGATGCCGAACGACATTTTAACGGGCACTTGTGGCCGGTAATTTTTGGCGCCGACCAAAGTTCAATCGAATGGGCTCAATTCATCTGCACGGTCGTTGGGGAGAGTTTGATTGTCATCGGAGCGATTCTCGCAATTGTCGGCTGGCGACAGCTGTATCAGGCCGTCCGCACCGGCCAACTGGCCCAATCCGGATTATACCGCTACATTCGACATCCACAGTACACCGGGTTCTTTCTATTTTTGTTAGGCAGCATCATCAACTGGCCGACAATTCCCACGCTGGTGACGCTCCCAGTACTCTGGTGGGTCTATCTCCGCTTGGCCCGCTCCGAGGAGCGGGATGCCATCGAACAATTTGGCGATAAATACCGTCACTACATGTCACACACCGGACGGTTTGTTCCGGGCATCGGCCGGGTAACTGCCGAATAAACCGATTTCGGTGGAATCGGAATTTTGACACTTCTCGGTGAACGCCACCATTCATGCTGCTTCGCAAAAAATCCCGCTGGCTTGTCCAGCGGATACTTCGGTTTTTTACTACACAACGAGTCAACGCCATCCTCGCTTTGCCGCCGGATTTGCCTCCGGCAAATCCGGCGGCAAAGCGAAAAGGAGTGCGTCGTTTTTTATGTAGCGAAAAGCCGAAGTATCCGCTGGACAAGCCGGCGGGATTCATGGAAACGAATATTTATTTTCGTCGTGTTCAGCGAGAAATGTCGAAAAATTTGCGTTATTTTGTGGTTACTCTGATTCTGCCGGCGCGGCCACGGTGGGCTGCAAAACTCGATCGAAAAATTCTTCTTGCGTTTCGCCAGCCCCGCGTCCCAATCCATGATCGCCGTTTGGCCAAAAGCGACTTTCATATTTTTTTCCGGCCTGATCCATCGCTTCAATTAATTGGAACGCATTGTTGGGATGCACGTTGTCGTCGACCATGCCATGCATGATCAGCACTTGCCCTTTGAAATCATTGACGTAGGTCATTGCCGCACCAGCCTTGTAACCCTCTGGATTGAGTTGCGGTGTACTCATGTAACGTTCCGTGTAGATCGTATCGTAGTTCCGCCAATCGGTCGGGCCCGCTCGGACCACGCTGGCCGCATACACATCCGGGTGTTTGAAAATCCCCAATGCCGCCATAAATCCGCCATAGGAATGCCCGACGATTCCTACGCGATTCCCATCGACATAGGACCGCTTGGAAAGAAATCGAATCGCATCGGCATGATCTTGAATATCGATATCGCCCAGTCGCAAATAGGCGGCTCCGAGAAATTCTTTACCCCTGCCCCCCGTACCTCGATTGTTGACTTTTACAACCAGGTATCCACGTTCGCATTCGGGCCGTGGTTGGGAGACATAGTTCGGGCCAAATTCTCTGGAGTTCGGACCACCATACAATGAGTTGATCACCGGATATTTTTTGTTGGGGTCAAAATCTTTCGGCTTGTAGAGAACGCCGTAAATGTCAAATTTGCCATCGTTGGACTTGAACGAGAACATTTCGGCGAGATTGGCTGCCGAGGCAGCATCACTTTCGGCGAGATTCGCTACGAATTTTCCATCCGTTTGGTAGAGGGCCGTACTTGGCGGGCGATTAACTTCTTCGTACTGGGCAATCAACCATGTACGGTCGGGCGAAAGCTGGAAATTGGAATGGTGATATTCCAAGGTCGTGACGCGACGCTGATTCCTGCCATCCAATCCCACCAAGTAAAACTGTTGGTAATAGGGATTGGTGGTAGGGCTGTTAGCGACAAAGCTCACCAGATGATCGTCTTCCAGCACTTCAAACGAACTGATCTGGAAATTGCCCCGGGTTACGGTTTGAAAGACTTCGCCAGATAGATTGCGAATTTCATAGTGCGTGAAACCGGTCCGATCCGACGGCCAGAGGAAACACTGTTGGTCCTGCAGAAACGTCATGGCTGGCGAATTCTCTTGCCAGGTAGCCTGGTGCTCCTCAATAATGGTTGTGCACTTACCACTCTCCATGTCAATCGCCAACACTTTGAGGTGCTGCTGCAGGCGATCGGTCCAATTCACAAGCATGACATCGCCCTGCGGTGACACGCGAATTCCATAAATGTACTCTTCCCCCGATCCACCAATTTCAACCCGTTTCGAACTTTTTGATTCGAGATCATAAATAAACAGTTCAGCAATCGGATTCGGGGCGCCGGCCTTGGCGTAATACTCGGGGTAGAGTTTCGTATTGATTTCGGACCAGCCGCGCACCAAGTAGAACTTTTCAACATTCGTATCATCGAATTTGTAATACAGGATTTTTTTTGAATCAGGCGTCCACCACATGGCTTTATTCTGATCCAACTCTTCTCCATAGACCCAACTGGCGGTGCCATAGTGAACATGCTCATTGCCATCGGTCGTAACGTGAACCACATCTTTCGAAGCTTGATTCACCAGCACGAGATTCCAATCCTGATATTTGGCTTCCCATTTACCATCCGGTGATTCGACATTCGTGTATTGCCGCCCGCGCCCCGGTTGGCCAAGGTATTTTCCCGTGTTGCCAAACCCAGAAACGGAACGACGGCCTGCGGGGCGTCGTTCCGCCGGAGGGACCGCGTCCTGGGGAGCGACGTCCGTGGGTTCAACTGCCGACCGAGTATTGGTCACCAAATCGAAACTGAATCGTTGACCTTCGGATGTGAACGCGACCGACTTGCCATCTTCGCGCCAATCAACATTGGATACAATTCCCGCACCGCTGGCCGCCGCTGGGCGACGCTGTTGGGCCGCAGCGATTGAATTCGAGATGCCGAACACGCCGGCAAAAATTGCCACGCCACAGAACAGTCTTCGTAAGTTCGGTCGTTGCACTTGGTTTCTCACTAAATAAAATGACGAATCGGACAGGTCCAAACTACCGACATTGTAAGCGAACGAATGCAAAACCCAAGCCGCAAAAACAATTGCTCGAATCGGTCGGTCGCGAAAATGGCGCCGACAATGATCGACGTTGCGAGATCCGAATTAACTAGAATTGACGGCTTCTTGGGAATTCGGCAGGCGATTCTGTGTGTCCAAGAACACTGAGCACGGCGTCGAGATAATTATTCAAATCCAGCGGCAGGCTGCCGCCAAAACGAGGATTCATTTCGAAAATCATCGGTCGCCCTTCAATCAGTTTGTAATTGAAACAACAAGTCCCGCGATAACCGATCAAGTTCCGGCGTGAATGGAGTAACCGCGACCCCGCACTGTCGCGACGAATGACTGGCCATTTTTGTCCAGTTTTTTTCGCAGCCGAGTGATGTGCACCTCAATCACATTGGTGGGACCATCCCATTCGAATCCCCAGACATGCTCGCACAGCATTTTTCGCGTGACGACTTGCCCAGCGTGTCGCATCAACAGTTCCAAAATACTGAACTCGGTCGGTGTCAGGTCAATTTCTCGATCCGCAATTTCCGCGCGGCGGATCGTCAGGTCCAACGTCAAATCGCCGACGACCAATATTGCCGCAGGGCGGCTGGATGTCCGGCGGCAGACGGCTTCAACGCGTGCCCGCAATTCCGCAAACGCAAACGGCTTGACTAGATAATCGTCCGCGCCGAGTTCCAAGCCCTCAACTCTTTCGTTGACCGCACCTTTGGCTGTCAGAATAATTACCGGTGTTTTGATACCCAGTTCGCGCAATCTGCTCAGCAACTCCAAGCCCGACATCTCGGGCAGCATCAAGTCCAAAACGATTGCGTCGGCTTGCTGGGTGGAAGCTTTCTCCAACCCCGATCGGCCGCCGGTCGCCCACTGACAATCGTGCCCCGACTCCTGAAAACCCTGCACCAGAGATTTCCCGATTGTTCGATCGTCTTCAATCACCAGAATATTCATGGTTGCGAAAAAGTCTGCTTGTGTGTTTATTAGTCCGGTGCACGCGCCAGAAATGCAGTTGCATCGGCAACCGAGTCGGCCAAAAACTGGGGTGTCTGGAGTCCGAGATACAACGTCAATGCCATACAAATCATGGCTGGCGCGACCATGGAAAAATGATCTCGAAAGCGGGAGGTTTCATTTGCTTCCGGAGCCGGTCCGAGGCAACAGTTTACCAGTGTATTTCCCATTCCTAAAAAGACCAACATCATCAAGGCCAGGAACACCAACCCCAACACCAGGTTGCCCGACGAAAAAGTTCCGGCGACGATTTGATATTCGCTGACAAATGGGCCAAACAACGGCGCACCGGTTACCGCAAAAAATCCGACCAACAACAAAGTTCCCGTGACGGGCAGCCGGCGTAACACACCGCGAACTTCGTCAGTCGATTTACTGCCATAGGCTCGATGAATGTTGCCGGCCGAAAGAAACAAGCCGACTTTGCAAATCGCGTTGTGCAGTACATGCAACAGGGCTCCCGTCAAAGCCGGTCCGCCAATGCCCACGCCAAACGCCAGCATTCCCATGTGTTCCACACTGGAATAGGCCAGACACCGTTTGATATCTTTTTGTCGAGCCATATAAACCGCGGCCGTAGCCATGGAAAACAAACCAAAGAACAGCATGATTCGGTTGGCGTACGCATCATCATGTGCAATGTGAGCAATGTGATAAATTCGCAACACACACAAAAAAGCGCAATTCGTCATGCCGCCAGCCAACAAGGCACCGACAATCCCCGGAGCCTCGCCATAAGCATCCGGCTTCCAGGTGTGCATGGGGGCCAACCCCATCTTCGTGCCGTATCCGACAATCAACAGCACGAATGCGGCATGCAACCACGGCAGCGAAAGTTTGTGCGAATGTTCGACGAGTTCGTCAAGCAACAGCGTCGATTCCGAACCGGCCTGGATCATGGCGTAAGCGAGAAAAAACGAACCCAACAACGCCACGGCAATGCCTACCGATCCGATCAGCAGATATTTCCAGGTAGCCTCCAACGATCGCGGATTGTGGTTGAAGTAAATCCCGGTCGCCGAACTGAGCGTCGTGGCTTCCATCGCGATCCACATCAATCCGAGGTGATGCGACAGAATGACGAGACTGGTCAGACCCAGAAACAACAGCAGGCAGGTACACATTACCCGGTTAGGTCTTTCGCCGCGCGTCAGCAAATATCCCGGGGCATAGAGCGAGCACAGGAAATAGACCAGACTGATAACGCAAATGAATAATCGGCTAAGTGGATCGAGCGCTAACCAGCGACCGAACATCCATTGGTCTCCTTGAGACACGACCCATGCCGTAAGACCCAAGTGCAGTGTACCGGCCAACGGCACCAGCCAGGGGCGCAAGCGGTTCGACGGAACCAGCAGTGCGACAATCGCCAGGCCAATCGGGAGCAGGATTAGTAACAGCATCATGGGTTTGGTACCGTGTCATTCTTTCTACAACTTCAACAACTACTCGCGCAAACTGGTCAAATGTTCCGAACTGGCTTCCGGAAATGCTCGACTGACGTGATTGACAGTAATGCCCATCACAAACACACCTACGAACAAATCGAGTACGACTCCCAACTCAACCAGCAGCGGAACCACTTCGATCAACAACAGTCCGAAAATGAAAATTCCGTTTTCCAAAACCACGTAGCCCAACACTTGACCAATCGCTTCGCGGCGCGTGACCAGCAACAGAAAGCCCACAAACACCGTCGCCAAGGCGGCCGGAATCAGGAACTGGGTATGGTGATTTTCCGTCAAAGGCAACGACCGGGCAAACTGCATTACGGCGCCCGTGCCAACCGCGCCGAGCAACAAAGACGGAATGAATCCGATGATCGAACTCACGGTCGTCCTGGATTCCGCCTGTGCCGCCGCACGCAACAACAGTCGGGGAATCACCCAGCCTTTGATGCCGATAATTACCAGCGTTAATGAGAGCAACCGCAGCCACCCCACCGCATTCAAACTACCTTCCGGACCACCCACCACGGGCAGAAACCCCTGATGAGCCACCGGATACATTAATCCCAACAATACACCCTGTGCCGCTACACCCTTAATCAACGCATTCAAGCGCGATACGCCCAGTACGTAGAAGTTCATCAACAACGCGAGGACCAGGCAGGGTTCGAGAATCTGCGAATTCATTATTGACTCAATACCAAGACAAAACCGAATAGGGACAGCACACCCGCACCGACCAACAAACCAGGAATTGCCGGCAACCGCAATCGCGCGATCGTGGACTCCACGACGCCAATCAGTCCGGCCACAAACACCATGGCAGCGAGAAAAACAACCCAGTCCAACGCGACAATTCCAGTTTGTACCGGCATCGCCAACCGAACCAGGAGCGCCGAAAAAACAAACAGCTTCATCGCCGCGCCATAGAGAATGATTCCAAAGGCCGGGCCGCTGTGATCCAGCACCATGACTTCGTGAATCATCGTCAATTCGAGATGCGTGTTGGGATCGTCGAATGGAATTCGGCAATTCTCCACCAACAGCACGACAAACCAGCTGATCAAAATCAGTAACAACGACGACGTACCAACTCCCCAGGCAATGGTCAGTTCAGGCCCCATCAAACCACTCATCGACAGCATTCCCGTCAACCGGGTCAGCACGAGCAATCCAAGAAAAATTACTGGCTCCGCTAAACAGGCGTAGGTGGCTTCGCGCGCCGCCCCCATCCCCTCGAATGCCGAACCGGTATCGAGGGCCGCTGACATGGTAAAGAAACGACCGAGCCCCAGCAGATAGGCCAACAAAATCAAGTCTCCCGAGAAAGACAACGGTGCGCTGGCGTGACCCAGCGGGACAATCATTGCCGCGATCACCGCCGTGCTGGCCGCCACGACGGGTCCGAATCGAAACACCCAAGATGTTGTTTCACTGAAGACGCTGTCTTTGTGCGCCAATTTCCAGAGGTCGAAATAAACCTGCAGCAACGGCTGACCCTGGCGACCACCAAAATGGGCTTTGACTCGATTGATGACTCCCAACAAAAACGGCGGAAACACCAACGCCACCACGAGATGGACC
This sequence comes from Mariniblastus sp., assembly GCA_031400405.1. Taxonomy (GTDB): domain Bacteria; phylum Planctomycetota; class Planctomycetia; order Pirellulales; family Pirellulaceae; genus Mariniblastus. The sequence continues at coordinate 27,186 of JANNPW010000155.1, forward strand.
ACGGTATGGATGGACCAGGATTCAAACATCAGGTGTCTCCCTGTTTCTCGAATCAGGTCGTCGTTCATCGCGCATGGCTATTTCCAAATCAACAAAAACACAATGACCAGCAGGATGTACATCAAGTAGGCTTGGATACTGCCATTTTGAAAGTAACGACCTTTCGCGAACAACCACGTGACGGCACGCGTCGCTGGCCAAACCGCTTTTTCCAGCACCGTATCGTCAACGTGGCTTTCAAAATGGGCGTCTGGCGGAAACAATCCCGTGATACTGGGCCCGTGTATTTTGGGTTGCAGCGCCCAGGCGAACAGGCCGACCAGCGTTTCGGCAAACGACGACGACGTATACTGCATGCGTGCCGTCGGAGCTGCGTAACCGCAGTCCCAAGTCCCCGTCGAGGGTGCCCGTCGAATGCCACGAAACAGTAACCAACCGGTTCCCGCCAGCAAAAGTAATATTAGTACACCAGCTATGATGCTGATCGACATTAGCGGAGCCGCGTCAGCGATTGACAGCCTGCCAGCGGCATCGCGCCCTGCCCAGGTGGCTGCGACCCGATCCAATATCGGCGCCGTACTTGCCGGCAGGACACCGATCACTACGCAACAACCCGCCAAGACCAGCATCGGGAAAATCATGATGGGACCCGCTTCATGAGCGCGTTCGGCGATCGGATTGCGAGCCGATCCCAAAAACACGATGCCATAGACCTTTACGAAACAGGCAACTGCCAAGGCGCCAACCAGCGCCAAAGCCGGCGCGGCCAATGATGCCCATTGAGCAACTGATTCGTTGGGTGCCTGGACGATTTGAAACAATCCCAGATAAATAAACAATTCCGAAACAAATCCGTTTAGCGGCGGCAATCCGCAAATCGCAACTGCCCCGATTAGAAAGCAGTTGGCCGTCCAGGGCATCCGCTTCGATAGCCCTCCCATTCGATCAATCTCACGCGTGCCAAGGCTGTGGATCACCGATCCGGCTCCCAGGAACAACAACGACTTGAAGAGCGCGTGATTCCATACATGCAGCAGCGCTCCACTAATTCCCAGCAAGATCCACAACGGTTGGTGCGTCGATTTTCCAACTAGGGCCAATCCAATTCCCATGACGATGATGCCGATGTTTTCAATGCTGTGATAGGCCAACAATCGCTTGATGTCGTGCTGTCCAACAGCAAAAGCCACGCCGAGTACGGCGGAAATCGTTCCCATCGCGAGCACAAACAGCCCCCAGGACAACGGCACCTCGGGAAAAAAAGTACAAACCCGGACAATGCCATAAATTCCCATCTTGATCAACACGCCCGACATCACCGCCGACACATGACTCGGTGCTTGAGCGTGAGCCGACGGCAACCAAACATGCATCGGCATAATGCCAGCCTTGGTTCCAAATCCGAAAAAGGCCAATAGCGCCAGCACCATCGCCAGCGGCGTACCGGTCTGTTTGAGCGTGGCGAATTCCCATGATCCATTGATCGAAAACAAAATCGCAAACACGCCAAACGCACATAGCGTGGAAACATGGCTGGCCGCAATAAACAACCAGGCGGCCTTCCGCGTTTGCTCGATATGATCTTCCGTTGCCACCAGAAACATTGCCGCGATGGCCATCGTTTCCCATGCCGCCAGGAATAACAAGCCATCCTGTGCGGATACCAACAGTGTCATTGCACCGGTCATCACACCAAAAAAAAACGATACCCGGCGACCGTTTTCCGGATGCTCCGACTGTTGCCAATATTGCACTCCATAGATGGCCCCCAGCGCGGTAACCAGCAACACGGGCAACAAGAAAAATGCCGAGATGCCATCCAGTGCCACACCCACTTCGACAGACCCCAGCGGCGAGGGAAAAGTCAACGGAGCAACCGGACCATCGATCCACCAGCGATACACTGCGAACATACCCACCAGGTTTGCGACGACCAGAATCGTCGCACACAGTCGTTGGCCCGCATTTGATCGGCGTCCCAGCACGAGAGCCGGCAGACCACTTCCAATGGCAGTTAGTCCACTGACCAGAATCAATTCGTGCGCATTCACGTCGAAATCGTCCCGTTCTCATGAATCATGGTTAAGACTTTTATAAAGAATGATTCTCCAACGTTGATTGTCATCTTCAGCCTGAGACTTTTCGAGTGCCGATCGCCAAACCTGTCAACTTTGTAATGATTGTTGGCTGATCGTGCGTTCTGCTCTATTATCTGTCGGTTACCCGTTGCATCGCCGATCACCCGAAGGCACCACGCCCAATGACTGCCGTTACAGAATGCGTCGAAACCACCAATGGCCAGGCCATTCCGCTGGTTGATGTGCCGGTGGTATCGCTGGAGACGTTGCGGCAAACGCTACAAGAACAATTGGGGCCACCACGATCGGTTTTGTCGGCGCTCTTTGGCGTGCCGAACAGATCGGGTTCATTGCGGATCTACGCCGTAACCAGCAGTCCGATTACTCAACGGATTTCGATCTGCGCCTGCGATGTCGAACAACGGTATCCTGCGCTGACTGGTGATGTAACTCAGGCTCACTGGTTCGAACGGGAGTTGGCTGAACAATGGGGCGTCGTGCCCGCAGGCCACCCGTGGCTGAAGCCGATTCGGTTTCACTCGTCGTATGATGAACGATTCGACGCCTGGGGCCGCGCGGTTGGCGATCAGATTTTGCCGTGCGTGCAACCGGCCGGAACCGACTATTTTAAGGTTCATGGCGATGAAATTCACGAGGTCGCCGTCGGACCGGTCCACGCGGGGGTGATTGAACCAGGGCATTTCCGATTTCAATGTCATGGCGAGCGGGTATTTACTTTGGAAATCGAACTGGGATATCAACACCGCGGCATCGAGCGAAAACTGGTGGGTGGACCCGACAAACGGACACTGCATTACATGGAGACGCTGGCCGGTGATACATCGATCGGACACGCGACTGCCTACGCGCAAGCAATCGAGGGACTGTCCGGTGTCGATCCGCCAATGCGTGGGTTGGCGATTCGGGCCTTGGCCTTGGAGTTGGAACGGCTGGCGAATCATACTGGCGACTTGGGCGCGTTGGCTGGAGATGTTGGATTTTTACCGACGTTGTCCTATTGTGGCCGACTGCGGGGCGATTTTTTAAATGCCAGCGGATTGCTGTGTGGCAGCCGGTTCGGGCGCGGACTGGTTCGACCTGGCGGCGTCGCGTTTGATATCGACTCGGAAATGTGTCAGCAGTTATTGACCCGCATCGCAGGCGCGCATCGCGATGTGAACGGAGCGGTTGATTTGCTTTGGTCTGCGGCATCGGTGTTGTCGCGGTTCGAAGTTACGGGAACCGTTCCAACCGATACTTCGCAGGCGTTAGGGTTGGTGGGAATGGCGGCGCGGGCGGCGGGCATCGATCGGGATATCCGCCGCGATTTCCCCACGGGCTTTGCGCCTCAAGCGGCAATTCCGATCAGCACTTGGCCGGCAGGAGACGTCTATGGTCGGGCTTGGGTACGGCATCAAGAGATCAAACGGGCCTGCGAGTTTTTGCTGGAACAATTGCCCCAGCTACCGCCCGGTCCGATTCGCTTGGAGAGTGGGCCGCTGCAACGCAGCTCAATTGTGGTTTCGTTGGTCGAAGCATGGCGCGGTGAGATTTGCCACGTCGCGATCACCGGTGATGATTCGCGGTTTGCCCATTATAAAGTAATTGATCCGAGTTTCCACAACTGGATTGGATTGGCGATGTCGCTCCGCGATCAACAGATTTCAGATTTCCCGTTGTGCAACAAGAGTTTCAATTTGAGTTATTGCGGACACGATTTGTAGTGCGTCTTTGGAAAGACCAATGTTCAAGATCATCAATCAACGATTTCAACAGGGCTACCGGACCATGCAGTATCCGGCGGGCGAACTGCCGCAATTGCCGGACCGATATCGCGGATTGCCCGTGATCGATTCTACAAAGTGCCCGGAGGGCTGTGCAAAATGTGCCGCTGCCTGCCCGACCGACGCGATCAAGATTGATGACGGCGTGAAAATGGATTTGGGCCGCTGTTTGTTTTGCACCGACTGCCTGGACGCTTGTCCGGAAGGAGCGATTGGCTACTCGCAAGACTTTCGGATGGCCACGCGACATCGTGATGACTTGCTGACCGATGGTCGAGCGCTGGAATTGGCGGCGGCGTTGGACGCAAAAAGCCTGCGAATCTTCGGCCGCTCGCTGCAGTTGCGACAAGTCAGCGCCGGAGGCTGCAATGCCTGCGAAGCCGACATCAACGTGTTGTCGACTTTGGTTTTCGATTTGGGCCGGTTTGGAATCAAGATTGTGGCCTCGCCGCGCCATGCCGATGGCGTCATCGTTACCGGGCCCGTGACCGCCAACATGAAACTGGCCTTGGAAAAAACCTGGGCCGGAATTCCGCGTCCCAAATTTGTGATTGCTGTCGGTGCTTGCGCCATCAGTGGGGGGCCGTTTGCTGGTCATGACGAACAACATAATGGTTGTGATTCCGTCCTACCCGTCGATCTCTATATTCCCGGCTGCCCACCGCATCCATTAACCATTTTGGATGGAATCTTGCGCATGCTGGGCCGGATCGAGGCTGGCAAGTAATCAACTTTACAGTACCGGCACCGACCCACAAACTTCAGCCCCAGATCGGTAGTCCGGCGATGGTTTTGGCTTGGCGGGTAATCGCCAAACGCTTTTCAGGTTGGTCTAATGGCGGCTTTGTTTCATCGCTGGATACATTTGAATACTGATCAACGAACTAGCAAAAATGAGATTTGATAGCGTCGCTAACAGAATCTGTTGCGGGAAAGATGTGAGATTGAGTCAGTGAGTTTTCATGTTGATGCTGTGGCGGAGCCAGTTTGGCTGACCGCCCATGACCCGTTGCCCAATGTATGTTGCAGTTGCGGCATGTATACCGACCATCGGGTGCACGTGAAAAGTATCCGATTGGTGGAGCAGGCGGGAGCAGCGGAAGCAGGTTGCGGCATGTTGTTGATCACGCTCTTGATTCATCTCGCACTGGGGCCTTTGGGGTGGTTGATTTCGATCCTGATGCACTCTGGCGAAGACACCAGGAATAATACCAAGACGGTTAAAGTAAAAACCAAATTGAAGATTTCCCAGTGTTTGCTGTGTGCTGGAACTGGTCCGCCGGAAGTCATCGATACCCGCTTCCAACCAACGCAAATGTTGTTTGCCGTTCATCCCCAGTTTAGTCGACGACTGGATGAAGAAAAACGAAAGTTCCAGGCAGCAAACCAGTAATCGGGACCAGCCCAGTTCTGTTCGTAAAAACTCTGGCGATTTGGACTTACTTTGAAATTTCGGACGCCATGGGTCGACTGCGCCCTGCGGCGATTGATTGCTTGAGCAACGCGTCCAACTCAACGGTGATCTCCGGATTTTTCAACGCCAGATTACTGGTCTCGCCAGGATCGCTTTCGAGATCATACAACTGGCCGGCGGCCTGGGGTTCCGTATCAGGTAGCGCATATTGCTTGAGTTCCGGATTGGATTCGTAATTGTTTCCACCTGAGCCTTTGTGGGCCAAATACTTCCACTTACCGCGCCGAATTGCCAGCTCGCGCGCGCCGGCGAAGCCCTGCTGCAACAAATAGGGGCGAATGGGGCCGCGGTCTTCACCCAACAGTATTGGCAACAGGCTAAAACTGTCTTCGGCGGTATTGTCGGACACATTTACGTCGACCAATTCTGCAGCGGTTGCAAAGACATCACAGAGCGATGTAATCTGAGCGGATGTCGACCCCGGCTGGACTTTGCCGGGCCAGCGGACGAGGAACGGAACTCGGTGACCACCTTCCCAGTTATCGCGTTTCATTCCGCGCCACGGTCGGGCACCGTCGTGTTGGTAGTCCTGACGCATGTGAGACACGGTTGAAACTTCTGGTCCGTTGTCGCTGGTAATGATCACCAAGGTGTTATCAGCAATTCCCAATTCGCGCAGGGACTTCAGCAATTCACCGACGATGTAATCGAACTCAAAAATAAAATCTCCATGCGGTCCCGCTGCAGTTTTGCCTATAAAAGATGACCCGGGAAACGAAGGTAAATGCACGGCTTGAGTCGCATGTAACAGGAAAAACGGCTTGTTGGGACTTTCACGAACATGCTCGCTCAGAAACTGTTGACTCGTTTCCAGAAACTTCATATCGACTTCTTCCAAATCGAAATCGGGTGCCCGCCAGCCACGACGGTTGTCGCTCGCATAGGGATGTTTGGGCAGATTCGTTTTGTCGAGCAACTCAGTTGGCACCACCGGAATGCGGTCGCCATCGATATAGGCATACAACCAATCCGTGGTCGGGCAACACGCCGTCCCAAAAAATTTGTCGAAGCCACAATCGAGCGGTCCGCCATCGATTCGTCGAGTGTAGTCGATCAACTGGATCGATTCGGGGTCTCCCTTATGAATCGGTTGACCGTCGGCATCGTAGAACGTCAGTCCGATATGCCATTTGCCTACACAAGCAGTCGAGTACCCCTGGTCGCGCAGCATTTTTGGCAATGTCACTCGATCGGGCGCGATCAGTGACGGCCCGCCAGCTCCACTGAAAACGCGGCCGCCGTTGGGAACACGAAATGCCATTTGCCCCGTCAACAGACTGTATCGAGTCGGCGAGCAGACCGTGCAAGGACTATGCGCATCCGTAAAACGCATCCCTTCGGTTGCCAGCCGATCCAGGTTCGGCGTCGGAATGCGCGATTCAGGATTGTAACATCCGACGTCTCCGTAACCCAAATCATCCGCCAGGATTAACAAGATATTCGGCCGCGACTGTTGGCCAACTTGGGACGGCGTGACCGTATCGTCGGCAAACGCGAACCGTGGGGTCGCAATCAAAACGACAGTGATCAGTTGAACGATGGAAGGTTTAATCATCTTGTTGAGCTTTTATTTCTTCAATCGGAGAGCCTGGCCAATTGCCACCGAACAGGGTGGGAGCAAATCAGCGATTGGTTGGCGATTAATCGCTGTAAAACAATATACCCGATTCGAGCAGTTTCAAATCATCAAGTCGGACTGCGCTATGTTCCAGTTTTGTTCCGCGCCCAAGTTCGTTGTGGTTCCGGGCATGTTGATTGTTATTGATCTTGAATGGTCGATGTAAAAGTGACGGCCCTTAAACGAGCTTAAGGTGCCAAGTACGAACGGCACTTGAGCTCAACTTGGAACGCCAATTCACGGAAACGCTTTCGCATGTTCTCGACCGTATGGCGGTACAGGAGAATGCCTCAGAAATTTCTTCGTCAGTCCAACCTTGCCCGCATTGGTCAGCCTTGAGTAAGATTTGCACTCGCTTGACTTTTTGCGGAGATCCATCTAGGTTGTCGACAACGAACTGAGCCGATTGCCGCTGACGCTTAGACAGCCGAACGATATGCTTCTTTCCCACTGATTCCCTGCTTGGTTTGCCAGCAGACATAAATTGGAAATCTAACCGCCCCCAAACTTAAATCTGGTTGAACCACTAAAAGGAAGAAAGCCCTCGGCTCTCGGCGCTTGTATTGGCGCGATCGTCGGTCTGGTCGCCATCACCCCCGCGGCCGGTTTTGTTAGTGTCGGAGCAAGCATTTTCATCGGCGTTGCCGCGAGCGTAGTCAGCAACATTGCGGTTCATTGGAAGTCGAAATCCAATCTGGACGATACGCTGGATGTCTTCCCCTGTCACGGTGTCGGCGGGATGGTGGGCATGTTGGCGACCGGAATACTCGCGCGCGAAGTCGGCTTGATCAACGGCCAAACACAAACATTTCTGTTCCATGTTTTGGCCTTGGTGATCGTGGCAGCCTTTTCGTTTTTTGGTTCCTTATTGCTGTTCAAGATAACCGACATGATTGTTCCGCTCCGAGTTGATGTCGACCAAGAATTGCTCGGCTTGGATCGCAGTCAACATGACGAAAGTCTCGGTGAACTCGGCGCCCAACCGAAGTAAATTCTCATTGACGAAACCATCGCCGCTGCAATGGAAGCGATAACGCATAAGCGTTAAGCCATCCGCACACCAGCCGGGTTGCGGAAACAGCTCGTACTGGGTTCTTATTTCCAAATTGAATCCTCAGATCACTTTTACTAAAGGTCAGCAGTTTCACGATTGTTTCAGGCGCAAGGAAAGAAAGCTTTCGCATTTTCAAGGCTGATCGGTAATCAGTAATCCGAAACACGACATGATCGTTTAAAAAAATAATCGTCGCTGCTTGGCCGGCGATTACGACATGAACCGCAGAGACCATTAAGACTTTGGGGAGTCGCCCTTGGCACTGGTGCGGATCTTGACCGAACCATTCAAAATCCACTCTACGTCTTCGGCAGCTGAATCGGTTCCGGTGGGGATTTGAACCGGCATGTTTTCGAATTTGTATACGATTTCGGCATTGCTGCCAGTCAGACGGTCGTACAATGCGATTGCGAGATCTGGCCAATTTTTGAGTGTTCAGCGTTCATGTTTTGCCTCTGGTTCAAAATGGGTTGAGTCGACTTCAGTCCATTGCTTCGATCTGTTTGCGCAGTTCTTCAGCCTCAGCGGCTTTTTCGTCGCTTTTCCTGCGGTTCGACTGCGACAAGGTATAGGCTTCTTCCAACAATTTTGCGAGTTTAGCCGCGAGTTTCTCTTTTTTCGACTTAAATCCAAACATGTACGTTCTCGCCGGTTGATTGACAGGTCTCCGAGGTGTACCGCGAAGAAAACTGGCATGTAACCCAATCCTGATCGACGCGCTGTCGATTGCCCGTCGGTTCCCCTGAGAGTCGAATCATACTTCACGATGAAGACTTGGAAGCGTGCAGCTTGCGATGGAATACGCGCTCAAGACTTTCACCCGGAGATAGTGTGAAGAATTTGGAAAGTCCAGCAAAACGACTCACGAAACGCGAAAGCAAGAGGTTACCAGACGACAATCCGTGCGGTTCGCATGGGGAAGATATTAGGCGCACGTACTCCAAAGAGTTTTTCACGACATGACTTATGGCAGAGCACGACTTTGGTTAGGGGTTACAGGCGTCGGGTCTTTCGTAACGATCGCTTCGATTGCACTGACGCTACAACTGCCTCAGAGATTGCTCGAGAGCAAGCGCGGGCTCGAAGCGACCGAGTTCCTACAGCTGGCGGCAGTGATTGGTTTATTCCTGTTGTGGCTCGCGCCAATGGATTTTCTGGGTGGATACTTGCTCCCAAAAAAGTTTAAAAAATCGGACCAATCGTTCAGTGATTGGCTTCGACGCTATCTTACGGCTGCTTTTTTCCAAGCGATCCTCTTCGTTTTCTTCGGTTCAACGATCGTTCTGCTGAGTCAGGCTTACGGAACTTCAATTGGATTGATCTCGATTGGCCTGTTCATCACGGTGTGTTTTCTGGTTCGGAATCGTTTGCTGCTCAATCGCCAAGTAAAATCCGAATCTTCCGAGGCAAAGCTGCTCGATGCCATGGCCTTAATTCAGTCCTGGCAGATTTTCGTACCGCGAACCGTAGTTGTCGAACACATTGATATCGGCTTCACGGGTGGTGTCATCGGGTTGGGCAAGCACGCAAAAATTGTGATCCCGCAAGCTTGGCTTTCGTTTCGTACCGAGGAACTCGCAACTGCCATTGCTCGCCGAGCTTTGGCCGTTAACACGGGCAGCTACACCCGAGGTTTGATCCTCGCCTTCGTTTGGAACTTGGCTGGCTTTTCGCTTTGCTCGTTGCTCCCTGGAGCAGATCTCGCAAGCGTCGCTGGCCTTGTGACCGCAATGTGCGCATTCACGCTATGGTCGTTCTTCGGTCTGCTGGTTTTACCGACAATCAGTCGCAACGCCTCTTTGAAGATCGACCAAGAGCTCGCGGAGCAAGGCCTGCCTCTCGATTTGATTTCAAACGCCGCTTCGACCATGGATCACCTGCAAGATGACGAGCCGCAGCGACCGCAGTTCATTGAAACCATCTTTCATCCTGTTCCGAGTGTTGAGGGTCGAAACCGAAGCGAAACTGTCACGGGATTAGCGGCCTGGAATGTTGCTCGCACAACGTTGTTTTTCTCCTGGGCCTGTCTTGGATTCTTATCCCGATCCGTTCATTGCAATTTAGGTCGTCCCGAACTGTGGACGATGTTGCCAACCGATTAAGTCAGCAGCTAACCTAACCAATGAAGAAAGAGCACCTCCCGAGCAAGTTGTGCACAGTATGTGGCAAACCGATGACTTGGCGATTGAAATGGTTGAAGACTTGGGATCAAGTCAAGTATTGCAGCGAACGCTGCCGCCGCGGCAAACGAATTGAACTGCGCCGCGCAACAAGTTTAATAGCAAAAAAGGAGGGCTGAAAAATGGAATTTTTCGACGACGCACAAACCGACAGGGTGATCCAAATGGCTTGGGAAGATCGGACAACGTTCGAAGCGATTCGGGAACAGTTTGGGCTGGAACCGGGGCAGGTCATCAAACTGATGCGAAAGCACCTGAAGCCGTCTTCGTTCAAGCTTTGGCGAAAGCGAACTAACGGACGCACGACGAAGCACTTATTCCAGCGATCTTTTTTGGTCGGCCGATTTCGCTGCACGAGCCAGCGCGGGTAGTTCCGAGGATCATTCGACACTAATACTAAGTGCGCTCTAATTTCAGCCCAGAGTTGAGGAGCAGTGGCGGCTCGCCGATGCTTGAAGGACACACAATTCATCGCATTGCCCGCGACCATCAAGAATGGTTTGCAGGGCAAAAAATTATCGCTTCGCAACGCATGGGCGATTTGGTGACGAGGCCAAGAAAATTAATGGCCAGCCTCTTCGCGACGGTTCTGCGCACGGCAAGTATTTGTTCTAACATTGGAATCGCAATCTGATGACACCTGTTCACTTGGGACTCTATGGTAAATTCCGGTTGCACCGGAATGGAAATGCCAATGCAACGTCCAGCGTGGCAAAAGCTTAGACCTTAGTTGGACAGTGCCACTTTGGGCCTGAAAGGCCAGAAAATACGAGCACGCAGTGCAAGCAAGTGAACTTTCGCCGCAAGTGACTAATTCCTTGGCACTTTTTGAAGTTGGACAATGAAGTTGGACAATTTGAAATCAAGGGCAACGCCCTGTCCGTTTGCCTAGCCCAGCCTGCAGGGCTGGGATGAGTGAAACCCATAAAACTTAGGGCCAAAGGTCCGGTCGTTTGGCCTTCATCCGGGTTCGCCCGAGAATCGTATCGCAGGCTCGATCATTGAACGGCCGATGCTTCCCTTGTCCTACTGCCAAATAATCCAATGGTTTTCATTGCATTGTTGATCGGACAGTGACGCGTTCCGACGGGCAAAGATTGTCGACGCCGTCAAATGGTTGTTCTGTTCGTTTTCCGACAACGAAGGGAAGAAACGGTACCGCAGAGACAAAAATATTGCACACAATTTTACATTTACTTGTTGTGAAATGATCTAAATGCTCGGTTACTTGCCGACTGGCAGAGGTAACAGGTTCTTTCACTGACTGTTTCAGGAAGCCCGGAACCGTTCAGTAACATAGTTCTTTAGAAAGGTCTACCAATGTTTGAATCCGTCTCCATCTTGGTTGCGATGCCGGACCTTACCGTCCTGCAATACAGCCTTGTGGACAACATTTTTTCGATGACCGTGGCAACCATGGGTGCCGCGGCTCTATTTTTCTTTATGGCGCGTTCAACGGTTGGTTTAGCCTACCGGCCAGCGCTGATGGTCTCCGGAATCGTTGTGGCCATCGCGTGTTACCACTACTTCATGATTCGGCACAGTTGGCAAGATGCGTTTACTTTGGGAGCTAACGGTTACACTGGGACAGGTGCAGCGTTCAACGATTTTTATCGCTACGCGGATTGGATCTTAACGGTACCACTCTTACTCGTTGAGTTAGTCATCGTCATGCGACTGGCGAAGGCGAAGGCGGCACCGATGCTTACAAAGCTGGTAATTGCTGCCGCGGCAATGATCGCGCTTGGTTACCCGGGAGAAGTGATTTCTTCTCCAGAGGGTCAGACCATGCGTTTAGTCTGGGGCGGCCTTTCCTGTATCCCGTTCTTCTACATCCTGTACGTTTTGTGGGTGGAGCTGACTAATTCGCTCGACACGCAACCAGAAGCAGCGAGATCTTTGATCAAACTTGCACGATGGGTAATTGTGATTACCTGGCTTGTCTATCCAATTGCCTACGGCTTGGGTAGCACTACGTCAGCGCTGGAAGCAGCCGCTGGTGGCAGTGAAGGAGCCGGTGGGATAGTCGGCCTGCAAATTGGTTACGCGATTGCAGACATGGCAGCTAAAGCTGGTTTCGGCGTATTGATTTACTTCATCGCGAAGGCCAAAACGCAACAAGATGCTGCCAATGGCATCTCCATGGAAGCAGTTCCAGTACCAGTTTAGAAATCGCGTTCTGAATCCGGGTTTCGTTACCGGTATGCAGGCATCCGGTAACGACTCCCGATTGGGACGCATTCAATTCTTTTACCCATGACTTGAAAGGAGAACAGCGATGCATTCGATCATAATAATCATTTTGATCGGCATCCTGCTACTTCTTGATGGCTTCGGATTCAAAGCGGCACCTTCTGTCTTAGCTGCCGGAATTGCCTTGGGAGTTCTGCTCATTGGCTTGCCACACGGTGGACTCGACCAAAAGATCGGACTTCGTCTGCTGAATCACTTCCAACGGCCACTTGCTCTAGCTATTTTTTTTAGCTCGTACCTTCTTGTCGCCGCAACCGTGATTGCGGGCTGGTTCGTCAGTCCACAGATGACCATCTTGGCCTTCTTTTCCTTGTCTGCCTGGCATTTCGGACTCGAGGAAGAGACTCGTGAAAACCTTTCGTGGCTCGACCAACTTGGCGGAATCGCGCGAGGCGGAATGGTGATTTGGATACCGGCTTCTTTTCAAGGAGAAGCAGTTACCAACCTTCTTACCATGATTTTTCCTGCAGGCGACTCTTCCGTTGGCATTCAAGTCGTCAACACGATTCGGGTTTGCTCGCCGGTGTTTATGGCTCTTTTGGTGTTCGACACTGTTTTTTCAGTCAGATCCACCCAAACATCGTCCGGCGGAATGACACACCGAGACTTGCATCGAATTAGGGTGTTAGCCTTTGCCGTACTTTTTGCAACGGTCGACCCGTTGATTTCATTTGGTGTTTACTTTTGTGCTTGGCATTCAATCATCGGGTTAGTTCACTTACGCGACCAGTTCCGGTTTTCCAATTTTGAGCTGGCGCAGAAACTGTTGCCGTTAAGCCTGCTGGCAATCGCTCTGTTCGTAGTCGGTTTTGGAGTGAGTTCGACCGCCAACCTTTTTGCTCCAGCAATCATTCAGACGATATTCATTGGATTGAGCGCCGTGGCTATTCCTCATTTGTTGCTCCATGTAATTTCCGATTCATTCAGTTTGGTTGCCAGAGAGTTAGCTCATGAATGATCGGACATCAAAATATGACTTTGTCCTTGTTGGTGGCGGCCTTCAGGCTGGACTCCTTACGCTGGCGATCAACTTTTACCAGCCAAATGCGAAGGTGTTGATCTTGGAGAGCAATGATCGTTTGTTTGGAAATCATACCTGGTCATTCCATCATGGGGATATTACTCAAGAGTGGAATTGGCTGGCCGGGCTTTCGATGTGTCAATGGCCAGCTTACACGGTACATTTTCCCGGATTTGAGCGTCGGGTCGATCTGGCTTATTGTTCTGTTTCATCGGAACAGTTTGCATCGGCAATAGAGAGCTTGGCCTCGAGGGGTGGAAATCTCGAGATTAGGACGGGCCTAAGAGCCTCGTCCATTGGCGACAACCGCGTCTTAACGTCGAGCGGAGATGAGTTTGAAGGACTGACAGTCATTGACTGCCGAGGAAACGTTTCCAGTGGAATTTCTGGAGTCGGCTTTCAGAAATTTTATGGCCTCGAGATTGTTTTGGATGAGGACTGGCCTGACCAACTTCCGGTCTTGATGGAAGCCAACGTTGATCAAGCCGAAGGTTACCGCTTTTTGTACGCGCTTCCGTTTGACCGTCGGCGAGTTTTGATCGAGGACACGCATTTTTCGGAATCCAACACCTTGGATAAAGCCGATTCCCTGAAGCAAATCTCTGCCTACCTTCAGCGAAAATCAATTGCCAGCTGGCGTGTTCTCCGTGAAGAGGAAGGCTGTCTTCCAATGCCATTCACATCGGCTCTAACTCCAACCGAATCGGATCGGCTCTCGGGCGGATATGCTGGTGGCTGGTTCCATGCTGCGACTGGGTACTCGTTTGCGCTTGCGGCCCGCTTTGCCGATGTTGTCGCCTCGACAACCCCGGAATATGCTCGCCGAGAAGTGAATCGGCTGGCCAAGGCCTACCGATTTCAAATGCGTTTTTCAAGAATCCTGAATCGACTTTTGTTCCGGCTTGTTTCACCAAATACTCGATTTCAGATCTTTCGCCGCTTCTACCGCACGCTGCCCAACACGACAATTCAACGATTCTACGCACACGAATTCACGAAAACCGACGCTGCTCGGATCTTGCTGGGCTCACCACCAAGTGGCTTAACCCCCATTCGATTTCTTCAATCTTTCAAAGAGATGACATGTCCAGTTTGAAAAAAATCGCAGCCAACATCCGACGAACCGAAACAGTTCTTGACAGTGAGACGAAGACCACCCGCATTCCATCACGGCTTTGGCAAGCAGGACTCTTCCAGCCACTGAACCTTGTTCTGGCAGCGGATGGAAAACGCCTCCGGGCTGAGTTGATTGAACTGACCTACCGGATGGCTGGGGGCAAAGGTGATGTGGCTCCCGATCTGATCGAATTCATGGAACTACTGCATGCGGGATCTCTCGTCATCGACGATATCGAGGACGGTTCAACCATGCGGCGCGGTCAGCGAGCCTTGCATGAAGTCGTCGGAACGCCGCTGGCGATCAATACAGGAAACTGGATGTATTTCTCGGCGTTGGAACAGCTGCAGGATCTGCCCTTGCCCGCAGAACAATTATTAGGCATCTATCGGGAAACCATCACGACGATTCGTCACGGTCATGAGGGCCAAGCCCTCGATCTGGCAGCCAACGTAATCGAGATGGATCGCAGTACGATCTATCCCACAGTTCGAGCAATTTCCAGATTGAAGACGGGTGGAATCACGGGCCTTGCGGCGAAACTTGGTGCTGCGTTGGCGGGGGCGGATGTCAAGCGACAACAAGTATTTCATGCATTTGGGATGCAACTCGGAATTGGTCTTCAAATGCAGAATGATCTTATTGAGCTAAAGCGGGGGATTCGATTCGGCGGTCGTGCTGACGATCTTCGGAATGCTCGTGTTACCTGGCCATGGGCGTGGATCAGTCGCCTAAGGTCGGAGAGAGAACTTGCAGATCTGCAATTCTTGTTGTCGGTGAGCGATGATAATAATCGACACGAGGTTGCAGAAAAAATGTTCAATTCCATCTCGACAGTTTGCGAAACTTCGGTGAAGCGAAAGCTTAAAGGGGCGATGGCCTGCCTTGCCGGTGACGGTCTTTCGCATTTGTCTGAACTGAAAACTCTTGAGCTTCGCATCGAGGCTTACT
Organism: Mariniblastus sp.; assembly: GCA_031400405.1. Taxonomy (GTDB): domain Bacteria; phylum Planctomycetota; class Planctomycetia; order Pirellulales; family Pirellulaceae; genus Mariniblastus. The sequence continues at coordinate 42,716 of JANNPW010000155.1, forward strand.
ATGCCTGAAGCCACTCTGATCTTAAGGACAAAAGAGCCGTTGGAGACCAACCGGCTGGCTCGGGAAGAGAGCAAACTAAAAGCGGCTGTCATTGGGAGTGGCTTCGGCGGACTCGCGGCAGCAATTCGTCTGCAAGCTATGGGCATACAAACTACTTGTTATGAGGCCCGCGACAAAGCCGGTGGTCGCGCCTATGTTTATGAAGATGAAGGCTTCACCTTTGACGCCGGCCCGACCGTGATCACAGCACCGGACTGTTTGGAAGAGCTGTTCCAAGTGGCTGGCAAGTCGATGAAAGACTATGTCACACTTGTGCCGGTCACGCCGTTTTACCGCTTGCGGTGGACTGATGGCGTTGAGTTCGATTACGTCGGCAACGAGCCGGAGCTGATTGAACAGATCAAGCGAATCAATCCTTTTGATGTCGCTGGCTACAAACGATTTGCGGACTACACCCGGCGAGTATTTGAAAAAGGCTACGTGGAACTCGGAGCGAAGCCGTTTTTGAGATTTCGCGACATGATTTCCGTCGCGCCAGACTTGATCAAACTGCGGGCCGATCGGAGCGTTTACAATACGGTTTCGAGATTCATCAAGGACGAGCATCTTCGCCAAGCGTTCAGCTTCCATCCGTTGCTGGTCGGTGGCAATCCGATGGATACAAGTTCTATTTACACCTTGATTCATTGGATCGAGCGGGAATGGGGAGTTTTCTTTCCCAAAGGCGGAACCGGTGCCTTGGTCAACGGATTGGTCAAATTGTTTCGAGATATCGGCGGAGAACTGAAACTCAACTCACCGGTGGAGTCCGTGAAAATTGTCTCGTCGTTAAATGAGTTCAGCCGGAACCCGACGCAGCACTTGCTCCAAGCACATGGTTCTGAACCGGAAATGTATGACATTGTCATCTCCAATGCGGATGTCCATCACACTTACTCCAAAATCTATCGAGATGTCGATCATGCCAGTCGCCGCAGCCGGAAACTTGCACGCATGGAATGGTCAATGTCGCTTTTCGTGATGTATTTCGGCACACGAAAGCGCTACGAGCACATTGCACATCACACGATTTTGTTCGGCCCGCGATTCAAGGGATTGCTGCGAGATATCTTTCGAGGCAATTCGCTCCCGATGGACTTCAGTCTCTACTTGCATGCCCCAACGGTCACCGATCCCAGCCTTGCCCCTGATGGTTGCGAAGCCTTTTATGTACTCAGCCCTGTCCCTCATCTTGGTCAGGCTGACATCGACTGGGAAAATATTGCCCAGTCGTATGGCGACTTGATCCTGGAGTCGCTCGAAGATTACTTGCCTGGTTTGAGGGATTCGATTGTGACACGGCGGCATTTCACTCCCCGGGATTTTAAATCAGAGCTTAATGCATTTCATGGGTCTGCTTTCTCCGTCTCTCCGAAGTTGACACAAAGCGCCTTTTTTCGACCCCACAATCGGGACAAGGATATCCCAGGACTTTATATCGTTGGCGCTGGAACCCATCCGGGGGCTGGCGTGCCAGGGGTCGTGAACACGGCGAAGGCGACAACGGGTGTGGTTGCAAGCGACTTTGGAGTGAAGGTCTGATGAAATTTGAATTTGACAAACTTCCGGCTGCTGACAGTGATGTAATCCAACATCACAGTCGGTCGTTTTCCCTGGCGGCCAGGCTTTTACCGCAAACAATCCGAGCAGACGTTGAGAAACTTTATGCCTGGTGCCGCTGGTGCGATGATGCGGTTGATGAGGCTTCTAGTTCGAGCGAAGCAAAGGAACGGCTTCAATTGCTGCAGCAAGATGTTCTCCGCATCTACACGGGAGAAGCGACGTTGCATCCGTCATCGCGATGGTTGGCGAGTGTTGTCAATCAATATGGAATTCCACAACAACTGCCTCTCGATCTATTGCGAGGTATGGAAGCCGACTTGAACAATCCTGTTTTTCAGACGGTCGATGAGCTACTACACTATTGCTACCAGGCGGCTGGAACCGTTGGGTTGATGATGTCCCGGATTATGGGTGCCACGGATCCTCAAGCGTTGCAAAGGGCAAAGTCTCTTGGCATGGCGATGCAATTGACTAATATCGCTCGCGACATCGACGAGGACTGGCAGTCAGGCCGGCGGTATGTCCCAAAAACCTGGTTGTCGTTGGTACCCCAAAAAGACAGGACGCCGACGAACAGTCAAGTCAGAACGGCGATTGAGAATCTTCTTTCGCTCGCTGATGACCTCTACGACGAAGGTTACCAAGGACTCCAGTATCTTCCCAACGGTGCAAGAACAGCGATTCGGCTGGCCGGTCGCGTCTACCAGGAAATTGGAAATGAAATTCGTCGTCAGGACTTCCGAGTAATGCAATTCAGAGTTTTTGTGCCCCTTGGACGTAAACTGATTCTCCTGTCGAGGTGCACGATGGAAGAATTGATCTTTCGAACAACCCGATTGCTAACCCATCGGTTGCCACTGAATACGCTTGCTACTGACCTTAACTCCAGTTTTTCACTTAGGAACTCACAGATGAACTACGAAACTCGATACCTTGGATACTTGGGAATTTCTCTGACCTTTGTTATGGCGACGACCCTGTTTTTCTTGATGGGGCTTAACCCGAAAGAAACCGTTTACAATTCTTTACCCTGGCTTTATTCCGGCGCTTGCGCAGTCATCGCGACGATGACCGGCCTGATGGCCAGGCGCGTCAACCGAAATCTCCAAGTGCAACCAATATCTCAAACCCAACCGAATAACCGTTGAGACCTTAAGACGCCACGACCCGGGTTTGCGGCACAATTCGTTTGGTGGATCCAAATTTGATATTGATTAAACCAGTTATGCGACGGCTGGAAGACTGCTTCGACTCGATCGCCGGCCAGCGAAGCCAACAACGTCTGGAGAGTGCATTCGTTAGCTTGGCGGTTGGCGGTTTTCTCTTGCATCTTTTATTGATTTTTTGCCGGCGCTCTTTCCCCGAACTGGTTCCGCAACTAGCATCCGGAATCAGTAACAACTATTTGCAGGCAGTCTACACACCATTTAGCTTCATTCTGTTTTATGAAGTCTTGTTGTTGGTTCTCATCATACCGAAGTCTCTTACGACAGCGATCTGCAAACAGTATGAAATAATCTCGCTGATTGTCGTGCGGCGTGTATTTAAAGATATCGGCACGTTTGATGATTTTGGAAGTTGGCTGACACAAACCGACACGGTGAAGATCGTGCTGCTCGATATGGGGGGGGCTCTATTGATGTTCCTCGCCGTCACCTTGTTTTACCGCATTCGGCAAACAGTGAGCAAAACCGACAGCCCCCGAGACCTGCAAGGATTTCTTCGCCTCAAGAAAGTCTTGGCCCTGTTGCTTGGAGTGGTGTTAATCATCTTGGCGACAGGAAACTTTGCCGCTTGGTTGGTTTCCGTTATGACTTGGGAAGTCGGTCAGGAAAAGGACTTACTCAATCTCGAGCAATACTTTTTTCCTGCTTTTTTTGAATTCATGATCTTTACCGACGTGCTGTTGCTAATCATTTCGATTCGTTACTACGATCGGTACGAGTATTTGTTTCGCAACTCTGGTTTTGTTATTTCAACTGTCCTCCTGCGTATCTCTTTGTCTACGGCCAAGCCATACGATTTGGCCATTGCACTCATTGCCATCTTTTTTGGCCTCTGCCTCATTTCGATCTTTGCTTACTACACCCGAGTGTCCGCTCAGGAATTCAAAGGCGATGGTTCTCAATAGCTGCAATCAGCTAACTGGAATAAAGACTTTGGTTCGCGATTCGTCCGGCCTTGAGACCTTCAACTTTGATCTTCCAGGCGCGGGGCGCGGTCAGGTGAGGTCCATCGGAAACTTTTGTAAGCCTTCGGCCACCAAACGTTCGCACGCCGGATGAGACAGTGTGGGGCCAGCGGGACTTCGTTCCCGGCGAGCTTCGGATATCTACCAGGGTGGCGAGAACGAACCACGCAAATGCTGATTGAGCCGTGCCGTCAGCCTGCGGATCACTGGACTTCGACTCCTGAAAAAACTGCCATCCGGTAGTCGCGCTCATTTTACGCGCGTTGCCAAAAACGCAATTCCAACAATGACAGTGCTTTAATCTCCAGTCTTGGTGTGACCCTTGGTGTGGCCCTCGTATTTTTCGTTTTCTGATGGCAGGTAACCGATCGAAAAACGCCTTGGTTTGGCACCAGTTTTCGTTCCCAGTTTTCGTTCCAGTTTTCGTTCCAGTTTTCGCTTTTGAGTGCCGGTAGGCACGGCAGTCAGTAGCCCACGGTGTAAACCGTGGGTTCAGTTCCCCAGAATTTTTCTCAAGCCCCGAATCGGGGCGACAGATTTTGTAAGTTTACTGCCGCCCCTAACCGGGGCTTGGGTGCTATTATTATCTCGCTTCCCACGGTTTACACCATGGGCTGCGAACTGACGCCACTACCGCGGCTGAAAATAAAGGACACTCCCTTCGCGCGTTGAAAATATAGGACACTCGCTTCGTAGAGGCGTCAGACTGGCGGAATGACGCTGAGAGTTTCCTGCTTTGAGACTGCAAACCCGCGGCTTAACCAAAGCAATTCCAACTGACCTTTCGCGTTGACCTCGTGGTGATTGCCTCGTCTCTGAAAACAAGTAGCGAATCAAATAGTGTTTCTTATTATGGGGTGTCCCTGGTCCCAATTCCCTCCTGAAGAATTGTCATGGTGTGTCCCTGGTCCCAATTCCCCTGGTCTCAAATTCCCCCCCTTGTCCCAATTCCTGGTTTGGACGATGAATTGGGAGTTGAACCGCCGGCAATTCTGGTTTTTTTTCTGACTTTCGGAAAATGCGGGAATCAGGCAGCCGTGTCCAGGTACTACTAATGCAAACCGATCTACATTTCTGACTCCAAACATGCCCATCGACGAGCTGCCAAAGCGAGAGTTTGAGCAAGCAGTCGAACTGTATGCGGATTCGTTGTACCGAGTCGCATTCCGGTTGACGGGTAGGAGTGATTTGGCGTCAGAATTAGTACAGGAAACTTGCTTGCAAGCGTGGCAGGGGCTCGCCTCGTTGCGTGACCGCTCGCGCTTGCGTGCCTGGATGTTCGGGATATTGCGTTTTCAGTATTCGAAACTGCTCAGGCGCGAATTGCGCTACAGCGAATTGCCTGATGGAATTGCCGAAACGATCCCGGATAAGGCCCCGCCGGCGAAAGCCGACGTACAGGAAATCGTGCAAACGGCGATTGGAAAACTGGATGAATCCTACCGTTTGCCAATTTTGCTCGTTTGCATGGAAGGAATTAGCGTTGATGAAGCGGCGGAAATCCTCGGCCTGCCGCGAGGAACGGTTCTTTCTCGATTGCATCGTGGTCGCGAAAAATTGAAACGGTTGATCGAACGAACTGCTGAATTCAGACCAACACAGAATTATGAAACTTAACGACCAACAACTTGATGACCTGCTGCGATCGGTGCCAATTCCCGGTGAATTGAAACAGCGGCTGCGCGCTATTCCCGACCGGCCATCGACGCCCGACCAACCATCGACGCCTGATCGAGAGTGGGCTTCGAAATCACAAATTTGGCTTGCCGGATTGGCGATCGCTGCTGGTTTGACTGGCATTGTCGCTTGGCTGGCATGGCCCAACGATGTTCAACGCGTGCCTGATGTCGCGCAAACCGAGACGCATTCCAAACTGCCGGAGACTGTCGTCGATCAGCACGCAAATGCGTCTCGCCCCTCACCGCCTCAGCCGGCGATTGATCGACTGAACATGGAAATCGAAGCCTTGAATTCGCGAATCAAACTGCATGCAGCGGAACTGCGTCTGGCAGAACTGGCCTGGCCCGAACCGGCTTTGGAATTGTCGCCTTCCGATTGCCAATCATTAATCGTGGCGTTGTCGGACAGTTCCGGAGAATTCTGGGGTGCCAAGCCCGAGTCGATTCTGCGGGACATGCAAAACGTGATCAACCGTTATCCAGGATCGGCGGGTGCCAAAATTGCCAGCCAGTATTTAGCAAACGCCGAAAATCGAAATCAACAATGACACCCCGAAAAACTGAAACCCCTAAAAGGAGAGTTCCATGTCGACTGCCCAAACGAAATTTCCCCGTCTGCTGCTCATAACCGGCCTCAGTATGTTGTTGTTGTTCGATCGCGCTGCAGGCCAAAGCGTATCCAACCCTGACCCGGAGACCAAACAACCTAAAAGTAGGAAGGCGATGGCCATCGAACGGTTGAGCTTTTTGGCATCCAAACTCGAATTGGTTGAATTTGAGATCGCAAAAATCGACGAATTGCGGGCTCAAAAAGTGGTTCAGCAGGACAGTCTCGGATTTTCATTGGACTCGTTTGGCGCCATTGTTGCATCGCTGCAAACGCAGCGTATTGAGCTAATGATCGATTTGACTGGGCTGGACGCGCGGCGCGATGCCTTGCAAAAAATTGCGGATGCAAAAATCAACTCTGATGAAAACAAGGAATCGCTTCAACTCCTGCAGGAACTCTTGGTATTAAGCGAGAAAAAACTCCATCAGACTGAACAGCTTTCCAATCGAGGTACCGCTCCATCCTCCGCGGTCGACGAAGCGAATCGCGAGTTCATCGAAGCTAAAGTGCGTTTGCTCGAAGCCACAAACAGGAACCGGGCAAAGTATGCAACCCAGATCGGACCCGCATTGATGGCGGTTTCGCTGGACCGAGCCGAAAAACAGGCGCGGCTAGAAAAGATCGAGGGATTGCTGGGCCAATTTACGTCCGGGCGCGCAATTGTTCGGGAGTTGGAAAACCTGAATCTCCGCCTCAAACAATACGAAAAACAGGTCGATGCGATTGAAATGGCAAAATCCGTTGCGCAACGGCAGCTGGATTCACTTGAGTCGACGGGCAACGACGAGCTCGAAGCTGACGATCAGGATCGTTGATAAGTCGACCGCAATCTTTCAGTCTGACACAACAGCCGTTCCACCGCACAACCAAGGATCATATCCATGAAAAACCTGATTGTATCGATCGCTCGCATCATGATCGTCGGGTTATCGCCGTGTGCTCCTGTTGTTTGTGCTTCAGCGCTGAAATTGACTGGGAGCACCGAACTAGATTCGTCAACCGACAAGATCGGCTGAGAGTTCTGATTTCAGGCGAAAAAAGCCGTCAAAAACGAATTTGACTGCCGGGCCAACTTGTATCACGCTCGGCGTATCCATCGCCGGAACTGCGTTTTGGATTTGCCAGTAACCATTGGTTTGAACTATCATCGACAGTTTACCCCACGGCCCACAAGCGAATCGGCTGTCGGGATTAACCACGTCGCGCAGGACTTATGACGTCCTCGTTTGCAGGTTCCCTATGACTACTGTCACTTCCATTCCCTCTGCCTACTCGGACTCCGCAACGGTCGCTCCGCCGTTTTACTTTCGCTGTTTCAATGGCTGCAGCGGACGATATTCGGTCTATGACGTGATCTATCGTTGTCCAACCTGCAATTCATTGTTGGAGGTACACCATGAATTAGAACCCCTCCGACAGCGGATCGCCTATAAATGGCAGCAGCTGTTTGATTCTCGCGCCTCGACCACTAACTGGCCCTACGGCAGTGGCGTCTGGGCAATGCGCGAGTGGGTGATCCCTGATTTGCGAGACGAAAATATTGTCAGCATGTGCGAGGGAAATAGTAACCTGTTTTGGGCCGATCGGTTGGGAAAACAATTGGGACTGCCCGATCTGTGGATCAAACTATGTGGCAACAGCCATACGGGCAGCTTCAAAGACCTGGGCATGACGGTTCTCGTCAGCGTCGTCAAACAGATGATGACAAGGCCCGGCAACACGGTGCAGGCCGTCGCATGCGCGAGCACGGGTGACACGAGCGCCGCGCTCGCCGCGTACGCCGCCTATGCAGGAATCCCCGCGATTATTTTCCTGCCCGCTGGTAAAGTCAGCACGGCCCAGTTGATACAACCGGTTACCAATGGCGCGCATGTGATGGCTCTCGACACTGATTTCGATGGCTGTATGAAGATCGTTCAGGAGGTCACGGAGGACAATACCATCTATTTGGCCAATTCGATGAACAGCTTGCGCATCGAGGGCCAAAAAACCGTCGGCATCGAAATCTGCCGGCAGTTCGATTGGGAAGTCCCCGATTGGATCGTCATTCCAGTTGGCAACCTGGGCAACATCAGTGCGTTGCATAAGGGGTTTGAGATGATGAAAGACCTGGGAGTCATCAATAAAATGCCTCGACTCGTGGCAGCTCAAGCTGCGCAAGCGGATCCGTTTTATCGCGCCTATCAAAACGAATTCAAAACGAAAGTTTCCGTGACCGCCGGTGAAACCCTGGCCAACGCAATTCGCATCGGAGATCCCGTCAGTTATCCCAAAGCAGTGAAGGCGATCGAAGCCACTGGAGGAATTGTCGAACAGGCGACCGAAAATGAGCTCGCGGCCGCCTGTGCCAAAGCGGATCTGACCGGCATGTTCACGTGTCCTCATACCGGTGTGGCACTCGCCGTGTTGGAAAAATTAGTCCAACGCGGATTGATCAAATCCCATGAACGAACCGTTGTGATCAGCACCGCACACGGTTTGAAATTCACCGACTTCAAAGTCGGCTACCACGAATCGAAATTGAAGGGCGTGAACAGTGATTTCGCCAATCCGCCCAAATACTTGCCTGCCGATACGAAAGTCGTGAAGCAAGCCATCGCTGAAATGCTGGGCTCGGCTCAGCGGGAAATTCAACAGCTCTCCAGGATCGACTGAACAATCTCGTCCACCGAGTGTCGCACGTTAAAAGTCCAGGCATCAGCAGGAGGTTCTAATATCCGGAACTGCGAGGGCAACATGTCGGGTGCCATGTAGTGGCCTGTTCGCAAGGCGAGTCGTTGGGCAATCAAGTCTCGGTCACCCTCCAGATAGATCCATTGAATTCCGTCCACCAATTCAGACTGCAATACTTCCCTGTATTGGGCCTTTAGCGCGGAACAAGCCAGTACCGCTTTTCCCGACTGTTGCCGCAGCAGTTGATTCAATTTTCGCAACCAAGGTGCGCGATCTCCATCAACAAGCGGCACGCCCGTTTGCATTTTCTTCCGGTTTTCCTCGGAATGAAAATCATCGGCATCAAAAAATGGCACGCCCCAAGCCGCCGCCAACTTTTTTCCGACCGTCGTTTTGCCGCTGCCGGCAACTCCCATAATGATAAATAAATTTTTTGACACTTCTCGCTGAACTCCACCAAAATGGATATTCGTTTTCATGAATCCCGCAGGCTTGTCCTGCGGATCGTTAGGCTTTTCGCTAACTATAGAACAACGCACTCCCTTCGCTTTGCCGCCGTCCTTCACTGTCATATCCAAACTCAGATAACACAGCTCCAGTTAGGGTATGCAGGGTCTGCAAATGCTTGCCATTTTTATTAAACCTATAAAGCTGCAAACCATCAGTTGATGAGATTAAAAGCTCATCTGCTGTATATCCTGGAAGTGATGATTTAATCTGTCTAACACTTGCGCTTCCTGAATCAGAGAAATAGAGAGAACCATCAGGAGTAATAGTTATTCCTCCAAATTTAGGAAGTTGGTATCCTTCGCCAGTTGGGGATGGTTCAAAAATTGTTGCAGGAATTGTAATTGGAATTAAATAACTAAAACCAACAGCACCCGACATGTTTTTGTGAAATCCATGCTCAAATTGTAATGCTACGTTTCTCAAAGCCAATTGACTTAAATTTAG
>JANNPW010000105.1:0-33214 GCA_031400405.1 Mariniblastus sp.
AGCGGGTGGCTGGCAACAGACACCCCTTCGCTTCTAACTTTAACCGCAATGCGATAAACCTAACTCAAATCTAAGCCAAGCTTCGTTACTTTTTTCAGTTAACCCAACGAAAGAAATTCCGTTTCCCGCTGAACCAAGACAGGGTGTGGGTCGGGTTAGTAGTAAGGCACCAAGTATCAAGAGTCCAGAGCCGATTTTTGCTCTGGACTTTTTTCGTTTCGCTCACCAGATTTTCGTCATTTGATGCCCAAACATTTTCGTCAGACCCAGTCGAGGCCCGACAGTCACCGGAGATTGCTCGCCGGTTTCATGTTTTTCGGTTCTGGTCCCTTGCGAACGGCAAAAACAATGGGAATTGGGGACCCAAGGCGATGGTCCTCCGTTACAGAAGGCGGGCCCGAATAACTGCACATCGGCAGCCGGTACCACGCGCCATGGATGAGCGCAGACTGGAACCTTGTTTCGTCGATGTCAACAGAATAATCAAGCCGGTCGGCGGACTGCTTATTCTCGCGAACTAATCAACAATTCACGAAAACCGGTTTGCTGATCCTGTACTCGCGCAAACGACAAATCAAGCAGTTCCACCGCGACGATCTCCGCCGTCGTGTAAATCAAATTACCATTGGCCAGATGTCCACCAATAGTTTTCCCATTTTTATCGGATATTGCCAAATGCAAGTGCAGGCCCGATGGGGACAGAGTACCGGTTAGGGAAACGATTTCAAATTTTCCGGTTTGGGTGGTCAATTCCCGCTGGTTCGCCATTCTCAAGGAAGCTCTAGTTAGACTCCCGACGCAAGTTACAATCGCCGCGGCAGGCATATTTTGAGTGTTGATCATATCTTGCAGCGATTGTTTCAGATCGTCACCCGGGCGGAGACGAATGGCAAAGGCCCGCAAGGATGAGGGAAAAAATACCATGACAGACTCGCTGAAAGTTGAGTTTTTGGCGGGTTTTCGATGTGATTCTAAGCTTGATTTGAAAAATTGCTTGACTCGCTGCATAAATTTTTTTAGGAAATCACTTGTGTTGCTATTCCGAGTGCATAATTAAATGAATCTTGAACTTTCGGCGGGTACGATCTCAAGTTAACGAGGTTGTGATAGGAAGATCGCGAAATTTATTAGGCCGCAGCCAACAATTTTTCGTATATCGGACAAAGAATTCTGCAAAAGATGTTGGGACTGGCGTTCCGGATTTGAGCAGGTTTGCGATATGATTCAGAGAATTGCGGAATAATTTTCGTAAACGGTCAAAAATATTGCGATTTTGCTTTTCGTTTGGCTTACAAGTTCTGGTTTTGAATAAGAAAAAAATCCGTTTCGACATCCTCTGCGACTTCGCCTGAACACTTCCACCAAGATTTGGAGAAACTACCGTGTTACCGACCCTTGACGATCGAATTACAAATCCGGCCAAAGCCTCAGTGGTGGGTGGTTCTGGAATAATCGATGTTTCGCCTCGGGAACCCGCGAATTCACATAATTCGAAGGTTAATTCCAAAAATCCCTACGAGAGCCCATTGGTTCCGACTCGGAGGAACGCGATGCAGCAACCGCCTGGTATTGGCGACGGAAGTTGGTTTCGAAATGCTTTGGCTGAGCCTTCTCCGAGCCGTGGTTTGGCGTTGTTTGTTGCGATTCCGGCCATGATTGCGTTTTCACTTTCGGTGTATCTCGCCGTAACGTCGCTCACTTCCTCCGATGTGGCCGGTTGTAGCGGCAACGTGTTTGATTGCAGCAGTGTACTGAAAAGCCGTTGGGCGTTGTGGTTTGGAATTCCGGTTAGTGCGTTGGCGACGGCAACCTACTTCTGCCTGCTCAGTGCTTTGACATTTTCGCAGTTCGGTCCCCCGGCGCGCCGGAATTTCATGTGGATTGTTGTTACAGTCTGTAGCCTTTCGGCCGGTGCTGCAGCCTTATGGTTCTGTTACCTTCAGTTTTTTGTTCTGAATCACCTATGTCAATATTGTCTGGTCGCACATGGGTGCGGGATTCTGCTGGCAACAACCTTTTTGTGGAAACATCCGTTGGGTACGCGAACCAATACTAGAATGGGAATCTTGGCGTTAACGGGACTCGCCATTTTAACGGTCGGACAGTCTTTGGGAAAACCTCCCGTCACGTTTTCGATTGAAGAGTTTGCTCCTTTGACTGCCAGCCCACAGGATTTGGATCCCAGCTCCGACGATGCTGGCGAACCGAATCCAGGTTCGCAACCTTCAGCCGGCGCTGATGACGAAATGATTTTTGAGGCTCCCGACGTTTTCGAAGCTCCCGAAATTCTGGAGGCTCCAAAACTTGATACATCCCGTCACCAACATCGAACCCAATTGCCGCTGGTTTGGCGATTTTGCCTGCCCGCCCAATTTTCTACCGCACTGTTAGTAGTTCAGGATCCGGTTCCAACTTCAAATCAGATTCCAACGGAAAATAAAGCTGCTGACGAACCAGCGTCTGAAAATCCTCCTTCCGCGCCGGTTGTCAGACGATTGGCATCAATCGCAGGCGGCAATATCAAATTGGACTTGAAACAATGGCCATTAGTGGGCAATCCCGAATCGCAATTCGTGTTCGTCGAAATGTTTGATTATGCATGTCCACACTGTCGGCAGACTCATGCGGCCATCAAAGGCGCAAATGAGCTGCTCGGCGGCCAACTTGCTGTATTGGCTTTACCCTTGCCGTTGAACACCAATTGCAATAATCAGATTGTGCAAACCGGCGCGTTGTTTGGTGAATCGTGTGAAATAGCCAAGTTAGCTGTAGCAGTCTGGCGGATTGATCAAGCGAAATTCACCGAGTTCCATAATTGGATGTTTATCGGGCCTAATGCTCCTAATTACGCGACCGCCAAGGCTCACGCGGAGACATTGGTCGATTCCGAAAAATTGGCCGCCGAAATTGCTTCGACAGTTCCCGACGCGTTTATCAAGAAGCACGTTCAAATCTATCAAAAGATCGGGAAAGGCAATGTGCCCAAACTGATGTTTCCGACGACGAACATCGTGGGCGAGTTTTCTTCGGCGGCTGCTTTGGTCGATGTGATCAAAAGGCAACCCCCGATCACAATTGTCGAAGTACCGAGTCCGAAGTAACCCGTGTTCTTGCAACACCAAATCGAAGGGGGCGAATTCGGCGATTATCTGGTCAAGGACATTGTTTTGATCAATTCCTGATATCGTAGAAACGTCGTATCGTAGACGCTGGCATCCGCCGGATTGGGCGTAAATCGTTGTCGTGTCGCCGTGTCGTGCTGTCGCAGAAAGTCTTCCCACTGGCCTGTCTCGCTAGCGCCGAATTGTCTGCGGTACTTTGCCATGAGTGCGGCACCCCAAGCACAACCTTCTGAGGAACTGGATAGCATTGTGACCGGTGTATTCATGACATCGGCCAGGACCTGAGCCAGTGCTGGAGTTCTTGTTAGTCCTCCAGACAAAACAATCTCATGGCGCGGAAATCCTCTCCGATCAAGAACTGCACTGCCCAATCTTAAATTGAACATTGTGCAGAGCAACGCTGCTTTCACGGCATTTCCCGGGCTCGCGTTGTTGGCATTGAGCCCAGACAACATGGCAGAGCCACCTCGGTTGACGCCCAAACCGGGCTCATCATCCATAAACGGCAATGCCATTAGCCCGCCGCAATCGGCAGCTGCATCGACAACTGTCGGCATGATGGACTCGAAAGCCTCGTTGCGATTTCCTCCCATCGCCGCGCCAAACATGTCCATGATCGTGTTCATGAAGGTGGTGCCATTGCGAAGAAAAACCATATTGATTGGTTTGCCATCGGGCGCACAGAAATGGTCGACGACATCGCTAACACCGACAAACGCTCGGTCTCCGACCGAATTCGCGCACACTGATGTTCCAAAACTAACCGAGACCATCCCTGCCGCGCCAATCAATGAACCGGCCAATGACGCGGGCTGATCGCCTTCGGCCGGGGCGACCGGAACTCCGATTGGCAATCCCAATAACTCGGCACCCCGTCGATTCAATGAACCGGCGTCCGCACCGACCAGGCGAACTGCGGGCAATAAACTTCTCAAGGTGCCAAAGTCGGGTTGGTTTACCAACTCATCGAATGATTTCAAGAATCTTTCATCGTAGTCCAACGTCACTTGGTCGATCGGAAACATCCCCGACGCGTCTCCGATTCCCAACAGCCATTGACCCGTTAGACGATTGGAAATCCAACCCGCCGGCGTTGTAATATTGGCGACCAGGCGAGCTTTTTCCGCTTGATTTCGAATCGTCCACAACCAACGAGCGGCAGTCATCCGTTTCGGTATTTTCACACCAAAACGAGTCGTCAGCTCGATCCCTTCCGCTTCGTTGCGGCAATCGCACCACAGCCGAGCTGCACCGAGTATCGCACCGTTTTCGTCGATCAGAACTTCTCCATGCATCTGTCCGGAAATTCCGATCGCGAGCACTTCATAATCGCATTTCGCGGTTGCCAATTTCGATCGTAGTTCATTCATCGCGGCGGATAGCGCCGATTCCCAATCCGCAGGATGTTGTTCATAGCAACTTTCGGGCAAGCCGGGTAACATTTCATACCCACCTTCACCGGTCGCCAGCACATTTGAATTTTCATCAACGAACACGACCGAGAGCCCTTGAGTTCCGGCATCAATTCCCAAATATCCTGGTGTAGCCATAGGTTCTTTCATTCAACAAGCGGGAATTTGGAAATTTGATCTGGGAGCGGATCGTGATCGCGCGGAAGGATAGTCAAGCCCTTGCGCACGCGTGGCGCGAACAAACACAAAATCGCTGGCAGCATTATCAAATCGGCCAACACTGCCAACATCAACAGCGTAGAAATGACCAGCGCGAATTGGGAAACGACTTTCATGTCACCAAAATAGTACAAAATTAGTCCCGCACAACCGACCAGTGTCGTATGTAACATCGCCGGGCCGCACAATTCAAACGACTTTTGAATCGGCTCTTCAACATTGACCAGACTGCCTCCCAAATCACAAAACCGGACCAGAAAATGTGTCGTATCATCCACGGCGATCCCTAATGCGACGCTGGCGGTCATCGCAATCGCCAAATCGACCGGAATTCCAAACCAGCCGAATCCGCCAAAAACAATGAGGATCGGAAACAAGTTCGGCAACATCGCAATCAAACCCAGTCCGACCGATCGCAAGACGACGATCAACATCGGTGTAATGATGGCAAAGGCCAACAAGAAATTTTGAAACAGATCATTCAAGAGAGTTAGCTGCGCGTGTTGAAACAAATGCGTTTTGCCGGTGTAAATCAGCTGCGGCAATAAGCCTGCCTGATCAGCCGAGGCAGTGTTCAGTGTCGACTGAAATGCGCGTTCCACATCCACGGCGATCTGATCGAAATCGTGGTGTCGTGTAAACGGAAATCGCAAACTGATCCGCCAAATTTCCCGGTCATCAGCCACGACCAGCAAACCCTGATTATCGAAATTCTCCCGTTCGCGTCTCAAAATGCTGCGATAGGTCGACCGTTTAACAAATGACAGGGCGTTGGATACCTGTGGTTCGACGGGTAAATAGTTTATCAGCGAGTGGGCAAATTCAATTTGCGGCAAAGAGGTCAGCGCCCGTTGTACGTTGTGCACTTGATTGACTCGATCTGGAAATGACTCTGGGGTAGCGTTGGGAAAGACCAACAACACTTCGGTTTGGTCCAGCGGTCCCAGTCGCCGCTCCAGTTGGGCGATCGACTCCAAAATCGGTGAGTCGGAACGGAAGAGGTTTTCGACTTCCACTTCGGATCGCAAATAGCAGACACCGATCAAGCCCGCGATCATCAACAGGACGCTAATGCCAGACAGCGGCCAGCGTTGACTTGAAATCCAACCCAGCAATTTTAACCAAGTGCGCGAGTCGGATTGCCGATTGGCTAGTCGCCGAATTCCTGGACCACCCGCCCGGTTCAACAACCATGGTACGAGGATCAATTGAAAGGCCAGCGAAAATCCGACTCCCACCCCACAAAACAGTCCGAAGTGTCGAATTGCCGGAAATTCGCTAATCATCAGCGACAGCATGCCAACTGCGGTTGTCGCGGTTGAAATCGTGCAGGGCTTCCAACCGATCGCCAGCAATTTGGCCGGGTCGCCTAGCCCACTCAAACTGTACCGAATTAAATGGATACAACCCGACGTTGTCAGCACGAACACCAGGGCCGGAATAATGGACATTAGCCCGCCGAATTTGTGACCACTGATCGGCACGACTGCCATGCTCATTGTCGCAGCCGCCAGCGATGTCACAAACACGATTAACGTCAAGGTCACATGCCGCAGGCAACACAGAGCGACCAATGTGGCGAGTAACATCGACGGAACCAGCAAATATCGGAACGAGTTTTTCAGCTGTCCATCAATCGTGGCGGCGATAAATGGATAGCCCCCGACAACCACTTGTTCTCGTGGCAAATCGGGCACAGCGTCAATCGCCTCCCAAAACAATTGCATCGCCTGGTTGCGGTTGGCCGTACCCAATCCCGAAAGTTCGATCACGGCACAAGTCAGTTCCGGCCGTTCCACGCCAAAAAAAACTCCTTTTAGTCGCGAGGCAATTTCTTGTTCCGAGATTTTCAATTGACTCCGCAGCCGCCCGGCAACATCCACCCCGGTCACCAGCGACTGAATCAAATGGGTTGAATCCAGAGCACGCATGGTTTGCGCAAAATTCGTCAATCGCGGATCATTCAACGTGCAACCATCCCAGGTTACAATCAAGATGTCGTCCGAACCAAAATTCTGTTCAAAAAATTGATAATCGGTGCGGGCCAGAGATCGATCAGGCAACCATTGGAGAACGTCTTCTATGTTGGTTTGCATTCGCGACAGGCCCCAGACGCTGAACGCCAGGCTGAGCGAAAAAAACCCTATTGCAAGGTAATCCAATCGTCGCAAACGAAAGTCCTGAGTTAAAATCGGTTTTTGAGATTGCTCCATTGTGGCTCATGGCGCTTACTTTTTGAATACTCCCGCGGTCAAACAACCGAGTCAAACGTCTGTTTTGGGGCCGTAAAACGATAAGATTTCCATGGAACGAATCAATGATTTTCGCTTGCGTTCGCGCTTTGTTTATTTTGGCCGCTGTGGATTTTGCCGGTGACAATTCCTGGGTGATCGGACGGACGCAGCTCGAAAGAACGATTCCATCTGCGAGAAAACCGAATATTTTGTTTATCTTCGCCGATGATTTAGCGTTTGACTGTACTGGGTTTTCTGGCAACGCTGAGATTCAGACACCGAATCTGGACCGTTTGGCGCGTCGAAGCACGCATTTCACTCATGCGTACAATATGGGTGGATGGAACGGAGCGGTTTGTATTGCCAGTCGGGCGATGCTCAACACGGGACAATTTTTGTGGCGGGCCCAAGCCAGCGAATCGCGTTTGCAGACCGATTTTGTGTCGCCAAGACGGCTTTGGGCACAACGATTGGCAGCGGTCGGCTACGAAACGTACTTCACTGGTAAATGGCATGTCGCTGCCAAAGTCGAGGACGTCTTTAGCACAAACTCCAACATCCGTGGTGGAATGCCAAAGGATCACCCGACCGGTTACCACCGTCCGCAGTCAACGACTGATAAAGACTGGTTGCCTTGGGACACGACTCGGGGTGGATATTGGGAGGGTGGCCGTCATTGGAGTACGGTAGTCGCCGATGATGCGACCGGGTTTCTGGAAACCGCTGCTAAATCCGAGCAACCATTCTTCATGTACGTTGCATTTAATGCACCGCATGATCCTCGCCAGGCACCTCAGGAATTTGTCGCGATGTACCCTGTTGAAAAAATGCATTTGCCGGAACCATTCTATCCAGAATACCCATTGGCGATTGGAGTTCGCGACATTCGAGATGAATTGCTCGCTCCCTACCCGCGCACGCCATTGAATGTTCGAGCCAATCGAGCCGAATACTATGCGCTCATTTCTCACCTCGATCAAGAAATTGGTCGGGTGCTTCAGCGGTTGGATAAATTACGGCTAACCGAAAACACCATGATTGTATTCACGGCCGATCATGGCTTGGCAATCGGGCACCATGGCTTGATGGGGAAACAAAACCTGCACGATCCAAGTGTGCGTGTACCGCTGCTGCTTGCTGGCCCTGGGATTAGGGAAAATCAGCGGAATTCGGCTCCGGTGTACTATCAGGATCTTGTGCCAACCACCCTGGAGTGGGCGGGCGCGGTGGTCGACCAGGAGATTGATTTCAAGAGCCTTAGGCCATTGCTGCTCGATCCAGCGGATCGATCGTATCGCGCGATTTATGGTGCCTACACCGACACGCAACGAGCGGTCACGATGGATCAAACAAAATTGATCATGTACCCAAAAATCAACCAGTCTCAATTGTTCGATTTGAAGCTTGATCCTTGGGAAACAACCGATCTAAGTTCTGATCCAGCCTATGCCAAACGCAGGCAACGGTTGTTCCGTGAATTGCAAAAATTGCAAATTCAAATGGGGGACAATGTGGCATTGACCATCGATTGAAACTTGACTCACTCTGGAATCAGACTTTCGTATCGCGCGAGTACTCGTGCGATCTCTTGAGCGGTTTCCTCGGCGAAATGGAACTCATGCCGATGCACCGAAAACGAATTGGCCACAACGTTTCGGAGTTCAGTAACCGAGGAAAGTTCTCCGCATCCCAGCGATTGAATCAATAGATTTCCGACGGCCGTCGCTTCGACGGGCCCCGCGATCACCGGGCGCTGGATCGCGGTCACGGTCAATTCATTCAACAATTCGTTCTGAGTGCCACCGCCAACAATATGCAATACATCGATCGGATGACCTAAAATCGACTCGAGCCGATTGATGGTATCGCGGTAACACAAGGCCAAGCTGTCCAAACAACAGCGAACCAATTGGCCTGTTGTTGCGGGGACCGGTTGGTCCGTTTGTTCGGCGAAATCGCTGATTTTTTTGATCATCGCGCCAGGCGCGGCGAATCGCGCATCATTCGGGTTGATCAAGGTACGGAATGGCAGGGCCGCCCGTGCTTGGTCGGTCATTTCAGCAAAACTAATCATTGAACCGTGTTGCACAAGTTCCCGTCGAAGCTCCTGCAACAACCAGAGTCCGGCAATGTTCTTGAGAAAACGGATCGAGCCGTTGATGCCCCGTTCATTCGTAAAAGGTGCCGCACAGGACTCCGCCGTAGCAATCGGGTGGCTCAATTCCGCGCCCAATAACGACCAAGTTCCACTTGAAAGAAAAGCCCAGGATTGGCCCAAATCGATGGCCGGAACCGCTGCCACCGCGGCGGCCGTGTCATGTGCGCCGGGTGCAATAATTTTGACCGGATTGGTGATTCCAGCCGCTTGAGCAAGTTCGCAACGCAGTGTACCGATGATCGCTCCCGGTTCGATCAATGGCCCAAACAGGTGCGCAGGCAAATTCAACGTCGCCAACAACTCCCGATCCCAATCCCCCGATTCCAAGTCCAGCATCGCGCTGGTCGAAGCGATTGTCCGTTCGGTCGTCAGCACACCCGACAACCAATAATGCAATAAATCCGGCACGAACAGCATCCGGTGCGCCGCGTCAAACAATCTCGGTTCACGTTCAAACCGGGCGGCGACTTGAAACAACGAATTGATCGCCATCAACTGGATCCCGTTGCGTTGATAAAGTTTTTCGCGACCGCCAATTTTCTTCAGCACACTTTGACAGGCGGCTTCATTTTGTGGATCGCGGTAACAATGTGGCAGCGTCAGCAGTTCGCCACTGCTACCCACCAGACACCAATCCACGCCCCACGCGTCGACGCCCACACTGGAAAGTTCCAGCTGGTTGGCGCTGCACCAGCCGGCGGCTTGCTTAAGCCCTGCCAGCAGATGCAACCAAATTCCCGTGAGATCCCACACCGGGCCAAACGGAGTAGGGCAGGGGAGATGCTCGAATCGATGAAGTTCCTCAAGTCGGAGCTGTTTTGGATTTCCGTCGAGGACACCGATAATGGCGCGCCCCGAGCTGGCTCCCAGATCAATCGCGAGATGAGCGGTCGGCATGATTTGTTTCTCGTGGTTTCCAACGTCTGCCGCAAAACACTAATCCCGGCGCACCGAGATCATCCCGCCAACTATCGCAAGAATGCTTCGTGCAGTCCACCATCGACATTGATGATCTGCCCGGTCGTTTTACTCGAGGCCTTGGACGCCAGGAAATAAATTGCTTCCGCTTGGTCGGCAGGAGTAATTGGTTGTTTGGTCAAGGTCCGTTTCGCGTAAAAGTTAGCGAGTTTATCCCTCAGGCTCTCGTCGGTGGCCGACTCCTGAAAGGGGATTTCATATTTGACCAGCGAAGCAATCACTCGATCGCGAGGGAACATCGTACTCCCGGCCACCACCGTTGCTGGCGCCACTGCATTGACCCGGACCAACGGCGCCATTTCGATGGCCAGTTCGCGAACCAAGTGGTTGGCGGCGGCTTTGGATGTGTCATAGGCCAACGAGCCTTTTTTGCCGACCACTCCATTGACGCTGGTCGTCAACACGACGGATGCAGCCAAACCCTGGTCGGCCAGCAATTGGCGCAGCTCATCGACCACGTTGTAACTGCCGAGAACATTGACATCAAAAGTGAATTTCCATTTTTCATCCGAGAGCGAGCCATCCCGTTCCGGCGCCATAAAGACGCCGGCGGTTACGATGATGCGGTCAATGCCACCGTAGGCCAAAACAGTTTGTTGGATCATTTGCTTGATCGAATGGCGATCCGTAATATTGACACTCAAACCAATTGCCGGGCCACAACCCGAGATGCCACTGCCGGCGACACCGATTCCCAGTCCAAATTTCGCTGTCAACTCATCGGCAGTTGCTTGCGCCGCCGCGGTTTGCAGATCGCAACACACCACATGAGCGCCTTCGCGCGCGATTCGATTCGCGACTTCTTTACCAATCCCATTGCCGGCACCGATGACTAACGCCACGTCGCGGGACATTTCTTTTTCGGGAGGCGTCCGTTTGAGTTTTGCTTCCTCGAGCAACCAATATTCGATATCGAAGGCTTCCTGTTTGGGCAACGCGATATACTCTCCGATCGCCTCCGCGCCTCGCATCACCTCGACCGCACAGGTATAAAATTCAGCGGTGACGCGGGATTCACTCTTGTCTTTGCCCCATGCGATCATGCCGATGCCGGGAACCAAAATGACGGTCGGATTGGGATCGCGCATGGCGGGCGAATCAGCATGTTTGCACGCGTGGTAGTAGGCTGCATAATCAAGTCGATACTGCTCCAAGCCCGAGGTAATTTTGAACTTGAGGGCCACCAGGTCTTCCGTTTGCGGATTCCAATCCACATACAGCGGTTTGATTTTGGTGCGCAGAAAGTGATCGGGACAGCTGGTTCCCAATTCGGCCAACCGCGGTGCATCGTACGAATTGACAAATCGCAGTATCGACTCACGAGTTTCGACTGTGCCAATAAATTTATTTTGTTGTGAAACTTGACCGCGCAGCCAAGGCAACAACTTGACCAACAGGGCATCCCGATCCGCAGAATTCATCGTGGCATATTTGGGTCCGCCAAACGTCCGTTCACCCTGGTCGCGATCTTCGATGTATTGGGCTGCGGTTTCGATCAGGCGTAGCGTTAGCTGGTAACATTCGTGGTCATCGTCGGCCCAGTTGATCAAGCCATGTTGGCCCATCACCAAGCCCCTCAAGGCTGGATTCGCTGCCACCTCACGTTGCATCAACAAGCCCAATTCGAAACCCGGACGCAGCCACGGCACCCAACCGATTTCGGCGCCGAAGATCTCGGTCGTCAACTGTTGACTACCGGCACAGGCAGCAATCGAAATAACGCTGTTGGGATGCATGTGATCGACATGGCGGGCTGGCAGGAAACCGTGCAACGGCGTATCGATGGAGCTTGCGCGCGGATTAAGGTTAAACGTGCAATGCGGAAACAACCCGACCATCGAATCCTCGGCCGGCGTTTTGGGACCGTTGTGAGGAGCATTTTGATACTTCGGAATCAGCCCCCACAGTTTGTCCAAGTACAGCGCGGCAAAATTCTCTTTTTTTGAAGTTCGCAGATCGCCACCCGATCCCTTGACCCACAACACGTCCGTGGATTCGTCTGTCAGTGGATCGGTTTCCCGGATTTTTGACGACGTATTCCCGCCACCTGTGTTGGTGATTCGCTGATCAGCACCCAAACAATTGGAGCGATAAACGAGCCGTTCGACTGGCGAAAGTAGGGTCGCGTTTGAG
This sequence comes from Mariniblastus sp., assembly GCA_031400405.1. Taxonomy (GTDB): domain Bacteria; phylum Planctomycetota; class Planctomycetia; order Pirellulales; family Pirellulaceae; genus Mariniblastus. The sequence continues at coordinate 12,257 of JANNPW010000105.1, forward strand.
TCATTCCACAGGTCGTTAACATGTCGATAGGTTGGTTTGGCAGCGGCAGTCATGATTGATCCCAAATATTTCCGTCAATTGTGTTTTTTTGCTGGAAGGCCCATAATCCCACAATCAGAATGCATGTCAACGCGTTCATAACTGGCAAATTTCGACAGCCGACAGGATTGTCCCAATACCAGCCTGACCGATCAAACGGTCGCGACATAATCCAAATCCAGAACTGTAAAAAATATCATAATGACTCTTTTTTTGGCAGGTGGGATCGTTGTTGTAGTGCTCTGTTTGATCAGCATGCAGATGGTGTTTGTTTGGCGGTATTATCGACTTCTGAACAGGGGTAGTGTGGGTGGTGGGGAACTCCCAGCGGAGGTTGGCCAAGCACCCATTGCCGTTGATGTTTGGGCGCCCAACGTTGCCATCGTGTTATGTCTTCGCGGTGCTGACCCCAGCCTGATGGAATGCCTCAGTGGCGTCGCTTTACAGGAGTACCCCAACTTCCAATTGCATTTGGTCGTAGACGACATCAACGACCCGGCCCTGGACGTTATCGATGATTTTTTTCAAACTTTGACTCCTCCTCCCGTTCATGTGATCTCGAATTTGACGGGAAATTGCAGTTTGAAATGTGCCGCAATACTGGAAGCGATTACCGCGATTCCGACTTCGGTGGAAATATTTGCTTTCCTGGATGCCGATACTGTTCCCGACCAAAATTGGTTGCGAGATTTGATTGCGCCTCTGGCAAATCCACAAATCGGAGCGACGACCGGCAACCGTTGGTTCAGCCCCTGGCGACCGACACTGGGTGCGTATGTCCGCCAGATATGGAATGCCGCTGCAATCGTGCAGATGACCGTATACAAAATCGGTTGGGGCGGGAGTTTTGCGATTAAACGAAGCGCGCTGGTAACGACTGATTTGCCGAAACGTTGGGGGCAGGCGTTTTGCGAGGACACGATGTTGTCATCGGTTTTGGAGCAATCAAACCTGCAATTATTTCGCGTGTCGAACTTGATTTGCGAGAACACGGAAACGACGACGATGACGGGCGCCTGTTCCTGGATCGTCCGGCAACTCGTGACTGTTCGGCTGTACCATTCCCGTTGGCCGATCGTTAATTTACATGGTTGGGCCACGTTGAGCGGCAGTTTGATTGGTCCGTTGGCAGCGATCGCGTTGTATTTTCTGCCCGATCGCGCGCTGTTCTACGCGGTCTGCGCGGCGATTGTGTTCTATCAAGTCTCGAATCTCGTTTTGTTGATATTGATTCAACGGATAAATCTGAAAGTCATCGATCGCCGGGACGGAATCAACCAGGAGGATCGAATGCCCGCCAATGTTTTTATGCAATTGATCGCCGTGCTATTGGTGCAGTACATCCATTTCTGGAGTTGCTGCACCGCTCAGAATCTACGGCGGCTTCGATGGCGCGGTATTGAATACGAAATCTCGCAGAAAAACCGCATTCGAATGCGAGCATACGTCCCGTATTGTGATTTCGAATCGACCACAAATAGTGCCCCAGAATCGTCCCAATCCGTGGGGTGAGGACTAGTTTTCCGCATCCACGCTGGCCAATTGGGACGTCGAGAGGCAGTCGACTGGTGGCCAGGACTCACGTTGTTTGCCCCACCGAATTGATTTGCCAAACTCCAAAAACCGAAGAATCATCGCTTTGTCTATGATCGGACAGGGAATGTGTCCGGCAAAATTATTGACATTTGTTTTGTCAAAATTGGGGTCACTCGTTTCATAGGCGGCATAAACACTGATGTTTTCGAATAATCTCGCGGCGAAATCATTGTCGCCATTGCGCTGCGCGTTGCGGCCACAAAACTCCACGCCGGTGGAATTAAAATACTCGTAGCAGTACTCAATGACATCCCGTGCGGTAACGAAGTGATCCGGCGACAAATGGTACGTACGCCCGTGAGCACCGGGCGTGCAAAATAAATGACTGATGACTTGCGATACCCAATCAACTGTCACCAGGTTTCTTGGTTCATCACCATCCAGCGGTAAGCGAATCGGTGTATTAATAATGCCTTGCGAGTTTCTTCGTTGTTGCGGAACCAGCGTCGCGATTAATCTCAAATAGAGAAACAACCCATGAAATGTCAACGTATAACCGGTTTGTGAGTCACCGACGATGACTGCCGGACGGTAAATCGTTGTCGACGTCAAATGGGTCGCCGCCCGAACCAGTTTCTCGGCGGCAAATTTGCTTTTTTCGTAGTCATTGCGAAACTGCTGATTGCAATCGAGATCCGTCTCCAGTATCCGCTCCGTTCGCTTGCCGCAGACATACGCCGTGGAAACATAGTGAAAGTCTTTGATACCAGCCTGCTCAGCCAATTCCAACACGTTCCGCGTACCGCCAAGATTGGTGCGCCAAGGTTCTTCAGCTTCGGTTGAGCCGCTAAATTGCAAGACGGCTGCGCTATGCAGGATCTGGCGGCAATGATTGCCAATCCATTCAACTTCGGCAACTGATAAACCCAGATTGGTTTGACAAACATCTCCTTCCAAAACGACGGGGCGGGGAAGTGTTTGTCCCAACTCTTGTTCCCAACGCTGCATAATCGATTCGATCCGTTGCGCCCCGGTCATTCGTTTACTGGGCCGCACGACAACCGCAAGCTGGCAACCTTGTAAAAACAAATCGCGCAGGAGGTAGCTGCCCACCAATCCCGTGGCACCGGTCAACAAAACGAATCGACGCGGCTGTTGATGAGTTAGGTGTTTATTCACAAATTCGCTTTCTGACGTCTCGAGCGAAAAGCTCGTCGGGACGGACCGGTGTAAATTCAAAGTGCAAGTCAGTTTCGAGGTTCGAGCAAATTTCAATCGGCGTAGATTGAGTTACTAAAAAGACAATACTTGGAACAGGACCAAGTTAAAACGAAAATCAGGAAAAAATCGCTCGAAATGGTATTATGTTCCGAATGTCGCGAATTACAAAGGTAGTTGTCGATCGTTTTTTCGTCCAGCAACCAAACAAAGGGGCTGCTCTAACTGCCGTCTCGATTCCTAACTGTTGGTCTTAAAACAGCTAATTTCAATGAAAACAACCCAATTTTTTGGCCCCCATCCATGCAACCGCCCCGATTATTCGTATTAGCCGTTTTGGCCAGCGCCCTGATGTGCGTCCAATTGCCAGCCCAAGAACCGGCACAAGCCGAAAATCAGGCGCCGGCCAGTTCCCAATTGGGAAAAACACCAGCACTGGATGACGCTCAATTGGCGCTGGGGTGGCTGTCACTTTTTGACGGCGAAAGCTTGTCTGGTTGGCAACCCGTCTCTCAAGCGAATTGGCAAGTTGAGAATGGTGAAATTCGAGTCAGTGACGGCGAAAAAGGACTCCTGCGAACCACGACTCAATTCGATGATTTCGAGTTGGAGCTGGAATATCAGAGCGGCGACCGGACCAATAGCGGAGTTTTTCTCCGGACCAGCCCCCAGCCAATCGATGTCAATCTCGATTGTTATGAACTAAATATCGCCGATCGAATGGATCACAAATTCCCCACTGGCTCGCTGGTAAATCGAGTCGCGACAGACACTGATTTCCCAACCGGCCAATGGTGCCGTTTGAGAGTCACCGCCAACGGCCCACTGATCAAGGTCTGGATCGACGAAAAACTGGCGGTTGAATATGTCGATCCAAAACCACTCGGTCGAGGCTTCATCGGACTGCAATACAACTCCGGCGCGATTGCGTTTCGCAACATTCGTCTGCTACCGTTAAATGTCCCCGAAATGAAATTGACCCCGGCACTGGCCGGCTGGAGCCAGGCCAACAAAATGGCGAGCGAGTTTTCGGTGACCGAACGAAGCGAATTGAAAGTCGTTAACGGTCGAGGTCAACTGGAAACAACCGGACAATATGCCGATTTCATTTTCTCAATGAGATGTCGAACCAACGCCCCTGGCTTGAACTCCGGAGTCTTTTTCCGTTGTCTACCAGGTGAGTTAATGAATGGCTATGAGAGTCAAATTCAAAATCAGTATCGGGATGCCGATCGAACACAACCCGTCGATTGCGGAACCGGCGGAATTTTTAATCGCGTCAGTGCCCGCCGGGTGAATGCGGATGACCAGCAGTGGTTCTCCAAGACGATCATTACAACCGGTCCGCACATCAGTGTTTGGGTTAACGGATACCAAGTCACCGATTGGACCGATCAACGCGCTGCCAATCCCAATCCACGAAATGGACGGCGATTGACCGCCGGCTCGATCATCATCCAAGGTCACGATCCAACGACCGACATCCTATTCAAAGAAATTCGAGTGCGGGAACTTGCCGATCGAGGAAAGTGAGTCGCATTCGTTCCAGACGACGCAATTACACACGCAACTTTCGGAGAACCTTGGGTAACGGGAAACTGACATTTTCTTCCCGAACAATAACGGGTTCGATCTCGGCGTTAAAACGAACTTTGAGCCAAGCCAAACACTCATTGACGACCGTTTCCGGAGCACTGGCGCCTGCCGTCATAAAAACGGTCTCGACTCCGTTAAACCACTCCTCGACAAGATTTGCCGCTCCGTCGATCAAGTAGGACGGTTTCCCGGTGTCGCCAGCCAATTCCCTCAAACGTTGGCTATTCGAGCTGTTTTGACTTCCCAACACCAAACAAAGATCGGCTTGTCCAGCAATTTTTCGAACGGCCTCCTGGCGATTCTGGGTTGCGTAGCAGATGTCCTCCTTGGGTGGATTCACGAGATTGGGAAACCGATCGCGCAAACGTTGAATGATTCGATTTGCGTCATCTACGGACAACGTAGTTTGAGTAAGATACGCCAACTTCGCATCCTTGGGCACTTCCAGGCGATCGACATCGGCCTCGTTTTCGACCAGGACCATCACTTCCGGAGCCTCACCCATCGTGCCGATCACTTCATCGTGTCCACCGTGCCCAATCAAAAGTATCGTGTACCCCTCGCGCGCATATTTTATCGCCTCGAGATGTACTTTCGTCACCAAGGGGCAAGTGGCATCGATGGCATTCAAATTTCGTTGGCGCGCGATTCGGCGAATCTCTGGTGAGACACCATGGGCTGAAAACAACAACACGGAACCGGGCGGTACTTCGGTCAATTCGTCAACGAACACCGCGCCCTTTTTTTTGAACGACTCTACCACGTACTGGTTGTGGACTATTTCGTGATAAACATACACCGGAGCCCCGAATTCTCGCAGGGTCAAATCGAGGCTCTCGATCGCCATGTTCACTCCCGCGCAAAAACCACGCGGACTGGCAAGTAGTATTTTCATGATTCTGAGTTTTGTTTCGGGAGGAAATTGCCGATCGCTTGGAAACAGCTTGGACGATGAAATTGGAATCGCCTGCTCTCGGCGCCCATCTTATCCGATGGCGCAACGGACCGGGAGGCAATTATTTCAGAGGAACCAGGACTTTCGTGGTCTCGATACTTCAAATTTTCGTCAAGATGCAGTATTTTAGTGGTCCGTTGAGCTCCGTCCTATTTTCCCATTAAATTCGATCCCATCCTCGGAATTCACCGCAATGTTGGCATCCCGCGATTACATTGAGTTAACCCCCGAAGCAATCGAAAACGGTTACCGGAATTGCCAGTCCGTTACGAATCGTTTTTTTCGGCCTGTGCGCTGGATCATTAGCAATCTCCCTGCCGGTCAACGACGAGAACTGGCACCTGTTTTATTCCACGTCGTCCGTACCATAGAACTCTTGAATTTGCAAAGCGACAATGGACTTCCATTGGATTTGTGGCATGAGATTCGCGACGATTTGAGCGATGCTTTTTTGGACAAATGCACATCCGTCGAATTGGCCGCATTGGCCGATACCGCTCGCAAGCATCAGATTCCGAAGCAATACTTGTTTGACCCGATTTTTGGTGCTGACATCTGGATGCGCAATCGAAAATTTCAGAGCTACGACGAACTCAGCAGTTTTGCCTGTCAAACGGGAGGTTCGCTGCTGGCGGCGGCAGTTCCGGTAATGGGAGTGATCAAGCCCCATTGGGAAGTCGCGGCAATGGAATGCGGTAAGGCGCTAATGTTAACTCAACTGTTAGCCAATTTGGCGAACGATGCCAAGCAAAACAAAATTTTTGTAGCGCAGGATGATCTTCAGGAATGCGAAATCGAGATTCAGCGATTGAAACTGCGCCAAACCAGTCCGACTTTGAAACACCTGGTTCGATTGTATTGTTGGAGAATCGAAAAGAGCTTAACGGAGGGCAGTAAACTGCTTCAACATCTCGATTATGGTGCCCGACGCAGCGTAACTTCGTTACTGGCCTGGCATTGGAGAATGGTGACGCAAATGAAATTGGAGCCCGACTCAGTACTCCACGAACAGGGCTGCCTGGGCAAGGGTGACCTACTCAAACTGCGTGCCCGACATCTATTGGGGATCGAAGGTAACGTTTCGTTTTTGAGCGTCACCCATGAATCCAATCAGCACTAGGCCCGACGCAACGGCGACCATTATTCCCCCAGGCCAACCATCTCCAGCAACTTGAGGGCGTTCGTAGTCGAAGCAATCCCCGGTCGCATTTGGTAATCAAAGGTCATTTTTTGTTTGCCGTCGACGTCGACAAAATGTTCGGAAAAATGGACGGCGCGGCAGGCTTGCTGAAGGTCTGGCGTGGTCGCCAAATCAAGATCGTGAGTCGAAATCGCGCCGATTGCGTGTTCATCGATCAATTTTCGCACGACCCGACTAACCGCGATTTGACGCTCCCGGGAGTTTGTTCCCTGTAAAATTTCGTCCAACAAAAACAACATCGTCTTCGATTGACTGGCCCTCAGTTCTTTGGCGGTTTCAACGACTTCCTTCAAACGATTCAGTTCCGCCATAAAAAACGACACTCCGTCCGCCAACGAGTCGGCAATTCTCATGCTGGTCTCAATTCGCAGGGGGGGCAATTGCATTTTTTTGGCACACACGACGCTCCCCATTTGCGCCAACACGACGTTTACGCCGATCGCGCGCAACAAAGTACTCTTGCCCGACATGTTCGAACCGGTGACCAACAACACGGTTCCTGGCGGTCCGACTGTGACACAGCTAGGTACGCGATTTTCATTGAGCAAGGGATGCCCCAGCTGTTCGGCACGGATGGCCGCGCTATCGGATGAAGTTTTTTCCAACACTTCCGGAAACTGCCAACTCGGTTCATCACCGGCCAATTTCGCCAACGAGCAGAGGGCCTCCCACTCTCCCAAGTCCGAAAACCAACCACGTACCTGCGGTCCGTTTCGCAGTTTCCAACGTTCCAACAAATACAGACAATGCGCGTCCCAGAAGAACAGAAATTCAAAAATCAAATATGGAATAAACAGGACGCCATTGCGTCGAATATTTGCCAGCCACATCAATCGCCCCAAGCCGCGCACGTTGGCTTGCGCATCATGTTGCTTGTTATGCAAACGGATTTGCAGCGATTTCAGTTTCGCCGATTTTGCCGGAAAATCTGCGACCATATCAAATAGAAAAACATAATGCAGTGCTTCATCGGCGCGCGAGGAGATCTGATTGAAAACATCGTGGAGGGAGCCGGCAAACAACACCGACAGCAGAAAATTGATGGCGATCGTGATCATCAAAGTCGGACCAGCAATCGTCAAAGGCAACATTCCGAACACCAGCAAGCCAATCGCCAACAACGAAGCGACGGACGTCAATCGGGCCAACCACAAGATCCAGTTGCTGCCGGCAAACCAATTCGCACTCTCGGACCAATTCACAAAACCGCTTGGCCCGGAACGACCCAGTTGTAACTGCTCGCACAACAACTGAAATTTCAATCTCCAATCAAATTCCGATCTAAGTTCCGCGACGGCGGCTTGACGAAGTCTGACTTCTGCCGGAGTCGCGCCTTCCACGATCCAGTCGCGTAGAGTATTCGTTCCCAAAGGAGTGCGCGTCGTACCCAAAAGCTTGAACACGGAACTCTCGGTAAACAAATCCAAATCCATCGAAACCGCGATCAGGCTGCGGGGAATCTCGACGGCTGGCATTCGAATACCGTCCCATTTCCGCTCACAACGGTCCAGCGATTCGCGGTGTATCGTCGACAATAGACTTGCCCGCCGCAATTCAGTTTGCATTCCTTCATGGATGTAAGCGATGACGAGAAAAGTCAGGAAAATCAAACCGGCCAACGCGAGCCAACTCCCAACCAGTCCCCCAACCGAATTTAACGCTAACAACAACGGCACGAAAATCAGCAGGAACGTCCCACCCCGCAAATAGGACATTCCGCTCCAACGACTGGCACAGCGCCGAACCGACGCCTGTTGCTGGTTGAATTTGGTTTGATAGTATTCGAGAACTTCGATTCGATTCATCGCCAAAACTAATACCCGCCTAATTCGGTCGATCGTTTCACGCGTTGGATCGCAATCATGAAAGCCGCTGTGCGCAGGCTGGTATCATGTTCATTCGCCAGTTGCCAAACATCTTCGAAACTGGCCGAGAGGATCGCATCCAGTTGTTGACGGACCCGGTTTAACTCCCAACTGTAATACTGGCGGTTTTGAACCCATTCGAAATAACTGACCGTCACCCCGCCCGCATTGGCGAGAATATCGGGCATCACAATCACGCCGCGGTTGTACAAAATTTCATCCGCGTCCGCGTCGACCGGCCCATTGGCCCCTTCGATTACGTATTTGGCTTGGATTTTACCCACATTTTCCGCCGTGACGACTCCGCCGAGAGCGGCGGGAATCAGTAGATCACAATCCAGTTCCAACAACTCGGCGTTGGAAACACGATCGGCTTGATTGAATCCGGCGAGCGTCCGCTGCTGCAGAGTCTGATGCAAAGCGGCCGGAATATCAATTCCAGCCGGGTTGTAGTAGCCGCCGCTCACATCGCTGATACCGACGATCTTGAATTCTGATTCGTGCATGTACTTGGCGGCGTGGGAACCCACATTGCCAAATCCCTGGATCACGACGCGCGTGTCTTTCGGACGACGGCCAAGTCGTTGTAGCATCTTGAATGACAGAATTCCCACTCCCCGCCCCGTGGCTTCTTCGCGACCCTTCGCGCCGTAATCTTCGACCGGCTTGCCCGTGATACACGCCGGATTAAACCCATGATATTTTTCCCATTGGTTGCGAAACCAGGACATGGTTTCGGCATCCGTACCCATGTCCGGAGCCGGAATGTCTTTGTCCGGCCCGATGATATCATGAATTTGATCCACAAATTTGCGAGTGATCCGCTCCCGTTCTTTGCGACTGAGGTTGCGTGGATTGATGCAGATTCCTCCCTTGGCGCCACCATAGGGAATATTTACAACAGCCGTCTTCCACGTCATCAGTGAGGCGAGAGCGCGAACCTCGTCGAGATCGACTTCCGGATGGTATCGTAAGCCACCCTTCATCGGACCCCGAGCATTGTTGTGTTGGACACGAAAACCAACCAGCGTTTCAAACCGGCCATCGTCCATTTCGACAGGCACCTCGACCGTAATTTCCCGTTTGGCCATTTTCAAGTGGCGTCGCGTTCCTTCGTCCAACTCCAATTTATCCGCCGCACGATCGAAATAATGTTGAACCGTCTCGAACGCATTCATATGGGTGCGGTGGGGTGCGACGACTGAATTCATTTCGTTCTCACTTGTTTAGGGTATTCGCCACTACGATCTTGTGGCCCGTTGACTTACAATAAAGGGAATCGACCAAGTTCGACAACTGGGGCAGCCAATTTACCTATAATTTTTTGGTTCGGCGGTCGTTCGATTGACAGTATAACCCCTTCGATATCTGCAAAGTTACCGTGGCCGTGACAATCGATGTAAATGAATTTTGGAACTTGCTGGAAGCGAGCCAATTGCTCCCACCAACTCGGTTTCAGTCGCTAATTACGGAATCAAAGCTTGCCAACACAACCAATTCGGCGGCTGCCACTGCAGACTGGTTGGTGAAACAAAAAATTTTGTCCGAGTACCAGTCTCAAATCCTGTTGGCCGGGCGTGGCGGACCATTTTTCTACGGCAACTACCTGGTTACAGGGCGAATTGCATCGGGACCGCTGACAAATCATTTTAATGCCCGGCACCGAATCACGCAGTACCCAGTCTTGCTTGAATTTGTGGCTGGAAACAATCGCACCGATTTGGACCGTTGGGAGCAAACCGAAGCGTGGGTTGACCGCGCCAGCGACATCGAGTCGCCGCAGCTGCTATCCGTATTCGAGTCGGTGGTCCTCCCCCACTATCGGTTCGTGGTGTCGCAACGACCCGAGGGCGTCCCGCTGCAAGAACGATTGCCCTACAAGGGGCGTTTGCCTTGGCAGATTGCCTGTTTGATTTTTGCCCAAGTCGCGGCAGCGCTCGAAGCGTTGCACCAACGTTCTTTGGCACACGGGGCCGTTTCACCGCGCACCATATTTTTAGCAAAGTCCGGGCAGGCCCAATTGAAATTGAGCTGGCAAACCGATCTGGATTTTGAAAAATTCGATCCGACTGTAAAGGGTGCGGAGTCAATTTTTGATTATCGCGCACCCGAGTGGACTCCTCAATCGGCCCCCACGCCCGCGATGGATGTCTACGCAATGGGGTGTTCGTTGATACGGACGATCACCGGCCGAGTTCCCTTTGCTGGAACATCCGTACAAGAGATTCGGCAAGCCCATCAGCGCGAACCACTGCCCAACCTGGGAAAGCTGGATCTTCCCGCCGAATTGGACACGCTGATTCAGCAATTGCTTACCAAAGACCCGCTACAACGGGTTTCCAAGCTGGATCAGGTCAGCGCGCGTTTGGCCGTCCTGGCAGGAAAATCCTTCGCGGAATTCAATCCACCGGTTCACGCGACTTTGGCCGTCTATCGCCAATCGATTCATGAATTCTCGCCCGGGAAATCTGAATCCGTCGAAGAAGTACCGTTGATTGCCGACGATGAGACTATTTCGGCCTTCGATAAGCTGACCAAACTAACGGCCAAATCACCGGCGGAGTCAGCGAATCAATTGAATTCGGCGGCACAGTTGGCCAAGCCAGTCCCACGTCGCAAAAAAAATCGCTGGCAAACCCCAGCGACCGTGCTTGCCGGAACGCTTCTTTTTTCAGCGGTCATCGGATATTGGGCGATCAATGCGTCCAAGCAGATTCTGCCATCCCCACCCGTCCCGGAAGTAACAGATTCTTCAAAGGACAATTCGCCGTCAAACAGCGAAATCGAGGCCAACCCACTCGATCCTTTTCAACAGCAACAATTGGCGATCGCGGCGCTGCCTGATTCGGAGCGCCCCATCATTTTGCAACGGCTGGTCGACGACGACCGTGAATCGTTGTGGGAGTCCCCCACATTAGGCGCTCCGATTGATTTGTCGGGACTGCCGAGCTCGCCGAAAATGATTTTTATTTTTCGGCCCGCAGAAATCGCTGGCGAGGACGAAGGAGTTCGGCTGATCCAGAGTTTAGGACCCGGTTTTCGTTCTTCGTTCGAAACATGGCTATCCCAAAGCGGTTTGGAAATTTCCGAAGTCGAACAGTTGATAGTCAGTTTGCATACGACCGCCGATTTCAAATACGAACCCTTCTTTCACGTGATCACTACCAAGCCGGTCGATATCGATCGGCTGCTTTTGGCTTGGCAGTCTCCGACAGCAACAGACGCCGGGGCGGGATCGCGATATTTTGTTTCGGCAGCAACGAATCAGGGTTACTATCTGTTTGCCGACGAGCTGGCGGCAGAATCAGGTTCTGCTCCGGATTCGATTTCGCGTTTTTCGTATGGCCCTAAAATCTTGACGGCAGATGTTGCCAGCCATGCCGGCGCATCGGTGCTGGCTGGTCCGTTGAAAACGATGGCTGATTGGACTGACCGCGATCGGCATATCAGTGTTCTGTTTCTGCGAACAGCCTTGATCAATGATGAAGGACAACAGCTGATGGGGGATCGACTGCAAGCATTCAATCGCGAACTCGCGATCTTGATACCCGACTCGGTGACGGGGGGGCTGATTAGTTTGCACCTCGAGGCAGGGACGTTTTTCGAAATGATGTTGACCCGAAATTTGGATCTCAAGGCCGATGAATTGACGGATCAATTTGAGCAACTCATGCGAACCCAACGCGAACGGTTGATTCAATTTGTAATGGCCATTCCGCCCAGCCCCTATTGGGACAAGGTTCGTGTAAAATATGGCAGCATGTTGACCGATTTCTTTCGCAATCTACGTTGGGGCGTCGAACATGAAGAAGTGATCGTCAACGGTTGGTTGCCACCCATGGCGGCGCATAATTTATTGGCGGCAACGGAGTTGGTGATTTCATTTTCGTCGGGCTCGACCGGAACAATCGCCCCCACCCAGGTTGCGACAGGTCCGCGGACAATCGCGGAACTTTTAGATGTCAAACGCAATCTGAATATCGCCAATCCGCCTGACCTCAATCTGTTGATGGCGGATATTGAGACCGAAATAAACGAGGATTTTCCAGGATTACCCTTCAAATTTCGCATCCGTTTGATGGGAGCCGACTTGCAATTGGATGGAATTACGAAAAATCAACGGCCCAGCGCGTTAAATATCCAACAACAAACCTTGGCGGAGATATTGACTCAAATTATGACCGCCGCCAATCCATCCAAAGACATTACTGGTCCCGCCGATCCAGCGTGTAAATTGGTGTGGGTTGTCGCCGACGATCCGGAGTCACCTGGTGAACAGGCTGTACTGATCACGACTCGCGATGCCGCAACAAAAAAATCCTATGAGCTCCCTCCCGCGTTTCGCCAGCCATGAAATTCAAACGGATCCATCGAATTGCCGGTAGTGCACCGGTTGCGATGGTATTCCATCCAATGAAAAATTAGTTAGGAGCAGTCTCTTGTCGGTTTTTTTCATCATCTGTAAATCGTGCGCTGCGAAGTTGAAGGTTGCTAAACCCTCGCTGATCGGGCAAATTCTCGCCTGTCCCAAATGCGGGACCATGATTGAAGTCCAACCGCCACCAGGTTGGGAGCCGCCAGTTGATCCCACCGCTCCGGCCGTCAGTGTTTTCGCGGACGCAGACATAACCACCTCGACCGAGGTTGATCGACTGGCCGCAAGTTTTGATGACATCGACACCGTGTTAAAATCGACGGAGACCCAGTCCCCCGTTGGTAAACGGCGCGAGCCCACTCGGCAGGCTGGACGGGCTGGATCCACACCTGGCAACGTCATCTCCGGTTCGAACTCAGCGCTGACGAAACCCAAGCCCGCGCCATCCAAATCGCTGGATTCCAGCCAGCCCATGCTACCCAACGAACAGTGGACCAGCCCCGCCGTTCAACAACGCAAGAAATTATTGGGGTGGATTGCCGGGATTACAGGCATTTGTATGTTGCTGATCGCCACAATTGTGGCGATCTTGAACTCTGGCAAACCATCGGATTCTACAGTTTCACTCAAAACCAGCCCGGAAGCCGAACAGCCGACAGAAATCGAAGTCCCTGCCGAAGAACCAATCGGGATTGCGCCGGCGGATTCGGATCGGCCTGACGATAAATCGAAAGCGTCTGGAATTGGCACTGTCGCGCCATCGATTCCTGTATCGGACAACCCAACGGATCTGGCATTGCCGGTTGCGCCGCCCACGGAGCTCCCCTTGGCTGATGACGAACTCAACCCGACGGAAGATTTACCATCACCGCTGGACGACACTTCGGTAAAACCTCCGGAGACAGTCTCCGAGCCGCCGGTGATTCCAGACCTCGTTGCCAATCCCAAAGATGATTCCAAACCAACCCCAACAGTCTCACCATCTCAACTGCCTCTAAACAATTTGGAGTCGTTCCAGTCGAAAATGGGCGATCTTTTCAACTTGCTGGAATCCTCCGGTACCTCGGTAGCAAGGATTCAGGATCTAGCCAATTCCGAGCAAGAGGAGCAATTGATCGGAGTGCCGAAATACCTGATCGAACCACCTGGTGCCGAAAAACTAGTTCTGGAAAAACAATTGTCGATGCCGTGTAGCGGAATGCGGTACGCCGACGCGAAACTATCGACGGTTTTGCAGGACATCACTTCCATCATTGGAATTGCTGTGACCGTTGATACCAATTCGCTAAGAGTCGTCAGCGATTCGGCAGACCCATCAATCAACGTGGACCTGAAGGAGCTCGATTACGGGTCAGCGATCGATGCGATAATAAACCCCTTGGGGTTAGTCAAATCGGTCAACGAACAAGGCAGCTTGGTTGTGCATGTCGTTGAGCGAGATGTATTCAAGGAATTTATGCATCCATTGCCCAATTTTCCAGTTTCCGATAACGCCGGACGGGAACAAGCCGCGACAGAAATGTTGAATGCGATTCGTGCATTGATCGAGCCGAAGTCCTGGTTGCTGGAACAAAATCCGGCAACTGTCAGTCTCGTGGAAGATGAGATCAAAGTCTACAACACAGTTTTGGCAAATGACCAAGTCGCGGAATTTATCGCAAAATTGAACGGGTCATTACTACTCAAGGATGACGCAGCAAGCGCCTCAGCCCAAGAAATTCTGACGACCAAGTGGACGTCCATCGCCGAAAAACTACAGCAACCAGCTGGGCTGAATCACGTACCAGAACAATCACTCGGCAAACTTCTGGATCAAATTCGCCGAAAAACTGGTATCTCGGTTTTGGTGGATTGGGAAGTGTTGCAACCTCTCGGGTGGACTCCATTGACGAAAGTACCTGGCCAGATCGAAGAAGAGACGGTTGGCGAAGTCCTCAAGCAACTGGGACGAGCCATGAAATTGTCCGTGTTGGCAATTGATAAATCGACGGTTCAATTAACGACGTTTGAAAAGGCCGCCAATTCAATCGATTTGGAATTTTACCATTTCGGTAAAATACTGGCCGGCAAGCTCAACGAAGAGCAAGCCTTGGAGCTGATGATGCAGACCTTGGGTCAACAGCTCCAAGCGCCTCAAGTGAAGTTTATCTATGAGCCAAAATACCAAACCTTGGTGGTGTCGGCTCCACAATCGCTGCAACGACAGCTTGCCGCAGTCCTAAAGCGATTGGAAAGTCTATAACGATTGGCGACCGGACAGCGTCCGAATCTGGCACTCCAAACCGCGTTTCCAGAACTATCGCATGGTGTGTGGTTTTTCTATGACGCGATCGACAACTCGTCGTGCAGCGCGAAATTCCTGGCTTTGGCCCCACCAATAGAACAGCAAGCCGAACAAGGCGCCAACAATTGCGGCGGAAACCACAGCCGCTGGACTCTTCGGAAAATCCGAGTTCTGCGTGGCTGCTTGCGTGGTTAATACCAATCCGACCAAGCTAATTACGAGTCCCAAGCCATCCGACAAGATCTCTTTAATGTTCAGGCTTCCCTTAAACAACAGGAAAAATTTTCCGAGTACGAGTTGGAACGCAAAACTGATGACACCGGCGACCATCACGGCAAATGCCACCCAATAAAACGCCGGGATTTTGATGTATTCCGCCAATTGGTAAATCGGTTGCAAAATGCCCGTGGAAATTTCTTGAACTTGGGGATTTTTATCGAGCTTCTGGCCGATCTCTTGGACTTGGTCTTTCACCTGGTCTTGCAGGGTGCCGGGCGCCTGTTCGCCGGATGTTGAACCAACCTCTTGGGCTAAACCAATTGACATTGTTAGCAAGACCAACCAACCACTGATGACCGCTACCAATATTTTCATGGATTTTTTTCTCACTGTTTTCGAATTTAGGGATGTAGCAAAATTTAGACGACTGCAAGTTCGCCACGCAGTCGAAGTTATTGGCGAAATTCTTTGACTAGACTGCGACAAACAAGTTCAAATCAGAAAAACGCCCCAGGTCGGGTTGAAGTTTGATTGGCTTGGACCAACACCTCTGCAATAAATCGACTGCGATATTCACCGAACTCCGCAAGGGTCGAACACCTGGAAGTTCGGAAGAGTACCGGAAATAGGGATTTAGCGGATCGAGTCGAGTTGAAATTTTTTCGAGTGGGTTTGATCGGAAACTGACCGATCGAACCAACCGTGGCGTGGACCGAGCCAAACCCAACAACGATGGAGAATAGTCGTAAATCGACTCACTCACTAATTCGTTGTCCAAAACATCCGAGTCGCGGAATTTCGCACTTACCGACTGAATGGTGTGGAGGATCGAACTCGCGTCATTTGGCGCCGCTGCCGCGGAAGCGGGACTGAAGTTAATCGCCACCAAATCGGATCGATCCGTCTCGCGACTTCGATCAACGAACAAGCCAACCGCTACCAGTAACAGTGCGGCGATACAAACCAATCGGGACACGGAATTTGGGGAAACCTGAATCGCCGACCATCGAGACGATTGCAAACAGCGGCTCATGAAACTTTGCTTGATTGGCAAATTCAAACCGGAGGCCAACAATTTGTAATCGGCCAACAGATGGGCACAATCTACACACTTGTTTGCATGCTCGAGCAGTTTGAAATCGTCCCGCAATGGCAAACGTTCGTCGAACAACCATTGAATTCGCTGTTCAAACTGGTCACATTTTTCGTGGCAACTTTTTTCGTTAGTGTTCACCAAGGACACCTCTCATTCGAAGTCGGCTAATCAACTCCCGGCGAGCCCGATGGACCCAAGTCTTCACGGTACCGAGCGGAATATTCAGGGAATGGGCTATTTCGGCGTACGACAATTCCCGTTTGTGGAACATCAAAAACGCCTCTCGATACTCGGCTCGAACGTTTTGGAGCGCTAAATCGATTTCTTCATTCAGCAATTTGGCTTGTGCCAATTCGGTGGACTGATCTTCAATCGGGTAATCCAGCGTCATCATGCTCGGGTGGCGCATGCGTTTGGCCAGTCTGGTTCGACAACGATTACCTGCAATCGTCAATAACCAAGGTTCAAATGCCCGCTCTGGATCCCAACGATGAAGATTCCGGACGACCCGCAAAAAAGTCTCCTGAGTAGCATCTTCGGCATCTTCGCGTTGGCCTAACATTCGGAAACAAAGCCCAAAGACTTGCCCCCGAAAACGGTCAATGAGCTGCCCGAAAGCCGGTTGATGGCCCGACAAACACCGATCAACAAGGATAGGAAGTTCTTCACTCAAAGTTACGCTCCCGTGTTCTTGTTCCGGCTATTTACCTGATAGATACCGTTGCGGTTTCAGGAATCCCCAAAAGCCAGAAGTTTTGATTTCAAAATTCCGATTGCACCCCGTCGGCTGGGTACTTCGCATTCCAGTTGTTTGGATTGGTGAAATTTTGAAAAAGTATTAATCAAAAACGAACCTTCGCAAGGAGTATGTCATCGACCGACACTCAGCCACAAGACGGAAACTCAATAAAACCTAAAAACCTATAAAAAACCGACGGATTAGCGTCGGTCTCTTCACAGATCTGTTGGGATCGCCAGCAACTTGGTTTGGTCTATCTGAGACAATTTACCTTGAAACTGGTATTATCGACGGTTGAAGAACTTCTTGAGAACGTCATCCGCCGCCGATGTGGAGCTATCATGCTTGGGTTTTTCCATCGGTGGTAGTTTCATCGGCTTTGCTTTAGCTTTCTTACCCCCTTGTAAGATCTCGGTGGCCTGCGAATCGCTGACCGAGGAATCTTCCAGATTACTTCCAGAATCCGAATCTTTTTCTTTGCGAATGGAAGTCGTTTCGTCCAGATTAAACTGGATTGTATCAGCCGCACCAATGATTGCCCGCTCGGTCGAATCGGGGCCCGATTCATTATCGTTTACTTCCAATAACCAGTCGGTGATGCTGTCTTCGAGCGACGCTTTGGGGGAGGATGCGGTTCGTGCCGCAGCATCGATCACATTGGTGATTTTGGGCTTCTTGGTGCCGGCCTTGACCGGGTCGATTACCATTTCGAACTGGAGCCGTCCAATCCGAACGGAATCTCCTGCACGTGCAACATGTGGGGCCGTAATCTTGTTGCCGTTTACGAAAGTACCATTCCGGCTGTTCAAGTCCACAATGAACACTTTGCCATCTTTGACTTCGATGACCGTGTGTTCGCGACTGACTAGGTCACTAGCGGGCCGCAGGTGAGCCGTCTCACCCCGTCCGATAATAAAACGAGGTACTGCGATGCTGATTTCCCTGCCATCGTTTTTCCCTCCGACAACTTTCAATACAACTTGCATCCGTTTATTGCCTCCTCTTTACACCAAAATCCTGACAGTGACGCTCTCTTATTTAGCAGATCGACCGATCGAAATGGCTTCGATTCGCAACCCGTTTTTGTCATCAAACTGCAGAAACTGATACGTAATGATTATGTTCTAAATTCGCTGGAAAGTCAAACAAAGCAACTAAGATAGCGTTTTCAACCTCAATCTCTGACTTGCCAGAGTATGAAATTGCCGAAACTTGGTGGATTCATTTTCTACCTGACCCACGTCGTCTTGGAAAGACCCAAAATTTCCCAAATTTACTGCCTTGAATCTGTTTGCAAATTGCCCGGGAACGGTCGATCCAATCTACGAAACCTATTTTCATCCGACAAATTATCGTTTTTGATTCCAGGTAGCAGACAAAAAAGTGGCTTCATTTTCTTGAGCCGCTCGACGCTCGTCACTGGTCAGCTCCCCAACAACCGGCTCCAGGTCCAGTCCCACTGCGAGTTTGGCGACCCAGTCGGTTAAGAAATTCTGTCGATTCAACGGCCCGTTGGAGACCAGGTCGTCAATTCCCGGAAGCTCAACGGCGCAAGTTGATCGCGCCAACAGCAAGCTGCCATGTTGCAAAAGGGCACCTTTTTTCCGTCGTTGTGCGCTGCCAGCAATCTTGTGGCCGTCCAATATCAGGTCGCCCGCAGAACGGCGTTGGAAACATAAAAAGGACTTTGGTAGGGAATCTTTTCGCGGCCGTTGCGCGGTCGCTTCGGAAAACAGTTGGGCATCAATTTCTTGGTCATTTAGCAATGAGCAGAGGGAGCGATGCACAACCCAATACAAGTCCTCGGTTGCAATTGACCACCGTTGGGCACAAGGCAAACAGAGGCTGTAAGTAATTTCCTGATCATGAAGAATTGCTCCTCCACCGGTGGAACGGCGGACCAGCGGACAACCAAGACTGGCTTGATGCCCCAACCTATCAATCGAATTTTGAAAATAACCCAACGACAATGTCGGTTCTTCCCAAGCATAAAACCGGATCGTTACGTGGCCGGTCAGGTTGGTCGACTCCAACAAAGCCTGGTCAACCGCCATATTCCAGCTGCCCGCGGCCGGCGGATCGAGAATCAGTCGAGCAAATTGCATTCGTGAATTGGTGGTTGTTAAATCAGCGACGAAGGAGCAAGAGTTGCCTTGGGTGACCGAATGCCAAGCGTTGCCTAATTTTCGTAATCTTCCAATGGTGGACAACTGCAGACGAAATTGCGGTCGCCAAAAACATCATCGATACGATTGACGCTGGGCCAAAATTTCGATTTGCGTGTTGCGGCACTCGGAAAGGCCGCTGCGGCACGCGTGTAAGGTCGACTCCAGTTTTCATCCATGATGTCGTCCAAAGTATGTGGAGCCTGGTGGGGCAGACTTTCTTCGCTGGACTGCTCCCCGGTTTCGACCGCGCGGATTTCTTCGCGAATACTCAGCATCGCATCGCAAAAACGATCCAGCTCGACCTTCGATTCGCTTTCAGTCGGCTCGATCATAATCGTCCCTGGCACCGGCCACGACATGGTCGGCGCATGAAAACCATAGTCCATCAGCCGCTTGGCAATATCGACTTCCGTGATCCCACTGGCTTCCTTGATGGGGCGCATGTCCAAGATACATTCATGCGCCACGCGTCCGTGTCGCCCTTTGTACAACACGTCGTAACTTCCGGCTAAACGCTGCGCGATGTAGTTCGCGTTGAGGATTGCGACCTGGGTGGCCTTTTTTAAACCGGCTCCACCCATCAATTGAATATAGGTCCAGGAAATTGTCAGGATCAATGCCGAGCCGAAGGGAGCGGCCGAAACGGCACCGCCTTCAAGGCCTGGCTGATCGTTCGTCCGCTGAACCACATGATCCGGCAAAAATGGAGCCAAATGTTGCTTGACCCCAATCGGTCCCATCCCCGGTCCACCACCGCCGTGAGGAATACAAAATGTTTTGTGCAAATTCAAATGGGAGACATCGGCGCCAATTTTTCCCGGTGCCACGATACCTACCAATGCGTTCATGTTGGCTCCGTCCAGGTACACCTGTCCCCCATGTTTATGAATGATCTGGCAGGCCTCCCTGACCGTCTCCTCGAACACGCCATGGGTGCTGGGATAGGTAACCATCAGGCTGGACAGATTCTCGTGATGCTGTTCGGCCTTACTGCGCAAATCATTCAAATCGATGTTGCCATCCAAATCAGTCTTCACGACCACGACCTGTAGCCCCATCATGCTGGCGGAGGCTGGATTGGTGCCATGGGCCGAGCTTGGGATCAAGCAAACATTGCGATGTTGCTCGCCTCGACTGGCGTGATAACGTCGAATCGCCAAAAGACCCGCGTATTCTCCCTGGGCACCGGAATTTGGCTGCATCGACATGGCGTCGTATCCAGTGAGCTCGATCAACCATTGGCGCAACTCGTTGATCATCAACTCGTAGCCAATCCATTGATCGCGTGGTGCGAACGGATGGAGGTTGGCGAATTCGGGCCAGCTGACCGGGATCATTTCCGTCGTCGCATTTAGTTTCATCGTGCACGAACCTAACGGGATCATCCCATGCACCAACGAAAAATCCCGATTTTCCAACCGTTTCAAATACCGCAACATTTCAGTTTCGCAGTGATAGGAATTGAACACAGGATGAACCATGTAATTCGTTTTGCGAACCAGTGCCGCGGGAATTGCGGGTGACAGAGGGGCGTTTTCGCCGGCCAAATCGGTGACCCTCCCGTCTCCAACAAACGCCGTTATCAACCTTTCCAAATCCGCGATGGTAGTGGTTTCGTCGACGCTAAATCCAATTCCGTTGGCTAACCGGCGTAAGTTCAAGCCTGC
>JANNPW010000107.1:0-66303 GCA_031400405.1 Mariniblastus sp.
AGCGGGTGGCTGGCAACAGACACCCCTTCGCTTCTAACTTTAACCGCAATGCGATAAACCTAACTCAAATCTAAGCCAAGCTTCGTTACTTTTTTCAGTTAACCCAACGAAAGAAATTCCGTTTCCCGCTGAACCAAGACAATTTAGTCCGTCTCGTACTTCGTCACGAAACAGCAATTGTCCCGATCCACTCTTAGGCATTTCGTCGAGCTTTCCTCGTTTCATATAATTTCTCGTCAGGATTTTGAGCAGAAAGCTTATCGGCAAAAGCATCCTGGTTTCGCCAAAAACGGAAAAAGCTGGGTTCGAACCATTGGGGCACCCAATCGCTTTATTTTGCAACTTCGCCGCGTTTTGTTTATGGAAGTCTATTTCGCCACGTGCATAGTGTACCCGTTGCCGAGTTGGTTGACACCGGCATCAAAATACCTTGAACCCAATGAATCAGTGCTTTGCTATGAATCGGTCTTGAGGTTTGACAAAAATCCATCCGGCGTTGTGATAACGGCCACATGCACTCGGCCGTAGAATTCAAGTAGCCATAGTGTCGCAAATTTCTCATTGGCGCCAAAGTTGTATGCACATGCGAAAACCTCGCCGTTACCGATTCTTCGAACATTGGCTCCTCCCTGGCTATTGAACATTTTTATCCAAATATCTAAATCAGCTTTGTCGGGACGCCCAATTCTAAAATTACAATTATTTGGCAAACGGACGGAATGAAAATGAAAATACAGACCTCGAACTAAAAATGAGTACATCTCGATAGCGCGTTCAAAGTCGATCGAAAAAAGAACGGCCGTATCTGGTTTGCCGTTTGACGCACGAACAGGTATGTAGAGTTCGCGGCCCTCAGTTATTCGTCCTAACAGTGATTTGCGTTGTTGGTGTGACCGGATCGTTTTGGTCTGGAATAGCTCTTGCGCAATTGGACTGCCTGAGCCAGCATAGTCTGTTACAAGCAAGTCTCGCAAGAAATCGTCGTGGCGTGATTTTGCTCCATTGCAATCGTCACATGCAGGCACGGTGATCATTGGATTTGGCAGCGGCCGTGGAAAAAGACATCTCGGAATAACATGGTCTTTCGAGGAAGGCTTTATCTCGCCGCAATAGGCACACATTTTTATTCGTCGTCGCATTCTTCTACAATTTGTATATCACTGCGGTATTCAGGTTTACATTTTTCAAATGCAAACGTAATCGCGACCTTCTTTGCTCGTGTTTTCATACTCCCGGACGCTTGGTTTCAGTTGGGGTAGGATCGTTTGGAGCTGAAAATTTCGTCGGTAAATCTATTGGCAATTCAGCAACCGCATTCTTAAGGGCAGCGTATCGAGCCAAGAGCTCTGGAGAGGGCTTTGCACCACAGCAATGCCTCATTTTTTCAAGGTGGGCTCTATCGAAATCGGCAGCCAACTCCTTGCGCTCTCGGAGTATGTTCTCTTGCAGAGAGATTACTTCATCCGCGAGTCGTTTTGCATGTTCATATACGCTGACATGAGCGAGATCGCCTTTTTTACTGGCACAGAGGGAATTGAGCTCGATCAACATCTCGGACAAAATTTGGTAAAAAGAATAGATTGACGTGTTATTGCGAGCAGAAAGCGAAATCTGATTGTCCGCAATTTTTTGTTGGTACTCGTTGAGGGTTGAGGAAAACACCTGGGACGCTTGGCTTGCGACTTCAATTTGCGAACAGTCTTTGGACAAATTGACGTGAAGCTGTTGTACGGCGAAGAGGATTTTTACGAGACAGGCATGTACCGTATTCTCATAATCGCGTTTTGTTGACTTATTCTTGTTTGCGAGTTCGAGTTCTCGTTTCAGTTTTTCTAAGTCTTTGGCATGGTCATGTTCCATATCTTTGACCTTGCGACCGTGTCTATTTGTAAGCCAGAGAATCAAGACCGGAACAAGCACCGCGGTCAAAAGTGTTGTTACTACTCCAGGATTGTGCTTAAATAGCGCCGGCCAAAATGACTGCGGTTCGCCGGACTCAGTAGAATTAAATTTGGGAGAAGTAGCTTGACTGGAACCGGCAATCGTTGCATCGCCGACGTTTGTTACTTCATCTTGTGCAAATGCTGAGCCAATGTACATAAGCAACAGACACATCCAAATTGCTAAAATTTTCATTATTTTCGGTCTTCGAGCAAAACGAATCCATTGACTAGCATCCGAACCTGGCAATCCGGGACAGGTCAGATTATCATGACTTCTTGCTTGACAATCAACCACTGCTTGTTGTGCGTAGGCGACGATTCATTCAATTTCGTTTGCCGAAAGCAACAATCAAGAAAACGCCCGCGGATCGGATGGGCTGGATCACGCGGGCGTTTGGTTGACAAATTGTTAGCCGAGACCGTTAGCGGCCGGCGGCAGGATTTCCTTCCGCCTAAACCGCTACAGCCTTCAACCTAAATCTTCATCGCTTCGACTTCCGCGACGAATCGCTGGTTGTCGTTGGCGAGGAATCCGGAGATCACGTTGAACACGGTGTCACTGAAGCCACCGATGTTCGTGATGTCCGACCGTTCGACGGCTTGCGTCGTCTGATACGGCTGGATGTCGATGCATACCAGCTTTGGATCAGCAGTCTTGCCCGCCAACTTTTGCTGGTTTGCAACAAAGCTTTCCCAAGCCGACATCACACCGGCTGATCCGTACCGTCCCGTTCCAACCCAACTCTCGTTATCGCTAACAAGGATCGCGCCGGCGAAACTTCGCTTCGCGAAACGGCTGTTGGCTGCTTCCAGGGGAAGAGCACAGTTCGTTCCGCCGCCACCGTACTTCGCCAAGCGGGCTGCGATGCTCAGGATCGAATCGCTTGGATCAATCTTCGCATCGTAGGCCTGCGTGTCGAACGGGATGACCACGCTGTCGGGGTTGCGACGCAAGATCGCCGCAGCGAACAATGCCGCCACGTCGACGCAACGCGTCTTGCTCGTCGCACCACGACCACGGTTACCCGTGACTGCAGATCCCATCGAACCCGACGTGTCGAGTCCGATGACGACTGGGCCTGGCAACTGAGGCACGTTTCCACACGCGATCTCGGCTGCTGCGTGCAGCGCCGACTTGATCTTGTGCGGAACTTCATCAGCCGCGTTCAGGTACGCCGTGAAGAACTGGTACGGGAACCGCCGCGAACGTCGGATGTCCGACTCGTCAGCAATCCGACCCGCAACATAGTCCACCATCGCGTCTGACTTAAACACATCGTGCCGCAGCAGCGTGTTCAAGTTCATTCGCAACGCTTGTGGGCCCATCTTGCGAGCCAATGCCATCCAAACCTTCGGGCCTCGCGCCGCGTCCGCCAGCAAGTCCCAACGAACGCCTTCGATGTCACCAGCGATCAACGCTTGCCCGTCTTCGGTTTCCGAAGCGAGGTAAGGAGATCGAAACTCCTAATTGTCGAAAAATAAATCGAGTTATTTTTCGATACTTACGATTATTTGCTTATTGCCCGGGAAGTTTCGGGACTTTGGAAATGTAGCCGGCGGGGATGAGAACGTCTTCGCGGAACCAATCTGGAGCCGCGCCGGAGATGCCTTCCAAGTCCAGCATTGCTCCACGGCCGCCAATTGATAACAGGATTTCTTTGATTGATTTGGCGTCCATCTCAATTCCATTAACCTTCACCGTTCGCATGGCGGCGTCGACTACCAATGTCACCCTCGGATACATCTCGTCGCTTGGTGGACTTTCCTCGCGATATACCTGCAACAACATCATTTCGACCAAATCCACTGCCGAGCTGCTCATTTCAGTCTCGCCGACGATGTAGCCCGACAAATGTGTGTGATAAGAAATTCCCAGTTCTGAATCAACAATTTCATAGCCTGAATCGCTTGGTTCGACTTCCTTATAGGTCGAGAACGCTCGATAAATCGCTTTCGCTTCTTCTAATGAAAATCCCCGTTGTTTGCGGGCCTTAAGTGCGATTGCAACAAACTCTTTCGTTTTTCGATTCGAGTACTCTAGGAACGATTCACCCGAATTCTGGCTATCAGCGTGTTCGCTTTCGCGTGATGAAACAAAGTAAAATTTCTCGTCACGGTAATCGTACGCCATTCTCAACGACGCCGGTTCCCGTGCCCCCGTAAAACGCTGCTCGCCATTGAGTGCTGATAGTTGAGCCTGCACCTGTTGCTCCTGCGACTCAATTTCCGCAACTCGCTGTTGCAATGAAATTTTTAACTGCACGATCTCTAGTTGCTGTTCCTGCATTTTTTTCGAAAGCTGGGCGACTTCTTCCTTCGTCAATTCCGACAACTCTTGCTCTTCAAGAACAGGAATAGGTGTGGTCGCCACAGCTTCCACTTCCTTTTTTGACGACCGCACCCGCTGGCTGACCTCGATGGCCAGCGCCAATACAAACAGCACCAGCACCACCAAGGCACAAAACATCAGATCCGTAAAAGTCTCATGTGTGCTGCCATGAGTTGAAACGTAATTGTCGTTCAGCGATTTCATACTGCCTCTTTCAATCGAGATTGCTGTTTCAATTGCGGAACAATCGAAATCTCAGCAGTGGAAGCGACATAGGTGATCAAGTGATCGACATTTGAGGTATAGACATTATTGAGAATCCGTAGCACCACGCTGCCCAGAATCGCTCCCACCAACGTTGTGTTAAACGCGGTTCCCAGTCCCGACATCGTCGACCGCATCCCGCCGAGCATATCTCCCGCCGCACCGTCATCGCCCAGCGAAGACAGCGTATCAGACAATCCATCCGTCATTGCAATCAGTCCGACAATCGTGCCGACTAAACCCAGAGTTACCAACACGCCGCCAAGAATATCCACCATTTTTGATTTTGCCATCATTCGACTATAAAGCAACGTAATCAAGCTGTCTTGCGTAAAGCTCTCGTCATAGCGAGCAATTTTCGACAGGTCCATTACATGCTGCTGTAAAATTCCGGCGGCTGGTCCTCGCGCGACCGTCTTCAGGCCATTCAATTTTTTCAAATTAATCATGCAAACGGCGGCGCACACATACTCATTTCGTAAACGCATGATGCCACGAAAGTTAATCAGCAACCCGATTCCGAATAATACAAAAATCACAATACACAAATAACTCGAGTCGTTCATAACCGCCGAAACCATATATTTTCCTGACGCGAAAATCAAAAACACCACCATGATCCCAACATATATCAGCCATTCGCGCAACGGATCATGGTCAAGTTGCACGTTTTGATTTTTCAGATCTTTTTCCGCAACACGATTGACGACGGCTTTTTTGCTTGCCTCCATTCGCTCGTCCTGTACAAACTTACGAGCCGCGCCCTCGGCGGACCGTTTCGCCATCTCAGCCTGATACTCTTGTTCACCTGGTACCACAAAAGCCATATGACAATCAGGGCAATGATCGGTACCGCCGGCGTCATGAAGCGACGACGAAAATTTGGTTCCACATGCCGGACACGGATAAGACAACGAGCTACCGAGCTTGCCGTGGTTAATCGTGTAGTTGGTGATGCCAGACCTTGACTGACGCGAATTGTTGGGGCGAGACAGGGTGGGAGCCGAATTGCGAGGCGGCGGCAACGCGGGAGTCGCGACGAAAGTACTTTCATCTACCAACTCCGCCAGCGGTTCTACCGAAAGATCAATAAAGGGTTGGATTGCCGAATCGGAAAGCTGGTCAGCCAGGGGTTCCTCAAAGGGATCAACGGGAGCCAAGTCGAAGCTATCTAGCGCTTCGATAATCGGCTCAACAGCAGTCGAAAATGGACTGACTTTTTGCGACAACTGATCTGTTTCGGTCGAAAGCGAATCAGTAGTCATCGATTGGCTCGAAGCGGTCGCAGATTTTCCACTTAGATGATTGCTGGTTCCGCATTGCGGGCATTTGACCTTTCGACCTGCATACTTGCTTGATACATTTTTCGAAAATCCGCAGTTCAAACAGTGAAATTGCATTCAGGGTTCCATGGAAAGGGGGAAAGAGGTGAGAAATGAAAAATGCGTGGGCCAACTGTCCGATGTCCGGTACGCCATGCGCAATCTACCGCAAGCGGAGGACTTCGCAATAATCCTGGAAATTGTCCCCATCATATTGCCGCTGGCTGCGAGGGATTGATGGCGCGGGGGAACCGGCTCCGAAGCGATTCTTTGCTTGCTCTTTCCAACTGCTGTAGATCGCCAGCTCATCCCAATCGGACAGATTCGAACAGTCTTCTGATACTCGAACATCGCCGAAAGCGTCTTCGCAGTTGCAACTCTCTTCAGCGAAGAACTCAGTCAGCTGTAGGTTGATTGACAATCCGTTTTCAGATTCGAATTGAAACGCATCGTGCGACAGGATAATGAGCAGGCTCCGGACTGGGGTTCATTGAAGGACGAAAACCCTTAACGCACGAGCCGTGCCAATATGGAAGAAATGTTCTAAGAGGCCTGTTTCAACAGGATTTGATGAAAATCCAGACCAGGAAACTCCAGAATAGACAAAAATAATTGCCCCAATACAAAAATATTTATCTAACTAACGAAAGTTGGGCATGACAATTCAAGAAGGGTAAGATACTTGCGGATTTGGCTACCAAAACCCACGTTGGCATTGGGCAATCTTCAGCGAGTTGTGAAAGAATTTGCGGTAAACGGTGGTTCGTAGTGGTGGTCGCCAGGTCAGCCCCGATAAATATCGACGCTGGTTTCTAAGCATTTTCGCAAAGTCAAGTCATTGCTGCCGATTTCGAAATACCCATTTGTTTTTTGATAGAAATCCAACCCCCGTCCGATCTTGATCACCCAACCGTTATCAATACGGATCTCGCGGTCATGCAGCGGTGGAGAGATCTTGATCTCTAGCTCGATATCAATATCGCGCAGACTCTGCACGACCTCTTCGAGTTTTGGCTGCACGTCGGCCAGTTCTTCGTTGCTGTCGAACTTGGTTACCAGCGTGATTTTCTTGACGTGAGAGTTTTTGATGATGGCTTCACATGCCCGCACAAAGTTATGCACTTGATGAGTTTTTCGAATGTAGGCGTCTTCGATCGTCACGTGATTCGCACCCGCTAAATAAGGCGAGATGATCGTTTCGTAACTGTGCCCCGTTTCGCCATACCGAATTTTGAAGTGTTGCTCTTTCGGCTCTTCCGCGGTTGTGTCGCTCTTCGAGTCGTTAATCGGCGTGGTAGAAACAGCGGTGGCCGAAGCTGGCTCGGTTGGAGGCGGCAAAACTGAAGCCCTTGAAGCCGTCGGCGTAACGGGTTTCACTCGGCCTGCTTCCGCGGCGACGATCCCCTTCGATTCAGGGCAGTAAACGATCACTTCGTCGCCGTCTTTGTTGAAGAACGATAAATCAATCTTCTCAAACTCGTCGTCCGGTTTGCGTTTGTTCATTTGCTCTTTGACGCGGCGACGCATCTCGACGGCGTAGGCAACGTACTCGTCAAATTCTTCATCCGTCGGCGGGCCGTTGGGGTGCAGCATTTTCAGAAAAGCACAAACCGTCTTCTTGATTCCTTTCTCATCGCGGCCCTCGATGCTCGAACCAAGCTTTATTCGGCTACTGACTTCCTCGTAGCGATTCGTGGCGGAGAAACAATGGTGAAACGCCTCCGCCAAGTAATCAGTTATTAGTCCATAATTATTCGTCAAGAAACTAGAGCTGTTCTTAGGCATTTCCCAGCCAGGCAAATAGCAGGCGAAACGATCCATCACTGCCAAATCCAATTCCTTCGGCAGTGAGATAAACAAATCGTGTTCCGGAGAGCTTACCAACTGTTCGACCGATTCGTCGATATTCCCCACGAATGAAAGACTAGCATCGGCGATGATTTCTGTCCCTCGCGAGAACCGGCCGTTGGCCATGAAATCCTTCATGATCTGAACCGCTTCGGGATCGCGGATCTTGATTCCGGCCACTTCGTCAAACGCAATGTTGTCCCAGAAACCGACCAAGCCAACACGCTTTCTCGCATTGTTATAAAACAGCGTCGCCTTGGAGGCTTGGCCGCCACTGACCAACGTCGAGTAAGGAGAAAACTCGCTGTAGAAATATGATTTTCCAGTACCACGCGGCCCCAATTCAATGAAGTTGTAGTTCTGCTCCACCAACGGAGCCAGCCTCAGCAAAAAATGCATCTGGGTTCGATGGTCAATCTTGGATGGTTCCAGGCCCACCGCGCGCAAGATGACACTCAACCACTCGTTTGTCGTGAATTTCGATCGCCCTTGGCAATAGCCGTCGAAATCGAATCGCCCCAACTGAATCGGCCGCAGGTCTTCGACATAAAATGCAAATTCATCGTCCAGATCGTTATGAGCCACCGTTACTTCAGCCCAAATGCCCCCTTCGAGCATCCGCGTATTGTTGACGAAGAATTTTTCACTGATCGAGATTTTTTGCGAATTGAAATTTTCCAGCGCCGCCCAATGGCGTTTATCACCCTCAACATAGCGGACGTGAATTTTGTCGATAAAACGATGCTTGCCCTGGATCGCGACGCGAGATTGAGCCGCATTGGATTCGTCGGGGCGGACGTAGTTTTCCTTTAGCGTTTCCAAAACCGCTTCGGTACCCGCTTTGATCTCTTCCGGGTCGTCGGTGGCACAAAATCGAGCCAAGAAAAACTCCAACACGAAGGTTGGTACGTTGGTGCCCTTTTTGATCCGGTGCAAGAGATCTTTCCGGACGACCTTGCCGTCGAAAATCTCTAGGACTTTTTCGTCTAATGCGTCTTTGGTCATCTACTTACACCATGTAGTCAGTTTCAAGTTTTATTTCCGCCAGCTGCGCCAACGTACCCGGATCAAGCAGCTTGACGGTAAACGGGCCTTCAAACTCTTCCGGGGGCGGCATCTTAATCGGGATCTTCACTGCCTGGCCCAAGTCGAGCGAGATTGTGCCGGACGCTGGATTGACGGCACCACCCGGTTTCGGTTCGCCGATCACTTTACCTGATTTGTCGACCGCTTGGAGCAGCACATCCCGCGCTTCGGTTTGTTCAAACAAATCACCCGCCATCGCCATCAACTCAAACACGGGCAATTGAGTGGTAATTTTGGTCGCATCGCGTTTGTATCGAATCGAATAAGTAATGTTTTGGGATTCGTCGGCAGTCTTTTTCAGGCTGACCACGATGCACGGAACAATCGCTTCCTGCAACGACGCGCCGCCGTGGAAGTACTGGTTATTTGCCGAATAGCACGCTAGACTCCTCGGACCACCAACCTGTTCAAAATCTCCCTTGATTCCTAGATGATCAGCGGTGCAAACCCAGTTGTTTGTATCACTCGCTCCTTTACCCAGTAAACAGCGGTCGTGCAATTTCTTCCAATCGCCCGATGGAGGCGAACACGTATCCCCCGCATCGGGATTGGCGTTAATGCAAAAACCATGATCGGTCGCGATTACCGCGTGTTCAAATCCAGCCTCACGTAGCCGGTGGATAGCCACTCGGATCGCCTGCATATCCCTTTTGATCGCCGGCAAACCCGCTTGATACTCCGTTTCCATCCGAGCATCGAGCGAATTGCTGCGAATCACCAACAGCTCAACATGATCGGCAAGATTTTGGTTGAACTTCGAATTCAGCACCTCTTCAAGTTTGATCTGCTTGAACCGTTGGCCATAAATTTTCTCAATCCAATTCATGCGTTGAACAACGTTTGTAATCGGCGTGTCGTTCATCGTCACCACCAGCTCGCCGGCGTCGCGTTGCAACCGGAGTTTCGATTGGGCGGCGGGCAATAAGCTGGTCATGCCGATCGGTGTCACGGTTGGAATCACTGAAAAAGCTGCCTCCATCACCGTATTCCCTGAATCGACCAATTCTTTTTCCAACTCGATTCCCAGCTCG
Source organism: Mariniblastus sp. (assembly GCA_031400405.1). Lineage (GTDB taxonomy): Bacteria > Planctomycetota > Planctomycetia > Pirellulales > Pirellulaceae > Mariniblastus. Next base: position 9,824 of record JANNPW010000107.1, read on the forward strand.
TATCGCAACGCATCGATCATAAAATAGGCGACTTTTTTTCCTGACTCTTTCAGTCGCGTCCCGACATGTTTGTCAAAAATCTCTGTACTGGAAAGCATACCGTTCGGCGGCCAACCCGTTGACTCGAGATGTTTCACAAAAATCGCCTGGATCTGGCTTGCAATATCGTAATATCGCTTGCGGGCAAACTTGATCGCCGGCGTCAGCGAACCGTCAATGTCAAAGTGATCGCCGACCGCTTGTTCAAACTCACGATGGAATTGATCGACTTTGTAGAACTGATTCAGATAAAAGAAAATCAGTTTTTCTTGACTGGCTGTATAACTGGACAATTGAGTTTGGCAATCACTGCATTTTTCAACCAGTTGAACGATGCTCGCAATGATGTTCCACTGGGACTGGCTCTCACCGCGTCCGATCCAAATCGATCCTTTGTTCCGTTTTAAAATTCGTTTTGCCGATTCCAAATCATCGCATTGAATTGCCTTGACACACTGAATAAAGAAACTTCGCTCCTCGAATGGAAATGTATCGCGTTCGCCAAGATCGTTAATTTGTATGCAGCGCAATGGAAGCGCGAGAATTCCTTGCACTTCCAGTGCTCGTTCGATGTAGACCGGTTGCGACTCAACGTTTCCCCGCAGCAGCTCGCAAGTCTTGAACACCAGAGGTGCCGCCTGCGGGATTGCACATGGAACTGACTTGAGTGAACTCGGCAATTCGACATCAGCGGGCAAATCGAAAACGAACTCACTGAACAAAATAAATCGCCACAATTCATCACTGATGGCCGACCGTGAGGCAACCTTTGTTTGCAGTTCCATGCCAAGATTGCGTTTCAGCAACCGTTTGGCTTCCGGAATCCAGGGCTGATCTGAACTAAGTCCTTTTTGCTGCTCGGCATTAGGCACCAACAAGCCGAGAATAATCTCCCGAGTCGATTCAACACCCAATACGGCTTGCAAGGTAGGCCAGCCGGCACCACCGCCAATGTTGTCAATCAGCTCGAAAGTCGGATTCGGATTGTCGCTGAAAACCTTGCGGATTTCCGTCGCGTGATCTGACTTTGCCGTCAAACAAATCTGTTCAAAATCGTCGCTCGCCTTGTGGGGAAAGTACGATCCGATTTCGCAGTAGACCCAAAACGGATCCACCATTTTCTTGGGATTGGTATCTGGAGGGGCCGTTGGCACATAAATCAACAGGCGATGGATTGAGCCTTGGTCGCCAAGCTTCTGCAGAGTCGCAATTGCCAATTCGCGGCTGAGAACACTACCCCGAGAGGCATCGACGACGGTTGTGTTCTCATCCGCCAACTCCAAGCATAAATCGCGATAGCGATGGTGGGCGTCATAAACGACCAAAACGGTCGTTTTGCTCAACCGAGGCTTGATGATTTCGTTTTGAATGTAGGTTTTTATTTTCACTTGATTAAAGGGTAGTTTTTAGTGGGTAGTGGGTAGTGAAAAGTGGGTGGTTGGGTGGTGTTTTTTTGCCCGCCGATGAAGCGAATGGACGCTAATGTCTGGGAGGAACAGTTATTATGTCCGGAGACTTTTTCATGAGTCCACTCGAAATTGACGGAAGTTGTTTCTTGGTATTGATTTAGTTTGTTTTTGATGCCTTTTCGGCGGCCCGATCGTATGTCCGGATAATGTCCGGTTGTGTCCGGATACTGGTTTTCAAATGTCCGGAAACAGACGATAGTGCGGCTAAAAAAACTCTAAAACTTGGCAAAACGTAACGAATTACGAGGAAATCAGCCCAACTGGCAACGTCGCAACCAATGTCCGTATGATGTCCGGATGCGTCCGGATACTGCTCGCTAATCACTGGTTTTCTCATATCTCGTCGCTCGGCCAGAACCGACCACTTTTATCAGGCCAAGTTCAACCAGCTCGGTCAAGTCACGGCGAGCAGTGCGTGTTGTACTGATACGCTTGCCGAACTTATCAAGGTATCCAGGAACCGTAATTGAATCGCCCGTCTCCATAGATTTAAGCAGTTCGAGCTGCCGATCATTGAGTAATTCGGGTAGCGACTGACTGCCGATCGACGCAAACAAAGTTAACCGAACACCCGATGCCGTGTTTTCCCATTTGGGTGCGGGAATTTGAAATTCTTTGCATTCTTGAACAATGTTGTAAGTTCCTCGCCCGATTCGCTCCATCAATTGGTTCATGTAAAAGACATTCGCAATATCGGGATTGACGAGAATCGACTCGTGTTTGGCCTGTTCGAGTTTCCGAGTTGTTAAGCCCGCCGACAATTCTCCAAAATTCCAAATCTCAATCCGATTTGGATAAATGCTCAACGAAGCGCTCCCCGAATAAGACGAATAATCTCGGTGAGCAAGCGCGTTGATGAGTCCCTCTCGCAGCGAATTAAAGGGATACTCTGGCTTCGACTCGCGCCTCACTTGACCAGGTTTGAAGCGGCTCTCAATAGAAACATGCCGCCGGAAAAATGCCATCGAATCTTCGTAGACCTTCAGAATCGGCCCTTCCAAAAGTTGATCGTCAATAAAACGGTCGCCGGCGCGGTCGGTCTCATAGCGAACGGCACGGATTCGTGTTTGCGGATGCCGACCAGACACTCGATTGCCAAACGCAACATCAGCCGCATTGGTAAGATCGCCAAATTGCATCATTGAAAACTCATTCAGGACAACAGAATGATCTTTGGGGTCGGTAAATGTCATGCCGCGATTTTCAATTGCAGACTTAACCGTTCCTTCAATGAGCTTTGAGTCTAAATCTTCCACGACCAAACCGGTTGCTATCTGGCGTTCCCAACGAGGCTGATCCGTGTCAACTTCGACCATTTTCCTGATCTGTTCAGACGTTGCAGGTTTCACTTGGGAACCATACCGGACAAAAATTGCGCCGTTCAGTAAGTAAGGACGGTCTCGACCTTTAGGCACTTCGATAACGATGACATTGCCGAACTCAGATTCATCCAACGAAATAGCAAACAAAACTTGAGGCGTAATTTTTTTGCGGAGATATTTTTCAAGCTTGTTGACATGCTGATTTGTTAACTTATGGGAAGTCGTTTTGTTATCGTCGAGCCCGACAATTACGGTGCCACCGTTGGTGTTCAAAAACGCAATGACAGCTTTGGCAATTTGATCCTCACTGGAAACTGACTGGATCAATTCCAACGTAGCGGATTCTCCCTGATCAATCAGATCTTGAGTCATTTGATTCAAACTCATTGAGCTGGCCCTGCTTTCTTCTTGACTGCCGTCTTTTTTACGGCTTTTTTCTTGACGACTTTTTTCGTGTTTCCTTGACGTTGGGCTTCAATCTGCTGTTTGATCAAAGCATAGTCTCCAAACTGTGCATTCACATATCGTCGGACATCTTCTTCGGTAAGATAAGGCTGAACCCAATTTCCCTGACGAACCGCTGCTTTGACATTTTGCTGCGAGGCGATGTCAAACATATCCACGACACGAAAATCATCGACGATGTTCGATTCTCGTTGGATCATCTCTTTGTAGGCATCAAGATCATCATAGCCGAGCCAATCCAGCAGTTCTTTTCGCTCGGCAATCGAGCCGTATCCAAGTTTATTAAAAAAAGCTCGTACTAGAGTAACGCGATCGTGAACCATGACCCATCGCGGAACTTTGCAAGCGATGGCTTTTGCGAGTTCCTGATGTGTAATACCGACGTGGTCGACAACGCTACCGTACCTGGGAGTTATGAGTGACAAAAAAAGGTCGCAAGTTTCAACGGCGCGTAGGCAATCGGTGAAAGCATGGTTCGTAAAAAAATTGGGAATCGTGCCCATGGCCGACATCCAGACCTCATACCCATAACCTTCCAATTGTCCATAGATCTGCGTAAGCATTGGTTGAATGCCGTGCACAGTTGAGGAGACCATAATCTTTAGCCTTGCCTCTGTCGGAGTTTTTGTTTTCGCCATGGTTGATTCGTTCGTTGTGGTTCATGTCGTCGCTCCGCGACTCGCGTTGATTGGGGGTCGCCCAGGGGTTGAAACCCCTATCACATGCCGTCGCTCGGCGACTATTTTTTCTTCTTGGTTGCTTTCTTCTTGGTTGCCTTTTTCTTCGTGGATTCCGTAGCCTGATTGGTTTTCTTGTTTTCACTACCCACCTACCGACTGTCCGCTAACAACCGGCTTCCGATCACTAGCAACAGGCCACTTGCCACTCTTCACTAACTCGACAATGGTATCGAGTTCGGCTTCGGTTAGTTTCTTTGGCTGCCATTCTAACTTCGTGGTTACTTTGCCGGTTTTGGATGTTTTTTTGATTTCGACTTCGTGCCAGAGGTGGTCTTCTAGGTCGTGGGCGATGGCGATGCTGCGGTCTTTTCTGGCGGCCACTTTTATTACGCGGTCGGGCCAGATGCTGAGGGCGAGGTGGGCCCAGTCGTATTTGGCGGCTTGCAGTTCATCCCAGGTCGTTTTGAGTTTCTTACGCCAGGCGTTGTGGCGGAAGAATTTATGCAAGGGTGCAGCGGTGATTTGCACGCCGTCGTTGAGGTTCGGTTTCCAGAAGGCCGCGATCTCCAGCAGGTCGGCTTTGAATTGCTCCAGTTCGGACTCCAGTTCGGTGAGCTGGGCGAGTTCGTTTTCTTGGGCAGAAGAGCGATATTTGATGGCCCGTAAGTCCGCCAATTGCCGCACCGTCCCCTTGAGCTTGGGATCGACAAAGTCGTTGACCGCTTGGTACAGCGTTTGATCCGTCAGACGATGGTAATAAAACCAAAGCGTGTAAGAACAAGACTCCGTTGAGATCGGCCAGTAGATCGGGGCATTGCGACGGCTTCTTGAATAGAGCCCAAGGTGATACTCGAAATAATCTCGCGAGATCCATTCTCTGAGGTCGGAGATGCCAGCTTGAGCTAGTACCGACTCCGAAACATTTCCGAATTTATTGAGCGCGTCCATTACGGCATTTGAAATGTCACATTCCGATGTAGAGTCTTCAACCAACATCGTTCTGGCGTCGTCGACCGAGAGCTGTGCAGGCTGGCTTGTTGGGATTCGTGAAAACGGACTAAAACGTCCAATGTCAATTTTGTCCTCCAACACAGTTTGCTTCCACCTTCCGATCGCAATTCCGACAAGTGCGGATACAACCTCCTTTGCTCTAGATTGCAAGTACGCGTTGTCCGGAGATGAATTAAGAAGTGACATCGCGACCGACTCTGGAGGTACTTCAAGTAAGTGAGATATTACCTCAACCTTTCGGTCCGCTTGAAATGACTTCCGGGTGATATGAGGTCCCAAAGAAATGTTGCGAACTAACGCGACATCCATGTAGTCTTGCGTTTTTGTAGCGTATAGGTTGATTGAATCTTGCTCGGTGTCCTGATTCGAGTAATCCCATTTGCTCGGACCGATCAGACTTTCGCTCCAGGCAGTCATCGAATCACCTGTGTCAACGGACATTGCATTTTCGATGTCTCGATATCGCTCCAACATTTCGAGTTTTGCACGGAATTCACGGATCCAAAATTCGAGGAGCGGGTCCTCATGCTTTGCCGAAAGTCCAAAACCAGAGAACCAAGGAGACGTTTCATCCAACGTGCAGATCACAAGTGCACCGTCGTAAATATCGCGAACTGATTCCAGTACTTTCGTCTTCGTCTCATCGCTCCATTCACTCGAATACGGAACAGCTGCAACGGGAGCGGCCGCAAATGAACGCGCAGTGCCACCAGAAGTTGTCGCGTCGCCGGACCCTATGAGCATTTCAATATTTGATTGAAAATATCGCGAGCCGAGGCAAGCGATACACCAAGCGGCATCCTCTTCGGATTCCAACGGAATGAACTGACTTAGGTTTGAGGTCACGACCCCACCTGGTAGGAAGCGTCCCGCTAAGGCACTGAAGGTACGAAGTGGATATGTGACTCCTGATGAAAAGAAATTGTCAACTCCTTGTACACGAGCCCCTTTTAACAAACGCATGTCTCGCCCTTTATTTCGCCAATCGAGCAGGAGGTGCACACGATCTACAATAGGGAAATATTCTCCGCCTTTGGAAAAGGGAATAAAGCCCGTGGGGCTAATGTTTTCGACACCGACTTCCCAAAACAAGCGCAGGAATCGAAAATCATCCCCGGTGCAAACACCGCTCTTGGCACGACCGAACTCTGATCCAAAAGTTAAGGATTTGTAGTCCGACAAAACGCTGTCGGGGATTGAATAAACCCACGGTTTGCCGGATATAGAATCGAAATCTGTTACCTTTCTGACAAACGCCAACGGGGACCAAGGAATGCAATTTCGCAAGAAGGCTGCTTTGTCATTCTGGCTTAGCGCATTCAAAAACGTTCCCGTGATTTCTGGGCAGTCTACAAGCACTGTCGCGGTGGCTTCAACGATCGCATCGTCCAGCACGCCGTTGCCCAAATCAGCCAAAGCAAAAACGCTATACCCTCGACCAACTATTTCGGCTCGCCAATCTTTCCATTCAGTTTTGAATAGAAAAGTACGTGAAGAAAGCATGCCTACCATCCCTTGATCTCGTAAAAGTTCGCATGCACGCAATGCAAACGCTGAATACACTTCGCCTGCACCGGTGGGATAGGATCTCAAAAGATAGGGCTTTGTCTTCACCACTGGATCGCCGAATGGGGGATTCATCAACACTACATCAAACTTGCGTTGACAAACCTCCACAAGCGCAAATCCCTTTTCCGCATCGTTCGCAAATAGCTTTCTTCGAAACCCTTCGGTGGATGATTCACTTGCATACTTCTCTAACGCCGAATAAATCTCTTCTTCGGCTTTCTCAAAAAAGAGTTCATCGGTAATGCCGGAGAGATCAAACTCCAACTGCTGCTCCTTGACCACGCTGGCGCCGCCAAAGAGTTCCAGTTGTTTCTCTTTGGGTTGCGTTTGCCATTGCTTTTTGGCCGCCGCGACCAAGGAACTGATCTCTTGCTCGATCTTGAGCAGCGAACCGGCTTCGCCCGCCAGCTTCATCTCTTCAAAGATCGCGGTGACCATTTGAGCGATGGCCGGATGCAGCGTCTTGCAGAAGGCTTCCAATTGCTGCTTGTCACCCGGCATCGGCTCGGCACAGACCACATTGCTGCGGGTCACTTGCGGACGTTCGCCCGCTGCCAGGCCTTGCGACTTCCAGGCTCGCTGGGCCCGAAGCCAAAGCGATAACCCCGCGATTTGCACCGCGCGCGGGTCGATGTCGATGCCGTGGATGTTGTGTTCGATAATGAGTTTGGGGACTTCTCGGAGGTATGCCTCTTTGGATTGGTGAGAAGTTGTTAGTTGGTAGTGGGTAGTGGGTAGAGTTTTCTGGCCGGAAGGGAGTAAGTAGTGATGAGTTCCGTCACTTCCAACTACCAACTGCCCACCACTGACTAAGTCCCAGTACTCTTCGTAAATCTTCAGGTAGAGGTCGAAGGCGTAGAGGCCAAAGTGCATGCTGCCACAGGCTGGGTCGAGCATGCGGATTTCGCGTGGGTCTTTGAGGGGCCGGTGCGGGATGTGGACGGGTTGATTGAGAAGCTCTTCCTGGGTGAAGTCTTTTTCGGGTGGGGCGTCAGTTGGTTCGCTGCCCGCGGCTAGCGCCGTCGGCTCACTTTCGCCTTCAGTGAGGAAGATTTCGTTGGGACGGCGGACGAGGTATTGGCATTCGTCTTTGAGCCGAGTCACGCCTTTTCGCATTTCGTACCAGATGCGGCCTAGCGTGTTGTCGGTGAGGAATTCGACGACGTAACGTGGCGTGAAGAATTGGTTGCGGACGGCGAGTTCGCGGCTGTTGCGGGGAGCTTGCGAAGCGTCCCGCATCGCTTTGCGTTCTTCTTTGGAATTGAAGTATTGGTAAATCCAGCCGATGGTTTCGTCTTCGGCCCAGAGGTGGTTGATCTCAGGGTCGTTGATCAGTCCGATCAATTGGGTCAGTACGGTCTCGCGGGGGAACAGGCGGCCGGAAGGACTGAACCGATCAAACAGCACCGACAGATCGACGGCGAATTCGTCAAAGAGGCTGAACATGTATTGCTGATAGGCGGCTCCGGTATCGCCCAGGCTATGGCCGACGACGTATTGGTAGAGTTGAAAGCCTTGAGATTGGACGCCAGCGCCCACGGACTGGACGACCAGGTCGCGGGCTTCGGCCATCCGAATGGCGCACAACCGGTTGAGGATGGTAAAGGCTTGTTCGCGGATGATTCTGGTGATGAGCGCTTGGTGATCAGTGGTTTGTTTTTTGTTCTTGGTTGGTAGGTTTGCGTAGTAGTGAGCCAAGGTTTCGCGGAGGATGATGGCGGTTTGACGCCGAGCGTCGTCCAAGTGGCCGAGACGATCCAAATCGGCGACTGCGCCCGTGTCGGGATCCAGGCCATAATCCACTTGGCATTGATTCGTGAATTCGCCGGTGAGCAATGTGCGGGCATCGCTCACGAATTTGTTCAGCCGGTTGCGGGTTGATGTATCAAATGCCATGGGTAGTTTTCGTTAATCGGTGGTGGTTTGTCGGTGGTCAGTTGTCGGCAAGTGATCGGGGTGGCCACCTATTCCAGTTCGACTTTGATCTCAAATTCGGTATAGGCTCTCGCCTTGTGTTCCGCTTCGGTGACGCGTTTTCGAAGCTCGGCGAAATCATCAAGTGATTTCAGTTTTGCCTGAATCGTGAGCGTATCGGAAAGTTTTTCTTTTGTCGGTGTAACGATCGGTGGTACGACCAACGCGCGCAGTTCGTGCAGTTTGGTTCCCATCGAATAGGCGATATCCATCTGTTGCTTGATGCCCGAATAGCTTGGTTCAACCGGAACCAAATAGTCATCCAACTGGCCAAGTAGCTCAGATTTTCTCGCTTGGTTGAGCAGTGGCCAGGCCGGCATTTGTGTCAGGGATTCTTTCGCCGTCTTCACATTGGTCTCTTGCTCCAATTGGAGCGATTTGGCCGTTTTCGAGATGGCGTTGGACATCGACGTGAGGGCGGTAGAGAAATCTGTACCATGCTCGTAAAAGTCATCGGCTGACAAACGGTTTTTTAGCTGAGTGATCTCTTCGGCAGTTTCCGTTCGCAAATTACCTACCGCACCAGAATCAGGCAGCGATTCTATTCGCTGAATCGCTTGCTTCAGCTCAGTAATCGTCGCGCCGAGTCCATGTTGAAAGGCCTTGGTCAGTTTGGATGCCAGGATCAATTCGTTATAAGTTTCATCGCTTGCCCCCAGTCGCGTCACCGCATCCGAACAGTCAGCCTGCATGGATTGTGACATTCGGTCACAAACGTCCCTGATTCCATCGCCGCACGGCAATTCGAGGTTGTTCAATTTTTCGGCCAGGGCTCCATAGTCGTTTTGTACGCTGGCAAAGAATTTCGCCGCCGATTTTGAGATTTCTTGTTCAAGTGGAAGTACCGCTTGTCCGGTCAATTCCGTCAATCGTTTGGCAGCCGTCGCAAGCGACTTCGGGTCGGGTTTGGTTACTCGCAATTCGACCAGTACCGATTTGAACGAGTTGTTGTTCCGCAACCCTTCGATGGCTTTTTGCCCGGGTGAAATGATTTCGGTACCACCGATCTTTAGTTTCACATCACTTGATCGAAGCATCGCCGCCACCAAGTATCTGAGTGTGTCTTGAGACCAGCCGAACGGATCGGAAGTAAATTTGTTGGTCAATTGATTTCCGGCGAGGCTGCCTTGGCTTTCCAGGTAATCGCGAATGCTACAAATCGCGGCATGGTCGTTGTCGATTCGAAAACTTCCACCTTCTTTTTTCACGAGTCCAAGTGGATCTTGTCTTTGCGTAACGGAGCCAAGGTTTTCAGTTTTCAAGAACGCCTCGGCAACTTGCGTATCGACTCGTATCGGTGCCTGTTTGTATTTATCGAATACTTCTTTGGCGACATCGTCTCCGAGGAATTTCTTGCATGCCTCAAGGAGTTGAATGCCTCGAGACTCGACGGCCGTTTCGGCAGCTCGAAAAATGAAGAATCCTTCGAACATCGCTTTTTCGAGTTTGGTGGCTAGTCTTTGGCTTTCTTCACCCGCTCGATCGTTTTGCGAATTGCAATAATCCCTTACCTCGTCATCTGAATCGTTTCTGAAGCGACGGGAAATTTCTTCTGAGCGATAGATCTCGAGAACCATTTTCTCGAATTCATTTGATTGTTTCCCAAGTAGGTAAATGTTGTTTCGATCCGAATTCGCTCTCGATTCATCGACGATCTCCATTTGTTTGGTATCAAAGTCATCGGCCGAGACGAATTCAATGATCATTTGGATGGGGTTCTTGTCACCTGCTAAAGGCGATATGAGTTGCCCCGATCGCGATTTAACTCCAGCCGTTACGGTCAGTGTGTCAAATAGTTTTCGAGATGGTAGCGGTTCGAAAATGTCTTTGATCGCCGAATTGAAAATACGACGTGTTTCAACGGCTCGAGGTGGTATCTCGCCGCGTAATTTCTGGATCTCGCTTAGACGCTCGCTCAAAAAACAGAGGCCGCCATCGCGATCGTCGAATGGCACTAAGGTATCGTCGATGAGTTCTTTGGTTGCTTGTTCGACGGCGTCGTAGTTTGATTTCGCTGAAACCGATGGATGCATTAAGGCCGCAACATTTCGCCTGGTCACCGGAATGTTGTTGAGGATTTGAAGAACTGCGACGGTTTTGCCGATGTCGTGATGAAGCTGGGAACCCGGAAATCGGATGCCAATTTTTTGATACGCGGCATAGGTCGTCGGGGACGCCTGGGCAATGTCTTTTTCCAAGGCATCAAACAGGGTGACTAAGGTGACCAGTGAGCCGACGGGCTGGTCGCACGTCGGAGGCTGACCTTCGGGGCCTTCGATCAAAATGTCTTGGATCACTTTGATGGCTGACCGTAATCCTATGCCACCCGTCGATTTGGCCAACGCGCCCAGTAATTGCAGTAAGATATCGAAATGCGAAGGAAGGAACGGGTACAGATCAACGAATGTGTCGGAGTCAAAGTCGGCCGCATAAAATTTCGCATTTTCGAGTTTCGTACTCTGACGAAGCGCTTGGCCGCTGCTTTCGAATAGAGTTTGCAGCGTACTTTTTCCGGCAACGGATTTCTTTAGCAATCGTTCGTAACAGATCTGTCGAATGTCGCTCGGGGGCAGGTCAACCGTAATTGGAAATCTGTCCTTGAGGCGATACAGCTCTGGCGAGTTGATGGCGGCTCGCGGATCGTCTTCGGTAAGGGTCTGTTGGGCTGTGCCCATGATCCAGACTTTGCCATCGCCGATGCCTTTGAGGTTCTTGGCAAGCCCATCAAGGTTAAGGATCAAGTGTTGGCTGGGAGCAACGTATTGTCCGACTTCATCGATAATGAAAATGATAAATTCCTTGCCGGAATAGTCTCGCACGATTTCGAGCATTTCTTGGACGCGATCCTTTTCGAATTGGACGATCTCTGCCACGGCCCTGGTAAACGCGGTTGGTGTCGCAAACAACTGGGGATACATCTCGTGGGCGATCGCTGGGATTTGACTGTCGATAGCCAGCAAATCGTTTTGAATGTTTTCCCACTCCATCTTGTATTTATTGCGAACCATTTCCAGGAATTCCGGAAAGCGACCGTCTTTTTGAATTCGTCGCTCTAGAGCCGCAACCTTGATGTTGCGAGAAAACCCAGCGTGTTCCAGGACTTTGTAAAAGAGTACCGATGAGATTTCTTCCATCGTGCTGCCGGCAAGTTGTTCACTTGCCAAATCGAGAAAGACCACGGAGGCCGGATAGGATTTGGCCACCTTCGCGAGCAAGCTTTTGGTGGTTTGTTTCTTGAACCGATCTTGAAGATGTTTCAGAAAAGGTTGTCCATCAACATGGACTGCATCATCGAGTGCCAGACCCAGATATTTTGTAAACGAACTTTTACCTGAACCGTAAAATCCCGACACCCAAACGCCAACTTCGTTGGGGCCGCCTACTTCCATCGCCCGCTGCATTTTTGCCAGCAAGTCTTCAAATTCCTCTTCCATGTGAGGCGTAACGACGTATTCACGAATTTCGTTGCCGAGACGTTTTTCTTGATCAACACCGAAAGTGATGACCTTTTCGATCGTGCGGTGGAGATCTCTTTTTTCGTCAAAGAGCTGCTCAATTTTTTTCATCGTTTGAATTCCTGGCATTCTTAGCCACCAACATGTACTGAACGGTAATTTCCATCTTCGGGGTAAAACCCGAGAAAGCTAAGTCTCGTCTTGCCGCTTCGCGTGCCCGGATACAGAAAAATGGTAGGCACTTTGAACTCGCCATATAACTGCGCCTCAATCGCACCGATTCGCAAATACGGATGAAGGGCTTCGAGGTCGGTGACGATCAATATTGCATTGGGAATGCTCTCCAACTCCGCCAGCTTGGTTTCGATTCGTGATTGAATTGGGCTGGGGCCGGACTTTGTCTTTTGCAAGGCGACTCTCATTGAGTTGTTGATCTGATCCCATTGGAGGGGATCATTTTCGTCTGCCTGCAGCCAAATCGATCGCAAGGGGAATTCCGCGTGCACTTCTTTGATCGCGTCGGCGATGGAAAAAAAATGAGGTTCAAAATTCTTTTGCTTTAGCCGCGATGCCCAGGCGGATTTCATTCTCTTTACTTCGATGATCTCCGCAGGATCAAATATCAAGTAGTACACTGGTTCGAAGCTGGCACTGGTGAAGTCGCGACTTTTTTCTACCTTGCGGACAAGTTCATCAAAGTTGTCATTAAACGAGGGCATCAATTACTCCTTGCATGTCGTTGTATTTCCACCCGATGCTGACCACGCCTCCAACGCCTTGGACAAGAAAATGACGGTCGAGCGATAGCGTTTTTAGTTGTTCGACCACATCAGGCCGCTCTAGACCAAATAGTTTCCAGTCGCTGCTGGCTGTAACCGCGTTGTCGCCTAGGCCCGAAAAATGAAGTTCATGGCTTAGCAACAACGCAACGTTGCGCTGAATATTGAACGAAACAATCTGACGGGACGATTTTCTGGCTCCGCCTTCAAGTAACCCGAAGTCCGCACAGCACCCGATTAGGTAGGAGGAAATTCGTTTCAAGGTTGAGTCAGCCCAGAGCTTGGAGGTTTTGCCGTCTTGATTTGAACGAACGACGAAATCAACTGAATCTTGACTTTGAATTTCGGACTTGCCGGCGGCGTAAAAGTGCCAGTAAACATCACGGACAAAATCGGCAAGGATTTCGTTGGCTCGGCAGGTATAGATGAAATACAGCTGACGAATATCTCTGGTTTGAAGCTTTGATTGCAGTTGTTTCAGCAGCGCCGCAGGCTTGCCTTCATCGACTAAGTATCGCGGCGCAAAACATTCGGCAACGACATTTCGAACGCGCCGCGCCGACATACCGGGAAAGATCCCGGAATCGAGTGCGGATTTGCTGAGTTCAGGCACTCCCATACCTTGATGCCAAAGATTTAACAGGGAGTCGGTCTCATCGATCATCCCTAAACCGGCTTGTAGTTGTGTCGTATACACCGTCGCGATCACTGCTCGTCCTTGAGAAAGGGAAAGGCGGGAAGTTTGCTTTCGAAGCAAGCCATGTAGGCCTGTGCGATTGATTTGGCGATGGCATCCGTTGTTACATCGGCAATGCTACCAACTAGAATTGGGCCGACGTGAGTACCTTTTGATTTTCCAAAGTTGTTTTTCAGATACTCCACCGCCGCTTCTTTGGACTCAATAATTGGAGCTAGTTCTGCGACGGCTGCTGTGTCTTGGAGCTGCTGATGAAATGCTTGTTCGAAATCTTCCGGTAATCGAAATAGGTGGAATACACGACCGGTACCGATCCGATCATCGTGAAGTCGGCAGGCCGCCGCCGTTGCGCCATCGACTTGAGCCAAAAGCCGTGATCGTGGGAAAACGGGATCCAAAAAGCTTGGCGATGTTGCACCAAAAAAATCGCTTTGCCACCAATTGAATTGGCTCTTTTCACCGAGGAAACCAATTGCAACTCGTAGGCGGAGGAGGTTCGAGATTTCGTTCAAGAAGGCATCTTTGAAGTTGAGGATCGAGAATCGAGTTGAACACGAGACCATTAGTCTAACCAATTGTTTCAGGGTTTGCAGTCATTGATCCTGGGGAGAAAAAAGAAACCGGCTGGGGAGTTCGATCGCGCAGTAGATTCTTCCCAGCCCGAAAAGTCGCAGACAAGCATTACTCCGACGACGTCGTCGTTCCGTAATTGGCACTACCTTCTATTAAGGGCAGGGCAAGACCATCGACTGTGGGAAGCGAGCTACCGATGATTCCTTGCAAGTCTCCGTACAAACCGGACGTGTTATCGACAGCACGTTCGATCTGCTTTTCACGTTTTTTCCAGATACGTTTTATCGCACGTTTTTCCGATTCGAGATCTTCTCGCATCGTGATAAAAGCCTCGACGATTCCGGATACACTCCGCTGAAATTCTTGGCCAGAGAGGTAGTTGTAAACCAACTCCATTTTTTCGGCTCGTCCTTGAGCAGCGATTTGGCTCTTGAAGACTTCGATCAGATTGGCCCGAAGAGCCATTGCCAGGCCATTTGCGCAACGCCAACTGCAAACCCAGACACCGTCGATTAAGGCAAAAGTGTCGACGCCGTCAGGCATGGTCTGCGTGACGATAACCGCGAGGGAAGCGCGGGCACTGCGCTGGTCATCTCTAAGTTTTGCCAGCCAATCTTTGCCGAAATTTTTCGTCCGTTTCGATTCCCAGAGAATACTGCCACAGTTGTTGCCGCTGGAGCAATAGACAAGCTGTCTACAATCGGCACCATTTGCGCCCTTGCCGACCGGTTGAATCGTGTCGGCAGGGAATGATGCTTGCAGCATCGACTCTAACGCCAACTCCTGCACTTCGCCCTGGGTTTGCACCGATCCCTGTTCGGCTTTCCGTTTGAGGTCGTCGATTTGGCGACGCATATCGGAGATCCTCTTCTCCGTTTCTGCATCCTTGAGTTGATGCTCATCGGCGAATTGCTTATAGGCGTCTTCGCGGATTTTTTGTCGCTGGGAGTCGACTTCGCGGGCGGTTGCAAGTTTTAGCTCGTCGGCTTTGGATTGCAACTCGCGTTCGCGTTGACGAAGAGTCAATTCATTGGACTGGGCGGTTTCCAGTTTGCCGCGAAGCTCCGCCAGTTGTGTCGCTTGGTCTTGCATCTCGAGAGTCAACGACTCGGCGGCCTGCTTTTGTGCGGCCGCCACGATCTTGGTTCGTTCGGCGTCGATTCCCTTTTGAATTTGTTGAGCTAACGTATCACGCTCGGCAACAAGGGCTTGTTGTTGGGCAAGTAGTTGAGATTGGGCGACATTAAATTCTGCTCGCTTACCCCGTAGTTCAGATTCGAGTTGGTTACGAATCTGATTGGTCAGTTGCGATTCGAGGGCGGCGCTGATTTCGATTTCGGTATGACAATTTGGGCAAGCGATCAAGTTTGACATTCAGGATTCCGTGAAAGGTGAAAGAATTTGTTGTAACGAAAGTGCATTATGCATACGTTGTGCCAAACACCAAAAGAATCCGACCGTTAACTTTCTGCCCATGTTTCGCAGAAAAGAAAAATTGCCGATACAGAAATGACAAATTAATTTGTCGCACGACAACTTTTGATGTCGACCGTAGCACTGCTTGCAACGACTTTTTAGGCAAACGCTGAATCAATCAATGAGACGACTAAGAAATCTCGAACTTCTCGAGTTGTTTGTCCATCGTTTGCCAGTTGTCAAAGCCCAGCAATTCAGCTGCGGCTTTCTTTTTGCCATGGGCTTCTTCCATCCCGCGCTGGAGATAATGTCGGCGGATCGTATCGAGATGCTCGGTCAGGTTGAACCCGTTGCCCAACGGCAGGTCGAGCGATGATGCGGTGGTGCGTTGCGGGGCTTCTTCGACACCGGCTGAAATATCCAGCCGATTAAGCGAAACCTGGCCGGTCATCACGACGGCCTGCAGGATCGCGTTATAAAGTTGCCGCGCGTTGCCCGGCCAGTCGTGACTGCGAATGAACGAAGTGGCGTCGGCCGAGAACTTTTTTGGTTCGTACGTGGCGTCTTGTTTACCAAAATCGGCGTTAATTTGTCCGAGAAAATGTTTGGCGAGGTCAACGACGTCTTTACCACGCTCACGCAAAGGCGGAAGTTTGATTGTGATCGCCGCCAGCCGATAGTAGAGGTCAAGCCGGAATCTATTTTGCTCGACTTGTTCGATTAGGTTCTGATTCGTGGCAGCGATGACTCGGACGTCGACGGTAATTTCCTTACCGCCACCCACGCACCGAAATTTCCGAACACAGGGGCCGAGTTCAATCATCGGCTGGAGTACGCTGAGCAGCTTCGCCTGCAACGCGAGATTGCACTCTCCAATCTCATCCAGGAAAATCGTTCCTTTATTAGCCAGTTCGAACAGGCCTTGTTTGTCTTTGTCCGCTCCGGTGAATGCGCCTTTGACATGTCCGAACAATTCCGATTCGAGCAACTGATCTGGGATGGCCGCACAGTTAATGCTTTTGAATGGCTGAGACTTTCTCGGGCTGGCATCATGAATGGATTGGGCGATTTTGGATTTTCCGGTGCCTGATTCGCCCAATAACAAAACCGAAACATCGCGGATTGCAGCACGATGAGCGCGACCTGACGCTTCTCGCATCGCTTTGCTGTCACCAATCATGTCCGAGAATCCATCGAGTTCGCCAGGGCTCATGGCTCGCAGGTGTTCGTATGCGGCATCGGCATCGGTAATCACTTCGCGGATGTGTAAATCGAGATCAAAGGGGATTTCCGTGACTGAATTGTTGCCTTGATACGATTGGAAAAATGTAGGTTTGTACTTACTCTTGCCGATCAGCACCCACACGGCAGCCATCGCTGGCGTACCGGGGCTGAGGTGAATACACAGTTCCGTCGGTGGATTAGTTTTCGCGGAATAGAGTCCCTTCAGGAATTCATCAATGGTCGTGTAGATGCTGGCGTAGTCCGTCGGGCTTTCCAGTTTCGTCGGTCGATGGAAAACGACCTTTGATCCCAGCCAATTCGCGAATTTAGTTTCCAGATTCTTGGGATAGGTGTTCAGCAAGTGAATCGAATCAAACGATTCGGTTTGAAGCAGCGACCGAATCGGCCCGCCATCATCGGCGTCCCTGATCTTTCGGTTTATTGCCTTCTCAACCTGGGCTTTGACTTGGCCACCTGCGTCGCTACCCATCGAAGCCAAATCCGTCGCCCCAATCCACGCCACCAAGGTTCGATTTTTCATGCAACACCTAAATTTATCTTTCGGACAAATTTCATTGTATTTGAGCCGACTCAAACAGGAAGGTGCTGTCTGCATATATTGGGCCAACCATGGCGATTTTTTCTTTACCGCGATGCATCGCGATTAAACCGAGCGAAGTTGATTGACTCACCAATTTTTTGCCAGTATTCGGTTGTGCGTCCGTGTGCCGCCGGATGGTGCGTCATAAAAAACGAGTTCGAGCCAGCTTGAGCAAGATAGAATCCGGCGTTCTCGGACTCGACGAAATTGCTTTCCGAGATCGTTTGCCAGTGTTTCCGATACCCCACCCCATAAAAAACCACGACAGCGGGTTGATGTCGTCTGATCCGTTCCTTAATTTTGTTAATCCGATCAGGCAGGAACCATTTTTCGTATTCCGCACGAGTGGCCAGTTGAGGGACAAAGTTTTGCCACGCCGAGTACAGCCATTTCTTCTTGCTGGGGGATGGCATTGGCAACAGTTCGAGCAGGCAAGTTTTACTATTTGACCGTCCCAATTCGTCTCGCTGGTACTCACCAACCTGCTTTCGTGCCACATTAGGGTCGGCGGAAAGCGAATTCGCTTGCAACATCCGAATCAGCCTACCCCAAGTTGGCTGTAATTTCGGCTTGTCCTCCCAAAATCGCGTGACGCCAAATTCGTTGTGGTACTCAACAACATCTTCCAGCTCGCGGCGTCCCCGTCGATCCCAGGATTTCATGCGTTGCGCGACTTGCTCCAAGTCGTTTCCACCACCTTCTTCCATACCGACGAACCAAATCGGTGCGTCATAGTTTCCGTAACCGTAAAAGCCCGTGGCAAAGTCCTGAATCAGTTGATCATCGAGCATGAGTTTCAGTCAAAGAAAGGTTTTCGTTGCATGGAAGACGGAGTCAGTGTGCGTGATGGCAATTTATTGAGCACCGCGCTAGACATCCTTTGCGAGTGATCTCAATAGATCCGGAATTTGTGTGTGGTCGATGAATTTGGTTTTTCCCTTTGATTTACAGAGAAAACCATTGGCGCCGTCGAATCTAACTTGTATTCCGTCGCTAAATAGGAACCAGGCACGGCCCTCCGGATTTGTATCATTGAGCGTGCGGATTGCACCGGCCGACAATGTGAACTCGATATTACTTGCTTTTAGGGATTCGTAGAGTTTCCATTCGGGTTCGGTTTCGAGAATGATTTCGTTGGCTGTTTGAGCGCGGTTTAATCCCAATTGAGTTGTCCAGCGATCGCCGCGGAAGCTGGTGGATTGGTCGCCGGTGTTGGTCAATGCTGGCGTGAGCACCGATATTTCATCGAGCTGATAAACTAGAAATAGTCGGTCGTGCGGGCCGCTCGCTGGCCAGGGAGTTGGGATTTCGGATCGCTGTTTGATTTCGATGCCACTTACGTCAGCGACGTGAGCGATGCCGTTGGGGTTCAATGTCTTGGGGGAGAACAAAGCGACTTGTTTGACGTCGAAGTGTCGATGCCTTCCGTTTTTCGGCAACCGATGGTAATAGATGCGGTTCTGTTTGATCCAAGCCAATCGCTGCTCTGCGTTTTGGGATGAGAGGACGCCGACGAGAACGGGTTGGCTGGCGGCAACACGCCAGTTGATGGCAGTTTGTTCTGCCGTATGTGGAATGACTCGATCCGATAGCGACCATCCGCCGGCACGAATCGCGCCGGTCAGCCATTCTGTTAGGTAGCCGAGATTGCTGGGTAGCGCCGGGATCGCTCCGATACCAAGCTTGTCAATTGATTTCCACAAGCGACTGTCCCGATATTCGCCGGCAACCGTTTCAGTAAATGGAAAAAGAGCGGCGGCTTGGATGATGGTTCTTTTCGGTTGCTCAGTCCTGTCGGCGCGATTGTCGTATTCCAAGATCGCGTCGCGATAGCGGTGAAGTACGTTGATCGCGTCGCTGGGCGGGCCGAACGAATTGTACTGTCGTCGATACTCGGGCGTCGCGTCGATCCGGTACTTCGCATCGCAGACCAATTGGATTCGGGGCCAGTTTTTCTCCGAGAAGCTGATCAGGATGTCAGGCTTTTGCGGAATCAGCGTTGTTTCCTGGTCTTGAAATTGTCGGTTGTATGACAGTGTGATTTTCCGATCGCCGGATGACGCGAATGAGACGGTTTGCTCATGACCATTGGCCAGCCGTACACTAATGCCGTTTTGCTGGATCTTAAAGAACTGCGAAAGATCACGCGGCGACCCCAGCTCTTCGCGGATGATTCGAAGCATGGCCAAGAATGTCCAATACTCGTATAGCACGTTCAGATCCTTGACGTTCAGTCGCAACGCGTCACCTTCTAAACGCAAGCCGGTTTTTAGCAGCAGACATAGTTGATAAGCTTCGCGATATCCTGGCGCTGAAATCAATTGAAGTGAAGCAAACCCCTGCGGCACTTCGCCATCGGCAGCTCGCAACGGTTCGGTTGTTAACATCCGTGCGAGACGCCGCTCAATTTGAACCAGCTCGGATTGAACGGTTTGTTCTCGACTCGATGGCTCCAGTTTCTTTTGTTCCACGATGACTTGGGCAACAGTTCGTTGGATCTCCGTAAGTTGCCGCTTTAGCCAGCGGTGCTCCAATGTATTGAGCGTAGACTTTGGTGGTCTTTCGGTCAGTTGTTCGCGGATCGGGCCGACAGTGGTTTGCACCATTCGGCCATGTCCCAATCCGCGGCGGACTTGCGAACGGATCGAGGAATCAATGTGTCGGATGTTTTCAATGCGGCTGGTTCGTGGCTCGCGGACAAGTTGACGTTTGGGTTGATTTGCAATCTGGCGAATCGACTTTTCCAGGTCGTCAACAATTTGTCGAAGCAGGATCAGCCATTCCAATCGTGTAGGTTTCTCAGACTTCGACGATTTGCCGAACTGATAAGTCGATCGCAAATACTCGTAAGCCAGACTGGTCAAGATGCGTTGAATGTCAGCGACGATTTCCGCGTAGTCCGTTTGGTAGTCGATCTTCGTCGGGAAAACTTCTACCTCGAACTCGGCCGCGGGGTGCCCGTTGACCAGCACAGTAAAACGGCTGCGACCAATCTGGCCCTGGAAATTTATCGCCCCGTGGAGCACGGTTTCATTTTCTTGCTGGGCCAGTCGTCGACGAATCAGCGGATCGCGGTGCTGAATATCGACCGTGCAGTTTTTTCCACGCAGATAGAGTTGATATTCCATCTGCTCGAAAAGTGCCGGGCCTGCTTCGACTTCGAAGTTAGTTTCCAATTGACTGGGGAGCGATTTCCAGCAATTCTCGCTTAGCCGATTATTCCGATCGAGTGACGAGACTTTGAAATGGCCGGTAACTGTTGCGGCGTTTGGCAAGACAGCAGGCGGGCGCTTACCGACTTGGTTCCAATCCAGCGTAAACTGATCGGTCGCGATTCGAAATAATTTTTCCACGACGATCCTACAACCAAAAAGAAGTGTAGCCTTCGGATTCCAAACGATCCCACATCAAGCAGAGTCGCGCCGTCGTCCGCGGAAATTTGGCATCACGGTATTCGGCTGGCCGACCGTCTTGTTCCCAGTTACTTAGCAATTCCGTTGGCTCGGTTTCTGACGACGTGAGAATTCCGGACTTAGCGATACTGAGTAAGCCCAACAGAGTTCGGCGAATCGAATTGCTGCCGCCGGCGATTCGAGGCAACACTTTCATCATCAACGCCAGGTCGAGCGGATCAACTTCACTTCCATCGTTTGTTCGAAAAACAGACTCGATATCTTTGGCGTTGATTAGAAACAATGCGATTTCATCACGGACCCGATAGCCGACTTGAAGCTGGCTGATTTGAAGCGTTTGATTGACAAGTTTGAGCATTTCCACGACGGCACGAATTTCATCTTCGTATTTGCCAGACTCGAGTTCCGCTAACCTAGAAGCACGACAATTCCAGTATTCACGAGGCCAGGATTTCGGATTTGCGGAATCGTTCGACATGGATAAATCATTTGATCCTCGCGGCTGCCAGTCCAATTCGATCTCGGAAAGTTCAATCGTAAAAGCACGATCTAAAACTTTGCGGCTAAATCCGTGACTGCTTTCATCCATGTTCACGGTGCCGACGATTCCAAGATTTCCCGGAATGTGTTGGTCTTGCCATTCTGCAAACTCATCGGGCAAAGTTTGCGTTATTATCGCCGAGCTGTCGAATCCGCCCAATGGCGAGAGCCTGCGGTCTTCAATCGCGCTTAGTATCTCGGCGAAATAGTGCTCGACACGCGCTAGGTTCATTTCGTCAATTAAGCAGACATGGTGTCGTCGATTGTCGTTCGATGCCGCCAGCATTTCTTGCAGAACTACGCCGGGGCGAAAAGTATTTTGGAGATCGACATAGCCGATGACTTCGGAGCTGTCCGTCCAATCAGGTCGAACGGCAATTCGACGAGGGAGTACTGAACCTGCGAATTTAGATACAAGAAACGGAAGCTTTGATTTTCCAGTTCCTGATACGCCAGCAAGAATCACAAACGGCTTGGTTCGTAGCGCCGTGATGTAGGAAGCAATTTGCCAAGGCTGATAGATGAACCCGGAGGCCTCAATATCCTTGACGAGTATTTCAGCCGCTTCATCAAGTTTCAATTTTGTAACCTCGACATTCGGTTTAGCCTCGGTGCGATCCAGTGAAAGTTCAGGCCACTTTTGGTAAATTGCATTTAAAGTCGCGATCTGGAATTTTGGATTAGTGATGACTTGCCAATAAGGTTCCTTCAAAAGCGCGTGAGTGACAAGTTTTCGAATTTGGCTTGGGGTTGGTTTGTCAGCGGAGAGCGTCTCGTGAGGATTAGCGTAGGCGAGCATCCAAAATAAATCGCTAGTTAGCCTTCCGAATCCCTCGGCAAGTTGTTGCTCCCCAACGTCTCTTCCCGATTGGGTCATTCGCTCAACGAACCGAGGCAATAGCCAATCGAACTCGAACCGGTTCTCCTTTAAGTTTCCGTCGCGAATTGCTTCCACTACCAAAGCGAGCACGGCCGGTTTGTAAAGTTGTGGGCTGGATATCGATTTGATCAACTCAACAAGATTTTGTGCCGCGGCGTTAAGGTCCCTGAATAGTACGATTGATTCACGATCCGCTGTCAGGCCAAGTTGAGAACCTTGCGCGTAGCCAATGTGAATGGCGACCGTACTGTCCAAGCCAGTGCGAGCGATTCGCCCTCCCTGCGAGGTCACTTTTTCAAGTTTGTTTTGATAGCCACTAGCCGTCAGGGTCACATGCTCCTCTGCATCGAGACGCTGTATAGCGCACGAATCATCGTTGACTTCGGAGACAAAATACTTGGCCTGACGTGAAGAGCTAAGAAAGACGACTCCATCATCGGCATAACGTTGCATCGTTTCGAGAAATGGCTCGAACTCACTTGGCGTCATATTGAGTGGACGCGCGTTCGCATGAGTCTGGTCGACCCATTCTTTGTAGGAATTCATCAATACGTCAAAACACTTCGTTAGATCCGCCGATGGTTGATTTAGTTCTTCGAGCGTGAAAAATCGCTCGAAAACCATACCTTTTGAGTACCCCTTTGCCAAATTGGTTGAGCCAATTTCTATGCGCTCTTCAGTTCCCAGCGTCGCATCGTTAAACAGATTGCCCATGTTACTAATCGAAGACGCAGACATCTGATCGCGAACTTCTACCGCCTTTTCTTCGAGCCTACCTTTAAATTCGGTTGCGGCCACTCCCAGGCCAATCCTCAGGCCTTGAGGTGATTCGCAAGATAAGTGGATGACTGGGTAGACGCCGCGCTGAGCCGATTTTGTCTCACGAGTATCAAAAAGCGCAACCCATGGCACGCGCGCCCAGTTTCCTTTTCCGACAGCAGCATCGCCCAGCCAGAACTCATTTGGGGCCAATTCTTCGGCGGCCGTTGCGATCATTTTTTTGAGCGTACGTACAAGCCTTACTGCTTCGGTATCGCCGGAAAATCGTTCCGGCTTGTCTGGGAAAATTCTTATGAGCTCAGCACAAGTCGACCAAAATTCTTGGAGAACTTGGATGGAAGGTTCGAGGTCTGGCAAGTGTAAGTCCTATAGTGGCCGGAAGAGATTGGGCAGTCAATGATAATTGAAAACCGGTGAGACCAATAGCTTATATTTAAATTGGCTTTATTCGCTCGCATTCCCAGTATCGTTGTTCGAAATTCCCGTTGCGACTAGTTTCTTCTCATGCCATTGCTGATACGTTCCACCGGCTTCTGTAACTTTCCAGCCTGAGCGACCGTTCATGTTGCCGGCACTTACAACAACGGCTCCCGCGCTGGGATTGGAGAAAGAAATGTCTTCAGTGGAAACACACAAATCGGGATTGGCACTGGCGATTAGTTTGCCCTCTTCTAAAAGCTGGTCATGTAAGCCTTTGTAAGAGGTCCAAGACTTCAAGCCTTCTTTTCTAGCGGTTGATCCTTTCATCACAACGAACCCACCCTCGATTTCTTTGGCTTTCGCCTCGGCGCCAGCGACCATCAGCGTAAAAAGGGGCGATTTGGTAGGGTCGGAGTTGGATTTGACTTTCAGACGTTCTTGTAGGAAGTTGAAACCAAGTACCGGCATCACTAATCTCATCTGCTCGAGAAAATACTCCATGTCCGCGATATCGGTAACAGGGAGCGGCGGTAGTGGCGGCGCGGTGCCACCCATTCAAACATTTTCGCCACAATATTTTTGGGCTGACCTGCGTTTGTCGTCGGAGGGGGTCATACTGAGTTAATTACTCGTTTGGCCAATGGAGGTGTTGATTGAAATACAGACTGCTAAGTTTGAAATTGCGTTTGCTCGGGTTCTATTTGCGTTTCTGCGGCTCGGTGCTCCACTGGAGCAAGCAACGTCAGAATGCAAAGTTCTATGTAACTGTCGAGCATTGGCTCAAGCAAATGGAAGAAACGGAGAATCCTCGTCGATAGCAGGACTAGACGTGGCATCAAATCGCATCTTTCTCGCTTTATTTTTTTAAGGAGCCATTATTGAACGAAGGCAGTTCTCAATTACCCGTCGACGACTTGCGGCTCGGCCAATTTTTCACGATCTTGCGCAACAAGGATCGCTGCGGTCCGCATCCAGATGCACCCGAAAGCAGATATCTGAAAGGAACCGTGCTTAAGGTGAAATCAATCAGCCTGCCATACGTGTTTGTAAAAGCGGCTGATCCGCAATACGGATGCTGGAGTTCGATCATTGATGTGCGCAAGCATTTGCTTGGCCGCGTTTCTGACGATTTCGCGCACAAAGTATGGAAACATTGCAAATCACAATCGACAGAAAGCGACTCGCATGAGAAGCTGGGAAATGGTCTTCAAAATGGGAGGCACGGGCATCTCGACGGAAGGAGAGAAAGGTGAGACTAACCATTCATCGAGGGTGTAAGGAAATCGGAGGCTCGTGCGTTGAATTGGCGACCGACTCAACCAAGATCATTATCGATGTTGGTTTGCCATTGGTGGACGCCGATCGGGAGCCGTTCGACCGAACGGCCTACCGCGACAAGTCGCTTCCGGAATTGTTGAAGGCCAAAGTCGCGCCACCCGTGCCAGGGCTATTTATGGAAGGGAATCGGCCGAACGCAATTTTGCTTTCTCACGCACATTTGGATCATGTCGGACTTCTGGAACACACTCCGGAAGATGTTCCAGTTTATGCGACCGCGGGAACCAGCAAAATGATGTTGGCGGGCGGTGTTTTTGCTGGACAGAAACCTCTACCTCGCGACCGGCATCAGGAAATCACGGATCGAAAAACGTTTGAGGTGGGCGATATCAAGGTCACGCCGTTTTCCGTTGACCACTCCTGCTACGGAGCCATGGCTTTCTTAGTCGAAGCAAACGGCCGGAAACTACTGTACTCCGGCGACCTTCGTTTTCACGGCCGCAAACCAGGAATGATCAAATCGTTAATCAAGGAAGTCGCGCCGATGAAAATTGACGCGTTGGTGATGGAAGGGACTCATTTTGGCTCGCAGCGACCTGCTCGCAAGACGGAGTACGAGCTTGAAGACGATATCGTCGAACATATTCGGACGGCGCCTGGGTTGGTGCTCGCATCATTTTCGCCCATCGATGTCGATCGACTGGTGACCTATCTGAAAGCTTCGATGCGAACGGGACGGACTTTCGTTGTCGATGCTTACACGGCATTCGTGATGTACTTGGTTCACAAAGAAATCAAACTACCGGATCCCCGATCTGCCGATTGCCTGAGGGTTTACTACAACCAATCATTTCAACGACGAAACAACCAAAAGCTGCAAGACATGTTCGCGAGAAACCGAATCGAGTTAAATGAGGTTTTGGCCTCGCCCGAGCAACACGTATTGTGTTTCCGAACAAGCAATCTACGGTTGGATTTTGAAGGCCAGCTTCCAGAAAAATTGCGGGTGCTTTATTCTTACTGGAGTGGCTACCTTGAAAAACCAGATTGGGTAGATTTACAAAAGCATTTAGCCGACGTCGGCGGCGACTTCATACCCGCTCACACCAGCGGCCATATTTACGTCGAAGACATTATCCGTTTCGTCGAAGGCATCGATGCAAAGTCTATGTTCCCGATCCATACGTTTGAACCCGACAAATTCGCGGACTATTTCCCGTCGGTACATTGTTTGAATGACAGTGAGACGATAACGATTGGCTAATTCTCATTACCCACAAATTAGCCATCTGTCCGCCCAAGCCAATTGTGAAATGTCACTCGGCGAACTAGTCTTTAGGATGATACACTTCGTAACCGAACGCTTGCCGCTGCCGCCCATGCAACAAAGACAATCGACCACCATCTTTTCCAATAACAATAAGACCAGCAGCGACTTTTTCAATTGAATTCCTTAAAGGTTCCCATTCGTTTTGGCCGTCTAAGATTTTCTTCGTTTGAACTTTAGAACAGTTCCCAATTACGAGTACCGGTTTCGTCACAATTTTTTCAATATTGACTTCAGTCATTGCGCTGCTGAAGCGATTTTCGAGACCTATCGCGCTCTTGAGTCTTAGCACATTCTTATAGACAGAGACAAGTTCTTTCTTGTATTTGTTAATTTGCTGCCCATAATATCGCAGTTGGCTAATTACTTCTGGTTCGTCGTTTCTGCTCGACAGAAATAGTCGCCCATCATTTACACGTTTGATTTCCGCAAACACAATAGCGTTGACAGAAAAATCAAAGTGGCAAATATCAATCTTGTTGCGAGGGTCATCTGTTGTCTGAAAAACAACTTCCTGATCCAGAATTTGATTGGATTTATGTCCACCGTGCCGGCAAATATTCCTTACTAACTTTGATTCTGGTCCCCACTCTTTTTCAATTCGGTTTTTGTATCCTTGGCAAATACTCTCTGAAGCGATTCCAATCTCAAGCGGTCTAATTCCATTTTTGAATCTTAAGCCACTTCCGTTTGGTTGTTCAACCAATGTCAATTCCGCCGCATCCTCTTTGATAGTTGGCACGAACTTGATATTGGTTTTTGCTACTAGACTTCCCTTTTCTAACTTTATTTCACCCAAGAATGCCTGACCACCATAATAAACGGTTAACTTGTCATTTCTGATTTCGGGTCGAAAATCCAGATCGGAACAAATTTGCTTCCAAAACCCTGATTGATTGATTAGTGCGTTGATTAACTTCGATGATAGATTTCGGGTTATCATTAGATCCAATTCAAAAAAATTAAATGATCCTAGACGATTCGTTAATTCTGAGTCCACATTCTAATTGGTCAACCAGCATTTTTCGCAACTCAACCGGTTTTTCAACCCGCGCGAACGGAGCCCAGCCAAGAAGCCACCAGACAATTTCGCCGAGACCATCAACGGTGAAGAAAAGGGTCGCACTGCCGTCGCCGTGTCGCTCGACGCGTTGGGTGTGATGCCATTTGGTTTCGGTGACGATGCTGGCCGAGGTCGGTGAAAAAAGAACTTCGACTTCATAAGTCTCCTGCCCTCGCCACACACTCCAAGCATTGCCCAGGAATTCCTGCAGATCGAAATTCGCGGGAACGGTCGATGAGCGATCATTTAGTTTTAACGTCCTGAAACGCACGACGCGGTAGATTCGGGGTGGATCGGCGGCCGGAAACGAGTCGGGACGAGCGAACAGGTACCAGGCGCTGCGGATAAAGCACAATCGATACGGATGCAGGGTCAGCTTGCTCTCGTCGTCATGATAGGGGCTTTGATAAGTCCCGGTGACCTGTTTGCCCTCAATCAAAGCTACTTGCAGCGTTCGCAGTTGGTCGGCGGATTGCGAGTGATCGACCAGTTTCAGATCAAAAGAAGAAACAACGTTCATCACATCGTTGATCAGCTCATTCGTTTCATGGCCACTGCGGGCAGCGACTTTTTCGAGCATCGCCTTGTTCTGGCCGGGCGAGATTTCGCGATTGCTGCTGATGGCTAAGCCCAACGATTGGTCGAGGGTTTCATTGATCGACAGATTCAATACCGGAAACTGAAAGTCAAACCGCAGACGATAGCATTTGTCAGATTTGTCGTGATAGATCGGCACCCCGGCAAACTCCAGCGTGGTGATGTATCTCTCAATCGTCCGCTTGGAGCAGTCAAATTCTTGAGCCAGTGCTTGAGCGTCCCATCGCCCGTTGCCTTGGATGTGCTGCATGATCCTGATCATCTTCGATGTCCGATCTGCTTGTCGCACCCGCGCATCAGCGTCGCTGAGCTTGCGGGTGATGGTGACCTGTTTGCGATGCTTGTCGTTTTCCATGGAAGTTGCGGCAAAGGGGTGATTTTGCAATAAAACAAAATTGGGATTTTGCATCAGGTCAGCGACAGACGTCGGTCATGGTAAATATTTAATTTCTCCGCCGACCGTCGTTTGTCATGCTTGGCACGTATAATTTTTTGAAGAGGCACTAAATTTGCAAACTTGACGGCTCATTGTATATCAGATTGCCAATTCTGGTTTGGAAATTTTTTGGGCTTTCTCAGCTTCACTTTCAGTAAACAGTACGGCCGGTTCAGGTAACCATGCAACTCATTGTCACGAGTCGATCTGAGATCGAAGCCGGAATAGTTGTTCGGTCGGCTTATGTTGTCGTGTCGATCTCAGACGCGGACGCAAGGCCGCCGAAGCTTGTTCGTGGTGCCGTTTTCCGCGATGCGATCTATTTGCATTTTGATGACACCGAGCCCAAGTCGTCGTTTGGTCGGCGGCCAATGACGCTCGATCAAGCGAAACAGATTTGGGAATTTGTCGGGCAACATCGCAAACTAGTTGAGACGATCGTCTGTCATTGCCATGCCGGCATGTCGCGCTCGCCAGCGGTTGCCGCCGGAATTGCCGAAGGACTGGGAGAATCCCCAACTTGGGTTTTCGCCAATTATTGCCCGAACCGGCATGTGCTGGAAATGATGCGGCAAGCTGCTTTGCTCTGACCTGCGTCTGTCGTTGGTGAACCGTACAATTAAGGAATACAAACCGACAGGCAAACGAGTTACCGCGAATCAAACAGCCAAGTTCACTCGCTCGCGCATCGGGCTGGTACCGTTTTGTCACTTTCACCCCATTTACCAATGAGGTTTTCATGAACGCAAATCTGACTGACATTACTCTCGTCGTTGATCGCAGTGGCTCGATGGCCGATATCAAATCGGATGCCGAGGGCGGCGTGAACAGTTTCATCGAACAACAATCGCAACAACCAGGCGAAGCGTTATTAACGCTGGTGCAGTTCGATACTGAATACGAATTTCTGCACCGTGGCATACCCATTGGCCAAGCTCCTAAGTACGAATTGCATCCGCAGGGCATGACGGCTTTGTTGGACGCGATCGGTCGAGCAATCAACGAGACTGGCGAGCGATTGACGAAAATGACTGAAGCTGACCGCCCAGGCTTAGTCGTGTTTGTCGTGATGACCGATGGCCAAGAGAATTCGAGTGTGGAGTTCTCAAAGGCTCAAATTCGTAAGATGATTGAGCAGCAGCAAAGTCAGTACCAATGGCAGTTCACGTTTCTCGGAGCCGATCAAGACGCTTTTTCGGAAGCTGGTCAAATGGGAATGGACGTCGGGGGTGCTGCCAACTTCAGCAAAGGCAAAGTACTCGCTGCATATCAGGCAACGTCCAACAAGGTCGCCCGCATGCGTAAGCAAAAATCGTCGGGCCAAGAAGTCTACAATGCGTTCACCGATGGCGAACGAAAAGAAATGCAGTAGCTCCAACACAAGTTTCACGAATCTCGACGAGAATTACGATTTGATTTGTGACCATCCGCAGCGAAAACAATCGGATAACTATAGGATGAATGAAATAAACTCCTGTTAACTTAAGAAATCAAACTGCATGGAATTTTTTTTTACTGCCCCTTGGGAACCAATCGTAACTCGCCGTGGCGATGCGCTGGGGCTGCGGAACGTCTCTGATTTATTTGCCGAAATGGTTGCTCCGGATATGAGCAACCGAACTTATGATGGTCGCTGGGTAACGATTCTTGCTTGGTGCTTGTGCCGATCTCACGATACATTCTTTGCCTCAGAAAAAGCGTCGGAAATTTCGCGAGACAATCAAAGAACCAGATATGCCTGGCTTCGACCGCTGGAGTTGATGTGGGTCGCGCGGACGATGCAGTTGGCCGATGATTGGAAAAAACGCCCACTTTCAGGCCAGCGTTCGGTTAAACCATGGATTGATAATGCGAGCAAAAAAAACGACGCGTTTGGGATGACGTCGGATCAATTCCGGGCCTATCGTCAGACGGGAATGTACGGCGGTTACCGGGTTGCTTTTCGAAAATGGCCAAACTTGACGGTCAGTGGCGATGGGTGGACGCCCGGCGAAGCCACTCAAAAACTGGCGAAATGGCTGGACAGAAAACTTGGAAAAACGACGCGACCGATTTGGGCAATCTCGGACTCAGAAAATTTGCCGTCATCCCGGTGGGGAAGCTGGAAAGACCAAGAGCATCGGTGGTGGCTTAAGGAATGGCCAACGTATGCCATCCAAGGAACGAACGCGGAACAGAATACTCTGCCTCGGCCTCGAAACGAGTTTGAGCAACTACCGGAAGCTGAAATACTAAACCCAATCATTTTTGGCGATGATCCGTCGGGAGCGAAAAGACGAAGCATTGCCGAAAAGATCGAAGCGGCCCGAGCAAGCGACCATCAAGCGATCTGCGAACAACTTGGAAGATCTGTGCCCGACGATCAGCCTTTGCGTTTGCTCCCTTTCTTCTCGCACCTTGCTGATGCAGGCATGGTTGCAATGGAGTTTGTCGGAAAGACCTTGGGTTCGAATCCAAAGATAAAATTCAACGAAATTCTCTCGCGGGGCGGCGTGCAGTCGGTTTGTGCTGAGTTGTACGAGGCCGCTCAGGCTTGGCCTCGCGATACCAAAATCGGTTTGCGTTTCCTTGAGTCTATCCATCAATTTGCAGACGCATTTGACGACAATTCACCAGCGGCCGTCCTGCGATCGTTGCTGGAACATCATCGGCAGTTCGGCGGCGGGCGAAGGTGGTTTGTCCTTAATGGAGATTTGGTCGAACCGTGCTCGGCGTTTTCGAAACTACCTTTTCGCTATCGGTTTCGGTTGGGGGCACTTTGTCGATTGGCAGTTCAGTGTGGCGTGATCAAGAAAATGCATAACGCGCTGACTCCTGAACTTGATGATGAATTGGAGGATGTAGTTGATGAATAAACCAACCTTTGGCTGGCATTCACTACTGGATTCGAAGAGACCAGAAAACAGTTCCTTGATTCAGGCTTTGTTCACGACCTATGATCGTCCGGACTCAATTTTTCTCGCTGAGCAACTTTTGCCAAAGTTGTTGAACCTGGATCGTCTGCCTAATGTCGAAGGGCTTGAACGTCAGTACTTTCTGATTGGACTCGACGCCAAATTGAAAGAGTTGCACGACAAAATCGTAGTGATCTCGTCATTCGTGCGAGATGAGGCATTGAATGAAAATCCATCCGACGACAGAGCTTATGGCTGGGTATGGAATTCAATTCGGCATTTGATGGTGGGACATGATCGAGCGGCTGTACAACATGCAAAACTCTGGATGTTGCACTGGCAAGATGAGGACCGCAAGGGGCAATGGTTGGAAATTGTTATCTCTTCAACGAACCTGACAGGGCCAGCATTCAAGTCTCAATTGCAAGCGGCTTGGTCATGTTGCGTTCTCTTAGAAACACGAACCTCTCAACAGAGATTGAAAAGTTGGGGCGTGTTACCTTCGTTTCTTGACGAGTTGTTCAGTTCAGCGGGCGGCCATCCCGCCCAAGACTCGATGCGCGAGTTGCTGTCCCGCGCAGAATGTCCGAAAAACGTTTCTTTTGTTGCCAGCGTACCGGGCAAATTTTCTGATAAAGAACTTCAGAGACAATCGTGGGGTTGCGCGGGCTTGAGCAAAATCAGACCCGGCGGAGCTGGCCGAGTCACAACCCATATTCTTTGCCCGTATATTGGTGCGTGGGATGCAGCTACTTTGAAGCAATGGCTCGAGACTTTTGGCGGTTCAGCTGACTGCTTAAATCTGGCGTGGATCGATAAAAGTCATCCGTGGGCCAAGAACTGGATCTTGCCGGAATCCACACGGAATGTTTTGATAGAATCCGAATCAAAAATGCTTCAAATCTGGCATGATTCGCATACTGAGGGAGACACCAGCCGCTTTCACGGCGACCATGAGCCTGCCGATAATCGTTGGAGCCATGCGAAAATTTATGGCTTTCGTTCTGCAAGATCAAAACGATTGTTGATTACCTCCGCAAACTTTTCGCCTTCTGCGTGGGGAGCTTCGAACGGAAACGGTTTGATCGAAATCAAGAATTTCGAATTGGGCGTTTGCATCGAGCAAGCTGAGGCAGAATTTTGGGATTGCCTGGATGACTTTGATGAAGCAAATCATGCCATAGTTAAGAAACTGCAGCCGATGATCGCGAAAATCTTGCAGTGGGGGCAAGCTAAATGGGATGGCCAGGTGATCGAAATTCAATGTCGGGCAAAATCTCAAGAAAACCTGATCGGAACCATCGAAATTTCTGGCAGTTCTAATTTGGTGGTTGAAGCTTGGCAACATGATTCTGCGACCGGACACATTTCGGCAATCGTCGATTGGGTTGACCAAAAGAAAGCACCTTTGCACGTTCGTTTGCAATATGAAACGGCCAACGTGACGGAGACTATGATCATCACCGTGTTCGATATTCGCCCAAGTCGCCAACGCGATAAATGTTTGCCTCCGTTAGACGTCGATCCGGAAACGGCGCAACGATTGATGGATGAATTGCTGTTCGACAAATACGGTGGCGCGTTTCCGTCCGAAGAAGCCTGCGATTTGATGGGAAGCGAAGTTTCCGAAGAAACGGACTTAAAATCAGTGGCCTTCAATGATGATTATTCCGTGGCGGCTTTCGTTTTCGCTCGTCAACATTTGGCTGTTGTCGACAATTGGCAACGCGCCTTGAAAAACGACTCGGATGATCCGACAACACGTAAGAGAATTTTGCGTGACGGTGAGCGGCTGATTGAAGCGTTTAAACGCCAACATGAACGCGACAAAAAAACAGAAATCGAACAAAACGAACATGGAATCTCGATCGGATCGAAGTTGGCCATTGAAGAGTTGAAGCTGCTTCTACAAACTTTCTCGGAATCGAAAGTACATGATTGAATCTCTTGAAATTTCGGCCAATCAATGGCAGTTTTTGAAAAACTCGGAAAAGTATGTGGAAGCAAGTCAGGAAAAGCATGTTGAAACGAGTCAGGACAATGCTCGCCCGCTGGTACTTGAATGCACGCGCCGCCAATTTTTGACGGCCGAAGATATTTTAGCCAGGCTTGCCGGGAGTCATAACCAGAAACCTCGCAAAGGAATCTTGCTCGCTGACGACGTCGGATTAGGAAAAACTACAGTCGCCGCACTTATTGCGTGGGTCTTCGCTGGTACCGGAAAACGGGTTCGCATTCTTGCGCCCAATCAAGTGATGAAACGCCGGTGGGCAGAGGAGCTCAACTTGCATATTAGTCTGCTGAACCAATGTGCGACTAATTTAGAGGTTGGCGCTGGCCAGATTAAAGGGAAATTTAAAGATAAGCCGAACAGTAAAAACGTTGAGCGGCTAAAAGGCGGCCAGATTCAAATCGCAACACATTCGCTCGCTACCAATGGCAAGAAAATCGCGACCGATTTATTGATTGTCGACGAAGCCCATCGCGCGAAAGGCGAAAACACTCGGTTCAGCAAGGGACTCAAGAAAATTCAAAAAGATGCCAAGCGGGTATTAATTTTGACTGCAACACCTTTCAGCATTCAAGTCGCTGAACTGGCTCGCATGTTGAGGCTGATAGGTGGTGGCAATGAAGAAAAAAGGTCGGTTGAGAGTTTTTCCAAAGCGATCAACGACGTTTACTTGGGCAGTACTGCCAGAGATTCCACCAAGGTCGCCGAACGATTAACCGAAAAGGCCAATCTGGCGGTGGAGAAACTTAGGCCGTTTGTGATCCGCCACGGCATCGACGACTTGCCAAACGAACAAACCGCTTTCGGCCAAAGTAAGGATTGGAATATTGAAATCCCGCACGCGAATCCGGAAGAACTTGAAACGATGATTCGCATGGATCGCATTTCGCGAATCTCTCGGAATGCTGGCGGCCAAAATTCCAAAAACACTAACGATCCGAGATATCATGTTGGCTGGCAACACTTTGACCAGGAAACCGCCAATTTGGCTACCCAAGTTGTTGAGGGAAGCGTACCCGAACAAGCCGTTTTTAGTTCGCATCTGGAATCCATTCAGCGTCTACGAAACTTCAAATCACCTCATTCCAAAATGAAAGCCGTGGGAACGGAAGTTAAATCAATTGTGACAAAGGGTGAAAAGGTGGTGCTTTTTTGTGACCACCATGCGACCGCCCAAGAGCTAACGGTTTACTTAAATAATGTCGTTCCCAATTACTCCCGTAAAGACGCGCCTCGCTTGTCGGTCTGGAAACAAGCTTGGAAAGAAGTTTTGACATCCGCATTTGCCGAAGATGATTTCTCTGACTCGTTGTCCGAACCCTTTATTGGATGGCTGTGTAGTTCTCTTATTCGCGCGCAGGTCTGGGATTGGCTGAGTTCCCCAGTCGAAGGTGCGATGGAGTTGGCGGCCGCGTTGAAAAACAGAAAAGTTCGAGGGCAAGCTGGCGAGAATTTCGAATTCGTGGCGGGCAGTGCGACTCATTTGTTTCGAGCGCTCCGAAATTCACCATCGAGCGAAAGCATTTTGAAGCGTGCTTACAAAGGTATCGGTTCACTGCCAGGCAACAAATATCGCGTTTTAGGAATTTGTGAGAATCCCGATTCTCAAAGCAATCCATCTCTGATTCTCAACAACAAATCTCCAGACACCGCGATTTCCATCTTCAACAGTCCATTTGGGCCTGATGTGCTGGTGGTTACCGATAAAATGTCTGAAGGCATTGACCTTCATCGCTATTGTCGGCACTTGATTCATTATGAGCTCGATCCCAGCCCGATTCGCACCATCCAGCGCAACGGACGATTGCGTCGTGTCAACAGTTGGGCCTCCATCACGAAACAACCGATCAAAATTGCCTACCCGGCTTTTCGAGGAACTCGCGACTATAAACTGGTGCAAATCATGAAGAAACGGATGGACAGTTTTTCGTTGTTGCTTGGTGGCGTACCGGATTTTGATGTCGATGAAGTTAAGGGCCCGCAAGAGAAATGGAGGAACGAAGTTATCTGCAACGCCAAAAACAAACTCGGGGGTTTAGGTCGTAAACTCAATGCAAAGAATCCACGAAATCCAGACAACTAAAACCGTCACTTTATCAAATACACATTTATGAAATTGACCGCCAACCAAAACTTTCTCTACCAACACGTCGAATTCCTCACGAAGCTCCGGCCATTTCGAAACTATCTCAATCTCGCGTCGCTAGAAAAAGTATGCGTTTATCTGAAGGACGAATTTCACCGGTATGGTTTTCAGCCAATCGAACAGAAATTCAACGCCCGTGGCAACGTGTACAAAAACGTAATCGCCTCGTATCAACCGGATAAAAAACGGCGGTTGACCGTTGGCGGACATTATGATGTTTGCGGCGATCAGCCTGGCGCGGATGACAATGCGAGTGCGGTGGCGGGATTGCTAGAGACGGCGCGGATGGTCGGCGAGGCCAAACCGGATATCGACTACGGAATTGATTTTGTCGCGTATTGCCTGGAGGAGCCACCGTTTTTCGCTACTGATCAAATGGGATCGTACATTCACGCCCAATCCGTCAGCCAAAACAAATCGAATCTGATTGGCGTGATCAATTTCGAGATGATCGGCTACTTCAATGACGGCCCGCAAGAGTATCCTGATCCTCGATTGGCGGCGATTTATCCGGCGAATGCGAATTTCATCGTGGTTGTGGGCAAGCAGCAGTTTCACGACTTCAACCAAGTCGTCTTCGAACTGATGAAAGTCGACTCCGGTATCGACGTCCAAATGATCGACCATCCGTTAGTGGAAGGTCTGGCCGGTATGTCCGATCAACGAAGCTATTGGGAATTCGATATTCCTGCCTTGATGATCAATGACACCGCCTTTATTCGAAATCCGAATTACCATCAAATGACCGACGACATTGACACGTTGAGTTTCGATCACATGCGTGAGGTGGTGACCAGCACGTACAAAGCCGCAGTGGGATTTTAGTCGTTCAGCATAAGTCAACTCGGCCGGCCTGCAAAACAATCCCAAATGACTAGCTGGCGTCAAAATGCGCTTCGATAATCGCTTTCAATTGTGCTGCAGCATTTTGATTGAGCTGAATTGACTGACTGACTTTATCTGTCAATTCCCTATCTGCCGAACCATACGTGTCGATTTGTATGTACCGATTTCCGTCGTCGCCAACGAAAACGGAATAATCGCATGTCGTAGGTTTATGCACCATATGTTTGCTCTTATCCGCTTTTATGATTTTCGTAACTAATGCCATGGTTCTACCTTAAATTCTTCCCGTTGTTGAGATCAAGAATTGACAGCTCTTCACCCAGAAATTCAGACGTTTGTTAATCTCTTAATCTAGTTGAGGAAAACGATGGGAGCGAATGTACACACTGTTCGGGAGATTCTCCATTCAACAAACCAGATTATTGTCCAAACCGTTCAGAGATGTTTTTTCGTGGCGCAGGCAGCATTGTGAAGTGGACCCCAATTATTGGACCACCGGCCGGCAAATCTTAGATAGAGAATTGTAAGCGATTTGCTCGGCTGGGACGGTAGACTTCCCAAGGTGTTTGTCGGGCTAATGATTGATGGCGACGTTCATGGTCATAGTAATCAAAATAGGTCGCGAGCCCTTGATGACAATCGGCTCCGCTTTCATAACTCTTGAGATAAACTTTTTCATATTTCACTGTCCTCCACAGTCGTTCAATCATCACGTTGTCAATCGCACGACCTCGACCATCCATGCTGATCGCGACGTCTTGCGACTTGAGTAAATCGGTGTGTTCACGACTGGTAAACTGCGAGCCTTGATCGGTATTAAAAACGTCTGGACGGCCTTGGCTTAAGGCTTCCTCCAAAGCCTCAATGCAAAAGTCCACATCCATGCTGTTGGACAGTCTCCAGGAAATTACGTAACGGCTGTAACAATCCATCACTGCCACCAAAATACAAAAAACCAAACTCCATCGGAATGTAGGTGATGTCGCTGCACCAAACTTGATTGGGTCGAACGATCTCCAGGTTCCGCAGTAGGTACGGATACACGGGATTGCTTGGGTTAGCCTGCGTCGTTCGTGGCTTGGGGGCAACGCCTTCAATCCCCATTTTTCGCATTAAACGCTGGATTCTTTTCAGGTTCACAGCATGCCCTTCATCCTTCAAAAAGTCCACCATTTGACATGAGCCGCGATTCGGCCGACGCAAATGTTCTTCATCCAGCAAACGCATCAGTTGCAAACTTTCCGCGCTCTCGGGAGCCGGATCATAATACAAGTTGCTGCGATGCAAGCCCAGCAATCGACATTGTTCACGAATACTCAGTTCAGGATTTTCGAAATCAATCCAGCCCCTCGCTTCACTCACCGTCTTCGGCCACTTTTTTTTTGAGCCACTCCAATTGAACTTTCAATCGACCAATCTGCTCATACAGCTCAGCCGCCTCCGGTTCATCGGTTGTACCTTTGGTAACAGCTTTACCCTGCTCAAAAACCGACTCCGCGCCGTCCAACAATTGCTTCTTCCAAAGGTTAATCTGCGTTGGATGAAGTTTGTGTTTTTGAGCAAGTTCGCTGATTGTTCGAAGACCTTGAACTGACTCTAATGCTACCTTCGCTTTAAAAGACGGACTGAAATTGCGTCGCTTCCGTGACATACTGGCTTCCTAAAAAAATGGCGTCAAATCGGTTATAGTTTGACCGATCGAATCGCTCTTTTCTATCTAAGCCGGTGGTCCGATAATTGGGGTCCACTTCAGTTCGTGAGCTGTCTGTCTCATCCAAGCTTCGTCAGGACTTGTCGTGCAGCCGGAGAAACGCACGCGACGAGTCTTGAGTTCCATGACGAACAACAGATAGAATGTCACCAACCCTCCCTTAGTCCAGACTTCAACGGAAGTAAACTCGATCGCGGCAATCATGTCCCAGTGCGATTTCAGAAACGTCGCCCAAGACCCCGTGCGTTGGCGATTGGGTGCGGGCTCAATCCCATGGGCCTTGAGGATATTGGCGACAGTGGAGTCGCAAATCTGGTAACCGACTTTAGACAGTTCGCCTTGGATTCGGTCGAAACCCCAAGTTGGATTTTCTTTTGCGAACTTCACTGTCAGGTCTAAAACTACCTGGCGGATTCTTGGCCGTCCCTGGTTTTTCTTTTTTCGATCCGAATAGTCTCATTTCCTGGCGACCCGTTGTCGATGCCAACGCAGAATCGTGTCCGGCGAAAACAGAGTACCGAACTGTTCGAGTTGCTTTCGCCCCAGGATCTTTCCTTTGACTGCCAATCGTCGCCGCTGGTCGTCGTTAAGGAGGATTCGTTTCTCGCCGAGTTTCTCTTTAAGAACTGCATTTTCGGTACGAAGGTATTCGATGACTCCCTTCTGTTGGCGATTGACCCAACTGGCAAGGAACAAAACCATCAAATGCCACGGCTGCAAAACAAGATTCATTGGCGTCTCGTGTGATCGGCAAAAAACTCTACGATCATTGAGACGCGTCATGAATGAAACCGCCACCAGCAAACTTGCCATTCCATCTTCGTAGTCCCTGTTCCGATGCGAACGATTGGGCGAGATGTAACGCCAGGTTATGGCTCACGATCTTGGTTGAAATGTCTGACCCACGAGTCACGGGAATCGCGATTTTTATTCTGTTCTGAGCGTCGGCTGAGTTTTTTGACCTCACGGGAAGTGAGGTGTTGTATTTTGATGTCATATTTAACCCGGAATCATATGAGCTTGGATTTTCTAAAAGCAAATTCGAAACTGAGAATGATGGTTTTTGATTTTCAAATCGTGTCGAGCGCGCGGATTGTACATTAGGACTCACCATTCACCGAAGTTCAAAATTCCTGACCGCTATTTTCCAATTTTATTAAATTGAAAACAACTACTCCTCAGGAAGCGTTTCAATAATCTCTTCGTATTTAGCAATCGACTGTTCGTTAAATCCCATTTCCTCAGAAATTTTGGCTTGTGCGAGAAGTCGAAGCACTTCTCTTCTTTCCGTTGGTTTTCGATTGAACAATTCCTTGAATAGATCGGTGTCAAACTTTGATCTTCTGGTTCGAAAGCCGTTTTTAGATTTCTCAACCTCGGTATCGTCAGTTGAGAACAAATATGCGACGTGAATGGCAAGTCTGGAATCAGCTGCCAAGGCATCAACCAATATTCTTGGAAGCCAACGCCACCTTGAGATTTGAAATTCGGGTCTGCCTTTCTCTGCTCCGTAGTCCAGCCTGACTGCATGGTGCAAAGAATAGCACGCGCGTTCAGAAACGCCGACGATCTTCACAAGTCGAGCCCCGGTTAATTCGCTTTCCAAGAGTTGCATGAAACGCTCCCGCAACTGATTGCTCTTTTCTAGCGTTGTAATGCGAAATTCAGTGGTGCTAGTATTTAGTCCCCAATAATAGTCGAGGTCGTTCGCAAAACAAAAACTTGTATCCAGCGCTTTTTTGATTTCCAAAAACAGCCACTCGTAATGCTGCTCATAGTCGTAATGGTCATAGCACCCTCGCTTATTCGCCAACCTCCATAGGGCAACAAATGACTCGCTTGAGTCCTGTGTTAACTCAGCACCGTGAACCGATCGCAGCTTCAAAAACACTTCGCTTGCAAGTTGCCTTATCTTGAGCCCGTCAAAATACAGTTGCGGTAATAGGCCTTCAGAAGACTGTAAATTTTCAAATGCGTGAGTCGTCGACTTTTCGCCAGCTAGAACTTCTACAAGCAAAGGATCGTTTTCCAAGAGCCACGCGATAGTCATCTTGGCAATTGTTTGATCCGAGACAACTGTATATTCAACGTCGTCAACGATTCTTAGCCAATATTCCTTTCCGATTGCCGATTGAGGCCAAATTCGATCACGGGTAATTAACGAAGGCATTTCGGGTTCAATAAACGGAAAAAGGTAAATCAACAGACAACGAATATTCTCTCGGTCTATCGCATTCATGGCTTTCACGGCGACATTCCATGCTGACTCAAATTTTTTTTGATTATTGCTATCAGTCTTGCCAATTGGCACATCTGGATAAATCCAACTCCTCGCCAAGTAGGTCAGATCTTCGAAATGGTCTCCTATCACAGTTAAGGCGTCTGGACAAACAACACGAATTGCACAAACAATGAAAAGATCATCGAAATCCACTTCTCCATGGAGTTTGTTCCAGCGCCTAAGTACATCACGCAGGCATTTCTTGAGAAGTCTTGGTCGGTTCAATAATCTAGCCATTGCTAGAACGACATATTTTACCTCTGGGAACCAAGTTTCTTCCGGGCCGAACCATGAGTCCCGTTCCGGGTTCGATATCGGGATGTCATTTTCCTTGATCGAGTATTGTTGGCAATACTTACGGAAAAGCAGAATTACTTTCTTGCAATCGGTTTCCGAAATCTTGGGTAGGTGTATTTCGTGATCGCAAAGTCTTTCAAAGTCTATCATCGTGCTGGCCCTGAACAGAAAATAAAGCTAAGGCCGTCAACTTTTTTGACCGCGTCCAACAGGGCCTGAAATTCAGTCAACTTGTCTTTGGCAGGTGCAGAAGTAAGCGAAGTTTGAAACTCGATTGAACTGCTGGGAACATTAGTGACCGCGTTTTGATTATATGAAATCGAAGGCCGACCAATATTTCGATCTAAATCTTCGACGACAATTATTAGTCTAATGTTGCATGCGCTGAGAATTGGCTCCAATCTTTGTAACTGCTCCAATGGGCTACCGCTCCCAGAAAAGTGGATGATCGCACTTAATAGTCCTAAACCATCGCCTCTCACGAGCTCGGCGTACTTTTGAGGTATAGATGTGATTTGAAGGCAGTCTGCATATCTCGAAAGTGAATTGATGACAGCGGACAAAACGAATTTTTCAGCAGAGTCGCTCAAAAGACCCCACATTTCAGCCCTGACAAACAGGAATCGTGGAACCGGTGGAATTCCAAGAAGAAATCTGGCAAGTGACCAACTCTTTCGTTGGTCATACAGTTCTCTGTTAATCTCTCCATGAAGTAGATGGAATTCAACCAAATTGATAAAGCTCGTTTTGCCAACACCGAACTCACCAATTACACCAAGGCTCTTGAACTCATTCGAAGCAATCATCCTAGCTGTAGCCTTTGCCTTGTCAGAAATGCCAAATACATCATTTAGCGGATGGTCAATTGGAAAGTCATTGTTTACCCATTCAAATAGGGCATCCATGTTCTCGGAGATATTTGCATTTGTTGGCATTTCCGAATTGTCTTGACTAAGACTACTGCCTGTTCGCACTGACAATAGATAATCAAGGGTGCCAATTGTTATCACTACCGACAACAACAAGACAGAAGTCCAGAAAACGTCCCAAAAATCGAAATGCAAAACTAACGCAATGAAAACAAATGCGATGAGAATTGACAGCCAAGTCGGGGGGTATGAACGAAGGGTTGTTACATACCGCAACCTCATGAACTTGGCAAAGGGGTATGCAAAAACTATCAAGACCAAAACTATGGCGGCCAGGATCAACCATTCGTCGAACTTCGGGTAAAGAATTTGCGTTAGCTTTGGCGAAAGCCTCAAAACTTGGAACCAAGAATCAAAACAAACGACAGTAAAAGTGGTTACGAACGTCAGAAGGATGAAGTCAAGCCAACGCATAGTCGCAGCTTTGACGCATTTTTCTCTGAAACCAAACTCCACAGTCTTGTACATACTGCGGAATCGCTGATGAAATTTCGTTATCCGACTTCTTACCAAGTACAATGCAAGGGCCAATATTGCCAGTGTATTGAACCAATTATGCATTCATGCTCCAAGGTGCGAAAATCGATGTGCTTTCGATCATTGTAATCAAAGTAGTTTCACTTTTTAGAAGGCCTTTGGCCCCTAAACCTCACTTACTTTCTGCCAAAAAGCAATGATTGCGTAAACACCCATAGGATGTTTGGAAAATCAGTCTTTTTTTGGGTTAAATCTGTTAGGAATCGCCAATAGCCGAATGAAGTTTTTTTTCGATCTCTGGGTACTTGCCAGGCAGTTCGAATTTGACGGTGAGACGATTTGCAACCCGATCCGCGCAACCTTTGACCGTCGTGAAACTGAAATTCCCGTTAAGACACCTCTTGCACTGTCAGCAGAGTATTTCGGAGACCAACAAAACAAACACAGTGGAATGCGTTCATCAAGAAAACTGTGCTAGCCACAGAAGGGTTGAGCCTGGCATCGGTCGTGAGTGATTTGGCGAGATTTCTTTTTCCACCGACCGAAGCAATTCGAAAGGGCAAGGCAATTTCAAAAAAGTGGCTTCCCGGCGGCCGTGGGGTCAAAAAACTCAAACGAGCATTTTGACTGAAAAAAAACGAGTTCGGCCATCTTCGTGAGACCGAAAACTCGTTCGAGATCGATACTGCCTTTTCGACAGAGTCGGTCAAAATTCACGCCGAATCAAATGAAGGGCGCAGCAGCTGCCGAGCCAATTGCCATAACTTGTCGGTATGATTAATGATTGGTTTGCCGAAATCAAGCTGCTCTGCGATACGAGCGGAGCAAACCGCCGAGTCGTTCGGTCGTTTTAACTTTGGTACTCATCGACCGCGGATGCTCCATCGACACGATGAACTCGTTGTTCAAACTCGGATGAGGTCGTACAGCGTGATGGTAAGCAAGATATTCGAGACTGCATTTCGCATCGCTTTTACAACATCCGAATTTACTTGCCCCGTTGCGAGTCTACCCCCCCGCCTCCATCAAGTCTTCGGCCACAATGTGGCTGAGGCAAAAACAGGCCCGGAAGCATTTGCTTCCGGGCTTTTCTTTTTGGCCCACCCTCCGCGGGATTTTATCGCCCACCAATCTTCACCACTTCAGAATCGCGGCACTCACTCCTCCGCCGATCACTCGCTAATCAGGCTCGAAGTGCTGTAAGCGTACGCTGGCGGCGGCGTTTTTTGGGCTTGCGACATTGAATTGGAGTGTAAGTTTTTTGCAATGAAGTTACAGTTCTTCACTCATTCGCGAGGAATTTTCACGATGGCACGTTCGCAGGACTCCAACAAGGCCGTTCTTTGGCAATAACGATTGGTCGATTTCCAGGGCAGTTCCATGACCGTGGCTGAGTACTGCAAATCGGTCGCTTGTTCGGTGGCGGGCTTTTATCAGTGGCGACGTAAACTTTCGCCAAGCCAGCCACCCATGGCTTCCAGTAGCTCAAGCTCACCGACCTCCACGCGGCGTTCCGCAGGCGACTCTCCTCGACGCCGAGCCCCGCAAACGGCTGCCTTTTTGCCGGTATCGCTTTCGTCGGCAACGCTTTCCTCGGCGCTCCGTTCCTCGGCGGTCGTGGTGACACTGACCAATGGAACCAAGTTGGAGCTGGCCTGTGATCCGCACCACGCTCTACCTTGATAAGGCCGAGATGGAAACGATCTGCAATCAACTCGATTTGCCAATCGTACCGCCGCTGGGTCAAATAACG
Source organism: Mariniblastus sp. (assembly GCA_031400405.1). Classification (GTDB taxonomy): domain Bacteria; phylum Planctomycetota; class Planctomycetia; order Pirellulales; family Pirellulaceae; genus Mariniblastus. The sequence continues at coordinate 53,177 of JANNPW010000107.1, forward strand.
ATCCCTGAATCGATGGATGAGATGCTGCAACTGGCCGAAGGCAAAAGCCAACTCAATCCGCAAGCGGAACGAGAAGGCTTGGTTTGGGTTTTTGGATCAGGTGAAGATCGAATTTCGTTCAAAACCATTTCCAATAAATTCCTCGCCAAGTACGGCGACTAAACAGCGACGATTGTTCCCCTATGAAAATCTGGTTCATTTCCGACACTCACAACCGCCATGAGTCACTGCAGGTTCCCGAAACCGACGTCGTGATTCATTGCGGGGATGAATCGAACCATGGCAACGCTTGGATGAACGAGCCTGAGTCTCGCCGATTTTTCGATTGGTTCACGCGGCTCGATATTCCCACGAAGATTTTCGTTCCGGGCAATCATTCGACAGCCATCGAGCAAGGCCTGGTTCGGCCAGAGGAATATCCGGACATCAAATTTTTGATCCATGATGAAGTAAACATCGACGGTCTGAAATTTTTCGGATCGCCCTACACGCCTCGATTTCACGATTGGGCGTATATGAAACCCCGCAACAAATTGGATATGGTTTGGGAATCAGTTCCGGATGACGTTGACATTCTGATCACGCACGGGCCGCCCAAGGGAATCCTGGATATCACCAAAGACATCGAGTCGGAAGGCTTGGTGCAAGTTGGCTGTCGAGCTTTGCGACGCCACGTCGACGAGCGCATCAAGCCACAGATTCATGCGTTCGGGCACATCCACGACGAACGCGGGATAAGCAACTACGGCATGTTAACGCAAGGCGCAACCCAATTCATGAATTGTGCCTGTTGCAACTTGCGGGGCGAACTGCGTCACAACGGGTTTGTCGTTGAAGTTTCTTAGGGGGTCGGAAAGCTCACCAAACAAATGTCGAAGGCAAGGACGAGCGTTAAGATAGGACCGAGTGCGAAACTGGGGACGGGTAGAAATTAGGTTCCGGGAGATGTTTGGTCCGACCTCGGGTCGAAGCCGAAACGGAAATTGGGGTCGGGATAGCGTGGGAGCCAGACCGAAGAAAGCTTGGCTGAAGTTGGGGCCGGAAAGGAACTTGGCAAACCGAGTTGGGCCCCGCGAACGAAATATCAAAATGGCCAATCTCTCGCGATTTAAAATTTCATCATTTGAATTAATACCGCGAGAACAATTTAGCGATTCTCCATTGCGGCATGAATCTCACTTGCGAGCGAGTGAGATTGGAAGCCAATTGTAATCATTCGAAAATCAGAGCATTACAAAAATCTCTGAGCGAACGTTTTCTAAATCTTTCGAACAGTGTATTGCACAGGGAGCTTTTTTGTCAAATTGACGAACCAAACCCTTTTTGGTTAACACACCCTGATTTCCCGATCCGTCGGGGGTCGGGGTATATTCATTTGGAACTGGATCGAGCGACCCAACTTCGGGAAACAGCTTGATCAAATATCGGCCCCGTTTGGCCTCTTTGTCAGTGCATTCGAGTTGAATGACTTCGACAAAATGCTGGAGTATCACCCTCGTTTCTTCGAGGGTTGCTGAATCCAAGAGTTCACCGATATTGGTCCATGACTCTACGAATTTCTGACATTGTTGTTCCAAATGACTTGCTGGTGCTTTGTCGGCTTCGATTTCTTGCAACTGGCTTCTGAGTCTATCCCGCTCAAATTCACGCTCCCGGAGTTCATCTTGAATTGACGAAAGTGCCGCAGTTCCCGTTGCTTTCAGGACACTCAATAGATTGTTGATTTCTGACTGCACTCCACTCATCCGCTGATTGATTAGTCCGGCCTTCTCTTTCAACCGCTGATAGTCCGACCGCAGACAATTAAGTGCCGTATCAGTGATTTGTTTCCTGGCTTCTTTGCTTGTACCAAGCTGGCGAACTCGGGCAAAGACGGCATCCTCAAGTGCAACTGCCGGAATTGCCGGTTGGCTGCAGCTTGCTTTTCCCCGGTGATTCCGAAGCGTGCATTCGTAATAGTAGTATTTTTCGTTTCGGCCAATTGCCCCTGCTGGAGTCATGTGATGACCGCATACGCAGCGAACGAGATTCTTCAACGGATACTGTCGGCCTCGGCTGTATCGGGTGTTAGTTTTTCGTTGTCGATTTTGATTCAGCTGTCGGCGTACACGTTTGGCTTGCTCAATGGTGACGATCGGCGGATGAGCGTTTTCTGTACGGACCTTGCCCCAGACGATATGTCCTAGGTAAACATCGTTTTCCAACACGCGACGAATCTGTGCTTTTGAAAACGACTTTTTAGAGAGGGTTCCGTTTTTCTGATGCTTTTCAAACATGATCCCATGATTCTGAAGGTGCTTTTGCACTCGGCCAACTGATCCTAGCTTCTCGAATTGAACGTAGAAATGATTTCGAATAATCCCTGCCTCTTCTGAATGGACTAACAATTTTTCTGATTCGTGATCCTTTCGGTATCCGAATATGTAACCTCCATTCCACATTCCACGCTTGGCTCGATAATCCATCGCGAGTTTGGTGCGTTCAGAAGTCACCCTTCGTTCATACTCGGCATTGCCAACTGTCATATGCCTCATGTACCAACCTTGGGCGTTCGACATGTCGTAGAAATCATTAAGCGGATAGAGATCCACCTGGTGTTTGTCTAACAATTTTTCGATAACGCGAAAATCATCGGTGTTGCGACTTAGTCGATCGAGCTTTACAATCACCAAGGCGTCGATCTCGCCCCTTTGGATGGCTTGTTGCAAGCGTAGAATCTCTGGCCTTTTAAGGTTCTTACCTGAACGTCCTTCTTCTTCAAAAAACGTCAGGCTCTCGATTGCGTTTTCGATTGAGGTTTTCCACGACTCTACTTTTCGTTGGATAAAATCCCGCTGAGCTGGTATCGAGTCTCCTTCTTGAGCTTGTTCTTTCGTTGAAACGCGAAGATACCCGGCAATTCGAAGAGGTTTTTTCAAAGCTTTTTCAATTGTTGACTTTCTCAATTGCATTTGCCGTTTCCCTATTTCTGTTGGACGGAATCAGTCGCCTAATTGTCAACCATGTAGTTTTGACGACGTGCGATCGCAGCTAAAACCTGGCCGAGTGCGGTACATCGAGTCTTTTGCCGTTCGGCATCGCTTAGCCCATCAAGTGGATGGCCGTCAACCCGTTCAACCGTTGCGGAGTCAATCAAGGTAATCACCCAAGGTGATTTTCTTCGACGAACTAGTAGAGAACTTGAGTTACCTGAGATACTCCCATCAAGGCTGCTAACCGTTTCTTTCGGCCTTGAAATCCGCTTTCCCCGTGGCACATTTGTCATGACGTATCATCACCCTTGGTGCGAATGCACCTGCTGGGCCGATGAGTCATGGCACGAAGAGGGAACCAACGTGTTGTTCCAATTTCAGCAGCTTTTCATAACGATGGATATTCGATTCAACCCAGCCATCTTTTTTAGGGTTTAGTGCCAAACTACAACTACATCTTGGCACGCGAAAATCACACGAATTTGAACAGAATTGTTAGTTAACTTTTTGTTTCGCCCATTTTGGGGCAATCTATGTCACCTCTTTCGTCCAAAAGTCTGATCGAAATATATTTTTGAAACTCTTCTATTTGTTTTGATGATTAACCGAGTGATCTATCGGTAAAACACATTCTCTCGGCGGTGTTCGCTTGAGGTTGTCACGGTGCCGTCGGAGTCGACTTTTAAATCTTGAGTGAAGAAAGACTCTTGATCCAAGTTTGCTTCTACCAGCTTAGACGGGTGTTGTTGTTCTTCCGTATTCCAACAAACATAAGACAAGCCGCCTTGAATAAATTCACAAGCACGGCGGAATTTTCGGGGCTTTTGGCGAAATGACTTAAGCAACTCAATTTGTTCTTCGTTGAATACGGACAGACGTTTGACATTTGTTACTCCATAAGAAAACTGAAAATTACTTCTGGCAACAGAACAGTTAAATTATACAGGCTTTTTCGAAAGCGGCCGACTTCCGTCAACTTGGGTTTCGCGTTCATCAGATATAATCCCCACAGGCTGGTTCTGTAGCCGATGAAACTTTTTTTAGAATTCACGTAACTTGACTTGACAGAGGTCCGCCAATCTACGGATTTGAGTGCAATTGCGACTCTAGCGTTGCTGCGAATTCTCGGACCGAGTCCAAAAATCTCTCGCCGTCCTTGAGTAGTTTTTTGGCTGCAAGCTCCAGCGATTTCTTGTCACCCATTCCGGCGTCCGGAGCGATTTCCAAACCCGGGAATTTGAATCCAGGCCTGACCTCATGACATTTGCGTTCGTTGCAATATTGCCAAGGGACGCCCGCCATAGAAAGGGTTTGAAGAATCCGATGGACCGTTCGAGGGCTGCATTCCAACTCACGGGCAAGTGAATCGGCGTCCCAACGTCCAGGGCCAAGAATACACTGAAGCACCCTCAAGTGGCGGGCCATCCGCTCTCCTTGTCGGAGGCGGCGGTCTGCGTCGCTGCGGTGATTGTCATTTGACTTTTTCTTTGGCACGGCAACTTCAGGTTCTGAATTTCGATTTGTCTGAACCTGAGTGGAACGTATACAAATGCCATTAGTGGGTCGGAGAAGGCTGTGACCCATTTAGATTTTGCGACATTTTCATGGATGACCCACTCGTGTCGGACACGTGCCATACGATGCTGGCATGAATAACTCAAATTCTTCAGGCGAAACAGCTGAGACTCCCTTTCGTCGTATTCTTACGTCGCTCCTTCCAGCTCGCGAAGATAATCCCGACTGGCCGTTGGCGTTTACATCGTCGATCTATGAATTGTTCCAGCATCAACGGAGTTGCGAAATATCCTATTCCGGCAAGCATGTTTTCATTGACCGTGATGACAAGTGTGCTGAGGCGGCATCAATCGGATCCGAAAAATCGCTAACGCGATTGCTTTTCCAAAAGTGTCGTAGTGATTCGTCCGCTTGCCTGACAATCGGAGACGAACGTTTTTGGCTTGTAAGTTATGAGGTGCCGAATTTTAGTAATCGCAGTCACCAATCTGCTGACTTGGTAGGCCTTACAATTGATGGCGGCCTCGTCGTGTTTGAATGCAAGATCGAAACGAACAGTTATGCTCCGATTACGTCATTGATTGAAGGATTGGACTACCTGAGTTGTTTGTTGTCTCAATCAAACTTCGCTCGATTTCAGAAGGAATTGCTTGTGTGGAAATCCAAGGCAAACCAAATTGTCCCAAAGGGCTTCGAGAATACCGAACCGTGTTCCTCTGCTCGGCACCAAGTGGTCGTATTGGCACCGAAGTCTTACTATGACAAGTATCAATCGCCCAACGATGGCGAGAAGGTGCCACGTAGTTCGAGAGGACTCGGATGGGAACGAGTGGCAAAATTGGGTGGAACTGCACACGATAAACTGTTGCTTAGGTTCGCACGTACTGATTTTGATCAAACATCAGCAGAATGGGTTTGAAGCTACTTTTCGATTATCGAGCCACGTTTGATCGGCCAGTGGAGTCTTGTCTATTTCCAGATGGACGGCGAACAAGACTCGATATTGTCGAGCTAGATTATCGAACTTCCCATCTTCAAGTACAACAACGCCTTCGAAGTAATTTGAAAATTCATTCGGCTCAAATGAGTGAATCGGAATTACCAATTTCGATCCAACGGATTTAACGAAGTTGATGAGGTCATCTTAAAAAAAATGTGACCGCTGGTATGCTGGTGAAGAATCATTTGGATTTGAGTCACGGCTTTAGTTCGGCGACGCACCAGAAAGGTTCTGCGTCGAAGCAGATCGCGAATCGCTCCATTGCCCGCTCAATGGCATCAACGATCTCGAGATTGGCCCAGATAATTCCTCTCCATAATCTCCGCCGCCTTGACATAACAGTTTGATTTGCAGACGGCCCATTTGTCGAGTGCTTCGAGAACCCTGATCGCTTCAGTGGGCAATCTACCCACTCGCTCAGCTGCCTCGATAAACCGGATTTGAGTTTGAGTCAATTCAGCGGTGATTCCGTGTTTATTGACATCGCGAATCAAGACGTACGCCTCCCAAAGTCCAACATTTGCAAACGCAGACAGCATTCGCATTTGGTCTTCTTGATAAACGGCATCTGCGTCCAAGCCATTTAGATTCAGATCATTGCCCAGTCTTTCTGGATTTTCCAAGTCGGTTATTTGCGTTTCATTGCGTGGGACACTTGATTCGTTCTTCCGCCGGAATTCGAGCAGTTGCCTGTACGTAGGCAAGGCACCTTTCCCGGTAAAGTTGGAGGAAACAATCAAGCACAGCAACTTCTCTTCCTCGGTTTGATCAGGTTTACTGACAACCAATCCGTCACCGGACATGTAAATCTGAAACCCGATTTCAGCCAGTCTTTCGGCAATTTTAGCGGTCCGGGACATCGTATATGCCAAGAGCACCAGGTTGCGTTTGTTATGCTGTTTGGGCCTGGGTTCGAGAAACCGCTCGAACAGGAAGTCGTTTTCTTTTGGGCAAATAATCGAGAGCCCGATCTGGTACAGCAGTTGCGAACTGGCCGCTGCTCCACGCAGTTGTATCCTCATGCCTCGTTTGACCAATTCCCTGGCAATCAACTCCAGTTCATAAACAGCACTGCACAAATCGTGGGCAATAAAGGTTGGAATTTCTTGAGCAGCACAAGGATACTTTGCCATCAATTCTTGGGAGCAGCGTTCATTCGCTTCCCGCCGAGTGGGGATCTTGATGGTTAATTGCTGCACTTGAACTCCTTTCAAATTTCCATTTCTTGGCCGTCATTGAGTACTACCACATTCGCAAAATGTTTTGAAAACTCCTGTGGTTCAAACGTGTGGATCGGAATCACTGTCTTCGGATTGATTGAATTGACGAACTGGACCAAGTCATCGACAAAGATGTGCCCGCTAGTATGGGCAGGAACAAAATCACCTTCGATATCTTGAAGTTGTTGCTGGAGAGCTTGCCATTCAGCTTCCTCCAGATACCCTTTCCAATAGGAATACAAACATCGCGTGTCCGGTGGAATTTTTCCGCCAAAGTCTAACTGAACCATGTTGGGACGAAACGCCATCACGAAACGACTGGGTGCGGCCCGAATTTCATCCAGTTCAATCGAGTTACTTTGGAATAGTTGCTCCAATTTCTCGATCTTTTTTCGTTTGAAGGCCTCGTTGAAATAGACGCGAATGGCATCCGTCTTGGCCGGATCTGGGATCGGGATTTCCGATTTAACGAGGTGCATCACGTAAGCGGCATAAGCGTCGACGACAAACGTTCGGTTCGTCTGCATGGTTGCTTTGAGATAAGTGACCAGTCGATCGACGTCGATGGGAGAAAAGGTCGCCAGCACCAAGCCGGGAGCACCCGAAATATGGCCGGCGATTTCTTTTTCCAGTTCGTACTCGGTCTGTCGTTTTCCACGCGGGCTACCCAAATGTGTCCCTTCCATCACGAGTGCGTCAATGTTCAGTGGCCCGACATCGGCGATCAACGACTTGAGCATTCCTGGCTTGCGTCCGTGGAATCGCAGATCACCGGAATACAGGACTTGACGACTCCCGTTGTCGATCAGCAAGGCCAAACTCCCGAAGCAAGAATGATCTACTGAAAAGGGAGTGACCTTGAGCTCACCAATTTGAACGGGTACACGATCCTCCAGGTTTTGTTGACGTTGGCGGTCCAAACGGTACTGCCCACCAAAGACCGATGCGGCATTCATCATTTTGCTCGTTCCGGTTGACATCCAAACCGGGATGTCAGGATCGGCATATTGAAGAAGTCCCACGTGATCCAGGTGGCAGTGAGAAACCAGCACGGCGTCAACCTTATCACCGGGAGCAAACAGTCCATCAATGCTGGGAATGATTTGTTCCTGAATCAATTCCTCGACTGTTTTTCCGTCGAGTCTGCGGCGATCGAACCGCTGCCGCTGTTCGTCTACTAAAGGAAGGCCCACGTCGATCATCAGTCGTGTGTTTCCGGAGACAATTTCGACCATCGAACCTCCGATTTCGTGCGTGCCACGGTGGATGATGATCTTCATTGGATGATTTCCTGGGGGTGATTCGATTGTTGTATTTCTCTTAGTAACGCCATAACCTCGGCTGCGGTTTGGCCTGGCCAAGGCCATTGAATCGTCTTGTCGAGTGGATTCGTGACGTTGCCGTTCAAAAAGTCTCGTTGAACTTGAGGGAAAGCGGCAATCAAACTGCCGAAGTCTCGATCCAGGAACCCCTGGGACTTGGCAACTTGGTGAGCAGGACCGTTCATCTCCAACCTAACCGTCTCGCCGATGTAGGCGACCATGAAGTCCTGCAAGATTTGATTTTCCATCGGGCGGCTCGATTGCGGGGCTAATTGATGCTAAAGAGAACGAGCAAGGCTGCCCAACCACTAGAGACCATCCGGATTTCCCGTTTCACGGTACCCTCTGACGACGGCAGCTGAGTGATCCATTCGTCTTGCTCCTGGCAAGCCATTTCCAAGAAATACTTGGCGTGACAAAAGGCTTCCAAAATCGGACGTGTTTCCAAGGTCCAATTTTCGTTAGTCTGCGAGCCAAACACCCGAGTCGTTCCGGCCCCGACGATCTCCAGGAACCAGGGGTTCATGGTTCTGTCGGGAAGTAGTGCTTGCAGCTTTGTCAGGATTTCTTGAGTCAGTTTTTGGAGACGAAAGACCTTGTGGCTCTGATGATAAAAGCGATAGAGCCCATCTTCCCAAGCTTTCGCGACAGGCCCATTTAAGAATTCCAGTAACTGTTGGCGTTCTCGGTTGATCGCTTCCCGCAGTTGATTTTCGATTTCGTCCACCATTACAAGATTCCCCTTCGTTGGGCCCACCAAAGGACTACTCCAAATGAAGCAAGGGCACAAATCAAACCAAAGGCCTGTAAAACGCCCATGGCCAAGAATCCCAATACGTGACCCTTGTAGACAGTTTCTCGTTCAGCCCCTCCACCGTACATTGCACCCCGCAGCTCTTCATGCAGCAGGTTGAAGTTTCCGTGTTGGTTGCTGTCTTTCTGGGTTTGTTGGCTCATGGTTTTTTCTCGCAGGCTTGGGTTGGGATTGATCGGTGTTCGGCGTTCCAATTCGTTCGAGTTTCTCCCACGTGCAGAGCATCTACCGCATCGCAGATCCTCGATAAGCTTCTCTTCCGTGCCGTACCTCGAAACGTTTGCGTTGTCGTTTGGATGAATTCTGTTTCAGATCGAGTGGTTTTCACCAATCTGAATCGATGATCCCCTTTTTCTCTGCCCACCAGAGCACTGACCCAAAAGAGATTGCTCCAATTACGGCACAAAGTGCGTAGAACAGTAAGGGACATTCTTTTCCCAACCAGGCGATTAACTCACCGTTAGTCGAGTCGAAACCGAGACCTTCCGAAAGAAGTAAGACGGCATACGATACTACTAGGCATACCACCATTGCAATTGCACCGAGTACGTAACCAGTAAATACGGTGTCTCGATCTTTCCCACCCCGGTACATAGCTCCCCGGAGTTGTTCGTGCAGCAGGTTGAAATTTCCGTTTTGGTTGCTGTCTTTCTGGCTTTGTTGGTTCATGGTTTTTCCTCGCAGGCTTGGGTTGGGATTGATCGGTGTTCGGCGTTCCAATTAGTTCGAGTTTCTCCCACGTGGAGAGCATCTACCGCATCGCAAATCCTCGATAAGCTTCTCTTCCGTGCCGTACCTCGAAACGTTTGCGTTGTCGTTTGGATGAATTCTGTTTCAGTCCGGACGCTCATTGAGCTCGATCGCTGTGCGATGTTTTTCGATGACCAACTGTCGAAGCTCTTCAGGGGATTGGATTCTTACCTGCCCTGCCCAGCCGACGATCCAGCGAACGATCTCGTTAAGACCATCAATCGTAAATTTGAGTGTGGCCGTTCCGTTGGGGTTATGCTGTACTTGTTGCGTGTGATGCCAGATTGTTTCGGTCACCACCGGAGCCGCCTCGGCATCAAACTCCAATGCCACTTGGTACGACTTGTCCCCTCGGTAGACTGCCCAAGCATTGCCCAGGTAATCCTTGACGTCGAAAGACTTGTCTGACTCTGCCGCCACTTCGAGCATTCGGAGGGACTTGAATCTGGCGATGCGAAAAGTGCTTGGTTCGGCGTCATTCGCTGGCCTGGCGATCAGGTACCAGGCCGACTTGATCAGGCAGAGCCGGTAGGGATGAAGGACCAGCTTGTTTTCACTGGCTTCGTAGGGACTGCTGTAAACGCAGGCAACCTGTTTTGACTCCAGCAGTGCTTGCTGGGCCGTTTGAATCACCTGTTGGTGTTGACTATGATCGACTATCTTTAGGTCGAGCACCTGAATCAGTTGCCTGGCATCCTGCAGAATGGACGCCGCTTGATCACTGGCGGCTGCAATTTTTTCTGTTGTCGGCGTTGCACCGAGATTGATTTTGAGCCCCGTGGCATTGCTGACATTGGTGGCCGTTGCCTGCCCAACCAAGTCCGCGTGGGACAGGTTGAGAATGGGGAACCGATAATCGGTTCGCACCCGAATGAAGTTCCCGGGCTTTTCCAAGAAGTAGGGCACTCCTGCTAACTCGAGAACATCCAGATCGCGGTAGACGGTTCGTTCCGAACACTCCAGCTCGGCGGCGATGGTAGTGACGGTCCATCTCCCCCGACTCTGAATCAATTGCAGCACACGCAAGACGCGTGCCATCCGATCGGCCTGTCGTAGCCGTCGTTCGGAGTCGGGTTTTGCGTTGGGATGTTTCAGCGTAATCTCCTGAGTTGGGAAAATAAAAATGGAGCTGCCCGACTGGTTTTCAAGCCTTGTGGTAAGGCACCGGCCTTGGCCAACCTAGGTGTTGGTCTGTCGACTCGGGAGTGTTACTCGCGGAACCCAGCCAACTTGACGGTACCGGATTTGATTACCCGATTAACGGGTGTGCAATTCTCGGACAGCTCCGGCCACATTATGAGGAGCCCGGTTGACACGGATGGGTCAAGGAAATTTCCGAATTCAGAAAATTTCTGATTTGCTGAATTTCACTGGGTTTCGTCCAGCTAACACTCAGCGACCGTCCCGATCCAATTTGTTTGGGGGCCGACAGCATGAGATTTCTCGTGAGAAATTGACCAATAGCGTTGGTGATGGCCGGTGTTCCAGTCCAGCGAGCCAGCTCCACTTTGAGAAGCCCTGATCCGAGCAGGTGACCCATGGCGAAGGCCCGCATGAATCGATCGGATATCGCTAGCGCCGGCGGGTTGGAGAATTTGATTGACGGGGGCATTCCCCATCTTTCCCGCAGTGAGTTGACGAGATAGCTGTTTCCGATCTCGACAAGTAGGCGACCTCGCCGTGCCTGGATGCAGTGATTGCTTTTGATCAAAGCCAGAAACCAATCGAGACCCATCCTGTGGTTGGCATCCAGACTGGCTTTGAGAACATGGCGGTGTTTTAACTTGAGGCTGCCACAACTAAACACGAATCCAAGCCCCGCATAAGTTTGTTCGTCTGCTCCGTCGAAGAACCTGGCGTTGACGGTGGGGCTGCATGCTGCCCGGTAAGTAGCGGCCAACTGTTGACCGTTCGGATTCGGAATGAAGTATCGTCTCGTTTTGTGTTTGACTGAACTGGTGGAACGATTCAGTTCTTCGGCAATGAGTTGAGGCGGGACAGCCCCATAACATTCCAAGAGCCGACGGACCTCGCGGGTAGTCCAGCTTCGTCGCATTGATTGAGCCTTTGGGTGAGGGAACATGCTATTCCATCTCTCGGCCCCAATCGAAAGTTGATTTTCAAAGGATTGAGTTTTTCTCACTCTGACTTTGTTCGAAGATCCAGGAGTGAGCTCGGTCGATCACTTTCGTAACCAGCGGCAAGTCGTCTCGGCCAAAGCTCTCGGTCCGTTTCCACTCGTCGCCATCTTTGTAGATTCGAGCGACGGTAACATTGTGACGTTTGCCCGTGGGAGATTCGTTCTCCCAGATCGTGGCTTTGACGGTTCCCAATCGAATTTCATGGGCCGGGGAATTTTTGGTCTGTGCTGCGTTTTTGTTGTCCATTTTCTGGCTCCTCTCTGTTTGAACTATCTCCTATACCCGCCTCATCAAGATCAGTCTTCCACAACTTCAGTTCCTGAAGGTAGGTTGACTTGGGCCGCATCGTTTCCCGTTTGAAATCCAGGTAGGTCGTCAGGTGCCGAATCAACTCTCGCTCTGCTCGGCTGAAGAACCGGGTTCGTCGCAATAGTATCTGGTTGATCTGGGCATAGTCCACTTCTCCCACGAAGGGAAACCTTGGTAGTTTTTTCAGCCGATCACTGTGTGGAATCGACTTTAGCAGTCGGACCTGGTTGCGGTAGCGTCGTACGAGATAACTGTCCGAAGCCGGACTCAGCAGGAGCACCACGAAGTCTCGCGGCGTCGTATCAAACAAGCTTTCACGGGCAAAGTAGCCGCAATGGTACAGACCGACTCGGACATTGCGAATCAGTTGGTCGGTTGGATACTCGGATTGCTCACCACTGTTGGAAGTCGTCTTGCCCAGTTCCGACTGGTACTTGGCCTCAACGAACACGGTTGTTGGTGGGTTCTCCCAGGAAATCTCGACATCGACCTGCGTGCTGCCTTCCGTCCAGGGAAGCAGTTCTCGCGGATAAGGTCGATGATTCACCCAGGGTTCGATGCGAAGCTTTCGATAAACCTGTTGTGAGGGAAGACGCAAAGGGCCAGACCAAGCCATTTTTGATCACAGCCCTGTTCGCACAATCAAGCCACTCCGTGTTCATACGTCATGCTAGCAGAAATTTGACAAACGATCGTATTACTGTACAACGAGTTGGAAATCATAGCCGCCGCTCCAAGATGTTGATGGCTGATCGTGTTTGTTGCGACGTTGGATCACTAAGATTGCGCCAATGTCGCTCCTGCTGAAAGCCCAGCCATGGCGCGTTTCGATCGCAATCAATCGGTGGATCCGACCGAAATCCAAGTCCTGCATTTGTGGAATCGCTGCGTCCGGCGCTCGTTTTTGTGCGGTTACGATCCGCTCACTGGGATCGATTATGAGTACCGCCGCGAGTGGTCGCGACAACGGCTAATCCATCTGGCTTCCGTCTTCGCGATCGAAGTCTTAACCTATGCGATCATGTCCAATCACACGCACCAAGTCTTGCGCAGCCGCCCGGATCTGGCTCGGGCGTGGGATGCC
>JANNPW010000114.1:0-50421 GCA_031400405.1 Mariniblastus sp.
GTGGCGGTGAAGATGCCGCCTCCCCGCAGCACGACGGAAAGACCCCATGCACCTTTACTATAGCCTGGTACTGATGCCGGTTGTGGACTGCGTAGGATAGGTGGGACGCGTTGATCCGCTGGTCCTGGCCAGCGGGGAGCGGTTGGTGAAATACCACCCTGTTTGCATTCGTCATCTCACCCTGTGCCGTGAATCCGGTCAGGGAACCGTGCTAGGTGGTTAGTTTGACTGGGGCGGTCTCCTCCAAAAGAGTAACGGAGGAGTACAAAGGCGGGCTCAGGCCGGTTGGCAATCGGTCGTCGAGCGCAAGGGTATAAGCCCGCTTGACTGCGAGTGCTACAGCACGAGCAGAGCTGAAAGGCGGTCCTAGTGATCCTGTGGTCCCGTGTGGAAGGGCCATAGCTCAACGGATAAAAGGTACGCTGGGGATAACAGGCTGATCGCCTCCGAGCGTCCATAGCGGCGAGGCGGTTTGGCACCTCGATGTCGGCCCATCGCATCCTGGGGCTGAAGGCGGTCCCAAGGGTTTGGCTGTTCGCCAATTAAAGTGGTACGCGAGCTGGGTTCAGACCGGCGTGAGCCAGGTCGGTCCCTATCTGCTGTGGGTGTGGGAATCTTGACGGCAATTCTTCCATAGTACGAGAGGATTTGGAAGGACGAACCGCTGGTTTCCCAGTTGTCACGCTAGTGGCACGGCTGGATAGCTATGTTCGGAAAAGATAAACGCTGAAAGCATCTAAGCGTGAAGCTCTCTCCAAGATTAGGTTTCGTAGTTCTTCGGAACGAGAGTCCCCTGAAAGACGATCAGGTTGATAGGCCATATGTGTAAGCCCAGTAATGGGTTCAGCTAAATGGTACTAACGGACGAAAGCTTGACCACAAATATCCAGATCTCTCATTTTTAATCTCCAGGGGGAAATTCATTTCTACCTGGTGATCAACTGATCAGATCAGTTTAGGTCAATTTGAAACAAGTGTGTTTAATTTCCGTTTCGCACTTGTTTACGCTGCATCAAGAGTGTCTGGTTTAACAATAAGCCAAGACAAGCCATCTACTAAAACCAAATTAATTTTAACATGGATCCTCTGGATCAGACTGCACCGGGTGTATAAGCCGGTGCAGCCTCTTCCGGCGAACATATTGAAGTGGTCACACCTGTTCCCATCCCGAACACAGTAGTTAAGCACTTCAAGCCGATGATAGTATTGCAAATGCGAAAGTAGGTACCGCCGGATATTTATAGACCCGTTCACGTAACCGCGTGAACGGGTCTTTTTTTTGACACAAACTTCTCTGATTCAAAACAAATGAGGCCGAACTCCGGATCAATCTAACAATTTGTGAAAACAATGAGCCAGCTTGAAAATCAGTTATCCAATACTGGATCGCCCCAATTCGCCCAAACCGATTCATTTTCCCCTTCCGACGAACAATCGCTCGATCTCGCCGTGCGGCAGGTGGCGACGCAGAAAACGATGTGGGCACAGCTCGGTTGCACACAACGAGTCGAACTCCTGGAGGCCTTACTGAAATCCGTTCGGTCCGCTGCCAAAAACTGGGTTGCTGCCAGTTGTCGGGCGAAAGGGCATGCACCCAACACACCCCCCGTAGGAGAAGAATGGCTCAGCGGCCCCTATTGCGTGGCGCGCAGCATTCGCCTGTTGCGCAATTCGTTGAACCAGATCGCGCGTAACGGCAAACCGCAACTGCCCGGTCGACCATTCGTGTGTGCGAGCGGCCAAGTCGTGGCCCCCGTATTTCCGACAAGTTTGTTTGATCGACTCTTGTTCATGGGTTATCAAGCCGAAGTCTGGATGGATCCCGCGATCACTCTATCCGAGTTGCCATCCTCGATGGCAGTCGCTTACGACAATTCTCGTTCCGATTCGGGAGCCCTTTGTTTTGTGCTGGGTGCAGGAAATGTGTCGTCGATTGGTCCGCTAGATGCGTTGTACAAACTGTTCGTCGAGAATCAGGTGGTCTTTTTGAAAATGAACCCCGTCAACGAATATCTGACGGAACATTTCAACATCGCTTTCGAACCGCTGATCAAAGCTGGCTTTCTTCGGTTCGTAACCGGTGGTAGTCAAGCCGGAAAATATCTGTGCGAACATCCCTGTGTCGATCAGATTCATATCACGGGCTCGGACAAAACGCATGATGCCATTGTTTATGGTGTTGGAACCGAAGGTGTAAATCGCAAACTTCAGCGCAAACCGCTCTGCCTCAAGCCAGTGACCAGCGAATTGGGCAATGTGAGTCCCGTAATCCTCGTACCAGGGCAATGGAGTAAGTCCGACATGGCCTACCAAGCGGAAAACGTGGCCTCCATGTTGATCAACAATGCCGGATTTAATTGTAACGCAATTCGCGTGCTGATTACTCATCGCCAGTGGCCGCAGCGTGATGAATTTCTCACCGCGCTCCGGTCGGCGTTGGACCATATCCCCGCCCGACGCGCGTATTATCCAGGTGCGGCCGAACGGTTCGCAGCGTTCACCAAGGGCCGAAGCAGTGTTACGATGATGGGGCAGGGGACTGGCATTGCTGCCGACTCATTGCCTTGGGCCTTGATCGAAGACCTCGATCATGACAACTTGCAAGACCAGTGTTTCAACTCCGAGGCTTTTTGCAGCGTCATGGGAGAAACCCAACTGCCGGCCGACTCGGTCGCGAAATACCTGCAACAAGCAGTCAAGTTTGCCAATGAAAGTGTTTGGGGAACACTCAACGCGACCATCATCGTCAGTCCCAGCACACTTAAAACGAAATCAGTTGCCGCCGCATTTGATCAGGCGATTGTCGATTTGAAATACGGAACGGTTGCCATCAACCATTGGGCCGGGGTTAATTTCGCATTGGGCAGTACGACTTGGGGCGCTTTCCCAGGTCATCCACCCCATGACATCCAATCCGGCGTGGGTGTTGTTCACAATACGTATCTATTTGACCGAGCTCAAAAGACAGTGTTTCGCGGGCCGTTCCGTCCGTTTCCCAAACCGGTATGGTTGGCCAGTCGTCCGAAAACCCATCGGGTCGGCCGACTATTGTTCGAGTTTGAATGTTCGCCATCCTGGTTTAAACTGCCCGCGATTCTCGTTAACGCCTTGGGTTAGCGTTGCACTCGACCCGATTCATTTACACGCTAACCTTTAGCAGCCCACAGGCGTCAACATAACCCGGCGCGCGAACGCCGTGGTTGTCGTTGACATCGTAGGCAAAGGCGCTGGCCGTAACGCGAGCCAACGCCACCAAATAACGCCACCGGTATGGCTCGCGGCAAAAACCAAATTCTTCGACAGTGGTCCGATAAAATTTCTCACTATGCAATCGTCCATCCTCGCTAATGGCGTACTTCATCATCAATTCAAACACGGGCTTGGCGTCGTATCCCTGCCCACCGTATCGATGAACCGCGGCGGAAGCCGTAGCTTGATCGTTGCCGCGAATGGCTTCTTCGCAAAGTCCCAACAGATCTTTGGCATCGTTGGATTTGATTTTTTCAAAATGATTTTCCAACGGATAGGGATCCGTGGCCCATGGTTCGTATTGTCCGGTATGCCAAGCCGAAACGAGCAATCCGACTTTCGCGTTCAGTTCGTTGGCGCTACCAATCATGTGGCGCCAGGCATGCGCGGCGTCGGCTCCATGCACGCCCGCGGACGCACCGTGAGTCCGCAACGGGTTGCCGGATTGCCGCAACGTCAACTGATTGGCCGCCAGCGAAATCGCTTGGCAAATTGACTTCGGCGAAATGCCTTCCGCCAACGCGGCCGCCGCGGCACTGCTGGCCTCAAATTTGCTGGAATCATAAATCGTTTTGGAAAATTCATCCAGCCACGCATCGTCCGGCTCGCGCGTGCCGAGCGGTTTGCCAACCAGCTGGAATTCGTCCAGCAGTTTCGGCAGATGTTCGCGGATCGGTGATGCCAATTCTCCTTTTTGTTTGCGACGCGTTTCGAAATCCACACAATGCCTGACGCACTGACGCAACAGAGTCTGGGCATGTTCTTCACCAGCGACGTCAATCAAACCCATACCTCGATAGGCCAGCACAAATCGATGCACGTCGACTTCGTCAGCAATGGTATACAACAAAGTATCGAAAGCGACCTTTTTGTCGCGTGTCAGCGCAGTCGCAAAGAGTTCTTCCGCTTTGTTCATGTCGGCGTCGCGAACCAGTCGGCGCAATTCCGGACCGAACTGGTCGGACCCTGTGAAGCTGGAATCAGAAATTGCGGTGATAGGCTGGCGTAACTTTTTGCCCGGGCCGAATTGTTGAATCCGGCTGGAGTTTCGATAGATGACTTTTAGTACCGGCAAAGGCTGCCGTTCCAGCGGCAGGTCAGGCGCCATCTCCAGTGCCGGCAGCAGCGCCATCTCCGCATGATAGCCAACATAATCTTCGCCGCCAAAGGTCTCAGCATTAGCCAATGCCGCGGACGCAACAAGTTGCCCCAACGTGACGTTGCGGGCGAGAATTTCTTCCGCCATTTTGAGTTGCAGTTTATCCGGATTCATTTCCTGCATGCGAGTCACCCACACGCCGAGCTCTCCGTAGGGTGACGGTTTTGTTGGAACGAGTTCTGCCGACTGGGCAACTCCCAACTCGATCGCCAGGTTACTTCCCAACCCGGCGACCAACATCCCACTTCCAACGCTTTGTAAAAAACGACGACGTGACGAAGCAGTCATGGCTCGCTCCCATTTGAAAAACAAGGACTCCCGGACTCATTGTCGGAAATCAGCAGCAAATAGCAACTGAATTCTGGAAAACTGCGGATAAATCTGGGCGACATCGCAAATCAGAGACAAAAAAGGAATCATCGATTGGTTCGTGATTCGTTTCTATTGACCGTAAAAGGTCCAACCACGACAGGCAACCGCTACCAATACTTTCAATCACGTGTTCCTCGAAGCATGAAATTCAATTCCAGTCCCAGCAAGAACTTACCAAAAAATGTTACCGAATTGTGTGATCGAGTTTAAATTTTCGTTCGAAAAAACCACCGATTCGCTCTCGGTATTGAAGCGACGAATGCTCCAATAAATCTACATGCCCTGCGCTTTCGACAAGCCATAGCTCTTTCGGGTTGGGAGCATTTAGGAATAATGCTTCCGTCTCGGCAGTTGTCGTGTGAATGTCCTCCCTACCCGAAACTATGTAAACCGGGCAGCCAACGTCAGACACATGGTCAATCGGACGGAGTTGCGACGTGGCAATACCGAGCCGCGGCGCCAGCTGGACACGCAGGATTGCAGACGGAATGTATGCGAATGGTCCAAGACGAATTGCTGCCCGGTTATGAATTGCTTCCCCGATTTCTGTGTAGACGGATTCAATGACCGACCCCGAGTTGCTTTCGATTTCGATCGAGATCGCCCGCAAATCGTTCGGAGGATCACCAACAAAACTTGGCGATGGCGCGATTAAAGCACCAGCCACGAACCACGACATAGTTAATGCGCCAATAAACACGCACGCCATTGTGGCTGCCCCAAAAAGGATGCAGCGTCGACGAGTAAAATTCTTCCTAATGTTCACGGTTACGATTTTTTTACGCCAGGTTTAGTTTGAGTTGTTTTAGTTGAGTCGTAAGTTGAAATAATAAAGTTGGATGAGTGAATTTCTCCTCACCCCCAACCCCTCTCCCCGTGAATTCGGGTTGAGTTTGATCGTGATTCCTTACAATTTCGTCCGAATTCACGGGGAGAGGGGAGTTTGAGTAATCGGCGTCAGCCATGGCGAAGTTCCTCGAATGATCTTGCAGTCCGTTGTTGGCGATTGGTTGAGTAATAGCCAGAATCGTTTCGAACCCAAGAATTCCACTATAACTCAAACCGCGGAGGGCTGCTCGATTGGTTTTGTCAAAACAATCTTGTCATCTCCGGCGGCGAAAAAGTTTCGTATCCGTGCTTCTGGCGTAAACCCGATCCGGGCATAGAAAGCCAGTGCCGACTCAAATTCTGGCAGACCGGACGTCTCGACAATTAGCAATCGCATGCCTCGACGAACAAGTTCGCTTTCAATTTTCTCGACCAGCGCCTTGCCGTGACCTTGCCCCATCCGATCTTTTCTCGTCCAGAGCATCAGCAAATTCCACGTTCCGTTGGTGACCGGCTCCGGCGCGCAGTAGGCGACGCCGATCGGCTCTCCATCATCGGCCGTGAGCCAAATGCCGGAACTGTGACCCTCCAGATATTCGAGCAATGTACTGCGGACATGAGCCAGGCTTTCCGAGTCAAATTGGCCGCTACTCTCCACAATTGACATCAAGGCCTCGGTATCCGCCGCGATCGTATTTCTAATCATTTTTTTCGGTGGAGTTGAGTTGAGTTGGGAGTTGTTCTTGTTTTGCCAACTTATCAGCCGGCAAACAGATCGGGAAGCCGAATCGAAACCGCATCAATCCGATGCGAGCATTTTCAAGTTCGGGGCGATTTGTTCGATCATGCGGGTCATGAACTTGTTGACTTGTGCAACCGTTTTGAATTGCATTACCGAATCGACGATTTGTTCTGCCTCAGCGAGCGAAATCTGGCTGGCCAGCTGCTTGATCGATGGCACGAAAGCCGGACTCATGCTGAACCGTCGCAAACCCATCCCCAACAACAACACAAACGCTTTGGGGCGCCCCGCCATTTCGCCGCAGACGGTAACCGGGACGTTGGCTGCGTTGCACGCGGCGATTACATTTTTCAAAACAATCAACACCGGAGGAGCGAGCGGCTGGCAGAGGTGGGCGACCTTGGGATTGTCGCGATCGGCAGCCATTAAATATTGGACCAAGTCGTTCGTTCCAATCGAAACGAAATCAACCAAATCCAGCATCGACTCGATTGATACGGCGGCCGCCGGAACTTCCAGCATCATGCCAATCGGAACTTCTTTGGTTTTGATGCCTTGGCTATTCAGCGTTTTATAAGCGCGGCGAACCATGCTCCTTAATTTTCGAATCTCTTCGACGGTGGTGACCATGGGAAACATCAACCGGACCGTTCCCTCAGGAAATTTGCTGGCCGCCCGGACAATGGCGCGAATTTGGGTGTTGAAGAACTCCGGATGTTCGAAGGACAATCGAATGCTGCGCCAGCCCATGAATGGATTGGCTTCATGATGATCGTGTCCCAGATAGGCGACGGTCTTGTCGCCACCAATGTCCAGCGTGCGGATCGTGACATTGTGGTTTGGACTGGCGGCCACGATTTCGCGATAGTTCTGGTACTGCTCGTCTTCATCGGGAACATCGGGATGTGTCAGATACAAATACTCCGTCCGATAGAGGCCGATGCCGGACGCGCCCATCGCGCAGGCGGCTTTCGCGTCAGCGACACCGTTGATGTTGCCTTGCAGTCTCAGTTCGATTCCATCCTCGGTGACGGCGGGAAGATCACGATTGGAGGCCAGTTGGTCTTTTAGGTCAAAGAATTCTCGTTCGAGTTTTCGAAAGGCAGCCAATGTTTCCGGACTGGGATTAACTTCCACGTGGCCATCGCGACCATCGACAACGATCGTATCCCCCGTTTTGACTTTGCGCAAAATGCCCACCAATCCGGACACAGCCGGGATTCCTCTGGAACGGGCAATGATCGCCGCGTGACTGGTTTGACTGCCCTTTTGCGTCACGATGCCACGTACGTCGATTTCGCCGAGTGCGACGACTTGTGACGGGAGCAGCTCGTCGGCCACCACAATCAAGGGCCCCTGAATTAGCTCATGATCGGAATCACCGACCTCCGACAAATGGACGCTGATGCGAACGATGACATCGCGGATGTCATTCAAACGCTCTTGCAAATAGCTATCTGCGGTACGCGTAAAAAACGCCGTGTACTCACCCAGCAAACGATGTAGTGCCGCCGCGGCACTCATCCGTTCATCGACGATCCAGGCCCGGATTTTATTAGTGAAGGCCGAGTCGCGAAGAATCGATTGATGGACGGCGAAAATAGACGCCTCGTCATGACCGACTTGCGCTTCGACTTTTTTTTCCAACGCTCGCAGGTCGGCAGCCGATC
Source organism: Mariniblastus sp. (assembly GCA_031400405.1). Taxonomy (GTDB): domain Bacteria; phylum Planctomycetota; class Planctomycetia; order Pirellulales; family Pirellulaceae; genus Mariniblastus. The sequence continues at coordinate 8,021 of JANNPW010000114.1, forward strand.
GGTCACGAGCGGTTTCGTAGTTTGCCAATTCTGCGGTTATCTCCGAATCCTCCAGGCGCTGGGTGTCCGGATTCACGAAAATTTCATGGATCACATAGGCAGTGCCGATAGCGACTCCGGGAGAGACAGCAATTCCTCGGCGCATGTTGATACCTTTGTCAAAAAAGACGATCCGGGCGAATGCTCGAATGATAGCGGGATTGGATCAAATTTCGTAGCCGAAGTAAGGGAGTCAAATTGATTGGAAGGACGGTTAGAATTCCGCAGGGAGAACGGCCTCAGGGAAATCACCAGATTGGGTGGCAAGCGTGTTTTTGGGGCATTTCACAGGAAATTTTGCTTTAATTTTGCGTTCAATGACCTGATTCGATAATTTCCGCATCAAAACGGCCACATCATCAGCGATCCTTGTTGAGGCAAATCGGTAGCTTTGTTATATTCTGCGGATTGTAAAAGCCATCTGATCGGGTGTTTGGCTAGGATTGTACCGATGTTTTATGGGCCGCTCGATGCGTTTTTCCCAGCTTGACCGAATTACAGCGTTGGAGCTGGGCAAATCCATTTCTGCCGTTAAGTGTTTATCGCTTTCGGAAGAATACTTGCAGGATCATTTTCCACGGTTTCCCGTGATGCCCGGCGTTTTGATGCTGGAGTCCATGTTTCAGGCGAGCATGTGGTTGGTTCGCGCCTCCGGAAAATTTGAAAAATCATCGGTGGTGTTGCGCGAAGGCAAGAGTCTGAAATTTCAAGGATTTGTTCAACCCGGTGATTCATTAGTCGTACATTGCGAAATCAAGTCCGTTGAGGGATCGATTACCAATCTAAAAGTTTCAGGGGAAATCAACGGAAAATCTGCTACCGGAGGGCGAATTATTGTCGATGCCTTCAACTTGGCCGATCGCCAGGGCGTTGATCCGGCCATCGATGAATATATGAAACATAAGTTCCGCATGACATTCAAACGGCTTTGCAATCAATTAGACACACAAAATCTGGCTGCGTTGGCCAACAACCCATTGCTCGCCGTTGCCCAGTAAAGCAATTGACGAACCAATCCAATTTTTTTCATTTATCTATTTTTTTAACGGAGACGGTCAAAAATGCCCATCAATGAAGAGGTATTTGACAAGGTCAAAGAAGCGTTGGTTGATGCATTGGGCGTCGACGATGACGAAGTAACCGAAGAGGCAACGATGGTCGGCGACCTGGGTGCCGAATCGATTGATTTCCTGGATATCGTTTTCAAACTCGAGCAGTCGTTCGGCATTTCCATTCCCCGGGAAGATTTGTTTCCCGACGACATTCTGACCAACGCGCAATACATTAGCGATGGCAAGGTGACTGCGGTCGGCTTGGAAAAACTAAAAGCCCGGATGCCCTTTGCTGACCTCTCGCGGTTTGAGCGAAACCCCTTGGTTCAGGATTTTGGAAACATTTTGACCGTTAAAGATTTATGTAATTACGTCATCACCAAAACCAGCTAACTGGATTTTTTTCGGACATGGCTAACAAGGTCCATCGGCGATCATCGCTGATTGGACCTTTCATATTAGGTTGGGAATGAAAGAGAATATTTAATGCGTTGGTTTTGGATTGATCGGTTTACGGAATTCGTCAGCGGCAAAACTGCGGCCGCTATCAAATGCGTAAGTCAAAGCGAAGAAGTTGTCGATGAGTACGCGCCTGGCCGAACCTATCTGCCAGCGTCGGTGATTATCGAAGGAATGGCCCAAACCGGTGGCTTACTGGTTGGTCAAATGAGCGACTTCAAAGCGCGAATCGTGTTGGCCAAAATTACGTCCAGCAAATTTTACTGCGAAGCCTATCCCGGTGATATTTTGAACTATCGCGTTGAAATTCAAAGCCAGGATGGGATCGGAACGATGGTCAACGGTACGTCCCAGCTCAATGGAAAACCGCACGGCGAAATCAATTTGATGTTTGCCGCGCTGGATGACGAACGCTTTACCAATGTGGAATTATTCGAACCGTCGCAATTTTGCCGAATGTTACGGTTGCTGAGGCTGTTCGAAGTCGGCGTCAACGCGGACGGTTCGCCGATTGCGGTGCCGCGCCACATGGTCGAAGCCGAGAAAGCTTATTTGAGTATTGGCTAGCGGTCAGCCGATTTGCGATTGATTTGGAAACCGACCACGTCGCGCGATGCCTTTGTTGACGGTTGTCGCCAACATCCCGGCACGAAACCACTCTGTTAAAACTGGATCTGATTAACATGATTTCAACTCATCCACGTCGTCGAGTCGTTGTTACGGGCGTCGGAGTCATCAATCCGCTGGGCAACGATATTGAAACCGTTTGGTCTGCTCTAAAAGAAGGGCGATCGGGTGTCGGCTATACGACCATTTTTGATGCCAGTCATTTTCCGACCCGCATTTCGGCCGAAATCAAGAACTGGGACATCAGTCAATGTGTCCCCAACCCGGAAACCTGGAAGTTTCGCGGTCGCCACACCAAGTTTGCCGCCGGCGCGGCGCAACAGGCGTTTGTGGGGTCCGGTGTCGCGGATGCGATCAAGGATCCCCGCCGCTTTGGAGTTTATATGGGCAGCGGCGAAGGCAATCAGGATTTCATGTCGTTTGCGTCGATGATGGCCGCCTCGCTAACTCCGGATGGACAGCTTGACCTGGTGAGATTTACGCGCGAAGGTTTGGAAAAACTCAATCCAGTCATGGAACTCGAGCAGGAACCCAACATGCCGGTTGGACACATCGCGGCGATGTTTAACGCACAGGGCCCCAATGCGAATTGTTTGACCGCCTGTGCCGCCAGCAATCAGGCGATCGGCGAAGCGGTGGAAATCATCCGGCGCGGAGAAGCCGATGTGATGCTCTCGGGCGGCACTCACAGCATGATCCATCCCTTTGGCGTGACGGGGTTTAATTTATTGACGGCACTGTCAACCAACAATGACAATCCCACTGGAGCTTCGCGCCCGTTTGATCGTTTGCGAGACGGCTTTGTCCTAGGCGAAGGGGCCGCCATGGTCATGTTGGAGGAATTGGAATTTGCCAAAGCTCGAGGCGCGCATATTTGGGGTGAAGTCGTCGGATACGGCTCGACCGCCGACGCGTATCGGGTGACCGACATTCATCCCGAAGGTCGAGGTGCGATCGGTTGCATGCGGATGGCGCTGGCTGATGCGGGGTTGCAACCCGCCCAAATCGATTACGTGAACGCCCATGGAACGAGCACCACCGTCAACGATAAGGTCGAAACTCGGGCGTGCCGGGAGGTCTTTGGTGAACACGCGATGCAAGTGCCGATTTCCAGTACAAAAAGCATGATGGGACACCTGATCGCGGCCGCTGGTGCGACCGAATTGATCGTCTGCCTGATGGCCATTCGCGATAAAGTTTTGCCGCCGACCATCAATTACGAAAACCCCGACCCGCTGTGCGACTTGGACTATATTCCCAACCACGCACGCGAGGCCAAATGCTCGATCGCGTTAACGAACAGTTTCGGTTTCGGTGGCCAGAACATATCGGTCATCGTCTCGGGATTTAAGAATTAACTCGCACGGCTTTGACGGCAAATCGACCATCGCGAAGGGCAAATTTTGGCGTGTCAACGGTTGCTGAGATCAGCCTTTGGCCGAAGCGATTGCCAGGATAATGGCTTTCTGACAAACAGGGTGGCTGCTGCCGCCGGCCGAGACACGCTAAAATGAGAGCAGCGACTGCTTCCGATTCCGACTCACCTCACATTCGTCAAGGAACCGTTCCCGTGAATAAATATCTCCACTGCCTCGCCTGCTTGATTGTTGCCATTGTCGCACAGCCGGCCTGCTCCCAAGAGAAAATACCGCCCGTGCGAATGGGATGTGGGATCATGACTTTCGATACGGTGCCAGGATGGGGACTGCGTCCCGACGGGACTTCGGCCCTGGGATCGACTCATGGAGCCGTGGTCATCGATAAGGCGGGAAACATCTATACCAGTGCGCAGCAAGGCGTGATTATTTTTTCGCCAGCTGGAAGTGTCGTTCAGTCGTATTTGGGCAAGGATTTCTCGGATATTCATGACATGGAAATTCGCGAGGAACCCGAGGGTGAGTTCATTTATGCGGCGCGCAACAACAACGCCGAAGGCATCAAATTCAATGTCCGCAACGGGAAGATTGTGCTCAAGCTGTTGTTACCTCCCGAGTCCGGACTGGGGGATATCAAGTTCAATCCAACGGCCATCACAGTCTCGGCCAATGGCGATATTTTTCTGTCCAATGGATACGCCAGCAATCATATCTTCAAGTACGACAAATCGGGGAAGTATTTGAAACACTTTGGTTCGAAGGGCAACGGACTGAAGGAATTCAATACAGCGCATGGCATGACCCTGGACACCCGCTATGAGCCAAATCGTTTGCTGATTTGCGATCGCAACCACGAGCCCAAGGGGCGCTTGCTGCACTACTCACTGGACGGGGAGTTCATCGAAGAGGTCATTACCGGGTTGGGTATGCCGACCTCTGCGACGGTCCAGGGAGATTATGTTTCCGTGCCGGACTTGAATGGTCGATTGGTCATCCTCGACAAAACAAACACCATTATGGCCGTGCTCGGACATAATCCCGATCCCGCGAAAGGGGGAAGTTTCAATATCCCCCAATCGGAATGGGTTGAAGGAATCTTCAGCGGCACGCATGGTTCGTACTGGGATGGCGAAGGCAACTTGTATGTTCAAGACTGGAACGTCGCCGGTCGAATTATTAAGCTGGTGCGAGTCAAATGAATTGCCGGCGGGCTGGGCAACCCAACTTGGGTCTGCGACTTAGATTAGCGAGTTAACGAAGAACGGGGCTGAGCAAACGACGATATGTATTCCCGAGCGTTAACCTGGTGGACTTTTTTCCAAATCTCGATCAACGAGCGGCTGGTCTACCGTGGCGATTTCATGTTGGGGACTTTGATGCGGTTCCTGCCCACGTTGACGCAGATTTTTCTGTGGTGGGCGATCTATGATGTGATTTCAACGCCCGGCTCAGCGACATCAGTGACGGGACCGGATCGCTTGATTGCCAACTATCGATATGGCGATATGGTGGCCTATTTTCTATTGGTGATCGTCAGCCGAGCTTTTTCAAGCATGCCCGGTTTGACCAGTCGCATCGCGGGCGAGATTCGCAGTGGCGAGATCAAAAAATTCCTGATCCAGCCCGTTGATATGCAAGGCTGTTTGCTGATCCAACGAATTGCTCACAAACTGGTCTATTACTGGATCGCGACGATACCATTTGCCCTGGTCTTTTTTCTGTGCCGCGGGTTTTTCATCGATGGCTGGCCCTCGATCGAAGTGCTGACGGTGTTTGTGTTGTCGCTAATGCTTTCCTTCCTGTTGGGATTTTTTCTGGAATATTGTATCGGGTTGATCGGGTTCTGGTTTCTGGAAGTAAGTTCGTTGATGTTCATTTACATGTTGATGAACTTTCTGTTATCCGGACACATGTTTCCGTTAGATTTGTTGCCCACCGGGCCGGTGAACATTCGGGGTTGGGTGGAATTTTTGCCGTTTAAATATCTGGCCTATTTCCCAGCGGCAGTTTTTCTGAAAAAGGTCGAGGGAGCGGAAATGTATCAGGGACTGTGGATCGAGCTGGGTTGGGTCGTGTTTTTCCTGTTGTTGTCCCGGTTTTTGTGGTGGCGCGGGGTGAAGCGATATAGTGGATTTGGCGGGTGAAAGGAGTTTTCAGTGGTTCGGTGGTGCAGTTTTGCAGTCTGAGATTTCTTAGGTGATGATTCGAGGTGGCGGATTGCCGGCCGCTGGTTGTTTGGTTTTCATTTTTTCTTGATTTCTTGTTTCGCGCCATGCATCCTTCCTATTTCAAAGTTTATCTGACGTTTGCTCGCAACTCTTTGGTGCGCGACATGTCGTTTCGGATCAACTTTATTCTTCAGTGTTTGTCCTCGCTTTCCTGGGCGGTAATGAACTGGGGCCTGTTCAAAATCATCTATCAACAAACCGGTGAAATTGGTCGCGGTTCGGGCTGGCATGAAAACGAGTTTTTTATCTTTCTCGGCTCGGTGTGGATTGTAAACAGTCTGTTGCAGACCTTTTTTATGTCCAATGCGGAAGAATTTAGCGAGTTGATTCGCACTGGTAATCTGGATTTCGCGTTATTGAAACCAATCGACACGCAATTCCTGATTTCGTTTCCGCGAATCAATTGGGCTCAAATTCCCAACGGCTTGTTGGGCTTGGGATTGGTGATCTATTCTCTGATCGAATTGGCCGCGGAACCCGGCAAAAATCTGGAATTTTCCGTTTGGCAAGTCGTGTTGTTTGCGTTTTTCATCGCTTGCGGTTCGGTGATTATGTACAGTGTCATGATCACCTTGGCCTCCACCAGCATTTGGTTGGGACGAAACCAGAATTTGTATGACTTCTGGTTTTACATTACGAACTTCTATCGTTATCCGATGGAAATCTATCAACGATCGGGAATTGGTATGGCGCTGTGGGGCACATTTACTTTTGTCGTGCCGATCCTGGTGGTTTCCAATATTCCGGCGCGAGTCTTGGCACAGCCATTGGGGATGCCTTGGAAAGCGTGGGAATGGGGCTTGGCGGGCTACACCGTGTTGGCGGCCATTGGCAGTTTGATGTTCAGTCGATGGGTGTTTCGCCGCGCGTTGCTTAGTTACCGAAGTGCGAGTAGTTAACGGGCAACACGAACGGAAACTGACCCCGCGATTCCACTTTGGGACGATTCCGTCGGCGAGCGTCGGGACAAGTGGCTTCTTCGGCGATGGGCTGCCGAACTCACGCATTTTTCCGATAATGTCAATTATCCGGTAAATTGATCGAAAATCGGGTCTTCGCCGGGATGGGCTGGCGCGACTGGTCACGAATTCTCAATTTAGACCCAACAACTTGCCGAATTTTTCCTAGTATTCGCACCTTTGACTTGAAACCGAAATTGCGGCTTTTAGAATTGAGTAGTGGCGATACACTGATTGCCATGCCGGACCCGCAAATCAATCGTTGGCCAGAAGCCGACCTATGGAGCTGAAACACGATGTCTAAATTGATTCCAATGGAAGAAGCCGCTCGACTGCTTGGTATTTCGGTCGATCGTCTGACCGAGATGCGTTCCAACAACGAAGTCTTTGGATACCGCGATGGTTCCAATTGGAAATTCAAGTTGACCGAGCTTGAGCGAGTCGCCGATGAATTGGGATTGAAGTTGAAATCGGAGAATGCTCTCGACGACGAGTTGGACGAATCTAGCGGTAGCGGTTTCCAAATGACAAAATCTTCCAAGGAGATGCTGGCCGATAACGATGCTTCGTCCAGCGAAATCGGTGTTGGACTGAGTGGCGAAATGGACTCGGTCGAATATTTGGAAGATTCCTCGGTCGAACTGTTTCAGAGTCCTCAGGCTCAGGCCAAAGACGGTGGTACTGGATTTTCTGATATCGATCTCGACGCTGACGACGAAGGTATTGACTTGGTGGATAGCGGTCGGTTGGCTCACGGCAGTTCGAAAAAATTTCGGGACGACGGGGACATTGTTCCGTCGGACGACAACGTGATCGACGATGATGAAGAACTCTCTTTCGGAGCCAGCAGCATCCGCTTGGCATCGGGCAGCAGTCGCAAACTGCACGAGTCGTTTGAGGACTCAGGCGATGTGTTGGACGACGTTCCCGATAAACAGAAAAGTCCATCCGATACGGGCAAGATGCTCGGCGATGATGAATTTTTGATGTCCGAGGATGATTTGTTCAGCGACGATTTGGCGGTGTCTGACAGTAGCTCCTTTGACGGTAGCGCCGAACTCAGCAGCGACTTTACCGACAGCGGCGATTTAGTGCTTGACGATAGCGACTCCAGCACCGAGATTCGTCTGGAAGCCAACCAAAGCGGCATCGATCTCGGCGCGAACGAAAGCGGAATTCTGCATCAAGACGAACCGCTGGAACTTGGCGGTTCGGACATCGACGCACTGGAATTGCCGGAAGACGACGACATGATCATGTTGGAGGATGCGGTTGGTCCGGATCAGGCGACTTTAATGCAGGAAGATGAGTTTAACCTCACTCCCTTGGCAGATTCATTTGACGACGATGAATCCACCGGTTCACAAGTAATCGCGTTGGAGGATTCAGAAATCTATGCCGACGATGCGTCTGGTTCAATCATCGGCGCGGAAGAATTCGAAGCTCAACCAGCGATGCTGGATGACTCATTTGGAGGTTATGGCGCCCCTGGGATGATGCCTGGACAAATGATGGTTCCGGCTGGACCAGCCGGTTTGCCAGAAGCTCCGTATTCGATCTACCAGGTCCTGGGATTGGCCTTGGTGGCGAGCCTCTTGGTGGCCGGCGGAATGGTGGCCTACGGTGTTGCCCAAAACATGTGGATGCCGGACGACCAAATCATCGGCAGCAGCGTGCTGAATTTCTTTTTGAAGCTATCCCGAATGAATGAAAGCTAACAAGTCCAACAGTAATGGCGCGCACCCGTTGGTTTTGGCGTCAAGTGTTGTCAATTTTTTCTGAACCTTGGTCTTCGGGCCGAGGTTTTTTTGTCGAAATTTTTGTAGAATGACATCCATGTTGTCACTACAAAATCTTGTATCGCATGCAGTCGACTATGCTGGACTATTTCCGCCAGCCAGTTTGTCGATGGCTCAAACCGTTGCGAACTACGCAGCCTACATTAGTTCGCCTGATAAAAACATGTTGGGGCGGATTGTCGTGCCTGCCAGTCGGCTCGATGAATTCTCGCACTCGGTGGCCGCCCTTCCACCGTCCTCGACGACGAGCGATGATTCCCCCTGGAAAATTTCAGCGTTGGTTCCCAATGTGGATCAGTCGAATCACTCGGTCGAATTCCAACGGGCGATTTCGCAGATTCTCGCTTTTAATCAGCGATTCCAAGACAGGCTGGGTCCGACTCCAGCATTTCTGGTTGATTCGATTGAGATCAAAACAAACTCGGCCGACCAAATTGAATTGACGCTTGATCTCGTGCCTCGAGAAATGTCATCGTATTTGGAAATTGATTGTCAAACCGCGCCCATCCCATTGCTGGAGTGTTTGGCGCAATCCGGTCAGCCCAACACGTTTGCCAAAATTCGAACCGGCGGTATTGTCGCAGATCAAATCCCTTCACTTCAACAAGTCGCCGGTTTCATCGCTGCCTGTGCGCGCCTGCAGGTCCCCTTCAAAGCAACGGCGGGACTGCATCATCCGCTGCGAAACGAGTATCGGTTGACGTACGAAGAGCATCCGCCCTGTGGGTTAATGCACGGGTTCATCAATGTATTCGTGGCCACGGTCATGGCGTTTGAGCACCAGATCCAGGCCCCTACCATTGCAAAAATTTTGGCGGATCAGGAGATGGGGAATTTTCAGTTTAAACCAGAACAACTGGTTTGGCGCGACATCATTATGACTGCGGAACAAATTCGGACGATTCGAAAAAAGAGCATTCAATCATTTGGCTCTTGTTCCTTTGAGGAACCGACCCGTGAATTGTCCGGGTTGGGATTTCCACGTTTGTTTCGCGGATAAAGTTTAACCTCGCCCTTCCAAGAAAGCCCGCAGCGATGTATCCGATCGACCACACTCACGACCCGCGATCAAATTCCTGGATCGAAAATGCCAACCAGCCGGGCAGCGATTTTCCGATTCAGAATTTGCCATATTGCGTTTTCAAAAAATCATCCGAACGACCAGCCATTGGCGTGGGTATTGGCAATGAAATCCTTGATTTGCGCAATTGTGCCAAACGGGGTTTGTTGGACGAACGCTGGGCCGACTTGGTATCACGGGAATCGTTGAACCAACTGATGTCGCTGCCCATCGATCAACGCCGGGAGCTACGACATGCCATTAGCGGTTTGTTGTTTGCAAAAACGCTGGCGGATCGAGACACACTGGTTCAAGCGACGCTGTACCAGTCCGATGTTGCCCTGCTGTTACCGTGCCAAATTGGCGATTACTCGGATTTCTATGCGTCGATTAATCATGCCACGAACGTCGGCCTGATGTTAAGACCGGACAATCCGTTACTGCCAAATTACAAACATCTTCCGATCGGCTATCACGGCCGGGCGTCAAGTATCGTGATCAGCGGAACTCCTGTGCGCCGGCCTGTCGGCCAAATTGCTCCCGCCAATGAAGGCGGCAAGCCAACCCGCGATGCTTGTCGATTGTTGGATTATGAACTCGAGGTTGGCTGTTTCGTCGCACAGGGCAACGAACTTGGACAGTTCATTTCGATTGAAGAGGCGGAATCAAGCATGTTTGGATTGTGCCTGCTTAATGATTGGTCAGCGCGCGATTTGCAAAAATGGGAGTATCAACCGTTGGGGCCGTTTTTGGCGAAATCATTTGCGACAACGATTTCCCCGTGGGTTGTTACGATGGAAGCGCTGGCTCCGTTTCGGTGTGCGGAATTTGAGCGACCGCTCGACGACCCGACGCCCTTGCCCTACCTAACCAGCGACAGCAATACGCAGCACGGCGGCTTTGATTTGCAATTGGAAGTGTCGTTGCGATCCAGACAAATGAAGGATCAGGGGAGCGCGCCGATGAAGTTGACGTCGGGTAGTTTCAAGAATATGTATTGGACGTTCGCCCAGATGTTAGCTCACCATAGCAGTAACGGTTGTAATCTTCGGCCGGGAGATTTATTAGGCAGCGGCACAGTCAGTGGGAAAACACGCGATTCGCGCGGCAGCCTGATTGAGTTGACTTGGGACGGAGATCGCGAACATCCTGTTCCCGGGACACAACGCACGTCTTTGATTTTGCCGACCGGCGAAGAACGAAAATTCCTCGCCGACGGCGATGAAGTTACCTTGACTGGATTTTGCCAGAACAGTACCCATCGCCGCATCGGCCTGGGGACCTGCGTCGGCACGATTCAAGCCGCCGCTGCTGTGAAAGACTGACTAACTCAATTTCCAGTTTGAACTCAGGATCAGCTGAATTTGTCGTGACCGTTGGCCGGTATTCTGAACAACCCGTTTCGGTTGTCAGAACATCACTGCTCTGTGACAAATTGGCTGACCTCATGCGCTGCAGCGTGTGACGTTGGCCGACGACAAGCATGAACTTATAATTGAGGAAACACACTAACAATGCACCAATTGCTCTAAACCCAGGTTGGAAACGAATTTTTCATGACGAGTCGCCTGCGTTGTCTATCTAGATGTCCGTCGCAGCTTGTTTCTGCTCTGGTCTTGATTGTCGCCGTCCTGGGTTGTCGTCAGGACGAGCCGATTGTCAAACAGCGTATCCCGAAATCTCGTTCTGGCTTGGAATCACTTCAAGCGACGGAATCCGCGCCGGATCGCATGGTTGTGGCGATTTATCAGCTGGATGAGGCGACCTGGTTTTTCAAACTCAATGGGACGAACGAACAAGTCCAACAAACGGAATCGCAATGGAAGTCATTTTTCGAAGCGGCCAAATTTGACAATGGCAGCCCACAATGGGAATTGCCGGAAGGCTGGAAAACCGGTAATGATCGTCCCATGCGTTTTGCGACGATTGTGATCGGGGATTTTGATCCGCCGCTGGAAATGGCGATTTCCAACCTAGGACCTCGGCAAGATCTGTTGCTGAATGTTAATCGTTGGCGCGGTCAAATGGGACTGCCACCCCTTGCGAAATCTCAGTTGAACGAAAACACGCAACCGATGAAATCAAACGCCAAATCAGCGTTGTTGTTCGACGTTGTTGGGATGCTGTCCGGCAACATGACGGCTCCTTTTGCCAACTTGGCAAGCCGTCCGAATGGGCCCGTTGCGAACAATTCAATTGACCCCAACACCACTTCAACCGCGACGGCGCCCGACGCAACGGTGAAATTCGATACGCCCGATGGCTGGGCGTTGGGGAAGACTTCGCAGATGGTGCCGGTCCGCCTGGAGAAGGCGGTGGGCGAAAAGACGATTCAGATTACAATCGTCAAGCTGCCGGCCGACGCTAACGAATGGCAGCCAAACACTCACCGTTGGGCTGGCGAAGTCGGAATGCTGAAACTGTCGGACGAAGACATCAAGTCGCTTACCAGTGAGATCATCGTCGATGGAATCCCGGGGCAGCTATTAAAACTGATCCCGACCGAGGAAGCGAATTCCCGCGGATCGATTGCGGGAATGGTCAAGCAGGACGAAACGGCCTGGTTTTTGAAACTGACTGGCGACAAATCTCTGGTGATCGAACACGAAACCGTGTTTGTTGAATTTTTGAAATCACTCAAACTGCCGTAACATGGACCGCATGTTGATGTTGCGAAGTACAAGGAAATACAATGGCTACAGAATCCGTTTCGAAGTTGACTCGCACGCTGTCGACAAAGCAAACCATGGGATTGGGGGTCACAGACCTGGCGCGCGCGATTCTCGCGCCGTTGGCTTCGTTGAAACTCACCGTTTTTCTGTTGGTCGTTGCCGTGATCGTCACGTTCATTGGGACGTTGGAACAGACTCGGCAGGACATTGACACGGTCAAGCATCGGTACTTTCTCGAAAATAACATTTTTGTGGACGTACCATTTCAGACATTTTTCGTACCGGCCTGGTTTCCAAACAACCAAAATGTCCCTGGAAGTTTTTTCATTCCCAGCGGCATGACAATTTTGACAATCATGATTCTCAATCTCGCGGCGGCGCATATGCTGCGTTTTCGGCTGCAAGCCAGTGGTGTCAAGTTGATGCTGGGTTTGTTAGTAGCGATCATTGCGGCGTTGGTTACATGGGCGATCATCTTTAATTCTCAAAATCCGAATGGACTCCAAGGTGAGCCGCCGATCCCGTGGAAGAGTATGTGGATCATTTTGCAAATTGTGACGTTGGGGATTGCTTGTGCTGCGAGTTTCGGATTTTTCACGATCGAGCGGTCGCGGAAAGTGGAACGGGGACTGTTGGCTCTGGCGGCCTTGGCATTTGGGGGTCTGCTGATCATCACCCTGTGGCTTGGCGCGGACGCATTTATCGGCGATTCAGCGATGCGCATTGTCTGGCAATTGACGCAGGCTGGCATTGCGGCAGCCGTTTCCTTGGTAGCCTGTTTGCTGCTATTTAAACGTAAGGCTGGCATCGTTTTGTTGCATTTGGGGATTGTCGGATTGATGGCTAATGAGCTGTTCGTCAACGCCACCAATGAAGAGCAACGAATGACGATCGACGAAGGGGAAACGGCCAGCCAAGCCATCGATATCCGCAGCACGGAATTGGCGATTATCGATACCTCGGATGCGGAGTTCGACGAAATCATCGCGATACCGCAACGAAAATTGGTCACCGACCAAACCATCGTCGACGAACAACTTCCGTTCAATGTCAAGGTTGTCCAGTTCTTGAAAAACTCGGACATTCGTCCCGTCCAAGATCCATCCAGGAATTTGGCCACGCAGGGAATTGGGATTCGAAATGAAGCGTTCGCGATTCCGCCGGCCAACGGAACCGATATGGATCAAGTCGCCGATTTCGCGTCCGCCTATGTGGAGTTGACCGAAAAAGTAACCAGTAAGTCGCTGGGAACCTACCTGGTCTCGCAACTCGTGGATGTGTCTCGTTCCGATACGGTTAACGTGCAAGGAAAACCATATCGAATTTCGTTGAGGTTCAAGACTGAATACAAACCGATTTCGATGAAACTGCTCGATGTGGAAGCCGAATATTATTTGGCGACCGAGACCCCCAGGAATTTTTCTTCGCAAGTGGTGCTTAGCGACTCCGTCAATGGAGCGACATTTGAAAAAAAGATCTGGATGAACAATCCGCTCCGATTTGCCGGAGAAACTTTTTACCAAACCAGTTACGGGCGAAAACCCAGCGGCAAGGAATACACAGTATTGCAAGTCGTCAAAAATCGTGGCTGGATGATTCCTTATGTCTGCTGCATGTTTACCGTCATCGGATTAACGGTTCAATTTGGCAGTTCGTTGTTAGGCTATTTGGCCAACCGACAACAATCGCTGGAACGCGTCCGCGATTCGAAAATTAGCGCCGGCCTGGCCCATGCCGGTTTGGGGATGGGGGAACTTTCCCAGGTCACCCCTTGGAGTTGGAAGACTTGGTTGCCGAGTGTGATCATCGTCGGATTTTTTGTGTTGTATGTGGGTGTTGAGCTATTCAAGGCCCAAACTGGGATCGTCAAGAAAGATGCCATGCGACTGGATTTATTGGGCCAAATCCCGATCACTCAAGGTGGTCGCGTACAACCCCTGGATTCTTTTGCCCGACATACCGCGTTGCAATTGAGCAAACGGGAAACGGTAAAGAACCGCAATGAAAGCAACCAGCCCGCGATTCGCTGGTTGGCCGATTCGATCTTTCAAGCGGATGGCTATGATGAGTACCGATTATTTCGAATCGAAGATCCCGAAGTCCTGACGGCCCTGGATTTGCCGTACCCCATGCCCACGCCTTCGCGATTCAAATACAGCAATTTGCGTTATACGCTGAAGGAAGTTTTGAGCGCACAGGCGAAGATGAGAGAAATTGTCCCGAACCCCTCCGAACTCGATCCCAAAACTTGGACGGTTTTTCAAAAACGGGTCGGTGCGATCGCCAGCAAATTGCAACAGGTCTTGGCTGCGGGGCGAACGTTGGGCAATCCGACCGCCGGGGACACCAACCTGATTCGCCGTTTGGAGTTGGCTGGCAACGATGCAACGTCGGAGTTGATTCCGTTGGTTGTACCGACCGACGATCCGCAACAATCTTGGATTTCGCTGGTTGCGTTGGACAACCAGCGATGGCTAACCGAGGTGGCAAAACAATTTCAAGCCACTTCAACCACAGAATTGGCGGTAGCCATCCTCGGCCAGGAGATCTTGCCGTCGCTGCGTCGTGAGATCATCCAGGATCGCGTCATTCAGCGGCTGATTGGCGATGCCGATTTAATGGCTCTGCTGCAAAAACAATTTGGTGAATCCAATCCGAAACGACTGGAAGCCATGATTCGTGCCAATTGGGCGCAATTTCCACAAGAGATTCTTGCTACGATGGAACTTGCAGAGGGACCGTTTGTCGATGCCATGTTGGCGGAACAGCGTCCGCGTTACGAATCCGTCATGGCGGAACAAGTTGCCAGAGTCAATGGCGGAGCCGGGTTGATCACGGCCAGGCAATCCGAGCTGGCAGCATTGTTTTTGAAACTTCGTCCGGCCTATCAAAACAACGATGCGGAGACTTTTAATCGTACCTTGAGCGATTATCTGGCCACCGTTAAAGCAACGCCTCCTGAAGGTATGACTCATTTGTCATTGTCAACCGAAGGTTGGTACAACGGTTTCGCGCCGTTCTATCTGGCGATGGTAATCTATTTGGCCGCCACGTTGATCGGAACCATGGGCTGGATTATTTGGCCCACCGCATTGAGCCGGGCGGCTGGTGGATTACTGGTTTTAGCATTGATGGTTCAAGTCGTCGGCCTTATCGCCCGAGTGATAATTTCCGGACGACCTCCAGTCACCAATTTGTATTCGTCATTCCTGTTCGTATCGGCAGTTTTCGTCTTGGGAATGCTGGTGTTGGAACGTCTCGCGAAATTGCGGGTTGGCTATGTGCTGGCGGGGTTGGGTGGTTTTTTGGCATTGATGGCGGCTTGGAATATGTCGCTGACGGATGGAGATACGTTTGCGGTTCTCGTCGCCGTGCTCGACACTCAATTCTGGCTGGCCACGCATGTCGTTTGCATTTCAATCGGCTATGGCGCCACCTTGATGGCGGGGTTCCTGGGACTGGCCTATGTCGCGGAAGGGCTGTTTACTCGAGTGTTAACGAAAAAACATCGTCGAGAATTTGCCAATGTGATTTATGGAGTTATCTGTTTTGGTCTCGTGACCAGTTTCTTTGGAACCGTTCTGGGTGGCTTGTGGGCCGATGATTCCTGGGGCCGGTTTTGGGGTTGGGATCCGAAAGAAAACGGAGCGCTGATGATTGTGTTGTGGAACGCGGTGTCACTACATGCCCGATGGGGCGGTCTGATTCGCGAACGCGGTCTGGCCACGCTAGCCATCATTGGAAACCTGGTCACGTTGTGGTCTTGGAAGGGCGTGAATGCCATGGGAGTGGGGTTGCACGCTTATGCCGGGACCGAAGACGCGACCATGGTTTACATTTTGTGGTTTGGCTCGATCAGTTTCATTATGCTGGCCGCGGCCCTGATCCCCACAAGGTATTGGGCAAGTTATGCTCAGGACGGGCAGTTACCGGTATCCTAGATCCGCCTGTTGACGAACCCTGGAATCAGTATCGGCAGCGGTGCGGATCGCTCGGACGACATCAAATTGATTGATCACTTCCACCGAATTTTGAATCGGCGCGCGCGTTCCATCGGGCCAAATCAAGTCGCCATCCAGCTGGACAACGCCACCATACAATTTGCAAATTCGGACTTCTGCTTGATATGAAGAATCGGGAAATAGTTCTGTGCGACCCATGAGTTCGTTGTTTTCGATTTGGCTGAATTGCCCTTCGAACCAGCCGTAGGGGTGACCGTGTTCCGGATTGACGTCGATGCTACCAGCGAATTGACAACGAGGGCCCAGGACATTGATTTCAGGAACCAAGTCACCCAAGAGCCAGCACGGTAGTTTCAATCTGTTGGTGTTCAATTCATAGCGTTGCAGACTGGGTTGATTCGGGCCGGCATGGCTGCGCCAGTGTGTACATTCCACCGATTGTCGCGTTGGATCGATATCCGGCAATTGAAATCTGAGCTTTGTCCGCGTTCCATCGCTTAGCGGGTCGACGACAATTTCCATTTTTTCGGCCAACAGAGTTTGTGGAAATGAACTGCCCTGCGCGGCGGAATGGATTGATTCCTGCACTATCAAGTGATCGCGAAAGAAAATGTGCCACGGTCGATCGGCAGCGTGCGCACGGATCGTGTGTTCGTTCAACGTGTGAACCAATTGCAGGAGACCAGCACTGGTCAGGTGGACCGTTTGATCGATGACCACCTGGTTGATATTGCCGAATTCGATCCGCACCTCCATCGCTTCAAACAACGGGCCCAGTTCCGGATCGCTGAATTTCAAACCTCGCAAGATCGTCACATGGGGACCCGGATTTTCAATCGAATCAATTGAGGTCGCCACACCCAGTTGGGCCTGAATTTCTCGCTCCCATTGAGCCGCAGTGGGGGGATGACAGATCCAATATCCGACCACCGAAGTCGGCGCAACGCAGATCAGCAGGAATAGCATCCTGCAATTGAATCGTCGTTGAGAGTCGCTGATCATGTTGACATCCGTGTCAAACCGAGGCTGGGCATCCGAGCAAGCGAATTCTGACGGTTTCCCGGGAATTGGCCAATAACGATTTGCTATTTTTTTCCGGCCATTTCTTGAAACAGCCGCCAGCGGGCATGCATTTCGGCAATGCTGTCACCCCCAAACTTGTCGATCAACGCTGCCGCGATTTCGAACGCCACAACATTCTCAATAATCACGCTAGCAGCCGAAACTGCGCAGACATCGCTGCGTTCGTAGCTGGCAGTACCGGGTTCTTTGGTTTGCATGTCGATCGACTCGAGCGGTTTTTGCAGCGTGCTGATTGGTTTCTTGGCCGCTCGAATAACCAATGGTTGGCCGTTGGTCATGCCGGCTTCCAGTCCTCCAGCGTTGTTGGTGGGTCGAACATAGCCCAAGTTGGGCGAAGATTTCAGGTTGGCATCAAACTGAATTCCGTCATGGACTTGACTGCCGGGCAGGGTGGCCGAAGCGAAACCGAGCCCGATCTCGACCCCCTTGATGGCCTGTACTGCCATGACAGCCTGAGCCAGTTTGCCATCGAGTTTCCGATCCCATTGCGCGTGAGTACCCAAGCCGAAAGGGAGTCCTTCGACAACGACCTCGACGATGCCGCCAAGCGTATCGCCCATTTTTTTGGTTTCGTCAATGTAATCGCAAACGGCTTGATCACGGCTGGGATCCAACGAATAGATCGAACTTTCGTTCCGCCATTGCAAACGTTCATCAAATGATCCGGACCGGGCCGAAATACTCTCGCGCCCCAATTGGACAACATAACCGAGTGTCCGAATGCCAAACGATTCCAGTAATTGTTGGCACAAGGCACCGGCGGCCACGCGTACCGCTGTCTCGCGCGCACTGGCCCGCTCGAGAATGCCGCGCATCGAGCTGAGATACTTGATCGATCCGCTAAGATCACCATGACCCGGGCGAGGACGGGGAAGTTCTTTCAGGCGTTCGAGTTTATGATCCTGATTGATCACTTGCAGTGTCACGGGGCCGCCGAGTGTGGTGTTTTGCCAAACACCCGTCAGAATTTCGACGCGGTCCTGTTCGAGTCTCTGGCGACCGCCACGACCATAGCCACCCTGGCGGCGCAGCAGGTGTTGGTCGATCGCAGCGGTATTGATTTCGAACCCGGCGGGGAATCCATCGATCAGTGCCAGCAGAGTCTTGCCATGCGATTCTCCAGCAGTCCAGTATCGAAGCATAATGGTTCTAAGCAAGCAGAAAAAAGAAACAACATTGAAATGCACGTTGAGGCCATCAAAGCCAAAGGTCAGTATAAACGAAGGATAGACAAACTGTTAGACTGATCTGATCTCAGAAAACCAGCGGCAATCACAGATCTCTGCCGATTGCCGCTATCCCGGCCCACGGTTGTCCAAACGTACGCATCATGTTCTTGATACTAAAAAAAAATTGGTTTTTAATCACGTTGCTGTTGGCATTAATGGGCGGTTATGCGGGCAGCCGTCGATTTTCGTTCCTCGCTGACGCCAGCTGGTTGAACTGGTCGATTGTCGCGATCACGATGTTTCTCATGGCTTGGCCGCTGGAGTTCGGCAATCTGCAACGAACCATGTCGCGTCCGCTGGCCCCCATTTTGGGTTGCCTGCTGAACATCGTGGCGATTCCGATGCTGGTTTGGCCGTTGGTCGGTTGGGTCGGCGGTGACTTCGGTGGCGGGATGATGGTTGCCGCCGCGACGCCGTGTACACTCGCCTCAGCAGCGGTTTGGACGCGGCGTGCCGGCGGCGACGATAGCGTGGCGCTTATGGTGACGATTCTGACCAATGCGACTTGTTTCATCGTCATGCCGTCATGGATTTATATTCAAACCGGTAAAACGCTCGAACCCAGTCTACTGATCGGAACTACGTATCGATTGTTCATTTTCGTCGTGCTACCCATCTCGATCTCGCAAATGGTCCGTTTGAACGGTTCCGCCGCCAAGTGGGCGACTCAGCAAAAACGGTTGCTTAGTACGATGGCACTGATCGGTGTCTTGACGATGGTATTCATCGGTGCAGTTAACATGGGAATGCGAATGGAGCCTCACGAGCAAGCGATCCAACCATTCTCAATCGGCCTCGTCGGCCTGCTGATGGGCTTGGTCCACGTCGTCGTGTTAGGAAGTGGAATGGGGATCGCGAAAATAGTTGGAGCACCACGCGAGCAATGGATTGCCGTCGGTTTTTCCGGCAGCCAAAAGACGCTAATGATTGGACTGACGGTGTCTGTCAGCCTTGGCGTGAGTATAATTCCGATCGTTTTGTACCATGCGATTCAATTGATAATCGATACCTTGATTGCCGACCGTCTGGGAGCCCACCGGCCCAAACCGACGTGACCCGGCTGAACCCAACCGCCTCCAGCGTTGTCTTGTTCCCCGGTTGGCAAAACGTTATATTTTACCATTGTTCCAATTAATCCGGACACCAGCACTTTTTGTTGCGCCTTCAAAAAATGTATGCGGAAACCCAAACTCAGTTCTACGCCGTTGCGTTGCACTCCCACGCGCATTCCTAGCGGTCGGTGACAACGGTCGTTCTCGGCCGATGATGTTGGTAATCGCCGTGATGGCGGTTGACTATCTCGAAATCAGAATTGGAAGGGTTGATTAATGCGCGAAATGTTGGAACAAAAGTTGACGCGGTTTGAAGAGCTCGAAGAACAATTGGCGGATCCCAGCGTTCAATCGAATTCCCAATTGATGGCATCGTTTGCCCGCGAACATGGTTCGCTCGCCAAACTGGCGACCAAATACCGAAGATTCAAATCCGTGTTGAATGAAATCAACGATGTTCGTGAAATGGCGAAATCGATTGACTCCGAAGAACAGGAAATGGCGGCCGAAGAGTTGACCCGTTTGTTGGCTGAACGGGAAAAGCTCTGGGATGAATTGCTCGATTTGACCGTTGGTGGTGAAGATGCCAATCGAACGCGATGTGTCATGGAAATTCGAGCCGGTACAGGCGGAGATGAAGCCGCCTTGTTCGCGCGTAATTTGTTTGACATGTACAAACGTCATTGCGAAAACAAGGGTTGGAAGTTTTCTCCCCTGGACACCAGCACCACCGAGTTGGGTGGCTTCAAAGAGGTTACCATTTCAATTGAAGGCGAAGGATGTTATCGCGAACTGCAATACGAGAGTGGTGGGCATCGGGTTCAGCGCGTCCCCGATACGGAAACGAAAGGCCGGATTCATACGTCGGCCGCCACCGTGGCGGTGCTACCAGAACCCGAGGATGTCGAAATCAATCTTCGTCCCGATGACTATAGTGTGGAGCGCTACGCTGCCAGCAGTGGTCCCGGCGGTCAACATGTGAACAAAACTGCCTCGGCCGTACGTATCACTCACCATGAAACCGGGATTGTCGTGAGGTGCTTTGAAGAGCGTTCGCAGCACAAAAATCTCGACAAGGGCATGCGCATTTTGAAATCCAAGCTCTTTGATTTTTTCAACCAAAAAGAACATCAACAACGTTCGGACCAACGCAAGAGCTTGGTTGGATCGGGTGATCGCAGCCAACGTATTCGGACCTATAACTTCCCCGAAAATCGGCTGACCGATCACCGCATTGGTTTGACCGTGTACCGGCTGGATCAAATTATGGCGGGCGACGTGCAACTGATTACCGATGGCTTGATCGACTACGATCGACAGGAAATGCGTACATCGATGGGATCCTTGGATTAACTGACGGCTGACTGCCAACACGCGAATACTATTTCAGGAAGCGGATCGATGACGGAAACGACGGAACAACAATGGACGATCAAGCGGTTGCTGGATTGGACAACCGAGTTTTTCAATCGAGTCGATGCGGATAGTCCGCGGCTGGAGGCCGAAGTCCTGCTGGCGGCGGCACTCAACTGCGCCCGCATCGAACTTTATACACAATTCAATCAAGTCCCCGCTGCCGAACCGATGGCGAAATTTCGCCAATGGGTCAAACAACGGGCGGACGGTGAGCCGGTGGCGTACATCGTAGGTTATCGTGAATTTTATTCGTTGCGTTTTGCCGTTAATTCTCAAGTCCTGATTCCCCGTCCCGAAACCGAACATGTGGTCGTCGCAGCGCTCGAGGCGGCCAAAAAAATCGCCGATCGTCCCCTTCGCGTCCTCGACATCGGTACGGGCAGCGGCTGCATCGCGATTACACTGGCCAAATATCTGACGGATTGCAAAATCGCCGCAACGGATTTATCGCCCGGTGCGATTGAGATTGCCGCGCTGAACGCGGAGTCGCATGGTGTGACGGATAAAATTCGGTTTTTTCAAGGCGATCTGTTTGCGGCTTTGCCGGCCGGGAGTGGCGCAGTGCATCTGATCGTTAGCAATCCGCCTTACATCGGTACCCGCGAAGTCGACACCGTGGAGCGACAAGTCAAAGATTTCGAACCGAAAATGGCGCTATTCGCGGGGGAGCACGGGACCGATGTGATTGCGCGTCTCGTCGCCGATGCTCCGGCGAGATTGTTGCCGGGCGGCTGTTTGATTTTTGAAACGAGTCCCGTCATCATGGAAGCCTGTTTGAAACTGGTCGCCCAACATGACTTGGAGTTGGTGGAAGTGGTCAAGGACCTGGCCGGCCTCAAGCGCGTCGTCGTGGCCCGGAAGCCAGGTTGATTTCGGTTTCTTAATGGGAATGGACGTTGCCAATCCGCAGCAACCAATCGTCTTGGGCTTGGTTCGGTGGAGCCTGGTAGAACTTAACGGGTGTACCGGTTCCGGCGACTGGCGCGCGAGTATTTTCGACAATTCGACGACCGCACGTTGGCGTTTTCGTTGAAGTGTCGAATATATGGGTAGGAATTCTTCTTCCCCCGATCGCCACCCATGAAAAAATTCCTTCTTAACAAGACAGGAAAATTGAAACCGCGTCCGTTGGCCGCCGATAACGCGACCCTGCGTTGGGGGGCAGCGTACATCGACTATCTGCGCAGCGAATGTCATCTCGCCGACAACACGGTGTTGGCTTATGGTCGCGACATGCGACGATTCACGGCCTGGCTGGGGACTCGACAAATCGCCCGCCTGACTGTGTCCGAGTTGTCCGACTTTGTGGGGTCGTTGGCCGCCCAAAAACTGGCTCCGGCTTCAATTGCCCGGCACATCGTGGCGATCAAAATGTTCTTTCGATATTTGCAGCTCGAAGGCGTTTTGTTGGACAACAAAGTCGAATTGCTGGGGAGTCAAAAACTCTGGCAAAGGGTGCCCGAGGTTTTGTCTCCCAAACTGGTCGACATATTTTTGCACGCCCCGGCGCGGGGAGAGTTGTATCATTTTCGTGATCGCGCCATGTTGGAAATGTTATACGCGACCGGATGCCGGGCGTCGGAAATTTCAAATTTGCGAATTCGTGACGTCCACCTGCACGAACGGTTTTGCAAATGTCATGGCAAGGGGAGCAAGCAGCGTATGGCTCCGCTGGGTGATCCGGCGATCACTGCCGTGTCGGACTACCTGCAACGCCAACGCCCGCAATTGGCAGCGCTGCGGCCATTGGAAACGGACTGGCTGTTTCTTTCCCGTGGTGGTCGTCGAATGCGGCGCGAAGCGATCTGGGAATTAGTCAAGAAATATGCGCTGATTGCCGGGGTCTCGATATCGATCAGCCCCCACACGATGCGACACAGTTTTGCGACTCATTTGTTGGCGGGAGGAGCGGATTTGCGGCAAGTGCAAGAGATGTTGGGACATTCCAGTATCGCCACGACTCAAATCTACACCCACGTCGATCAATCTCGACTAAAGCAAATACACCAGAAATTCCATCCGCGAGCCTAGTTCCTAAAACTATTTCGAGTTGTCTTTGAATTTAATTTTTTCAATTAGCTTTTTGATCGAACCATCTGGTTGGACACGTCCGGAGACTGCTTCAATGGCTGTCACCGTGTAGCTGTACTTCAAGCCGAAATCGATATCGAATTCGACTTCGGTTTTTTTGGCGGACTCTGGGTCACCCACTCCTGCCAACTGCGTTTCCACATAATCAGTAAGCCGTTGAAA
Source organism: Mariniblastus sp. (assembly GCA_031400405.1). Classification (GTDB taxonomy): domain Bacteria; phylum Planctomycetota; class Planctomycetia; order Pirellulales; family Pirellulaceae; genus Mariniblastus. Next base: position 31,287 of record JANNPW010000114.1, read on the forward strand.
CATGTCGCCTTCGATGTAAGTTTCGTTGCCATCGGCCACAATGCTGCTGATATTGCCGTTGTTGCCGGCTCGTAGCTCAACGGTTATCAGGTCGGGTAGAACAATATCCATTTGCTCGGCATTGGTCGTTGCTAGCGGCATGCGAATGGTGAAGTCTCCTTCCATGGACGAGGCATTGAAGGTCATTATAAAAAATGTCAAAAGTTGAAACACGATGTCGATCATGGCGGTCAAGTCGACTTTGATGTCTTTGTGTTCGATAGGTGCCAATCTCATAGCTAATTAATTTTCTCCTTGACGCGCAAACTGAAACTCTCAAGTTTTTCGCCTTGGCATTTCATGATCAATTTCTGCACCAATCCGGTTGGTGTGTCCCGATGCGAGCGAATAATGACGGCAATATCAGCAGGATTGATGACTCCTTCCCGAGCGGCGTTATTTATTTCTTGGACAAAGATGGGGCGGAGACTGTCAATCTGATCGATTTTTTGGCCTTGGAACTTGACCGCGCCGCTCGGTTCAAGATTGAGAATGATCTGGTAAGCGGGACGCTCTTCCGGTGGGACCGCCAAGATGCTGCTTGGCAGCATGATTTCTTCCGCTCGATCGACTTCCGAAAAATTGAGCAACAACATAAAAAAAGCGATCAACTGAAACGTCAAATCGATCATCGGCGTCAGATCGCCTTCGAAAGTCTCCGTTTTGGTTTTACCAAATTTCATAAACTGAACTTTCGTCCTATCAAAATCGTCGAGCTAGTCCGAGCCAACCAACAAACGTTGCCAAAACCTGCTCCCGATCATTCTTTTTTCTTGCCCACTTTTTCAAAGCGGCCCATCAAATTTTCACTGGTGATTCCGACCTCCAGAACTAAACGTTGGATTCGGTTTCGCAAAATGTTGAAGGCAGCAATCGCCGGAATCGCGATTGCCAATCCGATCAAAGTCGTCAGCAACGCTACGGAAATTCCTTCCGCCAATTTATTGGGGTCCGGCGTACCGCCGCCGTTGGCGATGTAATAGAACGAGCGGATCATTCCGTCCACCGTACCGAACAACCCGAGCATGGGGCTAATGGTTCCGATCAACGCAAGATGGCTCAGTCGGTGCTCGAGTTTCATATTCTCCTCTGCGCCGACTTCCTGCATTGCCGATACGGCATGTTGATAGCTGGTAGAAAGTTTCGCCAATCCCGCCGACAAGACGCAACCCAGAAACGACTCGTCGGACTTGGCGAGTTCGTAAGCAACTTGGTACTGTTTTTCATCCAAGTTTGCTTCGAAGCTTTCCACCAACTGTTGCGGGCAGATGGATTCCCGCCGTAGCGAGAGAATGTTCATAATGAACAGGGCAACCGTGATAAATGAGAGCGACAAAAAAAGTGTGATGTAAAACCATCCCAGCGATTTCATCAACCAGGCCAGCACTGACTTCTGCACTTGGGGAGGCGTTGCCGGGGCAGCATCTTGCGCCCAAGCCGTTGCGCCGAGGTCGATCAGGGGATTGGAAAATGCGATACAGCTGAACGCAAACAAAAATACCAGCAGGGTTGGAATCCAGCGACGGACAGCGCTACGATCCGAGCGGTCCAAGCCTGGCGATTGTAGGAACGGCATGTTCAAGTATCTCCAATTTGATTTTGCAATTTGAGGTGTCAGCGGGAGCGGTGGGCAAAGCGAGCAGGCTGCCTCTCATTGTAGTAGGAAGCCGACACCCCGCCAGCCACCCAGGACCGAAACGGCTGAGAACCATCAGTTGACTATGCAATCGCATCCGGTCGAGACGAAAATTCGGGTCGGCAGTTCAAAAGTTCGGTGGGCTAAATTCCGTCACCTTTGAGACTGAGCAGGAATTCAGCATTGGTTTTTGTTTTCTTCAATCGCGACGTGAGCAGCACCATCGCATCGGGCGGATTCATTTGGCTCAGGACGCGTCGGACCTGACAAATGCGCTCATACTCATCTTCCTCGAACAACTTTTCTTCGCGGCGGGTCCCGCTGGCATTGATGTCAATCGCTGGCCAGATCCGTCGATCAACGAGTGTCCGATCGAGCACAATTTCCAGATTTCCAGTCCCTTTGAACTCTTCGAAAATCACTTCATCCATGCGACTTCCCGTGTCGACCAAGGCGGTGGCCAAAATCGTCAGTGATCCCCCTTCTTCAATTTTCCGCGCCGACCCGAAAAAAGCTTTCGGTTTTTGCATGGCGTTGGCATCCAGCCCACCGGATAAAGTTTTGCCCGATTGCACGCATTCCGAATTCCAGGCGCGACCGAGTCGCGTGATGGAATCGAGAAAGATGATGACATCGACGCCGCTTTCCACCAATCGTTTCGCCTTTTCCAAAACCATCTCGGCGACCTGGATATGCCGTGAGGCGGGTTCATCGAAAGTAGAACTGATGACTTCACACCGGTCACCTTTGACTTCCCGTTCCATATCGGTGACCTCTTCGGGTCGTTCATCGATCAGCAAAATGATGATATACGCCTCTGGGTAATTGAGCAGAGCCGCCCGGGCCATGCGCTGCATCAAAATCGTCTTACCGGCGCGGGGCGGACTGACAATCAATCCCCGTTGTCCAAACCCAATGGGGGCCAACAGGTCGACGACGCGGGTCGAATACTCCTGGGGATCATGCTCCATGACAATCCGTTTGTCAGGATGCAAAGGAGTCAAATCGTCGAAAGGCGTGCGCCGCGCACTATCGTTGGGATCAAGTCCATTGACGGACTCGACTCGCAACAAGGCAAAATAACGCTCGTTTTCTTTGGGCGGCCGAATCTGCCCCGTGATGATCGAGCCGTTTTTCAAATTGAATTTGCGAATTTGACTTGGTGAGACGTAAATGTCGTCCGGGCAATTCAAGTAGTGGTATTCGGGGCTTCGTAGAAAACCGAACCCGTCGGGCAAAATTTGCAATGTGCCCTGTCCGCACATTATTCCGCGCGTTTTGACGCGCTCCTTAAGAATCGTAAATATCAACTCTCGTTTCGTGAGAGTTTCGCCATGTTCAATTCCTTCACCGAGTGCGTATTGGGCTAATTCTGGCGTGGTCATTTGTTGCAGTTCGGTCACGTTGACCATGTCGTCGTCGGTAGTTCGAATTTGACCAGCCATGGCCTTGTGTTCGCTAAGCGTGATCGTTTCAGCGATCGACATGGGCTCGCCATCGGCTTCGATTTCGCGCAATTTGGCCGTTACTTCCGCATCCAATTCATAATGCGGTTTCCGTCGGTTGGGACCATGATTGGAGAGTGGGCGGTCGTGTTGGCCCCGGTTTTTAAAATGTTGAGCATCGGCCATGATAGAGGGCTCCAATATTTGGGCAAAGAAAAGTGTGCTGCTGTAGGAAAGGTGAGGGTATGAGCGGAATGAAAGGGGGGGACAGCGATGGCGATCGTTTCAAGTGAACAGGGGGCTCTCGAAACAGGGTAACCCCCAGCCAATCCACAGAGTGCGAACTTGCTGAAGTGTTTCGTGTTTTGATCCGGAGTTGTTCACAATATCGGTCGCCAGTTGACGTTTTTTGGTAAGGGATGTTTGCGACTGTTCGCGTTTTTCAAGCTCGTCCGGCGGCCAACCGCGCGACTCCGCTCGTTCCGCGCGAATGTCTGAAGACGTCTCCACGAATACAATCTTGTCACAGCGTTCTTGCCAACCCGCTTTAAACAGGACCGGCGCATCCAATACGACCGCAATTGATTCAAGGGATTGATACTCGATCAAACGCTCCGCAATCCTGTCATTAATGTAGGGGTGAGTAATTTGCTCCAGTTGTAGGAGTTGTGCGGACTGAGTTTCGGAATGAAATACGATACCAGCGAGTAATTTTCGATCAACTTTCTCGTCAACCACGACTTCCGGCCACAAAGATTTGATCTTCTCAACCACGGCTGGAAGATTCAAAACTGCGTGACCGATCTTGTCGGCGTCGATAATTTCGGCACCTAAACTGGCGAAACACTCTGCTACGAAGCTCTTGCCGCTGGCGACTCCTCCAACAAGTCCGATGACCAGCATTCAAGTTTCTTTTCGTGGCAAGTGAATAGAACCAGCAACTAGATTTTTTTACGTCCAATCGCAGGACGCCGTCGTCTCAAGACGTCATTAACATAATCGTTATGACCGTCGAATTCTACTAATATTCCTGCAAAAAAAGTCATTATTTAATGGAAATTTCCATCAATCAAATGAAAGCTCTCGGAGCTTGGGACAAGCCTCTTCGAGCATCATGGGGCTTGGAATTCGGCTCGTCAAAGAAAATAACCAAGACTAAATCCCCCAGGAAGCCATCGATGGGGGGTAAATGCAAGGTTAAATCTTGATGGGGTTTTTCCGATTCCGCCGAAAGTCAAAAAAACGAATGGGAATTTGCGAGTTTTAGGCAAGTTGTGGCCAATGAAAGTTTGACAGCGATTTAAGCGCAATTTAGAATGAATCCGGGAAAGGCTCTCGGACGGTGTGCAATTCTATTTGTATCGACTACGCCAGCAATGGTCACGTCACCGGCTGAAGTCAACCGATGGACTGGGAAACGTCGCTGGAGTTGGCTGTTGGTTCGGTGTTGATTTATCTCTTTTCGTCCGGCATGTTTTCCATGTGTCGACGGAAATTTACATTCACTTTCGCACGACGCTGCCGGTCGTAAATTGGCAATTAGGAGTTCATTATGGCTGCCCGAGAAAATCAAGGTTACTTGATTGCTGTCATCATTTTGGTGCTATTATCCCTGTTTTTAGCACTTGGGACATTTTTGGGTTGGTCCAAAGTGAACGAGTATGCGGACAATAAATTAGCCGCCGAACAGGGTTTGGCTTTGGAGAAGAAACTCAATCAGGCCAATAGTATCAAGGCCGAAATTCTTAAATCGATGATTGGCGAAATGGGAGGAGGCGCGGTTGCCGAAATTACGACTCAAATCGAATCCCTGGACCGCTTGGCTACGTCGAGCGAACTCGATGCTACTCAAAAAGGCCAGGTGCAAGCCATCGCCAAGGATGTAGCGGATTTTAAGGCAATCTACGACAAGGTTATGTTGTCGAATTCCGGAGCCGGTGAAGGCGAACAACCCGAGGAATTGACATACAAGACCTTGATCAATAACTTGAGCACCGTACTTGCCAAACAATACAATGACTTCAACGTCAAAGATCGGCAGGCGACACTGGCCGAACAGGATGCGGCACGGAAAATTGCCGAAATGCAGGCGGAAGTCGACCAAGTGAAATTGATGTTGGCGACTCGCGAAGAAGATTTGGCCAAAGAAAAACAACAGTCGGCGGAAAAGCAGAAAGAGTTAACTGCGGCTTTGGAACAAAGCTCGCAAGGGTTGCTGGATTCAAACACCCGATACGACACTTTGAAACTGGAACTGGCCGGAACCATCGATCAGCAAACCAATCAAATCGGAGTGGTCACCACCGAAAATGTCCAACTCAAAGGCAAGATCAATGTTTATGAACGCGAAGTTTTCGATAAACCCGATGGCAAAATAGTCAAGGTAGTCCCGGCGTTGAATTCCGTTTTTATCGACCTGGGTCGAGTTGACGGGCTAACTGAAAACCGCTCCTTTGCCGTCTATGATCAAGCGGTAACGAAGTTCGAAAAAGACCAAAATATCAAGGGCACGCTGGAAATTATTCGAGTCATGGATAATCAGGCCGAAGCCCGGGTGACCCGCGAAAATCCCACCGACCCGATTCTTCCGGGTGATTGGGTTTTGACCGCAACGTGGGATCCAGGTTATGCCGTGCCGATTGCTCTGGCTGGCTTCTTTGACTTGGACAGTGACGGCTCATCCGACCTCGACAAATTGATGCAAATGATCAAGCGAAATGGCGGCGATGTGGTGTCTTGGCATGACGACGATGGTAACATCACTGGCGAAATCAACTCGAGCGTACGGTTCCTGGTTCTGGGAGACGCCCCTTCACTGGGAATCGATGCGAATCCCGCTGTGGTCCAAGCCATGAAAACCATGGAAGCTCAAGCGGAAGCGAACACCGTTCAAGTCATTGATCTTCAAAAACTGCTAAATCGCATGGGAGTTCGCGGCAAACCGAAGGTCGAAAAACTGGACAACCGTGTCCTGACACCTGAATTTCAGGAAAGGTCACCAAATTCATCGCTCCGTTCCGACGTCAAGTAAGTTGGAAACTGTTTCTCAATTTATGCTCGATCGCCGTTATCAATTTTGATCACGGTTCGATCGGATTTTTTCGCTTGACGATCAGATCAATTGCTGAACCCCCTCGTGGTCGTTGTTCAATTCTGTTTGTCGGCGCCTGTTTCGGGAGTTTCTTTTCCTCCACCGTCTGATTCCGGCTTGGGTTCTTCCGTTTTAGCTTCTTCCGGCTTGGCATCCGCGGGTTTGGGTTCTTCCGCTTTCGGTTCTTCCGGCTTGGCATCGGCCGATTTGGGTTCTTCGACAACCGGGACAACAAGTTTTACTTCACCGATAACCTCGCAGCCGGGAATCGAGTCGCGCATCTTTTGCATGCCCTCGGCCGTAACGGCAGATTGCCAAACATAGACCTTCTTTAGATTCTTCAGGTCCTTTAGCTGTTCCAGTCCAGCGTCGGTGACCTTCGTTCCATACAAATTCAAGTACTCCAGCTCAACGAGCGTCGCAATCGACGGCATGCCTTCATCGCCGATTTGCGTTCGTTCCAGGTGCAATTTTTTCAGCGGCATGTTTTGCAAATTTTTTAGTCCAGCATTGCTGATCTCCGTTCCCGCCAGGTTCAACCAGATGACATTCTGAATGGCGTTGAGTTCTAGCAGGTGTTCGTCGCGAATCGGTTGCGCCGACAGGTAAAAACTGATTTCCCGTTCCGGACCTGCAGCGGAGATCTGAAACACTTTGCCTCCCGCAGTTTCGACCGCCGCCATGACACTGTTTTCCCGTCGCGATGAAACATCGTTCTGGTCTTGGGCAATCGCCAAATTGACTGGGGCGTTCCAGCAACCCAGCGTCATCGCCAGGCAAATCCAACGAAATGGGTTGCTGTTTTTTGTGGTCCGAAACGAAAGCGGCAATCGTTGAATCAACATGGCTCACCTTTGTGAAAATAAAAAACTTACTAAGTGTTTTTCCCGACTCGAATTGGGCACACCCTAACTACTCGAATACTCGCGGTCTGGCTCAGCAAATGGGTTTTGGGGTTTGGGCATCCATTGGCACATGGCAATTCCAAGGAAATAGAGCATTGTCAAGGGAAGCGCCATCAACAGCATACTGATCGGATCAGCAGGCGTCAGCAGCATTGAAACCACAAAAATCACCATCACAGCGATGCGCCATTTGTTCAAATAATCGGCGACTTGAAATAGTCCAATCCGATTCATGAACAACATTACCAATGGCAATTGAAACGCAATCCCAAACCCCAACGGCATAAACATGACAAAACTGATCCAATCGTTGATCCGCATTTGCGGTGAGATGCCCATCTGTCGATTGAATGAAAACAGAAAATCCAATACCGGTTCAAAAACAAAAAAGAAGGCCAACAACACCCCGGCGACAAATAAGCCAATACTGATCGGCAAAAACATGTGGACATACTTTTGTTCGTGGGGATAGAGTCCTGCCGCCACGAATGACCACAAGTGATAAAAAATGAACGGCCCGGAAAACACCAATCCGGTCAAGACGCCGGCTTTCATCCAAACCATGAAGGGCTCGGAAACCCCGAGCGATTGGGCTTGAAAATCAGAACTTTCCCAAAACTCGATCGCGACCAAATCCATCCTTAACTCGGCCATCCAATCGGAAAAAAGATCCGTCATCAAAGCGCGATTCAGACGCCGCGCCAAATTGGCGTCGTTGGATTTCGCTAATTGGGATTTCATTTTCACCAGCGGTCTAGCCGCCGGCGGGTTGAACTGGCTCCAAAAACCAGCCACTGGTTCAGTGACTTCATCGGCAAATTCTGCCGCGTTATACAATTCGACGTCGAGGGAAATTCGGTTAAAAATCTGTGTGATTTTTTCCGTATCGCCAGGATTTGTCTGACGCCGGGTTGCCAGTTCCGTGATAGTCGCCTGCTCATCCGGCGACAACGCGTTCCAAATCAATTTTCGGCGCGACTCCGTTAACCCGGGCAGCGCTTGGGATTGAGCCAGCTGCGAACACAACTCCGGTAGTCGATCGGCCAGGAAGCTGGCCGGCTGAAAACCATACGGATCAAGTTTCACTTTGGTGGCTAAGTCGGGCAACACGGTTTGCAGCGCGGCTACCAATTGAGCCGGATCGACACGCATTCGGCGGGGCACAAATTTTTCGGTCTCCAGCCAGGGCCGCAATTCCGGTGGAATGTGTCCGTATTCCGCGATCAATTCGTCCGCCGCCTCGGCTTCATTGTACTCCGCGATCGCATCGACCAACGGGCCAGTCAGGATCTTGACGACCGGATTGGCCAGCCAAAAACCAAACGCGCAACCAATAGCAATCCAAATCAGACACTTGAACAACACCTTCCGCAATTCTTCCAGATGTTCTCCAAACGACATCTTCGTACTATTGAACAGATCTTCGTTTGGCTGGCGAAAATTCATATTCAAGAAAGTCCAGTGGTTTACTAAAAAATGGCTGTCGATGGCAGGTTGGTCCAGCCCCATTGGCTAGGCATTGATGTTAACATGGTGATGGCGTTTGAACAATTGTCGAGTCGTCGGTGATCGACCTGCGTAGCACCGCCATTATCCATTCCGCGCTGAGCAGCTCCACTTTTTCCAACCTATGAACCATGTATCCACTTCGGTTTCAACCGCTGTTTCGTCGCTATTTATGGGGTGGACGACGTTTAGCGACCATTCTGCAAAAACCGATCGGTGCTGAAATGGCAGCCGAGAGTTGGGAAATCGTCGACCATCAAGATGACCAGAGCGTTGTGGCGTATGGTCCGTTGGCAGGTCAGACTTTACGCCAGTTACTAGCCGATTCGGGTGCAGCATTGCTGGGCGCAAAAGTCTGGCGTTCGATTACTAAGCCCGACATTCCGCCCCATTTGCACGGGAGATTTCCCTTGCTGTTCAAATTTTTGGATGCGCATCAGGCGTTGTCAGTGCAAGTTCATCCAGACGACCGTTTCGGGGCACTATTGTCGCCCCCCGATTTGGGTAAGACGGAAGCCTGGTACGTGATGCATGCCGAGCCGGGCGCAAAAATTTTTGCTGGACTCAAGTCGGGAATGACAAAATCCAACTTTGCTGCCGCAGTTGAATCGAATGCCACGGAATCCGCGTTGCACTGGTTCGAACCACGTGTTGGTGATTGTGTTTTCATTCCTGCGGGAACGATCCACGCCCTGGGCGCCGGTTTGGTAATTGCCGAAATTCAGCAAGCCAGTAACACCACATTTCGCGTTTACGACTGGGGTCGCGTCGAAGCCACGGGTCAGCCTCGCCCGTTACATATCGAATCCGCGATGGCTGTGACAGATTTTTCGCGCGGCCCGGTCCAACCGCGACGAGTACTTTCCCAACAAGACGGTCACGCGACGTTGGTTTCCTGTGATAAATTTGTGTTAAATAAACTGTCACTTGACGCACCGCTGCTTATCGCCGGTGATGGGAAATTTCATTTGTTGGCGGTCACGCGCGGCGAAGTGCGAATCGAATTCGATCCGAGCGATCAGCCGCTGAAATTCGGTGAAACGGCGCTATTGCCTGCGTCGCTGCCCGCCTTGACACTGACCCCAGGCACCGCGGGTGCCGAGCTATTGGAAATTCATCTACCCGCATTGACCTGAATCGTCATTTCAGTGCAGGTGGGAATCCAAGTCCGTTGTTCCCTGACGGGTGGGAACGCACTTCGGTTTGTGCACGAATCAATCGCTGATCGATTGAGTCTGCCGGGCGACGCGATGGAGCTTGCGACACTTCCTTTATTTTCAACTTTTTGCGCGTTTGTTCCTCACGACTATGTCCAAGCTCGTATCGTCGTCCTGGGCCAAACATTATCATGAATCCTGCACCCAGACTTACTCGAGGAGGACCTCACCGATGCTTGCCGGATCCACGGTAACCTGCGAGTAATCATCGACATTGGAGAACCGATCGAAGTCTTCGGCCAGCGCGATCGCAATTCAACCGATGGCGATCCGCTGATGAACCAAATCCGCAATAGTCTGGCATCGATGCTTGGTTCATTGCAGAACGAATCGCGAATGTATGTGCCGAATTGAGCCAATCCAATTCAGTCCTGTCCGAATTGCGGGAGCTCTATCAAAATCAGGCGCATCGGCCAAGGTGCTACCCGATACCTCCAGGTTGAGAACTTGCGAGAGCGATCCCCAATTGGAGATTGGGACAGCCAGTTCAACGAAATCGACTTATGACCGGGGCGAACGCAGCAAAGTTCGTTGGTAATGCCGTCGTAGCGTCAATAATCGGTTAAAACATTGGCCAAAACAGCCCTTGCCCAATTACCCGGTATTTTCTAATCTTCCCGGAAATTCGCTCTCCATCGGTGGCCAAAATATGTTCCACACAACCAACTATTGCTATGCATTGGCCTTGTTTGGCCTGGCATTGTCCGGCTGCCATTTGAAACCTAACCTGGGACCCCAGGGCACAATTGGGCAACAACGAGAGCGCGCGCAATTGCATGACCCCTTTCCCGACAATGATTTGGGACCTGCAATCAGTCGACCGTTGGGATTTGATCGTCCCACGTCGGAAACACAACGATTGCAATCGAGTCCCTACGCTCGCCGATCCATGAACGGCGGACCGGTTACGCCGTACAACGGCTTTTGATTCGCGGCAGTGCCAGTCACTTGAAATCGATTCGCCTGGCCGAGGCAAAACCGCAGTTAGTTTGCCAACACGGGCGCTTCCGCGATCCGGCACAACGCCTCGATCCCGCGATCGATCACCGCGTCATCGACCGCATAGGAAATTCGGAAATGCGTATCCAAGCTACTAAAAATGTTTCCGGGGATCACCATCAATTCATGTTGAATCGCTGCATCGATAAACTGTGCACCGCTGCCCCACGGTAATTTGGGAAACAGATAGAATGCGCCTTCGGGTTTAACCATTTCATAATGGTCTTTCAATCCGTTGAACATGCGATCGCGTTTATCACGGTAGCGATCCACATAAGGAGTCATGTCGAAATCGAGCGCCACAACGCCCGCCCATTGAGCCGGCTGGGGCGCGCAGACAAAGGTAAACTGTTGGACCTTCAGCATCGTTTCGATAATCTTGCGGGGACCATGGACATATCCGACTCGCAATCCGGTCATGGCATACGTTTTGGAAAACCCGTCGATAACAATAGTATCGGGATTGAATTGGGCTGGCGATAGGTGCGGCCGATCGTAGGTGAACCGGCTGTAGATTTCGTCGGACACGAGGCAAATATTGTGTTTGGCCGCCAGTTCGGCAATCGCTTTGACTTCCGCTTCCGTTGCGCAAACGCCGGTCGGATTGGACGGGCTGTTGAGAATAATCATTTTGGTTCGCGGCGTGATGGCAGCTTCGAGCTGGTCGATATCCACGGAAAAATCCGGGTACACACTCAGCTTCACGCTCCGGCCGTTGGCCAGTTCAACGATCGCTGGGTACATCACGAAAAACGGATCGAAAAATATGACTTCATCGCCTTGGTTCACCAAGGCCAGTATCGCCAGTACCAAACCTCCGCTGGTGCCCGAGCTGACAAACACTTGCCGATCGTCGTGACCGAATTGTTGATCAATTCTCGCTTGGAGTTTTTCCCGCAACACCGGCACGCCTTGGGTGGCCGCATAACCATTCTTACCTTCCTGGATCGCGCGGATCAGCGCTTCCTTGATCGGGGGTGGAATATCAAAATCGGGCTGGCCAATGGACAGATTAATGGGGTCCTTTAATTTAGCCGCCAATTCAAACATCTTGCGAATTCCGCTGGAATCGAAATTGCGTGTTCGGTCGGCAATCCAATCGTCAAACTCAGGCATCAAATTTCTCCGGCAGCGCTGCTGACTGTTTCTCGAAAGTAAACGTGTAGTGCTGATTCTAGCGAGAAAAAAAGCCGGCGCCAGAGGGAATGTGCCTGGGCGGCTACCCACGCAATGGTGTGCTCAACTCAAACCGGTATCCCAGCTTACTCGGGCAGTTTAACGACCCATTCCCAACTTCCGGCATTTCATTAGCGGTTGTGAAAAACGGACCTCAGAACTAGAATTCCAGCGGAACTCCTTCACCCGCTTGGTAGACCGATGAGCGAACTTTTTCACGAATGCGGCGTGGCCGCGATTTACCATCTACCAAACAAACCTGCCAGCCCGCTGTCCCCTCACGACGATCCGAATCAGGCCTCCAAGCTGATTCCCCGGATGCTGTTGGATATGCAAAATCGGGGTCAACTGTCGGCTGGCATCTCCCGCTTTCATGGCTCGCCGACCAATGGACAATTGATTGATACCTATCGTGATCTCGGCAGTGTCCAGGAAGTCTTTCGGCTGTCCCATGCCGCCAAGGCCGAAAATTTAATGAACCGCTATAGTGGTCCCGCCGCGATTGGCCACGTACGGTATGCGACCTGTGGCAAAGACGATCGCAGTTATGCGCAGCCGTTCGAGATGCATCACTTCAGCCGCAATCAGTGGTTTTCGTTTGCGTTCAATGGCCAGCTGGCGAACTATCGTGAGTTGGCCGACGAAATTTTACGCAAGCCTGACAACCATCTTGTACGCAACACCGACACCGAAGTGTTGATGCATGAAATCAGTGTACAACTTGAGCGTCAGGAATCCCAATCGCTGATCGAAATGATGACTGCCGTTAATCACCGATTGGATGGCGCCTATTCGTTGGCCTTGCTCAATGCCAAAGGTGAAATGTTGATCGCCCGCGATCCATTGGGAATCAAGCCGATGTGCTACGCGGTGCAAGGCTCAATGTTTGCCGCGGCCAGCGAGAGTGTCGCCTTGTTGAATCTCGGTTTTCAGCGAAACGAAATTGAATCGCTCAAGCCAGGACATGCGATCACGATTGTCAATGGAAAAATTGAGATCCAGCAATTCGCCGAAACCGTTGGGCGGGCGCATTGTTTCTTTGAATGGGTTTACTTCGCCAACGTCGCCAGCACGCTCGATGACCGGGGTGTCTACACAGCGCGAACCGAATTGGGAAAGGAACTCGCCCGGTTGGAACGGGAAGCCAACATCATCACGTTTGACGAAGACACAATCGTCGTACCAGTGCCAGATACCAGCAAAGCTGCCGCCGACTCGATGGCCTACCATTTGAAAGTCCCTTCGCGAGAAGGGTTAATTCGCAATCGCTACAGCGGACGGACGTTTATCGAATCCTCGCAAGAGACCCGTGCCGAAAGGGCCAAAATAAAATACACGCCACTGCGCGAAGTGCTCGAGGGCAAACGAGTGATTCTGGTCGAAGATTCGATTGTTCGTTCGACAACGATGGCGGCGTTGCTCAAACGGATTCGGGTGGAAGGTGGCGCAAAGGAGATTCATGTGCGAGTGGCGTGTCCGCCCATTGTCGCGCCATGTTACTACGGCATCGATATGTCTACGATCGGTCAATTGTTTGCCCCTAATTTTTATCTCCCCGGCGAACCGCTGACTGACGCGATCCAGGATCGTATGGCCGCCGAGCTGGGCTGCGATTCGTTGCGCTATTTGCCGATCGAATCGGTGGCAACCGCGATTGGGATTCCCAGCGACGGACTCTGCCAAGCTTGTATTCGGTGCGAATATCCAACGCCGACGGGCCAGCGGTTGTATCAAATCGATCGGGCAAACTTCTCGGCGGGAATTGCCGGTGGCCTGGGTCGGGCCTACGACCTGAAATCCGCCAAGCCGTTGGTGGGTTAAACGGTTGAAATTGGCCGGCCAGACAATAGCCCTAATGGCGATACCGTCGAACAAATCGCTCGGTATTTGCTAAATTCCCAATCAGACCTTCCCACGTTGGGGTTGGGTTGTTACCATTAGACCTCCGAAAAACCTTAAGAAACTCAAGGAAATAACATGGCCAAGCCAAATCACAAAGTCAAAAAAGCCAATCACGGCAAACGCCCCGCTAATAACCGCGGTCGCAAAGCTAAAAACAAAAAGATCAAGACTCCGTAAACCTGTCTGATGGTTTGGTCAAACATTTGACCGGCGAAAGTTGACTCTGATGGGGCGTCGCGTACTGCCAAAACTTGATCCCGCCGTGGACTTGAGCCGGCATTGCACTTTGGTCGAATCGCTGACCGCTCCCGTTGATCCGCAGTCGTTCTTTCCATTTGCCCAAGACTTGGAAATTGAAGTTGGCAGCGGCAAAGGCTTGTTCGTGCTAGGTGAATCGGGGCGCACGCCGCATCGAAATTTTCTGGGCAACGAGATCGCGCCGAAATATTGCCGTTTCGCGGCGTATCGACTGGCCCAGCAAAATCGCACCAACGCATCTATGTTGTGTGGCGACGGTATGAAACTGTTTCGGGAACTGCTGCCAGCGGAGTCTGCGGTTGCCATCCATGTCTATTTTCCGGATCCTTGGTGGAAGGCCCGCCATCGCCGTCGGCGGGTGATGCAACCGCAGTTCATCGCCGATCTGCAACGCGTCTTGAAACCGGGCGGCATTTTTCATTTCTGGACTGACGTCGAAGAATATTTCGACGAAACATGTGACCTGATGAAAACGCATAGTGGCCTTTCCGGCCCGCATCCCGTCGCCGAAACACCCGCGGAACACGATCTGGATTATCGCACCCATTTTGAGCGCCGGATGAGATTGCTGGAACACGATGTTTTTCGTTCCCAATTCTGCAAACCAATGTGACATGACACCGCGACAATTCGCCCTATCGGTTGTTGAAAAACTCCAATCCGCCAATCATCAGGCGATGTGGGCGGGGGGATGCGTGCGAGATCAGTTGTTGGGACTTCAGCCCAAGGACTTCGATGTGGCGACCAGCGCACTGCCCGAACAAGTTCGCGATCTGTTTGGTCACCACCGCAGCATTGCGATCGGAGCGGCTTTTGGTGTCATTACCGTGATTGGGCCGACCTCTGCAGGGCAAGTGGAAGTAGCTACATTTCGTCGCGATGGTGCTTACTCGGATGGCCGGCATCCCGATGCTGTGCAGTTTACTGACGCCCGTGAGGACGCCCGGCGACGGGACTTTACCATCAATGGAATGTTTTACGATCCCGTGACGGAGCAATTGATTGACTATGTCGGTGGTCAGGACGATTTGCAACGGCGTCGAATTCGCGCGATCGGCGATCCACATGCCCGGATCAAGGAAGACAAATTGCGGATGCTGCGCGGAGTTCGATTTGCGGCCACGTTTGGTTTCGAGCTGGAACCGGCAACAATGAACGCGATTGGTGAACACGCCACGGAAATCAAGTTGGTCAGTCCCGAACGGATTGGCGTCGAGATGATTCGCATGCTCAAGCATCCCCAGCGATCCGACGCGGTTCGATTGTTATTGGCGACTGACCTGTTGCAACACGTCTTACCACCCACCTGGTTTCAATCAGAACCGTGGTCAACGGAATTGACGACTGCGTCCATGCCAGAATTGCAGCGCTTGGATTCCGACGAATTCGAGCCAGCGGCTTACCTGTTGCTTCGACTGTTATTCAAGTCTTGGACCGGCCCAATAAACCCTGCTACTTGTTCCCAGTTTCTGCATGAATTGCAGCACGGTTGGCGATTGACAAACCAGCAACGCGATCGATTGATCTGGTTGACTGGCCATTGGCAAGAATTCGCCCAGGCTGACACTCGCCCCTGGTCGAAAATCCAGCCGCTGTTGATGCATCCGGCCAAATTCGCCGGGATGGCCGTGGCGCGGGCAATCGACGGAGCCACACCGGGAATCACGTTTTGCGAGCAGCGGCTTGCATGGCCCTGCCAGCAACTGGACCCGTCGCCGTTTTTGAGCGGGCAAGACCTGATCGACATGGGAATCCAGCCGGGACCGCAATTCAAGTCTCTTTTGCAAATTGTGCGGGAACGGCAATTGGACGGTGAGATCCGATCCAAGGCGGAAGCGCAAGCGTTTGCGTTGACTGAATTGAAACACCATCTCTAATGGAACCGCATTGCTTATCGAAATTCGATCCAGGGACGATAGCGGTCGAACTGTGGACCGATGCTTTCTTCAGAATTCAGTCCGCCCATATTTTGAGTCTGTTCTTCGATAATGCCAACTTGTCAACGACATTTCTCCGTCGCGATTCATTTCAAAACGCCGACGTGAAAATCATCGACTCGATAGATGATCTTCAACGCAAAACCGCCAAATGTCGATCGAATTGTTGCTTATTGGGATCGGATTCTCTCTAATCAACGGCTGAGTATTCGATTGTTTCAGCGCAGAGGTCAAAGATGATTTTCTCTTTCGTTCGGCGTTGCCGCTGGATTATTTTGGCTTTAGTTGTCGGTCAAACTTCGACGCTCACACATGCCGATGATTGGCCGCATTGGATGGGACCGACTAAAGATGGAGTCTGGTATGAGACCGACACGATCGAGAAGTTTGCCAAGACCGGCCCACAAATTGTTTGGCGCAGAGAAATCGGTGCGGGATATTCGGGCCCGTCAGTTGTGGGAAATCAGTTGTTCGTGATGGATCGTACCCAAGACGAAAAAAAAGGAATCGCCGTTGAAAATGACTTTCGCGCAGCTGGGGAAATCGCCGGCGGCGAGCGGGTCCGTTGTCTCGATGTAACGACCGGTGACGAAATTTGGTCTCACAAATATGATTGTCCTTACAAGATTGCTTATCCCACTGGCCCTCGCTGTACGCCCACGATTGACGTCGATTTCGTGTTTGCGCTGGGCGCGATGGGAAGGCTAACGTGTTTGAAGCGAATAACGGGAGAAATGGTTTGGGAAAAAGAGTTGACAAAGGTCTACGAGACTTCGCCGCCTGTTTGGGGCTATTCTGCTCACCCCTTGGTGGACGGCGAGCAATTACTCGTGCCCGTGGGTGGTAAGGGATCGGGTGTCGTCGCCTTCAACAAAACGACGGGTGACGAAATTTGGCGATCGGTAACGACGTTCGATATCTGTTACGCTCCTCTGGTGATCTATGAACCCGCCGGAGGGGAGCGTCAATTGATCTTTTGGCACGCTGATGGAATCACTTCGTTGAATCCCCAATCGGGTGCAGAGTATTGGTTTGTCAAGTTTCCGGAGGAAAGGAATCCATCGCAGACGGCCATTGCCACGCCAATCTTGATTGGCAACCAACTGTTAATAAGCGAGTATTATCAGGGCTCACTGATGTTGGAAATTGGTGCCAATCCTCCCAGCGTCGTGGAAAAATGGCGACAGTCTGTGTTGAGCAATCGATTGGGGCGCGCACTCAACCCGATGATGGCGACGCCGATTGTGCTAGACAAACATGCCTATGGTATCGGCAACAATGGACGCGGGCAGGGTGTCATGCGATCGATTGACATCGAGACCGGATCGTTGGCCTGGAGCAAAAACGACTGGCTGGCGGAGAAACCGCTGGATTTTTCCTCGGCCTTTATGACGGTCAACGGCGACAAGGTGTATCTATTCAATGATCTGGGTGAATTGATGATTGGTCGTCTGTCGCCGGAAGGATTTACCGAACTCGACCGCGCCAAATTGCTCGAACCCACCTCAGTCGCGCGCGGACGCGACGTGGTCTGGTCACATCCAGCATTTTCCAATGGCAAGATTTTTGTCCGCAATGATTCCGAGATCATTTGTGTAGATTTGAAAAAACCGGGTCAGCCATGACAATCTCGTTTACCTGCGCGAAATGCGGAAAGCATTATCCGAAGGTTAAGTCCCAGTTAGCTGGCCGGAAAGTTCGTTGCCACTGTGGACATGAAATGCGGATCCATGATGTTCCTGTGAAAACATCATTGCTAGACTCCAAAAAGTTAGCAGAGTCGTCAACGCTACCATCGAAAAATGTTCCACTGGCGCGGGGATCCGGTGAGCCGTTGGTCAGCACGCCGACTTCGGCCATGGAACTGCATTACAGCGATCTGGATCAGATCTTGGCCAGTTCGAGTGCGCCTGATTTGCCCGTTCGAGCGACCACGGAGCACCATTTTCGCCCGGCAGCGTTTTCGCCACCGCCTGTCGCCGCTGTGCACCGGTCCCAGGTAAACAGTCCTGGCAACGAATCAACGGTGATTGCTAAATCATCGTCGACCCGATTGACAATCAGTTTTCTGGCCGTGGTCGCGTCGGCGTCAATGGCGTTTTGGTTCGGATCGTTGGTCGCATTTTCACGATTTGCCAAGTTCGATCATTTCCTATTGCGCGATTTCACGGAGACTCTGACGAATATCAATACCGGTCGATTCGGATTGGAAGAGTTAACTCCGGGATTGAAAATTGGATTTGTAATTACCGGTTGGGTAATCTGGACCCTGGCGATCGTGATGGTCGTGTTGGCCGTGTTGCAGTTTGGCAGTGCCTTGATCCAATTGTTTATTCAACGGCAGCCGTTGCGCTGGGTGGATGGCTTGATGGGTGCGTGTGGCGTGGCGTTGTTGTTTCTGTTTGTGGCGACGTTGTTTTTTCATGCGACGCACACCGCCAATTTGAAACGACCGCTCAGACAATTCGATTCAACAGAAACGGTTTTGGCCGGCGAGTCCGAATTGCAAAATGTACGACGGATTCGGGAACAATACGACAGCGAGAGCCAGCGATTCATGATCTTGATGTTGGTTGCTGGAGTGATACCCTTGTCGGTATTTGGTTGTTCAATGGTGCGATTGATGACCCGTACAACCTAGCGTGTTACCGGTACTTGATATTGTGATTGCGTGAAAATCACGATTGCACGGACCGCAATTACCTGCCGGTTTAGCTTCGCAAGTATTGCAATTATCCCAGTGTTGATTGTCGGCGCAGACCGGGAGCGCGCACGATCCAGGCCAGCTCGCCATGATCAAACCAAGCGAGTCGGCAGTTGGTACAAGTGTCGATAACACTGTTGCCAGGACCATAGTAAGGATGAGCCTCCAGTGGTTCCTGACACGCCGGACAGTCAAGCAACACATCCAATTCCCGAGGGTCTAGCGCCCAATGCCACTGACTTTCATTCTAGGGGGGCGGTAGAGAGCTGTCAGTTGCGTTTTTTTTTCGTAGTGATTTTTGAAATTTGGTGGTTTTGGGG
>JANNPW010000152.1:0-21999 GCA_031400405.1 Mariniblastus sp.
GAATAACTCGCCATGGTGGCGATTGCGAAGTTCCAGTGAACGTCCCCTCTCCGCCCAGCACGGCAACAACCCATTCGCGACAAAAACATATTTTCACAATCACGCAAACAAACACTAACTCAACAGGCCGCTAGCGCCAAATCGGCTGATAAATTCAGGCTGCTTCCCTTCGCCGTAGTGTTAAAGTTTTTCCAAATGAAGAACTTACAAAAAAACCGTCGACAGCTTTAACATTGTCGACGGCTTTGAATTTCAGTTGTCAGGGACGAACCAGTGATTCGCCCGAGACCATTCTGCTAAGACAGGCTGGAAGCCTATCCCACTTTTTTTTCGCTCGTTGTTTAGTCGAGGAAGCCGACCAGTTCCTGGCTGCGACTGGGTTGTTGGAGCTTGCGAACGGCTTTGGCTTCGATCTGTCGAATCCGTTCGCGAGTCACTTTGAAAATGTGACCGACTTCTTCCAGCGTATAACTGTAGCCGTCGCCCAAGCCGTAGCGCAATTTAATGATCTCGCGCTCGCGGTAACTGAGCGTTTTCAGCACATCTTGAATTCGGCCCCGTAACATTTCTTGCGACGCACCGATCGAAGGACTTTCGGCTTCACCATCGGGCAATAAATCACCAAAGTGGCTGTCCTCACTGTTGCCGACCGGCCGATCGAGGCTGATTGGATAGCGGCTCATGGCCAATACGCGACGGGCTTCGTCGACCGTGGTTTCGCTGCGACGGGCAACTTCTTCCAACGAGGGTTCGCGACCGAGTTCCTGCAACAATTGCCGGGACACCGTTCGCACGCGCGACATCGTTTCGACCATATGCACCGGAATTCGAATGGTGCGGCTTTGGTCCGCAACCGCTCGCGTGATGGCTTGTCGAATCCACCAGGTGGCATAAGTGCAAAATTTGAACCCGCGTCGGTATTCGAATTTATCAACGGCGCGCATCAACCCGGCGTTGCCTTCCTGGATCAGGTCCAGAAAACTCAAACCGCGATTGCGATACTTTTTCGCGATCGAGACGACTAATCGCAAGTTCCCTTCGGATAGTTCTCGTTTGGCTTTTTGGTATTTCGTGTAGATTCCTCGGAGGAATTTTACGCGATTGCGCAAACTGAGCGGTGTTTCCTGGCAGACCAGCAAGATCGTGCGCATTTCCTGAACCCAGGGGTTGCGTTCGCTGGCTGGTTTATTGGCCTTTTTGTGTTTCTTGATTTTGTTTGAGAGCTCGTCCACGCGAATACTGAACTCTTCAATCGTGCGAATCTTCGATTCGATTCGTTGGGTGCGCAGACCAAGTTCTTCGATCAAGCGGACAGCGCGCCGGCGGCGACGCGCCAAGCTTAGCCAAGCTTGCTTGCGGCGTGTTTTGGATTGAGATTTGGAAAACGCAGTCAGAAAGTCGTGACGATTGCGTTTTAGCACTACCGCCAAGGTTCCGAGATTGTGGCCGATACGACCAAGGATTTGTTCCTTTTCCAAGCGATCGGTAACCGAGACCTGGACCGTCCGATCGAAGGGCAACTCGCCGCGATGAACTCGGACAAGAATCTTGTAGGCGTCACGGATTACATAATCGCATTCCAACAATTTGGTCCGAAACTCACGACGGGTGTCTTCGATACGTTTGGCGAGTGTGATTTCTTCGCGACGAGTCAATAGCGGTATTTCGCCCATTTGGGTGAGGTACATGCGGACTGGATCATCGGACCAGGTTTCCGCGTCATCGATATCGGCAACTAGATCGTCATCGGAAGCTTTGTTCGCGTCTTCGTCTTTTGAATTGGAAATTGGATCATCATCATCGGCATCAACATCCAGGCCTTCGGTCGTCGAACTATTATCGACAACGTCATCAAAATTTTTTGGAGCGACTCGTGTACGAGTCCCTTCATTGTCAAAGTCGTCAAGCAGTGTGTCGTACAATTTCGTACTCCTGCGCAGTAATAAATGATAAAATTTATGAACAAAATCCGCTGTCACAGCCTACGTCTGAGTCAACCTACGTCTGAGTCAGCCCGGAACCGAGGCATCTCGCACCTCAAAAAATTTCCTCGCGGCGTCCGAATGAGAAAAATTCCTATCCGTCAATACAGAAACACGGGAATTGATTGTTCCGAAAACCGCCGGGGAAAAAAGGCCATACCGGTGGCTGAAACAGCCAGCCAGTTTGCGATGATCCAAACCCTTGGTTCCGATCAACGAAAATTTTTCCCACACCGATGTTCCAGTTCAACAGCCCTGTTCTGAATTGACTTAGCGACCACAATCCAGCCAGCAAATAAATCGCCCGCTGGATCGGATTAATAAATCTTAATAGGCAGAATCTTTCTCACAGTATCCGCTTAGGTTTGGTTTTGCCGAGGCAACAAAACCGGCACGCTTTTAAGGCACTCGCTGGGTGAGGTTTTGGCGACGGAAGTGTGGGTCCGACCAAGGTTCCTCGGGTGGGCTGTGGATACAGCAGGAGTGTTAAAGAGCGTTAACAGATTGTAACTGCGGGACATCAATCGTCCAGTCATTTTTTCCGCCAGGCGAGAAAAAAACCATGCAAATCGGTTCTTTTCTGGTATAACTGCTGGCATTTGCAAGAGTCCCTTAAGCCAGCACGTCACCTCAACCGTCAGGGTCCATCATGTCGACTCGTTACCTGTTTCCCTGTCCAAATTGTGGCTCCAAAATCGGGTTGCTGCCCGTCCAAGCTGGTCAGGAAATCGAATGCGAGAAATGCCACAATTCCTGTGAAGCCCCGAAATTGGGCTCCCTCAAACAACTGGCTGCCGTAAGTGACACCCTACCCCGACCACTCGTACCGGAATCCGGCCTCAAACGTACACTGTTCGCGACCGGTTTCGCCTTGGTGATTTTTATGGGAATCAGTGGCGCCGCGATTTACTTCTATGCGGCCGGGATGATTCGAGATGTGCAACTGGAGAAACAGGCCGAGATTTGGAATCAGGAGTTTGACCAAAAATCGGCCAGCGAACTCCTTTCCGATTGGACAGCAATGAAGGTCGACGCCGGCCTGGGCGAATGGGAGGAGCAGCCGATAGCGCTTTATCGCACGCATGGACTGAACCTTCAAAAATTCGCCTATGGTTTGCTAGGTTTGGCCGGCATTGGCGGTCTCATGACCCTCGTGTCGTTCTTTGTGAAAGGGCGTTGAAATTGGTCACAGAGGGCGTGGGATCGAGGCAATCGAACAGGAAATCCGGTTGACCGTCGATTTTGCAATCTATGGCCACCGAAAAATCTAATCGTCGTCGATGTCGGTATCGCCGCCACCAATGGAATTGACCACGTGGGGTCCAACCACGGGCTGCTGCGATTTTTTGGTTGCGGGATCATCTAGTTTCAATAGTTTTCGCAATTCAGCTCGTAACTTTTTTATCTTGAGTGGCACCCGTGCCAAGGCGCGGTTGCCATTGAACCATTCCGGTTTTACGAATTTCTCCAAATTTTCAGTGACCAGCAACACGGCAGGGATGTCCACCGTCGCTTTCCCGGTCGCAAATTGTGCGAATGCCCGCAGGCCCTCCTGCCCCAATCCCGCACATCCGAAAATTACCAAATCCGCCGGTTGATCATCGGACGGATCCAAATCGGCAAAACGGGACAGTCCGCGCACCGGATCGCCGGTGATCAAAACTCGATAACCCAGGCTCTTCAATCGTTCACGGAGCGAATCTTGCAATTTTTTGTTCGACTCAATGATTAAAATCGTCCGACCAGAACCCTCTTCTTTTTCGAGCATTTGGGCAGCGTACTCTTGCATTTGCTTTTCGGTCAATGCTGCATCAAACTGCTTGTTATCCCCCGATTCGATGGCCGCGATCACCGATTCCGTTTCCTGAACGACCTGAGCAGGAGTCTGAATTCGCTTTTCGGCGTCCAGATCCATCAACCTTCCAACCAGAATCGCCACGCGATGCGGCAATTCGGGCGCATGTTGGGTCACGGGTCGAACGTCCAAATATCGCTGCGACGACAATCGTTTAATCCGTTCGCGGGTTTCGAATAACGGCGCAATTCCGGATACCAACTGATACAACATGCAACCTAAAAAATAGATGTCGCTGCGAAGGTCGTTCCGCCGCACGCCGGTTGTTCGTTCGAGTCCGGCGTAGTCAATACTTCGGGGGCCACCTTTTTCGTCGTCGTCGTCCTTGCCGCTGACGGTGGCCAAGCCAAAGTCCACCAATTTTGCCTGGCCTTTGGCGGACAACAACACGTTGGACAACTTCATATCGCGATGCGTAATGTTGTACTGGGCCGCATAAGCCAACCCGGCAGCAATATCGCGAGTGATCCTGAGCGACGTGAGAACCGCCAATTTGCGGTGGGCAATGACATATTCCCGCAAGTTTTGGCCCTCGACAAAATCCATCACCATGTAGATTCGGCCTTTGTCCTCTTCGACTTCGTGAATCGGGACGATGTTGGGATGGCGTAATTTCATCACCATGCGGGCTTCACGTAGAAACTGTTCCCGCGATTCGAGATCGGTGCTATACCGTTGCCGCAAAACTTTGACCGCTTTGATGTCGCCGGTCTTGCGATGAAAAGCGCGATACACGCGAGCAAACGTCCCATGGCCAATCAAATACAACACCGACCAATTGCCGTAGAAGTAACCTTTGGTATGTCCTTCCACGACGCGACTGATTTGCCAATTGGTGAGCGCTTCGCGTTCAACCAGCGTGGTAACGAGACTGTTGAACGTAGCATTTCCACGGCCTCCGGCGGTCTGCACAATGGAGTCGATTTCTTTCGAGCTCATGAGGCCACAATCAAAAATGCGTTGAGCCAACTGATCTGCGGTAAGTTGGCTCATAGCAAACGTAAACCCGGTAACGCGGCGTGTATGTGTATGTAAAACGACTAGGACGGAAACGACAGGTGGACAACCAGGTACCTGCACCCTCTATGATATTCCAACGATTGACATTTCACAACTTTTGACCCCAGTGCCCCAAACACCAAGCCGTCAGTGGAGTGAACCCAGCACCAAGCCAGTCCCCAGTGACCCAACGGGGCAATTGGCCAAAGAGCAGTGCAATTCGGGTGTTTCGCTCATTTCTCATCCATCGAGCGAAAACAGTCAACCCGAGAAAACAACTAAGCTTCCCCTTCCAGGGCGTTCTTATAAGTATCGCGTTCGCGACGGGTCGCTTCCAAGTCAAACATTAAATACTTCATGTCCATCCGTAATTGGCTCAAGGCTTCTTGAATCAAGTTCAAGATTCGGCGGCGACGGCGGGTGTATTCAACGACACGATTGAGGGGTTGTTCCAATTGTTCCCGGAATTCAGCGGGCAGTTCTTGCACAGCGGCAATCAGGTCATTGAGATCCATGGGCAGTTGATCAACATTTTGAACGGCTCGGTCGAAGTTCGAATTCATGGTGTCTCTCCTGGTTGATGATGTCTGCTGTCGTTGAGAGGACCTATTTGCAGCTGGAATGCCAAGCGCGCCCTCTTACGATGAAAATCCCGCTAATACCGCAAAAACGGCCCTTTTTCGCTGGTGAACCGCGCAGCATCATTTTCTCCAATGAGGCCAAAATCCAACGCTTTGATCTGGAATCAGTCTCTCAAAACTGATAAAAGCCAAGCTTTCTGCGAAGAAAGTGCACAAAAACCCCGCTTCAAACGCCCTTGCCAAAAAACCACGTCGCTTGTCTTCAACGTTCAGATTTTGAATCAAATTTTCTCGTGTCAACAAAACACAACGGAGCCGCCAACCGTTGCTCGCCGCCGGGTCATACCTCCGACGGACAAAATCCAAGTACCCTGAGAAACGAATTCCCATGCCAGGATGTCGCCAACCGTTGATGCCGCTGGCCGTCACCAACCGGAAATTTGCAAACTTGTCCAACTGCCGCCTGGCGAGAAACGAGTGGGGGAGAATTGCGATTGGCAAGTGCTTCCTGCGGTTGACGAGTGTCCGAACCACGGTCCTGTTGTGGCTCCTACTGGCGGGCGTTACCCACGCGCAGTTTCTCGAGCCATTTGAATCTGCGGTGCCAAGCTGGGAGCGCCGCGAATCGGACTGTGTCATTCCCGATGCGAATTGGACGCAACGCCGATCCAACGAATTCGACGTGAAAAATCGTTTCGAAAAAATTTCGTTCACGACCGGCTCGGGCACGCAAATTCTCATTTCCCATGACATCCCGCCGGTCCATCTAATCCCGGAACTCTTGCCTTCCGTGCGAATCAAGGCGTCACGCCCCGGCACTCAGGTGATGGTACGAGTTGTTTTACCCACAACTCCGTCGCCGACCGGACAAGGTCCGCTAACCACGCTGTTGCCGGGCCCTATGTATTTCGCGACAGGTGAATGGCAAACATTGTCCTTTGCCCAGGAAAGCCGGAACTTGCAACAAAAATTGCAAGAAGAAATCTGGCTGCTGCGCCGCAAACATGGTTCGCATGTCAGCCCGCAAAATGCCTATGTCGACAAAGTCGTCTTGAATTTATACTCCGGCCCCGGTGAAACCGTGGTGCAGGTTGACGATCTGGTTGTTGTGGGGATGGTCGATGCGAAGCCCGTGGCGGATCGTGTTTCTGTGCGGGCACCGGTGCACCATGATGCGAGTGTACAAACGGTCGGTTTTAGCGAGTCCATTGCTCATTCCCCGTCGGTCGATGATAAGCAACCTTCGTTGGTAGTTCGCGATGGAACAGTCCTGTTGGTTGAGAAAAAGCCCTTCCTGCCGCGCATCATCCAACATCGGGGCGAATCTTTTGAGTACTTGCGATCATTGGGATTCAATGTCGTCGAGTTGACGTCCACGGCGACTTACGAGCAGCTGCAGGAGGCTCGCCAGTTGGACCTTTGGATCATCTGCCCACCCCCTCCTTCGATCGGACTGGCACCGATCGAATTTCAGTTTGATCGGGTTCTGGCTTGGTCGGTTGGTGAAGAACTGACTGGTCGGAATTTGCAAACGGTTGAGCAACGAATTCGCGAAATTCGCGAATCGGATCTACGCGAGGGTCGTCCGATTGTCGGCCATACCGCCACCCATTGGACAAAGTTTGCGCAATCCCTGGACATTCTCAGCATCGGACTCGAACCGATTGGCACGAGCTTTCTGGCCAGTCAATACAGCGATTGGATCAGCCAACGGAGCCAGTCCATTTCCAACAACAAACCCGTCTGGGCCGATATCCAGACTGATTTCCCAAAACAGTTGACTAACCAGATCAGCGCGATTGCCGACACGGTTCCGCCGACTCCGATCGAACCGCAACAGATTAAATTCCTGGTGTATGAAGCGATCACGGGAGGTGCTCGTGGGTTGCGGTTCAAGTCGCGATCACGACTCGATGGAACCGATCCGAGCACTCGTCTGCGCGCCTTGACGATTGAATGGCTAAACACCGAAATTTCACGACTCGAACCGTGGATCGTAGCGGGCGCCCTGCGCGGTGAGGTCCCGACCAACGATCCTGAATTGGAAGTTTATGCCATCAGCACCAATCGTTCCCGACTGTTGCTGATTCAACGTCCCACCCATCACGAACAATATTGGGCTGGCGATGCGGTCGTTCGCACCGTCCGTTTTCGCGATCCCGACACCACCTTTAGTGAACGGGCCATGCTCATATCGGAAACCGGACTCCAACCACTGGCACTCACGCGCAATCTTGGCGGCAACGATTTGCTGATTGAGAATTGTCCCTATTCAGCGGCCGTTGTCCTGAGCCAAGATCCCTTGATCTTCAACAAATTGAACCAGAGTTATCAACGCGTCGGTCAGGCCTCATCGTTTCAGTTGCATACAGAACTAACCCGACAATGGTTGGCGATCATCCAGTTAATTGCCAATCAACTCGACCGGATGGGCCGCGGCTCGCCCGCGAGCAGCGGCGCGCTCAATGCCGCCGTTAACGCGTTTCGCAACGCCAGTTCGTTGATCGCCGGTAACAGCGAAGCCACCGCCCTGCCCTTTCTCGACCAAACCGATGAACGATTGGCGTTTGTCCGACGCGAAATGATCACCGAGCCACTCGGCATGTTCCAGTCCAAAACGTCTTCGCCATTGGTGGCGCATTCGAGCTTGATTCCCTTGCACTGGGAACTCGCTTCCCGGCTAGGCGAAAGCCAATGGAATCCCAATAGCCTCGCGGGTGGCGATTTCGAAGACCTACAACATCTCGCGCGTAGCGGCTGGGAAAATCGACGACTCGACGATGACCTGGTCGCCTCAAAAGTGGAGTTGACTGAGAGCGCCAGAGTCGATGGCAAATATGGTCTGCACATGGAAGTCAGCGAAAAATCCACGTCCCCGACCATCGACGCCACTCCGCTGTGGATCTCCACCCCACGGATTCCCGTTCGTGGAGGACAGCTGGTGCGAATTCACGGTTGGGTGAACATACCCCAAGTCATCGGCGGAAATATGGACGGATTAATGATCATCGACACATTGGGCGGAGAGGCGATGGCCGAGAGAATTCCAGTCACCGAAGGCTGGCAAGAATTTACCCTCTATCGTGGCGTGGCCTCGGATCGAGAGTTGCAAATTACATTCGCCCTAACCGGATTCGGCAATGTGCAGTTGGATGAAGTCACCATCCGGACCGTCGACCTGCCCGGTATCGAGCGACAAGCGCGCGCAGAATAGCAGACTAGTCATTCTCCGAAACCAATTGCGAACCGCGAGAACGAAAGGTTACTGGCCGGCAAAACTATTTCGCGTAGGTAGTCTTCGCTGGCGAGATCGTACCGAGCGACATGCCACTGAGGCGAGCAAAGCGCTCTTTACTTCCATCGGCGAGATACCGATATCCGATTCGTGTCGGCTTGCCAGTCTTGGGACAGACCAACATGACTTTGCAGGCGCGAATCGGAGTCTCTTTGTGCAAGCGTCCACCTTGAGGATTCTTCTGGCTTGGCTTGACATGCTTATAGGCCATATTCACACCCTCGACGATCAACATTTGTCGTTCGTGATCGACCGTGAGGATTTTGCCCGAAACTTTTTTGTCTTTGCCGCTGATCACGACGACCTGATCGTCTTTGTGGAATTTCATCGCTTGTGCCGTAATTATCTGCTGGAATGCTAATAGTGTGTATTTTTTGGAATCGAGGATCATCCGACATTTTATCGGGATTGTCAAGGGAGTCCGGCGAAACAGGGGGAGACTCCGAAGCAACAAATCCCTGTCTTAATCCCAGTCTTGGCGGGGCCTCGAATCGAACTCCAACTCGATTAACCGCCCTCCAACCTCGACAAAAGTCGGTTTTTCAACAGTCGAATCTCCTCGCGCATCGACCGTTCCGGGTTCCTGCCGAAACTCCCATGCAACTGCCGACAGCCCGTCTGGGCGACCAATTCCGCTCCGTTTTCGGCATTAATTCGCCCCGCTGGCAGAATTTCAATTCGGCCCTGAGATTGCTGAATCAATTGGCTAATTACCGATGCGCCAGCCAACGCCGTCGCAGACAAGCCGCTCGTCATTACCCGTTGGATGCCCGTATCGATCAATCGCTCGAGCGCCAACTCGGGATCGTGAACTTCGTCAAACGCTTTATGAAAAACCAGTTCTGCGTTTCCCGCTAGCTTTCGCATTTCAACACAACGCGACACATCCACCTGACAGCCGTTCGTCAAAACACCGAACGCGATACCAGTCGCGCCGGCGGCCAATAGCGATTCCGCATCGGCCAATAAAATCGACCACTCAGCCGACGAATAACAAAAATCACCCGCTCGCGGTCGGGCCATCGCAATCGCTGGAATCGTTGATTGTTCAATTACCCATTGAACGAGTTCAACCTGAGGAGTCAATCCGTCCAACTCCAAGGCTGAATTTAGCTCCAACCGATCCGCCCCAGCTTCCATCGCTGCTGCTGCCGATGCGCAAGATGCCACGCAGACTTCGATCAAAATTTCTGTCGCCGAGGGAGTCATCAAACTCGATTGGGTGGAGTCATTGCTAATTGCGCTATTTCTGATCCGGCGATTCAGAATCAGCCTCAGTTGGTTGGCAATAACTTAGCGCCAACAGTGCATAACTGCTAACCAGATTCGGATCGCTCTCGTACCAACGGTCGGCTGAATTGATCCATGAGCCGTCCTGGTTTTGTGATTGCGCCAACTGAGCTACCAGATCGTTGCGCCAGTTGTGTTGCACACCTGCAGAATCCACGACGATCGGTTCGCCGACGGCCTGCAGCGTTTTCGCGAACACATGGTAGTAGTAAAAAAGTCCCTGCTGTCCCATACCGGGGTTGGATTTCAAATCGTAGTTTCGTCCGATCCAATCAAAGGCCGCTTGCACGCGAACATCATCGCGAGAAACTCCGGCATACAGAAAACTCTTCAGGCCGGCGTACGTCATTGAAGCATAACTGCGCAGGCCACCGACATCGGTTTTGTCCGCTTTGGATTCGCCGTCGTTGGCTGCCGAGTAAATGAAACCACCGCGATCCTGGACGGTTACTTTAGAAGCCCATTCCGCCGTATTTTCTGGTGTCGGTAGATTCTGACACCGCGACATGAATTTCAAGGCTTTTTGCACCGCTTCGCTTTCGCCATCTTCGCCGGCTGCTTCCAAGGCATCGAGAAAAAAGGACGTGTTGGAAGCATCGGGTCTCTGATGTGAACCATAGCCCTGTCCGCCATAATAGGTGCTGGTCAGCGGGTGACCTTCCGCATCGTCCCATTGCAAGACTTTTAGATACGCGACAGCATCTTGAATGGCTTGATCGTATTTCCCGTCCGCGTTGGCCCGCTCGAAACACATCACCGCCACACTGGTTTCATAGTTTCGCAAGACGCTGCCAGTAATATAGACGCCGCCGTCCGGTTGAATCAATGATTCCAGGTAACCCAGTGCTTTTTGAATTTGAGGATGCTGAAGAGGCACACCATGTGCCAGCAGCGCACTAGTACACATGGCGGTCACCGCAGGGCTGAGCTCTTTACTAAAACTCCCATCGTCCGCTTGGCCCTTGGCCAACAAGTAGTCCACCCCCTCCTGCACCGTTTGTCGGTACAACGGGAGGTCGAATTTGGCGGGCTCCTGCCCCGCGACGTTTTGAGCGACAACGGTGGTCGCGCAAATCGCCAGGTACAATCCGCTAACCGTCAGGGAGATTACTTTTGCGAATGAGGTGCGCCGGCTGACCATAAAATTTCTCCGCTTGATTGAGTTTAAAATCATTGAAAACCGAGTGAACACTATACCATTACGGCCAAAATATCGGTCTCGTTCATGATCAACACCTTGGAACCGTCGACATCGATTTCGG
This sequence comes from Mariniblastus sp., assembly GCA_031400405.1. Taxonomy (GTDB): domain Bacteria; phylum Planctomycetota; class Planctomycetia; order Pirellulales; family Pirellulaceae; genus Mariniblastus. The sequence continues at coordinate 11,265 of JANNPW010000152.1, forward strand.
TACCGGCATAACTGGAAAAAATCACTCGATCTCCTTCGTTGACTTGGGGTTCACTGCGGGAACCATCGGCCAATAGTCGGCCATTGCCAACGGACAACACCCGGCCCTCTTGGGGTTTCTGACGAGCCGAATCTGGCAACAATATCCCGCCGGTTGTTTTCTCTTCCGCATCGGTTCGTTTGATAACGACCTTGTCGCCAAGCGGTTCAATTCTCATTAACTAGCCTAAAATTAAGTGATTGGATCCGATTTAGTGATTGGATCCGGAACGGTACATTGTTTCATGCAGCCTGACGACATTCAAGCGGCTCTCTCTGACCAAATCGCCGTCATCTGCCAGTGAACCTCAACTTCTGGGCTTTGAAATGCCGCCGCTGGCTCCCCTACAAATTTCCCAGTCCGCACATCCGGCTTGTTCTGCCAGCCGGGAAGCGACAGCTCAAAAATGCCGATGATGGATCAGGATGCTTGCGCACTTTGTCGATCTTTCCACGTCGTTTCAGAAAAATTTGCGTCGACCCAATTGGCTGCCATCAGAAATGAAAACTCTTCGAACCGACTCAACTCCCGTTTCCAACCCGTCAGCGGTACTGCGCATGATTGATTCGACCGGCAGTAACGATGGATTTGCAGCGTTGTTGTCTTCCGCCACGGCCAAACCAGCGCCCGGTGCCACAACTCATTTGCGATTGCACGTGGCCCCCGAAACGGAGTCCCAATCTCCCGAATGGTTAGACTTGGGACAACCCCCGACACGACAAATCGAACAACTGGTGAGTCACCTGCGGAATCGCCAAAAAGACCTCATCCAAAGAGAAGCTGACCTGCAAGCGCAAGCCTATCACTGGGAACAACAAGTCTTATCCAGTAAATCTCATTTGCGTCGGAAAACTAGCGAATTGGAACAACACTGGTCTCAAGTCCAGTTGCAACAAGCTCAATTGATCCAGTTGCAACAAAACCTGGTAGATAGCCAACAGGCGCTGCGAGTGGTAATTGAACGTATCGTTGACGATTGCCAGCCGGCCGAACTCCAAGCAGAGTTGCACGCTTTGCGCCGGGAATTGAACGAGCGATTTGATGTTATTCTCAATCGCTGGGAGCGATTCAAACACTCGCTGACGGGCATACCCGCCTAGCGCCTGCGGTTGTTTCCGGGCTGGCACTCAGCAACCGGTAACATCGACGAATAGCAGATTAACACAAATGTGCTTTCTGATATCACGGGATGCTTGAGCGGGCTCGCCGTATTTTGGTGAATTCCGGAATTACAAATATCGAGCATTCTTGGTCTCATTGCGTCGAACTGACACTTCACGCAACAGGAATCAAGACGATGACCGAACTGTCCGGAAACCACGAATCCGTTCTTTACTTTGCCCAACACAACCTGCATGACTTTAACAACCAGGTCTTTCGAATCAGTATTCTGACGGAATCGCTTGGACAAAAAGTCCGCGCCGATCGAGAACCCAACGAGTCCATCAACTCACTGATCCAAAGGATCCAAACGGCTGTTTTTGACGCGGCCGAATCGGGCAAAAATCTGGCCAACCTGATCGAGAATCAGAGCAAACCCGCGCAGGCGCGATCGCAAAGTTGACGACGCTCGCGTTCACGGCTTGGGCACCGAGCTTTCTGGTGGCGTCGCTTCAGCATGTTTGTGAAAGAACCTGGCTGCGTACGCTACGACTTCGCCCGGCCCAGCCAACTCCAATTTCGATTTAATGTTACGCATGTGAGCATGTAACGTGTTGATGCTCACTTCCAGCTGCAATGCAATCTGTTTCAACGTTGCGCCGGTCGCCAAATTTTCCATCAATTCACGCTCGCGCGCCGTCAATAAGGCAATTTGTACTGGAATCAGCAAATTGAATGTGCAAACGGCAAGTTCGGGGTTTCCGATGGACCAGAGCCAAATCCGGTAACGCAGGCCATTCAACGAGACGATTTCCAATGTGCGCCGCTCGTGCAGCGTGGCCGTCCGCGCAAAAGCCTCTTTGAATCGCTCGGCATCGTCGCTGACCATATTGGATTGGACCAGCCCAAATCACCCACTTGTGTCTTAATGGTGTGATTGCTCAGCCATTTGACGACTCCATTCCAGTCACAAATCGCGACGAAGGCATCGCCCGGTTTAAGGGCTACTTCGTTTTTCGCGCGCTGCGCTGGAGGCGTTTTGGTTTTGGATTTCATCGCTGACAGGTGTGGGGTTCGCAAATAAAATCTAGTATGACTGCGATGCGGGCTAATTGCGACATGAAAAAAGCACCTAGGCAGTCGTCCTTCAATGGTTTTACAGGAGTTTTCCGAATCGTATTCGCTCGATTGCAGGAGCTCAACCCCAGCTAAACAAAAACCGGGCAAGCCATGGAAACATTTGGCCGGCCCGGGGGTTTCAATTTTTCAGCTACCGAAGAAACAACCGTTACTTTTTCAACTTCATCTTGAACAGAAAAAATCCGTTTTCGGCCGTCGACTCAAACGACTCCGGCCGGTCTTCGCCCATGGCGTTGTAGCACAAGACCAAAGTATCGCCGTCGCGTTTCAAAATCCCGAATGCCGGTGAGCCTTCGGGAGCTGGCCCCGAAAGCACCTTCATGTCAACTGCTGCCGGGGTGGTAGCGGAATCGATTTTGTAACCCATTACAAAAGCTTCTTCGCCGGCGGCAATTTCAATCGAGTCTTCGCTGATTTCGATGCCAGCCGCAATTCGCTCCTCCGGTAATTCTTCACCCGCTCGAGTTCCACTGGTAATCGTCCAAGACCCAACGATCTCCAGACCAGCAGGCTTGACCTCGACTTTTTTCTCGACTTTTTTCTCGGCCTTGTTCTCGACTTTTTTCGACTTGAACAAAAAGAACCCGTTGGCCTCGCTCGATTCAAAAGCTTCTGGCCTGGTCTCTCCGGTCGGATCGTAGCACAACGTCATTTGTCCAGCGTCGACGCTGATGATGCCGACTGCTTTGCCACCCGCTCCTGGACCCTCGTCGATTTTCATGTCAATCTGCAACGGAGTCTTGGATTTGTCAATTTTGTAACTCATCACAAACCCGTCGTCAGAACCAGGTACTGGTATCAGGATTTGTTCATCCGTGATTTTGAACTCGGTCGGCTGAGCCTCCATATCAATTTTTGTGCCGGCTTTCATGCCCGAATTGATTGCCCAGCTGCCAACCAGAGTTGAGCCGGCGGGAGCCGGTTTCTTACCAGTTCGGCACCACTGCAACAGCGGATCAAACCTTGGATCACTGCGAATACTATCCAGATCCGGATCCGTTTTCATCAGACTCGCATCGTCATAGCCCTCTTCTATCGATTTGGCCAGAAATTCGAATGCTCGTTCCGTGTCTTTCTTCAGCGACCAGGCACAGGCGAGATTGTAAAGCCCAATCCCTTTGACTTCCTCAAACGTAGCGGCCTTGGTATGTGCCTCGATCGCTTCGTCCAGTTTGCCGTCGATATGCAGCGAATAGCCTAGCAATTGCCAGGCCAGACCATTGTCGGATTCCTCAGTGACGACTTTCCGAAAATTTGCCGCAGCTTTTCCATACTCTTTGTCGGCAATAAAATCCTGGCCTTCCTCCATCAGGGCGTCGACATCGATATCTTCGTCTTGCGGTGCTTTGTCTTGCGGTGCTTTGTCTTGAGTCGGGCAAGTCGGCAGACCTGCCATCGCGGGCATCGCGCCCAACAGACTGAATGATCCGGCACACATAACTACTACGGTACAAACCAACGGCTGAAACTTTTTGGCGAAATGTCTAATCAACATTCTTGTTTCTCTCCTAAAATTTGACGGACTGTTACCGGCGAAAAAATTTCCTGGAGCGATATTGCTGCCATGACTGGAAAAATCACCGGCGGGAGCGGGTTATGGACTTCCCGCTCCGGCACAACCCATCATACCCGAGCCAGCCCTGCTTGGTTTCGCCGTGGAGAAAAGTCGCGGGCTTAATTTCTTTCGACCGCGATCCTGCCATGGGTCCGGCGATTCTGATATTTTCGTCGTAGGAAAGTTCAACTGGTACGTTCGAGATATTCCATTTCCCGCGTAAAACACAACGAGTTTAGAAAACGCTGAGTTCGCTGAGTCATCGTCGCCCCCCGATCTCTCGGCGAATCTACGTTGCGATTCCTTCATCATTATTCATTTCGGAAATCGCTGAAACATTTCGGGAACGATCGAACGAAAACTAATTGAATCGTGCTGTTGTTATGATGACTATCTTTTAAAGGCTGAAATTGTCAGAACAAGGCACTGGTCTGGCACCGCCGGCTTTTTCCGACTTTTTCCCGCCAAGTTTTCGTCCATTGGATCGACCGACTTGTGTCGGGCTTTTGTCGCGGTATGCTGCGGAGTGGCAACTCGGGGTGCGGATCGAACAACAGGTCAGCCGCTGGTAGGATGGATCAATTCTAACTCGCGCGTTCAGACAGACATTATTGAAATGGATCGCCCCAATCTCAACCACGACTTTCAAACGACTCATTGGAGCCTGGTCGTCGGCTCGCGCGAGCCGGATTCTGCCGTGCGACGCGATTCGTTGGAACAATTGTGTCAGGCCTATTGGTATCCGTTGTTCGCGTATCTTCGTCGCCGAGGCCAATCACACGAACAGGCCGCTGATGATGTGCAGAGTTTTTTTCTGGAACTGATTGACAAAGATTTTTTGCAAACCGTCAGTCCCGAGAAGGGACGTTTTCGTTGGTTCTTAATGGCAGCCGTCCAACGCCATTTGGCGAAGCAAGCAGAAAAACAGCAAGCCCAAAAACGTGGCGGCGGTCGACAGTTTCTATCGGTCGACTGGGGAAGTGCCGAAGAACGTTATCAACTCGAACCCGTGGATGGCTGGACGGCTGAAAAGTTGTTTGAGCGGCGGTGGGGGTTGACCGTTTTGCAACAGGCGTTGGAACAAATCCGGGCCAAGCAAGAGGAAAAAGGGAAACTGGATCTGTACCTGGCCTTGCAACCAACACTCTCGGGTGCTCCCATGACTCAGGAACAATACCTCGAAATCGGCGAACGTTTCGGCATGCTGGCCAGTACCGTCAAAGTCGCAGCTCTGCGATTGCGAGAAAATTACCGGGATGCGATCCGCGAAATCGTGGCTCAAACTGTCAGCGATGGACTGCAAGTGGGGGATGAACTGGATCAGCTATTGGCGGCCTTGAAGGGTTGAGTCGCCAATTCGAGTCTTTTTTAAGAAAATTTCCAGTTTCGCTGTAACCCACCCAGCAATTTCCGGATTGTCAGGTAGCGGCGGTTGGTTCCGCGAACAAATTCTCTCAAAAAACGTCATTCTCATGATCAAAATCCACTGCCCGCAATGCAATACTCCCGTTTCCGAAGAGCTCCCGGGCGGCTTGTGCCCGACCTGCTTAATGGCTGTCGCAGCGCGAGTTTCATCCCCTGCGGTTACCGGGTCACATCCGCAAGCTCGCAGATTTCCAACGCCCAGTGTCGCCGCGATGGCCGAGCTGTTCCCCGAATTGGAAGTCTTGGAACTAATCGGCCAGGGTGGGATGGGGACGGTTTTTCGCGTGCGACAAAAAAATCTAGATCGAGTCGTCGCGCTGAAGGTCTTCCTGGCGCGTCCCGATGACGCTGAATTCGCGGCGCGGTTTCAACGGGAAGCCCGAGCGCTGGCCAAACTAAACCATCCCAATATTGTCACGGTCCATGATTTTGGGATGCGCGGCACCGCGCATTATTTGATTATGGAATTTGTTGACGGCATGAATTTGCGACAACTGTCGGCGGTCGAAAAAATTTCGTCCAAAATGGCGTTGCAGATGGTTCCTCAGTTGTGTGATGCGTTGCAGTACGCGCACGATCAAGGCATCATTCATCGCGATATCAAACCAGAAAACTTGTTGGTCAGTACAGCTGGCGGAGTCAAGATCGCGGATTTTGGTCTAGCCAAAATGACGGGAGTCGGAATTCCCGATTCCTTGACTCGCAGCCAACAAGTGATGGGGACGTTCAATTATATGGCCCCGGAACAGCGCGATCGGCCAACGGAAGTGGACCATCGAGCCGATATTTATTCTCTGGGTGTGGTCATCTATGAATTGTTGACCGGTGAACTGCCCTTAGGACGGTTTCAACCTCCTTCCAGCAAATCGAATATCGATGCGCGATTGGACGAAGCCGTAATGCGGGCTTTGGAACGCGAACCTGCGCGACGTTATCAACGAGCCAGCGAATTCAAGACCGGCATGTCACAGTCCGACGCCCCACCACCCAGTTCGCCCGTTGCCAATTTCGTCGCCAATTTGGGAGCAGCGTTTTACAATCCGCCACGACCGCCTGTGAAGTCTTCTATTCATGGGGATGTCAAACAATCGCTGGAGACCCGGTTCATGTTTACCATGATGAGCGGTCGTGAGCGCAAAGGAAACTGGCAACCGGGAGGTCATCAAATCGCGATGACGATCATGGGCGGCACGGATCTCGATCTGACCCAAGTAACGGCCAAGGATGTAAACCTGACCTTGCTGACGCTGATGGGGGGTGTCGACGTAATCGTTCCGCCCGGAACCGTCGTTGATCTGGATGGCGTGATGTTAATGGGTGCAATTTCGGACAACGTAATCGCTACCGATTTTCCGGCAACCACGACGCCAATGCATGTGCGCATTCGCGCCTGGGGTGCGATGGGTGCGTGCGAAGTCCGGTCTCCCAAAATTACAACGCCACAGCCTCCGGTCAAGTCGTCGAAACTTCAAGCTGGAACTCATACCGGGACCAGCCTTGGTCGTGGTTTAGTGTTGCTCTATCGATTGGTCGCGATGCTCGTCACGATTTCCATTCCGATCATATTCTTGCTGGGGGCCTTCGATATTTGCAACTCCAATCTTAGTCGGTTAATCGGTATCATAGTCGCCTTGACAGCGGGGATGTTGTGGCGTGGGTTGCGCCATTTTCGCGTCTTAGTTCGCGGTGGCGCCAGTGGGAGTGATGCCGCCTCAATTGAGGAATACGAATCGGGGACCATGTTGGGGTCGCTCATTCGCGGCGCGGCGCTGCTACCGGCATTTGCCTGTCCCGCGTTATTCGTGATCGTCTCATTAGAAAAAATCAACAAAGCCGAATTGCAATTTGCCGGAATCGTCTGCGCCATCGTCGCGGTAGCAATGTTTTCCACGGCCAGATATCTGGAGGATTACTTCTACGGTAATCGGCAGTGAACCAACGTAACACGTAGAAATGGCTGCATCTATGACCGCTAAACTCATTTCGGATTGTGGATCAATAAGCGCACCAGCGTCGCGCGGTCGCCTTGTGTTTCGACCACGACCGCGGTCGCGCCGGGCAATTCAAAACGGTCGCCTTGGTGCAACATCCGTTGGTGCATCTCGGTCAACAAACCACTGATCGAATCGGAATCGGATTCGTCACCGAAATCCAGCTTACAACGTTTTTCGATGTCCCCGACCAGTGTTCCGCCGTCAATCATGAACTCGCCGGGGCCGGAGGGGACGATTTCAGGCCGTTCGGAATCGAATTCGTCCTCGACGGACCCGACGATTTCCTCGAGCACGTTTTCCAAAGTCACGATGCCGGTGATCGTGCCATACTCGTCAACCACGAAAGCCAACAATTGGTGGGTCCCCTGAAAGTGTCTGAGGACCCGACTGATCGGCATCGTCTCGGGGACTTTTTTGGGCGGGCGAATGATCTCACGAATATCGAACTCGGTATTGTCGGCGGAGACGCCGACCAGGTCTTTGATGTGAATTACACCGACCACACTATCCAACGAATGATCGCACGCCGGATAACGCGTGTGCTTGGTCCGCTTGGCCAGATTAATTAATTTGTCGAGCGGCTCATTGATGTCGAAAAAATCCACCTCGCCGCGCGGCAACATGACCCGGCGGACGACCATGTCATCGAACTCAAACACATTGTTAATCAGTGAATGCTCGTTGCCCGTCAAATTGCCATGAATGTGAGCCTCGCGCAGCAGCGCGCGAATCTCCTGTTCGGTGGAGGCACCATCCTGTCCACCGGCACCACCCACACCCAACAATCCCAACACTAATTTCGTCACGAAATTCAGCACGACCAGAAACGGATACAAGATGATAAAAAAGAACTTCATCGGCGCTGCACACCATAACAGCATCGATTCGGGTCGCCGAATCGCGAAAATTTTCGGTGCCTGTTCACCAATCACCAGATGCAATCCCGTAATTACCGAAAACGCGACGATGAATCCAATCACATGGGTGACTTGTTCATTGTGAATGCCGACCCTATTCAACAACGGTTCGACCAATCGCGCGAACGCCGGTTCGCCCACCCAGCCCAATCCCAGTGAGGCCATTGTAATTCCCAACTGGCACGCTGAGAGCGATTCATCCAATCGAACCGCCAGCCATTTCGCTGTGTTGGCCATCGCCCGTCCGTCCCGAGCCATTTGCTCGATCCGTGAGATGCGAATTTTTACCAAGGCAAATTCTGCCGCCACAAAAAAGCCGTTCAATATGATCAATACGATCGCGGCGATCAGAAAAGTTACAGTCTCAGACCAGTTGTCCATGCAATTCTTGGGATCAGTTCATTCAATATGCGATTGTCCCGAGACAATCTTTACCAGCGTTCATTATCGGGCTTTCCAGCCAATCATAATAGCCCCAACAAGCATTGGAAGTTCATCAAATTGACAAATACCACAAATATCCACACGCTCCACAGACAGCCAAGGTAAGAAACATACCCCGTTTCCAATAGAAGGTCAGCAAAAACGCAATTACACACATGACCAGCGAACCATAACTTAGGGTTGACCACACCGGAATCAACAATCGAATTCCACCGAACGAACTGGTTTCCACCGTTCCAAAAATCGTGTGCAGCGAAAACCAGACCGCGAGATTCAAAATGACTCCCACAACTGCCGCCGTAATTGATGATAGCGCCGCAGTGATTGTTTGATTGCCGCGCAACCGCTCCACAAACGGTGCGCCCAAAAAAATCCAGAAGAAACACGGAACAAATGTGGCCCACACCGTTACGATCGAACCCAGCACGCCGGCGGTCAGAGGATGGAGTGATCCCGGGTTTCGATAGGCGCCCATAAACCCCACAAACTGGACGACCATAATCAGCGGACCTGGAGTGGTCTCGGCCATTCCCATGCCGTCCAGCATTTCTCCAGGTTGCAGCCATCCAAATCGCTCGACCGCCTGCTGGGCGATGTAGGCCAGTACCGAATACGCACCGCCGAAAGTAACCACCGCCGCCTGACTGAAAAAAATTCCTTCGTGAGTAAACACCGAATCACTGCCGGTAAACCAGGCAACTAATGCCAGCGGCCCAAACCAGAGCGGTAAAAATATCGCGCAGATTTTTAGACTGCGACGCCATGTCGGTTCGATGGTTACTAATGGGAATTTGTCAGCAATGGCAACCTGAGTCTGTCCCGTAGCACCGTGCCCTTTCAAAACCCGAAATAGCTCCGGAGCAATTCTGCCGCCCAGCAAACCGATCAGCCCGGCTAACGCAATCAACAACGGAAACGGGATGTTGAAAAAAAAGATCGCCACGAATGCTGTTCCCGCAATCACGTACATCAAGTTGTTTTTCAGAATTCGGTTGCCAATTCGGATGACCGCTCCGACAACAATCGCCATGACCGCAGGTTTTAAACCGAAAAACAGCCCCGCGACAATGGTCGTTTGTTGAAAACAGGCATACCCAATACTGAGAACCAGAATCGAAATGAATCCAGGTATGACAAACAATATTCCCGCCATCAATCCGCCGACCGTCCGATGCATCAGCCAGCCGATATACGTGGCCAATTGCTGTGCCTCGGGACCAGGCAGTAGCATGCAGTAATTCAACGCATGTAAAAATCGCTCTTCGGTAATCCATTTCTTTTCGTCGACGATGATCCGGTGCATCACCGCGATCTGTCCCGCAGGCCCGCCAAAACTGCACACAGCCACTCGACACCAAGTCCAAAACGCTTCGCCCAGCGAGATCGTCCCAGCGGACGGCCCTGGCGAGAAATCAGATTCCTCATTCATGAATTGGATTTTCTCGTTTTGAACGTTTGGTTCGGAGCCAGAAGATACGGTCGGGACGTTGAAATCGTAGCATTTTTTCGCTCCGCGACATGCTAGCAAACAGTTCATTATCGTGTTCGGCTGAACTTAACTCACCTAGGAAATTTCTCGCGCTGCGGGTTATACTTTTTTAGATTAACCAATCATCCGCGCGGCGCTCGTTCATCACGATCGGGACACGGATCGATCAGCAGCACATTGGAAAATGGAGTTTCCCCGATGCGAAGTATTGCGATCATCAATCAAAAAGGGGGCGTGGGAAAAACCACGACCGCCGTCAATCTGAGCGCTGCCCTGGCCGAGGCCGGCAATAAAGTCTGGTTGATCGATCTCGACCCACAAGCCCATGCGTCGCTCCATCTGGGGTTTGGTATGGAGGCCGACTATTTATCCATGTACGACGTGCTGACCGATCTGGTTTCGCTTGACGAAGTCCGGCATCTAGTGCAGCCCAATCTTTGGCTCAGCCCGTCACATATCGACTTGGCCGCCGCAGAAATGGAGCTGGCCGGTGCGGTGGGACGCGAGATTATTTTGCGCGACAAAATGGCGGATGTCACCGAAGAGTTCGACTACATTCTTTTTGATTGTCATACGTCCTTTGGGATACTGACACTCAATGACATTACCACGACTCAGGAAGTTTTACTGC